>CBIHRJ010000033.1:0-61178 GCA_966212445.1 uncultured Noviherbaspirillum sp. | reverse complement strand
AGGATGTTGCGGCCGATGCGGCCATAGCCGTTGATTGCGACGCGAATTGTCATGGTTTTCTCCTGAACGTGAATAATCCGATGTGTAGCCGATTTCTAGCCGATTGTTAAGCGATAGTTAGCCGATAACCGCTTGCACCTTGGCGACGACGTTTTCCGTCGTGAAGCCGAAGTGCTTGAACAGCACACCCGCCGGCGCCGATTCGCCGAAGGTGTCGATACCCACCACGCCGCCTTCGAGGCCGACGTACTTGTACCAGAAGTCCGTGACACCGGCTTCGATGGCGACGCGCGGCAAGCCCTTCGGCAGCACGCTCGCCTTGTAGGCCGCATCCTGGCGATCGAACAGGTCGGTGCACGGCATCGACACCACGCGCACCGGCGTGCCCAGCTTTGCCAACTCGTCGGCCGCCTTGACCGCCAGCTCGACTTCAGAGCCGGTGGCAATCAGCACCGCCTTGGCGTCGGCGGCGTCACGCAGCACGTAGCCGCCGCGGTTGATGGCGACCACCTGTTCCGGCGTACGCTCCATGAAAGGCAGGTTCTGGCGCGAAAAGATCAGCGACGTCGGGCCGTGACGGCGCGCAACTGCATGCTTCCATGCGATCGCCGATTCGACGGTGTCGCAAGGACGCCAGTTCTCCAGATTCGGGATCAGACGCAGGCTCGACACATGCTCGACCGACTGGTGGGTCGGGCCGTCTTCGCCGAGGCCGATCGAATCATGCGTGAATACGAAGATCGAACGGATCTTCATCAATGCCGCCATGCGCAAGGCATTGCGGCTGTAGTCCGAGAAAGTCAGGAAGGTCGCGCCGAACGGAATGAAGCCGCCATGCAGGGCGATGCCGTTCATGATTGCGCTCATGCCGAATTCGCGCACGCCGTAGTTGATGTGGTTGCCCGCCTGTTCCGCACGTACCGGAATGCATTCCTTCCAGTTGGTCAGGTTGGATGCAGTCAGGTCGGCCGAGCCGCCGAGGAACTCCGGCAACGATGGCGCCAGTGCCTGAATGGCGTTCTGGCTCGCCTTGCGGGTCGCGATGTTTTCCTTCTTCTCGATACAGGAAGCGACATAGGCGTCGATCACGTCATTCAGCTTGGCCGGCAGTTCGCCCTTCACGCGGCGCAGCAGTTCGCCAGCCTCTTGCGGATAGCGTTCGCTGTATGCGTTGAACAATGCGTCCCACTCCTCTTGCGCGCTTTGACCGCGTGCCTTCGCATCCCATGCCGCATAGACATCAGCCGGAATCTCGAAAGGCGCATACGGCCAGTTGATGGCTTCGCGCGTCGCGGCGATTTCCTTGTCGCCCAGCGCGGCGCCGTGCACCTTGTCGGTACCCTGCATATTAGGCGCGCCTTTGCCGATCACCGTCTTGCAGCAGATCAAGGTCGGTTTGTCGGACTTTTTGGCCGCCGCAATCGCCGCCTCGACGGCAGCGACATTGTGGCCGTCGACGTCGCGGATCACGTTCCAGTGATAAGCCTCGAAACGCTTCGGCGTGTCGTCGATGAACCAGCCTTCGACCTTGCCGTCGATCGAGATGCCGTTGTCGTCGTACATTACGATCAGCTTGTTCAGCCGCAGAGCGCCGGCCAGCGAACAAGCTTCATGCGACAAACCTTCCATCAGGCAACCGTCGCCGACGAAAGCGTAGGTGTAGTGATCGACAACGTCGAAACCCGGCTTGTTGAATTCGGCGGCGAGCAGCTTCTCCGCCAGCGCCATGCCGACTGCGTTGCTCAGCCCCTGGCCGAGCGGACCGGTAGTAGTTTCCACCCCCGGCGTCACATGCACTTCCGGGTGGCCGGCGGTCTTCGAATGCAATTGCCGGAAATTCTTGAGTTCTTCCATCGGCAGGTCATAGCCGGACAGATGCAGCAACGCATAGTGCAGCATCGAACCATGCCCGTTGGACAGGATGAAGCGGTCGCGGTTGAGCCATTGCGGATTGGCCGGGTTGTGGCGGTAATGCTTTGCCCACAGCGCGACGGCGATTTCCGCCATGCCCATCGGCATGCCGGGGTGGCCGGAATTCGCTTTTTGTACTGCGTCCATCGCCAATGCGCGAATCGCGTTGGCCATCTTGTCGGTCGGGAGAGAGGAAGTCATGTCAGATCAAGGAATGTGGCGGGTCTTGGAGCGGGTTCCGGGCTCGAAACAGCCGGAGGTGCAAAGCCCGATATTTTACCAGACAGATGCATGGGGATTTAAAATCGGGGATTCCCTTTTGCCAAGCCGGACGCCATGCCGACCTGCGATCTTGCGCGCGTCGCTATTGTCTTCTGGCAAGGATGGAAGTCCGGATTATTGCCTTTCGTAAAACATTCGCCATCTACAGGTAGCACATCGATATGCCCCGTTTCCACTGCCCTCAACCGCTCGCGATCGGCGCCAGCATCAGCCTGCCCGATGCTATTGCGCATCATGTGCGCGTGCTGCGCCTGGCCATCGGCGACGCTATTGTCCTGTTCAACGGCGAAGGCGGCGAATACACCGCAACCCTGAGCGACATTGACAAGAAGCGTGCAGATGTTGTCGTCAAGACATTTTCGCCGCGCGAGGCGGAACTATCGTATGCGGTGACGTTGGCGCAGGCGCTGCCGGAAGCGTCGAAGATGGATTGGATCATCGAGAAGGCGGTCGAACTCGGCGCCGCGGCCATCCAACCGATCTCCGCACAGCGCTGTGTGGTAAAGCTGAACGCCGAACGGGCAGCGAAAAAGGCCGAGCATTGGCAAGGCATCATCGCTTCCGCATCCGAGCAAAGCGGCCGCAACCGCCTTGCGCATCTGGCCGGGGTATGCGATTTCCAGCAGTGGATCGCGCAGCAGAACCTGCACCGGCGCATTATCCTGACGCCGCGCGCAGGACAATCGCTGTCCGACTGGGCGCGCCATCATCCGCCGCAGGCAGTGGCGCTGCTGGTCGGCCCGGAAGGCGGATTTACCGAGCAGGAGGAAGATGCGGCGACCGCCAACGACGTGCTGCCGTTATCGATGGGACAACGCGTGTTGCGTACCGAAACCGCCGGCCTGGCGGCGCTGGCGGCGTTGAATGCCGTCTGGGGTGAACTCTGAAATCCGGCGCGCAATGAACCCACATCAAACTTCCCGCTGATTCCCTCCCGTACGTCCCGCGTTTCTTCTATGGTGACGCTTTATCGAAGCGCACAGGAGATACACCATGGGACTGTTCGACAGGGCATTCGACATGCTCGGCGACAACCATCTGCCGTTGATGAATTCACGGACCAAGCTGCTGCAGGCAGCACTGGCGCTGATCGCCAATAACGGCCAGACGGGCGGCCTGCACGGTCTGGTTGAGCGTTTCCAGGAAGCGGGACTCGGCAATGTCATCAGCTCCTGGATCGGATCAGGGCAAAACGTGCCAGTCACCGGTACTCAAATACGCCAGGTGCTGGGCGACGGCCATCTGCAACAGATTTCCGAGGAAACCGGGATCACCGAAGACGAAACCGCCGACCGGCTGAGCGAAATGCTGCCGGAACTGGTGGACAAGCTGACGCCGGCGGGACACATACCGCAGGGAGGACTCGGCAACATGAGCGCCCTGCTCGACCATTTCATGGGCGGTTATCGCTGAAACCTTGGCCGGCGGGGGATGATCCCGGTGTTCCGGCGGTTGTCGCGCATCGACAAATTCCGCGACAATGCCGGACATGCATTGGCTCCGTCAGCTTTTCACGCGTCGCCGGCCGCAGATTCCCGATTCGCTCTGGCGGGATTGCGCCGGCCGGCTGCACTTCCTCCATCGCCTGTCGCCGCCCGATCTCGCGCGTCTGAAATCCCGGTGCGAGGACCTGCTTGCCAGAAAGACATTCACCGGCGCGGCCGGCCTCGTACTGAGCGATGAAACCGCCGTGCTGGTCGCTGCCCAGGCATGCCTGCCGGTCCTCAATCTCACGCTCGACCTGTACGACGACATGGCGGGGGTCATCGTCTATCCATCCGCTTTCCTGATCCCGCAAAGCGAAATGGACGACGCCGGAGTCGTCCACGAATGGCGCGAACCGGTGTCGGGCGAAGCGATCGACGCCGGCGGCGCGGTCGTGCTGTCATGGGAAGATGCGCAGGATACCGGAGCGCCCGGATACAACGTTGTCATTCACGAGTTCGCCCACAAGATCGATATGGCCGACGGTACCGCGAACGGTTGCCCGCCATTTCTTGCCGCTTTTCACCGGGAAATCGACCGGAACGCGTGGCAAGGTGTTTTTGCCGCAGCCTGGAACGACTTCCTGCGCCGCGTCGATCGGCTTGACGCGCGTCTGCCCGCCGATTTCGACCCGGACAACCCCGTTCATGCAGCGCTGTACGACGATCTGTTCGGCGAACTGCCACTGGATCCGTATGCATCCAGGCATCCGGCCGAGTTTTTTGCGGTGGCATCGGAAGCCTTCTTTATTTCACCCCAGCCGCTGGCAGAAGACTATCCGGAGGTCTACCGGATGCTTGCGCTGTATTACCGGCAAGATCCGCTCCATACGTGAACCCGGCCTTTGCAGCAAGGAAAACGGGCCGAATGCATTTATAATCGTAGGTTTTTGCGACAGTTCCCCCTGGCTTCCTCAATGAAGGTATTTCGCGGACTTCCCAATGCCGCGTCACGTGCGCCCTGCGCTCTGACGATCGGCAACTTCGACGGCGTGCATCGCGGCCACCAGGCGCTGCTGGCAAGCGTGCGCGAAGCCGCAACCCGGCTCGGCGTCGAAGCCGCGGTGATGACCTTCGAGCCGCACCCGCGCGAGTTCTTTGCGCGCCTCGCCGGCGACCTGTCGAAAGCGCCAACCCGCATCGCCAACCTGCGCGACAAGCTGCAGTCGCTATCGAACGCCGGCGTCGATCGCGTGATCGTCGAACATTTCAACGCGCATTTCGCGTCGATGTCGCCCCAGGATTTCATCGAAAAGGTGCTGGTGCAAGGCTTGCACGTGAAATGGCTGATGGTCGGCGAGGATTTTTGCTACGGCGCCAAGCGCGCGGGCAACGTCGCGATGCTGATCGAAGCCGGCAAGAAATACGGCTTTCACGTCGAGGCGATGCCTACGGTGACCAATAATGGCGAACGCATTTCCTCGTCTGCGGTACGCACAGCGCTGGCAAAAGGAGATTTCCCGCTTGCCGCCCAGTTGCTCGGACATCCGTATGCGATCTCCGGCCATGTCACACACGGCAAGAAACTCGGACGCACCCTGGGCTTCCCGACCCTGAACCTGCGCATCGCGCACAAGCGTCCGGCGTTGTCCGGCATCTTCGTGGTGCAGGTGCACGGCCTCGCCGGCCATCCGCTGCCCGGTGTCGCCAGCCTGGGCGTGCGGCCCACCGTCGAGGACAGCGGGCGCGTGCTGCTGGAGACTTACCTGTTCGACTATGCGGAGCAATGCTACGGCAAGGTGGTGCGCGTGGAATTCCTGAAGAAACTGCGCGACGAGGAAAAGTACGTCGACCTGCCCACGCTGACCGCCGCGATCGAACGCGACGCGCAACAGGCGCGCGCGTTCTTCCAGGAAGGCGGAGCGAAAGCGGTGTCCGCGACCGACCGAATTTGACGATCAAACCTGTAAGCCATCCTGTTTGATCCACCGAATTTTTACGATTGAAACCAACATGTCCGAGCAAAAAAACAAGTATCCCGTCAACCTGACCGAAACCGCCTTTCCGATGCGCGGCGACCTCGCCAAGCGCGAACCGAAATGGGTGAAGGAATGGCAGGACAAGAAGATCTACCAGCGCATCCGCCAGGCATCGAAGGGCCGTCCCAAGTTCATCCTGCATGACGGTCCGCCGTATGCGAACGGCGATATCCATCTTGGCCACGCGGTCAACAAGATCCTGAAGGACATGATCGTCAAGGCGCGCAACATGGCCGGCTTCGACGCGCCCTACGTGCCGGGCTGGGACTGCCACGGCATGCCAATCGAGATACAGATCGAGAAACAGTTCGGCAAGAACCTGCCGACCGCCGAGGTACTGGCCAAGGCCCGTGCCTATGCGGGCGAACAGATCGAGCGCCAGAAGAAGGATTTCATCCGCCTGGGCGTGCTCGGCGAGTGGGACAATCCGTACAAGACCATGGAATTCCGCAACGAAGCGGATGAAATCCGTGCGCTCGGTACCATTCTGGAAAAGGGCTTCGTCTACCGGGGGCTGAAACCGGTCAACTGGTGCTTCGATTGCGGCTCCGCATTGGCGGAAGCTGAAGTCGAATACCAGGACAAGCGCGATCCGGCGATCGACGTCGGCTTCCCGATCTCCGAGGATGACCGCGGCAAGCTGGCGAAGGCATTCGGTCTCGACGTGCTGCCGGTCGACGCCGTCTACGCCGTGATCTGGACCACCACCCCCTGGACCATTCCGTCCAACCAGGCGCTGAACGTGCACCCGGAAGCGGAATACGTGATCGTCCGCCTCGTCAAAGACGGGGTGGCGAAAAACATTTTCCTCGCCGCCGAGCGCGTCGCCGATTTTATCGATCGTATCAAGCCGGAATCGCATGAATTCCTGCAGACCGGCGGCAAATTCGCCACCGGCGATGCCGATGCCGCGAGAACCAAGGGTTACCATGTCGGCGGCATCCGTTTCATGCATCCGTTGCATGCGACCGATCCCTTTTACAACCGTTTTTCGCCGGTCTATGTGGCGGAATACGTCACGCTCGATACCGGTACTGGCATCGTTCACTCCGCACCGGCCTATGGTGTGGAAGACTTCATCTCGTGCAAGGCGCACGGCCTGAAGGACGACGAAATCCTGAACCCGGTGATGGGTGACGGCAAATACGCGTCCTGGCTGCCCTTTTTTGCAGGCATGACAATCTGGGAAGCGTCCAAGCCGATCTGCGCCAAGCTGGAAGAAGTCGGCGCGCTGTTCAAGCTGGTGATGTTCGACCACAGCTACATGCATTGCTGGCGCCACAAGACCCCGATCGTGTACCGCGCGACCTCGCAGTGGTTCGCCGGCATGGATGTGATGCCGAAGGAAGGAGGCGCCAACCTGCGCGAAATTGCGCTAGCCGGCATCGACGCCACCGCGTTTTACCCGAGCTGGGGCAAGGCCCGCCTGCACGGCATGATCGCCAATCGCCCGGACTGGACGCTGTCGCGCCAGCGGCAATGGGGCGTGCCAATGGCCTTCTTCGTGCACAAGGAAACCGGCGAGCTGCATCCGCGTACGCCGGAGCTGCTGGAAGAAATCGCCAAGCGCGTCGAACAGCACGGCATCGAAGCCTGGCAGGCGCTTGATCCGCAGGAACTGCTCGGCGCCGATGCCGACATGTACCTGAAGAACAAGGACACGCTCGACGTCTGGTTCGATTCCGGCACCACACACCAGACGGTGCTACGGGGTTCGCACGCCGAGCAATCGCACTTCCCCGCCGACCTGTACCTGGAGGGCTCGGATCAGCATCGCGGCTGGTTCCACTCGTCACTGCTGACCTCGTCGATGATCAACCGCTGCCCGCCTTACAAGGCGCTGCTGACACACGGTTTCACGGTCGACGGCGAAGGCAAGAAGATGTCCAAGTCGCTTGGCAACACGCTGGCGCCTCAGAAGATCTCCGACACGCTCGGCGCCGAAATCCTGCGCCTGTGGGTGGCATCGACCGATTACTCTGGCGAACTGTCGATTTCCGACGAAATCCTCAAGCGCGTGGTCGAAGCCTACCGCCGCATCCGCAACACGCTGCGCTTCCTGCTCGCGAACACCTCGGATTTCGATCCGGCGAAGGACGCGGTGCCGTTGTCCGAACTCTTCGAAATCGACCGCTACGCGATCGCACGCATGGCGCAGTTGCAGACGGAAATCCTGCAGCATTACGAGGTATACGAGTTCCATCCGGTGGTCGCGAAGCTGCAGATGTATTGCTCGGAAGACCTGGGCGGCTTCTATCTCGACATCCTGAAGGACCGGCTGTACACCGCCGGCGCGACATCGCAGGCCCGCCGCTCCGCGCAAACCGCGATCTGGCACATCACGCAGGCGCTGCTGCGCGTAATGGCGCCGATGCTGTCGTTCACCGCCGAAGAAGCCTGGGCCGTGTTCGCCGGCAAGGATGCCTACGCGGAGAGCGGCGAAACCATCTTCACGCAGACCTACTACGCGTTGCCGGAGGTGGCCGACGCGGCCGCGCTGCTGGACAAGTTTGCGGCCTTGCGCGAAGTGCGCGCCGAAGTGACCAAGCAGCTCGAGGAAGTCCGGGTTGCCGGCAGTATCGGTTCATCGCTGCAGGCCGAAATCGAGATCAAGGCCAGCGGCGACAAGTATGCGTTGCTGAGCAGCCTGGGCGATGATTTGAAATTCGTGTTCATCACCTCGCAGGCGAAAGTCACGCAAGTCGCCGATGCCGCGCAGGAAGCGGTCATCGTCACACCATCGTCCCATCAGAAATGCGAGCGCTGCTGGCACTACCGCGCCGACGTCGGTTCGCATGCCGAGCATCCCGGCATCTGCGGCCGCTGCGTCAGCAACCTGTTCGGCAACGGCGAAGCAAGAAAATTCGCGTAATCCCCTCGTCACTCCCGCCGCGGCGGGAGTGACGCCCTACCCAGAGTCGACATGGCCAACCGCAAAACTTTCTCCTCTTCCAGCAGCAGCAACAGCATGACGCCCTGGCTGGGCATTGCCACCATCGTTGTTCTGATCGACCAGATCACGAAAGTCACGATTTCCCGAATGTTTTCCTTCGGCGAATCGCTCCCGGTGACCTCATTTTTCAACCTCGTGCTTACGTACAACAAGGGCGCGGCATTCAGTTTCCTTGCCGGCGAATCGGGCTGGCAGCGCTACGTCTTTACTGCGATCGCGGTCGGCGCCGTCGTCTTCATCCTCTACCTGCTCAAGCGTCATGCCGGCCAAAGAATGTTCTGCTGGGCGCTGGCGCTGATCCTCGGCGGCGCCATCGGCAACCTGATCGACCGCGTGCTGTACGGCCATGTGATCGACTTTCTCGACTTTTACATTCCCAATTCGAGCCTGCCGCACTGGCCGGCATTCAATGTCGCCGACATGGCGATCGTCGGCGGCGCCGGCCTGTTCATCCTCGATGAACTGCGACGGGTCAGTCGATAAAATGTTGTCATCACTGCTACACTAGCGCGACACTATTTCAGGGGGAACTGAATGGAACTCGCCGGCAAACGAATCGTTCTCGGACTTACCGGGGGCATTGCCTGCTACAAGGCCGCCGAATTCACGCGCGGCCTGACGAAAGCCGGTGCATCGGTGCAGGTCGTGATGACCAGGGCGGCGACGCAATTCATCACGCCGGTGACAATGCAGGCGCTGTCCGGCAATCCGGTCTATACCGATCAGTGGGATGCCCGCATCGCCAACAACATGCCGCATATCGATCTCACGCGCGATGCCGACGCGATCGTGATCGCGCCCTGCTCCGCCGATTTCCTCTTCAAGCTTGCACACGGCGCCTGCGACGACCTGCTGTCGACCCTGTGCGTCGCGCGGCCGATGACGCTGCCGCTGCTGGTTGCACCGGCCATGAACGTCGAAATGTGGCAGAACGCCGCCACCCAGCGCAACGTTGCCCAGATCAAGACCGACGGCATCGCCCTGCTCGGTCCGGACGCAGGCGAACAGGCCTGCGGCGAAACCGGCATGGGACGCATGCTGGAACCCGAGCAGTTGCTGGAAGAAGTAATCGCCTCTTTCCAGCGCAAGGTGCTCGCCGGCAAGCGGGTGCTATTGACCGCCGGGCCCACCTTCGAACCGATCGATCCGGTACGCGGCATCACCAACCTTTCGTCCGGCAAGATGGGTTACGCCATCGCCCGAGCCGCACGCGAGACCGGCGCTGAAGTCACCCTGGTGTCCGGCCCGACTTCGCTGGAGACGCCCTACGGCGTGCACCGCATCAACGTGCAGACGGCGCAGCAGATGCATGATGTCGTCATGATGCATGCGCCCAACAATGATGTCTTTATCGCGGTTGCTGCCGTTGCCGATTGGCGCGTGGCGAACGCGAGCGAACAAAAGTTGAAAAAGAACGGTGAAGACGATGTCCCGCAATTGCAGTTCGTGCAGAATCCGGACATCCTCGCAGGCGTTGCCGCCATACCGTCCAGGCCCTACTGCGTCGGCTTCGCCGCGGAGTCGGAAAACCTGCTGCGCTTCGGCGAGGAAAAACGCAAGCGGAAAGGCGTCCCGCTACTGGTCGGCAACATCGGCCATGAAACCTTCGGCAAGGATGAGAACGAGCTGGTGCTGTTCGACGAAACCGGCCACAAACGGTTGCCGCGTGCAGCCAAGCAGGAATTGGCGCGTCAATTGATCGCGGAGATCGCCAGCCGTCTGTAACACGCTCCTTCTCTTTGTTTTTTGCCATTCCGGCCATACCGGAGCATCTTCGTATTCTGACCATCCATGAAAACAATCGACGTAAAAATTCTCGATCCCCGCATGAAAGAACAGCTTCCGGCCTACGCCACGCAAGGCAGCGCCGGGCTCGACTTGCGTGCCTGCCTGGATGCGCCGCTCACCATCAGCCCGGGTGAAACCCATCTGGTGCCGACCGGCCTGGCGATCCATATCGCCGATCCCGGTTACGCAGCGATGATCCTGCCGCGCAGCGGCATGGGTCACAAGCACGGCATTGTGCTGGGGAACCTGGTCGGCCTGATCGACTCGGATTACCAGGGCCAGTTGATAGTCTCCACCTGGAATCGCGGCCAGACCGAATTCATCCTCAATCCGATGGAACGCCTCGCGCAACTGGTGATCGTGCCGGTGCTGCAGGTCGGCTTCAATATGGTCGACGAGTTCGACAGCAGCGAACGCGGCGCCGGCGGTTTCGGCAGCACCGGAAAACACTGAATCTGACGGAGATCCTGATGCACCAATTCCTCGCATCCCTGCGAATGCCCGTTTTCGCGACACCGCGCCGCCTGTTGCTGCTGCCGGTCGCTTTGCTCTTTACCGCCTGCGCAACCACCGTTACGCCGCCGCCCGCTGCGCGCACCGAACCGCAGCCCGCCTCGCCACAGGCGCAGGCGCCGGTTCCGGAGGCTGTAACGGACGAAGAACAGATGCTGCAAGTACAAACAGCCTCGCAGGACCGCCTGTACCGCGTCGCCGCACCGCTGCTGGTCAACAATGCGGAGCTTTGCCGAGGCAATGCGCGCAACCTGATCGGTTTCACCGCGAAGAACAAGTTTTCGTTTTCGTCTGCCTATGCCGCTGCCGCGCAAAAAGCGCTTGGACTGGACGAGCGTCTGCGGATAACGGGTGTGCTGCCCGGCGGCGGCGCCGAACGCGCCGGCGTGCAGCGCGGAGACATCCTGATTGCCGTCGAAGGACAGGCGCTACCCGAAGGCGAAAATGCCGAGCGTCAGGCCGCAATCATGCTCGCGCCGCTGGTGACCGGACGTACCAGCGTCAAGGTCCATGTGCTGCGCGACGGCCGGGATCTGTTGCTGGATGTCCCGCTGACCTATGCCTGCGCATTCGGGGTCGAGCTCGGCAACACCGACAACGTCAATGCCTACGCCGACGGCCATCGGGTGCTGATCACGCGCGGCATGATGAACTGGGTACGCTCGGACGAGGAACTGGCCTATGTCATGGCGAAGGAAATGGCGCACAACGTGCTCGCGCACGCGAGCCGACAGCGCATGAGCGCTACCATCGGCGGCATCATCGACAACCTGACACGCATGCGTCCCGACATGAGCACGATGGTCGGGCTGGCGGGCGTCAAGCCGATGCCGCAGAACCTCGATGCCATGGCGGACCGGCTGTCGCTGTACTTGCTGGCACGCGCCGGCTACGGCATCGATCAGGTGATTCCGTTCTGGCAGAGGCTGGCGACGACCTATCCGCCTACCGTGCCGAATGCCTATACCGCATTGCATCCCGCAACCGCCTACCGGGTATCGGCGATGGAAAGAACGCTGCGCGACATCAGGAACAAGCTGGCGGCAAGCAAGCCTTTGATGCCATGATGCGCGGACGCGCCCCTTGCGGGCGCGTTGCTACATTGTATGAACGCGTTATAACTTTGTTTGTCCTTGTCCCTCATCCGCCGCAGCCACAGCCCGTCTTGCGGGGATAGCCCTTGCTGTCGAGTTGCTTGGTGAGGGATAGCGCTTCTATCCCGAAAGCCGCCATGGTCGTGCGTTCGAGGATAAAACCGTTGCGCAGGTAGAAGGCTTTCGCGCTCAGGGTACTTGCGACCTGCAGAGTACGTAGTTTCCAGGTTCGCGCCTGAGCCTCCAATGCCTGCAGGAGCGCCTTGCCGGTGCCCGTGAAACGCATTTCCGGCGCCACGTAAAAGAGAACGATCTTTCCCTGTCGCGTCATGATGGCGACGCCGCATACCTGGCCATCCGTCAACGCAACCAAGCAAAAATTCACCGGATTGCGAAACCATGCCTCGACCGTCTCCGGGGTCTTGTTCCCCAGCCATGCGGCAAGGATGGCTTGGTCGTTACGATGGTCTTCGGTACAGCATTCGAAGATGGAACGGCGCAGCGTCTCGCAAGCGGGCGCGGCATCCTCGGGGGTGGCAAGTCGGATCTGGTTCATGTCTTCGCTCTTTCCGGAAGTATAGAGCGAAGATTGAATTGCGTTCAAACGCCTCCTGCCGGCGTATTGTCAGTTCCACCGACCGGATCGACCACCCACGCTGAACCGGCCGGCGCCGATCAACGCAACCGTAACGGCGGCGGCAAGCAGGAGTCCCTGCAGTTCCAGCGCCCAGCCTCCGGTTTTCGCCAGCGTGAATATCTGGTGGGTGTGCACCAGTGAGACTGCGACGATCATATTGGTCGCCACCACCACCCCGGCAATCCGGGTCCAGATGCCGAACAGCATCAACAAGGGAGCGATCACTTCGCCAACAAAGACAAGATAGCCGATCCACGCCGGCAATCCCGCCTGTGCGATGGTTCCGGTAATGGGAGCGATCCCGTTGAATATCTTGGATATCCCGTGGAACAGCATCAGGACTGCGAGTGTAACGCGCAGTACCAGTTTCCCCAGGTCTTCCGATGTGCTGCTGATGGCTCGTTGCTGCATGATGGCTCCGTTTGGTTAGCTCCCTCGGTCGAAAACCCGCGGGAAGATGAGTATGCCCCTCACCGGGGGATCAACTGGCGACAAGGGGCAGCAGGATCACCAGCCATGTCGCTCCGGCCAGGCTCAAGCTCAGGAAAACGGCCGCGCTGCCGAAATCCTTTGCGTTCTTCGACAGCGGATGCCGCTCAAGTGAAATGCGGTCGGTTACCGCTTCGATGGACGAATTGATCAGCTCGACGATCAGTACCAGCACCAGAACTCCGATCAGTGCGAGCTTGTGCAAGGGCGGCAACGGCAACAGCAAGGCCAGCAAGGAAGCCGGCACCACCAGGAACAGTTCCTGCCGAAAAGCGTGTTCGTTTTGCCATGCGGCGCGAAAACCTTGCATGGAATACAAAAGAGCCGAGTAAATCCTCTTTGCACCGCTCTTGCTTTTGAATTCGCTGATCTGGGGGTCCATATTCTTCATTGTCATTCTTCAAGAGTCCGTGGGCGGTTTCGCCCGAATCAACCGAAATAATTGCCCGGCAGCCGATTTTCAGGCGCATGAAGCGTACACCGATTCAGACAGCCAGTCGACAACCAGTCTTCACTCGGACCCCGCCCGCAAAGCATCAGGATACAAGAACCGCTCGAGAAATCCTGTTACACGTCTTTTTCATTTTTTCACAATGTGGTATAAACCACGTATTGCAACGCACCAACCACAATATGAAAATCCAACATCCTACCGAGAACAGTCAAATTTCGATCCAGGTGATCGAACGCATGATCTCGCTTCTGGACGCGCTCGCACAGTATCCCGATCCCGTCAGCCTGAAAGAGCTGTCGACCGTGACCGGCCTGCATCCGTCGACAGCGCACCGGATCCTGAACGACCTGGTCGTCAAGCGCTTCGTCGATCGCGCCGATCCGGGATCGTACCGTCTCGGCATGCGCCTGCTGGAACTCGGCAACATCGTCAAGAGCCGTCTGAATGTACGCGAAGCGTCGCTGGACTTCATGCGCGCGCTGCATCGGAAGACACACCAGACGATCAACCTGTCGGTACGCCAGGGCGATGAAATCGTGTACATCGACCGCTCTTTTTCCGAGCGCTCGGGGATGCAGGTGGTGCGTGCCATCGGCGGACGTGCGCCGTTGCACCTGACATCGACCGGCAAGCTGTTCCTGTCGGCCGACGATCCGAAGCTGGTGCGCGCCTACGCCACCCGCACCGGTCTTGCCGGTCACAACAAGAATTCCATCACCGACCTGGCGAAGCTGGAGCACGAACTGAGCCTGGTGCGCGCACGTGGCTATGCACGCGACAACGAGGAGCTGGAACTCGGCGTGCGCTGCATGGCGGCAGGCATTTACGACGACTCCGGCAAGCTGATTGCCGGCCTGTCGATCTCGGCACCCGCCGACCGCCTGCAGGAAGAATGGGTGGAAGACCTGACCAGCATCGCCGCCCAGATTTCCGCGGTGCTGGGCTATGTGCCGGAAGGCGCTGCCGCCTGACCGCTCCGACAATCCGGCACGCATCGGCCGGCGCCATGGTCAGCGGCGCAGCCACACGCGCATCAGCGACAACAACTGCGCCACATCGACCGGCTTGGCGATGTAGTCGGATGCGCCGGCCGCCAGGCATTTGTCGCGATCGCCCTTCATCGCCTTCGCCGTCAGCGTGATGATCGGCAGCGACTTGAACCTGGGAATGCGCCGTATCGTGCGCATCGTGTCGTAGCCATCCATCTCGGGCATCATGATGTCCATCAGGACGATCTCGATACCCGGATCTTTCTGAAGCACCTCGATGCCATCCTTGCCGTTTTCGGCGAACAGCACTTTCATCTGCTGGCGCTCGAGCACCGAACTCAAGGCAAAGATGTTGCGCAGATCGTCGTCGACAATCAGGACCTTGCGCCCGGCCAGCCCGGCGTCCGCTTCGCGCACATCTTCCAGCATGCGCCGTTGCAGTTCCGGCATGCCGGCGGGAGACCGGTGCAGGAACAACGCGGTCTCGTCCAGCAGACGTTCGGGGGATCGGGCGTCCTTGACAACGATCGTCTTGGCAACACGCTTGAGCTGAGTCACTTCCTTGCGGCTCAGCTCCTTCGCGGTGTACACGACGACCGGCAGGTCGCGCAGCGCAGCGTTGTCTCCCATTTTCTTCAGGAGTTCGAAACCGCTGAAGTCGGGCAGCGTCAGGTCCAGCACCATGCAATCGAACTGCCCCGACTGCAGCGCGTCCAGCGCCTCGCCACCGGTGCCCGCCGCGGTGATCTGCACATCCGCGGCGGCAATCAGGTTGACGATCGCTTCGCGTTGCATCGGATCGTCTTCGACCAGCAGGAGGCTACGCTCGCCGCGGTTCAGAAACTGCTGGATCCGCGTCAACTCTTCTCGCAGGCAATCGCGTCCGACCGGCTTGTGCAGATACGAAATTGCCCCTTGGCGCAATGCGCGTTCGCGTTCCTTCATGTTGGTCATCACGTGCACCGGAATGTGACGCGTGGTCGGATCGCGCTTGAGGCGATCCAGCACCATGAAGCCGTCGGTATCGGGCAGGTCGATATCCAGCAGGATCGCCGCCGGCAGGTAGTCGCGGGCGAGCGTGAGCGCCGAATCGCCATCGTGGGTCACAATGCCCTTGAAATCCTTTTCGCGCGCGAAGTCGAGCAGGTCATTGGCAAAGCGCACATCGTCCTCGACAATCAATATCGCCGCGTCGCCCGGCGAAACAGTCGCCCGGTCGTCTTCCGGCGCGTCGTCCGAATCAGCGGGTTCGAGATCGTCCGACCGGGCAAGGAGCCCACTCATGTCTTCCGGGGCCGACGTACCTTGCGCACTGGCGTGGGTAGCGATGTAGTGCGGTTCGGATGGCGGCACTTCATAGTGCATGAAACCGGAACGGTCGTACGGCAGGTAAAGGGTAAAGACGCTGCCTGATCCGACCGTGCTCACCACGCGAATCTCGCCGCCCAGGAGGCGTGCCAGCTCACGGCTGATCGACAGACCGAGGCCGGTGCCGCCGTACTTGCGGGCGGTACTGCCATCGGCTTGCTGAAATGCTTCGAAGATCAGTTGCAGCTTGTCGGAAGGAATGCCGATACCGGTATCACGTACCGAGAATGCCAGCACGGCGTCGGCCTGATTGAGGTTCGGATGATCGGACGTCCAGCCTTCCGTCACCATGCCGATGCTCAGCGTAACCTCGCCCTGGGCCGTGAACTTGAACGCGTTCGACAGCAGGTTCTTCAGGATCTGCTGCAAGCGCGTGGTGTCGGTCATCATCGACGCCGGCAAGCCTTGCTCCAGCCTGACCGAGAAGTCGAGCCGTTTCGCCTCCGCCATATGGCGGAACGTGCGTTCGACGTAACCGCTCAAAGTCCGGAAACGATATTCGCTGAGTTCCAGCGTGACGGTGCCGGATTCGATCTTCGACAGGTCGAGGATGTCGTTGATCAGCGTCAGCAGGTCGCTGCCCGAACCGTAGATGGTGCGCGCAAACTCGACCTGCCGCTCCGACAGGTTGCCGTCCGGGTTGTCGCTCAGTTGCTGCGCGAGGATCAGCAGGCTGTTGAGCGGCGTGCGCAATTCGTGCGACATGTTGGCGAGGAATTCCGACTTGTACTTCGACGACAGCGCAAGCTGGGTCGCCTTTTCCTCCAGCGCCAGCTTGGCCTGCTCGACTTCGCGGTTCTTGCGTTCCACCTCGATATTCTGCTCGGACAGCAGGCGCGCCTTTTCCGCGAGTTCCAGGTTGGTCTGCTGCAGTTCCTGGGCCAGCGACTGCGATTGTGTCAGCAGGCTTTCCGTACGGCTGTTGGCCTCGATCGTGTTCAGCACCACACCGATCGATTCCATCAACTGGTCGAGGAACCACAGATGCGTCTCGGTGAAGCGATCGAGCGATGCGATTTCGATCACCGCCTTGACCTGCTGTTCGAACAGGATGGGCAGCACCACGATGTTGCTCGGTGGCGCGGCGCCGAGCCCGGACGATACCTGGATGTAATCGCGCGGTACGTTGGTCAGCCATACGCGCTGCTTTTCCAGTGCGCACTGGCCGACCAGGCCCTCGCCGGGCAGGAACGAGGTCGACAGCTTGCGGTTGGAACGGTAACCGTAACTGGCAATCATGCGCAGGCGCGCATCGTCGTCCTGGGAATCCATCATGTAAAACACGCCATGGTGCGCCGAAACCAGCGGCGCCAGTTCCGACAGGATCAGGGTGGTCACTGCGGTCAGGTCGCGCTGCCCCTGCAGCAGGCGGGTGAAGCGGGCGAGATTGGTTTTCAGCCAATCCTGCTGCGCATTCTTTTGCGTGGTCTCCTTCAGGTTGCGGATCATCTCGTTGATGTTGTCCTTGAGGTCCGCAACTTCACCGCGCGCCTCCACCTGGATCGAACGCGACAGGTCGCCGCGCGTCACCGCCGTCGCCACTTCCGCAATCGCCCGTACCTGCGTGGTCAACGTCGCCGCCATCCGGTTCAGGTTTTCGGTCAGGTCTTTCCAGGTGCCCGCCGCCCCCGGCACCGAAGCCTGGCCGCCCAGCTTGCCTTCGACGCCGACTTCGCGCGCCACCGTCGTGGCCTGGTCGGCGAACACCGCCAGCGTGTCGGTCATCTCGTTGATGGTGTTCGCCAGCGCCGCGATCTCGCCGCGCGCCGCCACCGTCAGCTTCTTCTTCAGGTCGCCGTTCGCCACCGCGCTCACGACGCCGGCGATGCCGCGCACCTGCGCGGTCAGGTTGGCCGCCATGAAGTTCACGTTGTCGGTCAAGTCCTTCCAGGTGCCGGCCGCGCCCTCGACCTGCGCCTGACCGCCGAGTTTGCCTTCGGTACCCACCTCACGCGCCACCCGCGTCACCTCCGAAGCGAACGAGCTCAACTGGTCCACCATCACGTTGATGGTGTTCTTCAGTTCCAGGATCTCGCCCTTCACGTCCACCGTGATCTTCTTCGACAAGTCACCGCGCGCCACCGCCGTCGTCACCTCCGCAATGTTGCGGACCTGCCCGGTCAGGTTCGATGCCATGAAGTTCACGTTGTCGGTCAGGTCCTTCCAGGTGCCGGACGCACCCGGCACATTCGCCTGTCCGCCAAGGCGGCCTTCGGTGCCGACTTCGCGCGCCACCCGCGTCACTTCCGACGCGAACGAACGCAACTGGTCCACCATCGTGTTGATCGTGTCCTTCAGTTGCAGGATCTCGCCGCGCACGTCGACCGTGATCTTCTTCGACAGGTCGCCGTTCGCGACCGCCGTCGTCACGTCGGCAATGTTACGCATCTGCGAAGTGAGGTTGCCGGCCATCGAGTTCACCGAGTCGGTCAGGTCTTTCCAGGTGCCGGCGACGCCGGGCACGTTCGCCTGGCCACCGAGTTTGCCTTCGGTGCCGACCTCGCGCGCGACGCGCGTGACTTCCGAGGCGAACGAGCTCAACTGGTCCACCATCACGTTGATGGTGTCCTTCAGTTCCAGGATCTCGCCCTTCACATCCACCGTGATCTTCTTCGACAAGTCGCCGCGCGCCACTGCAGTGGTAACAGCAGCAATGTTGCGCACCTGCCCGGTCAGGTTCGACGCCATGAAGTTCACGTTGTCGGTCAGGTCCTTCCAGGTGCCGGAGGCGCCAGGCACGTTCGCCTGGCCGCCGAGCTTGCCTTCGGTACCGACCTCGCGTGCCACCCGCGTCACCTCCGATGCGAACGAGTTCAACTGGTCCACCATCACATTGATGGTGTTTTTCAGTTCGAAAATTTCGCCTTTCACATCGACCGTGATCTTCTTCGACAGGTCGCCGTTTGCGACCGCCGTCGTCACCTCCGCAATGTTGCGCACCTGCGAAGTGAGGTTGCCCGCCATCGAATTCACCGAATCGGTGAGATCCTTCCAGGTGCCGGCGACGCCCGGCACGTTCGCCTGGCCGCCGAGCTTGCCCTCGGTGCCAACCTCGCGCGCCACCCGCGTCACTTCGGAAGCGAACGAGTTCAACTGGTCCACCATCACGTTGATGGTGTTCTTCAGTTCGAAAATTTCGCCTTTCACATCAACCGTGATCTTCTTCGACAGGTCGCCATTTGCGACCGCCGTCGTCACCTCCGCAATGTTACGCACCTGTGAAGTGAGGTTGCCCGCCATCGAGTTCACCGAGTCGGTGAGATCCTTCCAGGTACCCGCCACACCGGACACGTTCGCCTGTCCACCGAGCTTGCCCTCGGTGCCGACCTCGCGTGCCACCCGCGTCACCTCCGATGCGAACGAACTCAACTGATCCACCATCACGTTGATGGTGTTCTTCAGCTCCAGGATCTCGCCCTTCACATCCACCGTGATCTTCTTCGACAAGTCGCCGCGCGCCACCGCCGTCGTCACCTCCGCGATGTTGCGCACCTGCCCGGTCAGGTTCGATGCCATGAAGTTCACGTTGTCGGTCAGATCCTTCCAGGTGCCACCCACCCCCTTCACCTGTGCCTGCCCGCCGAGCTTGCCTTCGGTGCCGACCTCGCGCGCCACCCGCGTCACTTCCGAGGCGAACGAACTCAACTGGTCCACCATGGTATTGATGGTGTTCTTCAACTCCAGGATCTCGCCCTTGGCGTCGGCGGTAATGGTTTTCGACAGATCGCCGTTCGCCACAGCGGTGGTAACGTCGGCGATGTTGCGCACCTGCCCTGTCAGATTGCCGGCCATCGAATTCACGGAGTCGGTGAGATCCTTCCAGGTACCCGCCACACCGGATACGTTCGCCTGTCCGCCGAGCTTGCCCTCGGTGCCGACTTCGCGCGCCACCCGCGTCACTTCCGAGGCGAACGAACTCAACTGGTCCACCATCACGTTGATGGTGTTCTTCAGCTCCAGGATCTCGCCCTTCACATCCACCGTGATCTTCTTCGACAAGTCGCCGCGCGCCACCGCCGTCGTCACCTCCGCGATGTTGCGCACCTGCCCGGTCAGGTTCGATGCCATGAAGTTCACGTTGTCAGTCAGGTCCTTCCAGGTGCCGCCCACACCGGGCACGTACGCCTGGCCGCCGAGCTTGCCTTCGGTGCCGACCTCGCGCGCCACCCGCGTCACTTCCGACGCGAACGAACGCAACTGGTCCACCATCGTGTTGATCGTGTCCTTCAGTTGCAGGATCTCGCCGCGCACGTCCACCGTGATCTTCTTCGACAGGTCGCCGTTCGCCACCGCCGTCGTCACGTCGGCAATGTTGCGCACCTGCGAAGTGAGGTTGCCGGCCATCGAGTTCACCGAGTCGGTCAGGTCTTTCCAGGTGCCGGCGACGCCGGGCACATTCGCCTGGCCGCCGAGTTTGCCTTCGGTGCCGACCTCGCGTGCGACGCGCGTGACTTCGGAGGCGAAGGAGCCGAGCTGGTCGACCATGGTGTTGGCGGTGGATGCCGCGCGCAGGAACTGCCCCTTCAACGGCCGGCCGTCGACATCCAGCGCCATGGTTTGCGACAGGTCGCCCTTGGCGACCGCGCCGATCACGCGCGCCATTTCCGTCGTCGGCCGCACCAGGTCGTCGATCAGGGTGTTGACCGATTTCACGATCGTGGCCCAGCCGCCGGACACGTTGGGCGCAGCCGCACGCTGGTTCAGGCGGCCTTCGCGTCCAACCACGCGGCTGACTTCGGTGATTTCGCGGGTCAGTTGTTCATTGGCCTCCATGACTTCGTTGAGCGTGTCGGCTATCTTGCCTGCCACTCCGGTCATGTCCTGCGGCATGCGCGCAGAAAAATCTCCTTTCTTCAGCGCCGTCAGCACCACCAGCAACTGTTTGGCATCCAGTTCGTCACTCAACTCAATTCTGGCATCCATCAGGAGTCTCCGTTCTGCAAGTCAAATTGGTATTTGTACCGGCCGACGACGGAAAAGCGTGCCTCGCGCGTGCACGCGTAGCGTGTTTCCATGCGCAAGGATGGGGAAAGGCCGTGATTGCCCGTTGGCACCGGAAGACCGGTATCCAGGACAGCGACCTCGAATCGTCGGACAGTGTATTTCTATTGAGAAAGGCGAGCTTATTGTGTGTCAAACCGGACACGCGGGCAAGGCGCGGCACAGCCCTGAAAGGGGATGAAATGCCTATCGTTGATAATTATCAAATCCTGTTCCGGTCAGGGCCGTGCTCCGGGGCCGGCAGCACATGGCCTACGCAAGGTCGTTGAGGTCGCCGGCGCCTTTGCGCCGCCTGGACGCGGCGATGCGCTTCGGCGCTCCACCCTTCATCGTCTCCGATGCCCTGCGTTCGACCAGCACCGCGCCGTTACCATGATGCCCTTGATCGGAGGCAGCGTCATCGATAGGCATGGATACCGTCAATGCCGTGCCGACGTCCTGCGCGGTGTCGATTCTCAGTTCGCCACCCAAGGTACTGATGCGTTCCTTGATACCGACAAGGCCGAAGGAATTGGCCTTTCTGCGGCAGCCTGGGAAAATGCCGACGCCGTTGTCCGCCACCTTCATGAACAGCCGCTCATCGGTGCAGTAAAGTTCGATTTTCGCCTCGGTGGCGCGCGCATGGCGGAAGACATTGTTCAGCGATTCCTGCAGGATCCGGAACAATGCGGTAGCTCGGCTATCGTCCAGCGCAAGTTCCGCCTGCGGCATGGCCAGTTCGCATGCGATGCCGGTGCGCCGCTGGAATTCCTTTACCTGCCATTCGATGGCAGCGTTCAGTCCGAGGTCGAGCACGGTCGGACGCAGGTTGTTGATGATCGCGCGCATCGCCTTCATGGTGCTGTCGATATGGTCGAGCACTGCGTGCACCTTCTTGTTCAGCTTGGGATGCGTGCCGCCGGTACGGGCATGCAGCATGGCGATATCGATGCGCAGCGCGAGCAGGTTCTGGCCCAGTTCATCGTGGATCTCGCGCGCAATGCGTTTGCGTTCGTCTTCCTTGATCCGTTCCTGGTAGCTTGCAAGCTGTCGCAATTCTTCCTGCGACTGGCGCAACGCTTCTTCCGCCTGCCGGCGCTCGTTGATATGTTCCAGGTCCTGCTTGCGCTGTTGCTGCAAGTCCTGGTTGAGCTGTTCCAGCTCATGCTTCTGGTGTTGCAGCTGCAGGTTTTTTTTTGCCAGTTCGACGAACACCGCAACCTTGGTTTGCAGAATCTGCGGAATGATGGGTGTGAACAGGTAATCGACTGCGCCGCGCTGGTAGGCTTTCAGCCTGTGCATTTCGTCGCCGTAGTGGGCTGTGACGAAAATGATCGGAACCGCAGCGGAACGCGGATGCGAATGGATCGCTTCCGCCGTCTCGAAACCATCCATGCTCGGCATGCTAACATCCAGCAGGATGACCGCGAACTCGTGCTTGAGCACCTGCCGCAAGGCTTCCTCGCCCGAGCGGGCTGTCACCACTTCGTAGTCGCTCCTCTCGGTGAGCAGACTCGCCAGGGCCAGCATGCTGGCCGCATCATCGTTGACAAGAAGAACTTTGGGTGTAAACACGAGACGGCCGATTCGCATGCAAAAGAAAAGCGGCCTTGTACAACCGGAGCGCAACCCAACACTCGGTAACGTTGCGACGGGTCCGTGAGGCCGCTGATCAATGTCGTTAATAAAGACTTCTTGTTCGAATCTACTGCTATCGCCTGTTGGCACTCCGGACCTGGCATTGCAGCGTGAAAACATGCCAGCGGATAAGCAGATCCGTCAATGTAACATATAACAACGAAACCGGCCCTTGCCGTGCATGCAGGGAAAATCGGGAAAACCGGACAGTGGCTGCATGCAGCCCTGTCATTTAAGCTTGCCTAACCCTGGCGCGCCAGGGTTTGCGTCAAGGCTTGCGGCTTCGTCACTTCAAGCCATTTCCGGACACGGCCGGCGTCGGCAAGACGCGAATCCTTGCCTTTCGAATCGAGAAAGACCATCACCACCGCCCGGCCGTCAATGCGTGCCTGCATGACGAGACAGCGGCCGGCTTCCGTGATGTATCCGGTCTTCTGCAGACCGATTTCCCAGCCCGGGTTCATGACCAGGCGATTCGAATTCATGTACTGCAACTGATACCTGCCGGCATCGACGGCATACCGTGCGTCGGTCGAGTATGCGCGAATGACCGGATACTTGTATGCGGCGACGACCAGCTTGGCAAGGTCGCGAGCGCTGGCGACGTTGTGGCTGGAAAGGCCGGTCGAGTCCACATAGTGGGCATCGTTCATGCCGAGTGCCCTCGCCTTGGCGTTCATGGCGGCCACGAATGCGGGCAGACCGCCCGGATAGTTGCGTCCGAGCGCGGAAGCCGCGCGGTTTTCCGAACTCATCAATGCGATGTGCAGCATGTTGGCGCGCGTCATGCGCGCTCCGACCCGCAGACGGGAACTGCTGTTCTTTTCACGATCGATGTCATCCGACGTCACTTCCAGCACTTCATCCATGTTCTGCCGGGCTTCGACCACGACCACGGCGGTCATCAGCTTGGTCAACGACGCAATGGGAAGAGCGACCTGTGCATTCTTTTCGAACAGGACCTGCGCATTTCCCTGGTCGATCACAAAGGCGGCGTTGGACCTGAGCGCCAGGGGATCGCGCGTGGCGCTCAGTCCGGCCATGTCGCCGGCGGTCATGACGGGCGGCGCAACGGAAACGTTCGGTGCGAACTTCACGCGCCGATAACCGTCCTTATGCTTGCCGTTTGCGGCGGAATGCGAAGAGGTTCGGGAAAGCTTGACCTTGACGCGCCCTTTGGCTGTACGCGTCGCGACCTGCCTGCGTTTTGCGACGGGCTTGCTGATCGATTGCTTTTTTGCGGAAGATTTGGTTGCGGACGCAGCCTGGGCTTGGGAGATGGATCCGGCGAGCGCAAACGCAAAAATAGAAATAGCTACCCCTAGCGCGGACCTCAACATCTGCACCCTCCCTGAATTCACAAGCCGATATTGTATATTGCAGTCTAGCAAAACAGTGAAATTCAGCAAGGGAATTAAGTAGTTAGCTCCAGGATTTAAACAACTTTCTCAATGCTTGTTGATGATTCGCAAGCGTGCAGCCGGGCATTTTCCTGACTTGCAGACAGGAAAATGCAAAAACGGAAACTTTTTATGACCGGCGGCTTGACCTGCCGGCTCCGCTCGGTTTGCATCATTCCAGAAAGCGGGCAAACGCCGACACCGGTTCGCGTTCCGTGACGAGCGAATTTTCCGCCCGCTCCGGATCGGCAAAACCGAGCGACATGCCGCACACCACCATCTCGTTCTCCGGCAGTTGCAGGATCTCGCCGATGATTTTATGGAACTGGGTAAACGCGGCCTGCGGGCAGGTGTCGAGGCCACGTCCGCGCGCCGCGACCATGATGTTCTGCAGGAACATGCCATAGTCGAGCCAGGACCCCTGCTCCATGATGCGATCGATGGTGAAAATCATGCCGACCGGCGCATCGAAAAAAGCATAGTTGCGGCCGTGTTGCGCATGCATGCCGGCCTTGTTCTCGCGCGTCAGGCCGAGCAGCGAGTACAGATCCCAACCTACCTTGCGGCGCCGGTCGATGTACGGCGCCACCCACTGCCGCGGGTAGTACGCATATTCTTCCGCATGGTGTTTTCCCAGCTCCGGATCGCCGTGGGCACGCAGGATTTCAGACGACAAGCGCTCCTTGACGGCGCCGGTCAGCACGTAGACTTTCCACGGCTGGGTGTTGGTGCCGGAGGGCGCGCGCGCCGCCACTTCCAGGATGGCTTCGATGTCCTCGCGTGCAACCGGCGTCGGCAGGAAGGCGCGAATCGAGCGGCGCGATGTGATTGCGGCATCGACGATTTTCTGTTCGTTCGATTCGATCATGGCAGTTTTACCTCGATGGATTGCAGAAGTGTTCGCATGTTGTCGGGAATGGCGCTCGGCTTGCGCGTTTCGCGGTCGACGTAGACATGCACAAAATGTCCCTGCGCCGATGCGCCCTCCTCGTCTTCACGGAAGATCGCGACCTCGTAACGCACGCTGGAATTCCCGAGCTTGGTGACACGCAGACCGGCCGTGATCCGCTCGGGGAACGCCACTGATGCAAAGTAATTGCACTGTGTCTCGATCACCAGGCCGATGACCGGGCTGTGTTCGATATCGAGCACCCCGTTGGCAATCAGGAACTGGTTCACCACGGTGTCGAACCAGCTGTAATACACGACGTTGTTGACATGGCCGTATGCATCATTGTCCATCCAACGCGTGGTGATCGTGTGGAAGTGTCTGAAGTCACTCCGTTTCTTCGCTTCTGCTCGCATGCATCACTTTCTTACGACAAGAGCCACCCCGATAACGGCCAGCATCATGCCGAACATGCCGACGATACTGAACGTCTCCCCGAACATGACCCGCGCCATGACGGCTGTCGTCGGCGGGGTCAGGTACAACAAACTCGTCACCTGCGTCGCGGCGCTCTTTCGGATCAGCGCAAACAGCAGGAAGATGGCGCCGATCGACAGCGCGAAAACGGACCATAGCAGGGCGCCGATGAAGCGTGGCGTCCATTCCACCGTTTCCAGCGCGGGAGTGAAGTGTTCGAACGCGATCGCAAACGGCAGCACTACCACGAAGGATGCCGCAAACTGGATGACGGTGCCGGTACGCAGGTCGAAGCTTGCGCAATAGCGCTTCTGGTACAGCGTGCCGACGGTGATCGACAACAACGCAAACAGGCAGAGCGCGATGCTTTGCCAGGACAAGCCGATCAGGGAAATCTTGTTGGCCACCACGAGCCCGACACCGGCAAGACCGAACACCAGGCCGATCCATTGCCGCCCGCGTACCGTTTCGCCGACCAGCGGCGCCGCAAACGCAGTGAGAATCGGCTGTATGCCGACAATCAGCGCGGACAGGCCGGCAGGCATGCCGAGCTTGATAGCGCACCAGACGCCACCGAGATAGCCCGCCTGCACCAGGATGCCGGCAACTGCGATATGCCGCTTGCGGCCGTGCGGCCACGGTGCCCGCATCAGCACCACCAGCGGCAGCAGCACGAGCAGCACGCTGGCGAAGCGCAGCAGCAGGAAGGTCAACGGCGGCGCGAACGGAAGGCCGAACTTGGCGACGACGAAACCGGTGCTCCAGATCAGCACAAACAGGAACGGCATTGCAGGAATCCACGGGCTCTGCGGCTTTTCTGCCGCAGGCATGGATGGAGAGGACGAGGTGAAGGAAGTCATGGCGTGGCGGGCAATGGCGCGGAGCGCACGTATCGGGAGGCAAGCGTGAGAGTCTGCAGATGTACCGCTACGGTGTCTTGGATGTTCTTGCCGTAGCCGCCGGCCATAGCGACGGCAACTGGTATTCCCCTGTCCTGCGCCTGGTCGAATACCATGCGGTCGCGCTCCGCCAATCCGGCCAGCGTCAGCTTGAGTTTGCCGAGGCGGTCGCCCTCGTGCGGATCGGCGCCGGCAAGATAGATGATCAGTTCCGGCGCAAAACGCCGGAACAGTTCGTCCAGCGCGCCGCGCAAGGCCGAAAGATAGGCAAGGTCTCCCGTGCCGTCCGCCAGCGCCACGTCCAGGTCGCTGCACTCCTTGGCGAACGGGTAGTTGTTCTCCGCATGCAGGGACAAGGTGAATACCGACTCGTCGCGTGCGAGGATCGCCGCTGTGCCGTTGCCTTGATGGACATCGAGGTCGATGATCGCCACGCGCTTCACGCGCCGTTCCGCCTGCATCAGTCGTGCCGCAATCGCTGCGTCGTTGAACACGCAAAAACCTTCGCCGCGGTCGGCACGGGCGTGGTGAGTGCCGCCGGCAAGGTTGGCGGCGGCACCCTGCTCCAGTGCTGCACGACAAGCAGCGATGGTCGCGCCCGCCGAGCGGCGCGAGCGCTCCACCATCTGCACACTCCAGGGAAAGCCAATTGCCCTCTGCTCTTCCGGCGTCAACTCGCCTCGCGAAACGCGCTCGATATAGCGCGGATGGTGCGCTAATGCGAGCACGCCGTCGCTGGCGGCCGGCGCTTCGTGAAACCCGGTCGCGGGGAGGATTGCCTGCATACCCTCGCGCACCATGCGGTACTTCTGCATCGGGAAACGATGACCTTCCGGTAGCGGAAGTACGAAGTGATCGCTGTAGAAGGCGTTCAAGGGTTGACGTTTACGTAAAGGTTAAAGAACGAGTTTAGCATGGCGAAGCAAAAGACCAGGAGTTGTAAATTTTTCAACCCCAGACGCAACAACGAGAATTCTTGATACAGGAAAATCTTTTTGTGCTTCGCAACAAAATTTTGTTGACAGCGTTAAATTTTTTCTTAAAATACGACTTGTTGCGACGCACAAAACATGCAGTTCGGGTGCGTCCGAGCAAATTCCGACCCATTACTTCCTCTCTCAAGGAGACCACCATGTTTGCAATCCCCGAGCAATTCTCCGCCGCTTCCAAAGCCAGCCTGGAAGCCCAATTGGCACTACTTTCCGCACTCACCAGCAAGACCTTCGAAGGCGTCGAAAAGGTCGTCGAGCTGAACCTGAGCGCTGCCAAGTCCTCGCTGGAAGATTCCAATGCTGCAGTGAAGCAACTGTTGACTGTCAAGGATCCGCAAGAGTGGCTGTCTCTGGCTGCTGCACAAGCACAACCGAACGCCGAAAAGGCACTGGCCTACGGCCGTCACCTGGCCAACATCGCATCCGGCGTACAAGCCGAGTTCAGCAAGGCCGCTGAAGCGCAAATCGCCGACACCAGCCGCAAAGTGCTCGAACTGGTCGAAGAAGTGACCAAGAATGCACCGGCCGGTTCCGAGAACGCAATCGCCCTGATGAAGTCCGCGATCGGCAATGCCAACGCAGGCTACGAGCAACTGACCAAGACCACCAAGCAAGCCGTTGAAGCACTGGAAGCCAATCTGAACACCGCCGTCACCCAGTTCTCGCAACCGGCGCCGAAGGCCGCTGCCCGCGCCGCCAAGAAGTAATTTTCGGGAGCCGGATTCCGGCTCCGCTGCGGTTCGGGATGGAGAGCCGCGCAGTTCCACTCGATACCTCCGTCTCCTCCTCGATCGGTATCGACTTCAATGCCCTGCCTTTGCGGGGCATTTTTTCGCGCATACCATTCGGATTGAAGCATCGCCGAATCACGCCGCATTTCGTCCTGCCGCCTCCTGCCACCAATACGGCACGCGGCCTGCACCATTGAAGATCACCTTTTGATCGGACGCAGACAGATCCTGTCTCGCATACGTGCGCATGCCGTCGCACGCACCACTTTCAAGCAAATTCGCCCAAAAACAGGGATTGAAGCACCAAGTTAAGACATTTTTCGCACCGAAAGAATTCGCTGCGTTTAAAAACCATTCCATATCTGGTGCATTTCGGATGGCACGCAAAGTGCTAAAGCTTGCTTGCGAGCTATCGCGACTCATCGACCCACCAGACCAATTAACCACCGTAGGAGCAAAAATGTCTCGTCGCACCCTCTTGAAAGCGACCGCAGCCGGCGCTTTGATGCTTACCGCTTCCGCATGGATGCCGCAAGCCCTGGCCGCCGACACCATCAAGGTCGGTATCCTCCACTCGCTGTCGGGCACGATGGCGATTTCCGAAACGTCCCTGAAGGACGTGGCGCTGATGACGATCGACGAGATCAATGCCAAGGGCGGCGTCATGGGCAAGAAGCTGGAAGCCGTGGTGGTCGATCCGGCCTCCAACTGGCCGCTGTTCGCCGAGAAGGCACGCCAGTTGATCTCGCAGGACAAGGTCTCCGTGGTGTTCGGCTGCTGGACCTCGGTATCGCGCAAATCGGTGCTGCCGGTCTTCAAGGAATTGAACAGCCTGCTGTTCTATCCGGTGCAGTATGAGGGCGAAGAGCTTGAGAAGAATGTGTTCTACACCGGCGCGGCACCGAACCAGCAGGCGATCCCGGCCGTCGAATACCTGATGTCGAAAGACGGCGGCGGCGCCAAGCGTTTCGTGTTGCTCGGCACCGACTATGTGTATCCGCGTACCACCAACAAGATCCTGCGCGCCTTCCTGCATTCCAAGGGCGTGAAGGATTCCGATATCGATGAGGTCTACACGCCGTTCGGTCACTCCGACTACCAGACCATCGTCGCCAACATCAAGAAGTTCTCGGCCGGCGGCAAGACGGCCGTGGTCTCCACCATCAACGGCGACTCCAACGTGCCGTTCTACAAGGAACTCGGCAACGCCGGCCTGAAGGCGACCGACGTGCCGGTCGTGGCGTTCTCCGTCGGTGAAGAAGAACTGCGCGGCGTTGACACCAAGCCTCTGCTCGGCCACCTCGCCGCATGGAACTACTTCCAGTCGGTGAAGAACCCGGTCAATTCGGCGTTCATCAAGCAGTGGAAAGCCTACGCCAAGGCGAAGGGCCTACCGAACGCCGACACCGTGGTCACCAACGACCCGATGGAAGCAACTTACGTCGGCATCCACATGTGGAAGCAGGCCGTCGAGAAGGCCAAGTCGACCGACACCGACAAGGTGATCGCGGCGATGGGCGGCCAGACCTTCAAGGCGCCGTCCGGCTTCGAACTGACCATGGACAAGACCAACCACCACCTGCACAAGCCGGTGATGATCGGCGAAATCAAGCCGGATGGTCAGTTCAGCGTGGTCTGGAAGACCAAGGGTCCGATCCGCGCCCAACCGTGGAGCCCGTACATTCCGGGTAACGAAGGCAAGCAGAAGATGTAAAGCCGTCTTCATGACAGGCTCCGTGTTCTTGCGATGGTACGGCGAGAACGCGGAGCAAGCAGCAAGAGCCGGAGCGTGGCTCCTCCTTCCACACTCCGGCTTTTTTTCGTCCGCAGTTTTCGTGTGTTGCTTCGCCAAGACATCGCAAATGAAACTCTTAAAGAATTTACTCGTCGCCGCCTGGCTCTGCGCGCAAACGCTTGCCGCCCAGGCCGCGATCGACCCGGCGCTGTTGAAACCGCTGGCCGGCGATGATGCCGACGCGCGCATCGAGGCAGTCGGCCAGATCGCCGCGCTGGCGACCGACGACGCCTACAAGGTGCTGAAGGCGCTGATGAACGATGCGCTGTACGCGACCGCCGATGGACAGGTGTTCGTGATCGATGATGACACGGCGTTCGACCCGGTGACCGGAAACACGGTCCCCGTACCCGACGGCGTGGACGGCATCGTGGTCAACAACCGCCTGCGCGGCGCCGTGGAGGGCGCGCTGTCCGGATTCAAGCTGTTGTCGGAAGATCCCGCTGTGCGTTTGCAGGCAGCGCTTGAACTGGAGAAAAGCGCAGACGCCGCACAGCTCCCGTTGATCACCAAGGCGCTTGAAAAGGAAACCGACCCGGAAATCAAATCGATCCTGAAACTGGTCGCCGCCACCGCCAACCTGCAGTCGCCCGATGCCGCGAAACGCAAGGCTGCTGTTGAAGCGCTGGCGGACAGCACCAACGCCGGACTGAAACCGGCCCTGATGCAGATGCTGGCCAAGAATGCGGACGGCAGCTACGCTGAACCGGACGAATCGGTCCGCGCCGCCGTGGTCAAGACCATCAGCGCCATCAACGCCCATCTCGCGCGCACCGAATTCCTGGGCAACCTGTTCTACGGCATCTCGCTGGGCAGCGTGCTGCTGCTCGCAGCGCTCGGGCTGGCGATCACCTTCGGCCTGATGGGCATCATCAACATGGCGCATGGAGAACTGCTGATGATCGGCGCCTACACAACCTATGTGTGCCAGATGCTGTTCCGCCAGTTTCTCCCGGGCGCCATCGACTACTATCTGTTCGCTGCGCTGCCGGCCGCGTTCCTCGTCGCCGGCCTGGTCGGCATCGTGCTCGAACGCACCGTCATCCGCTGGCTGTACGGCCGTCCGCTGGAAACCCTGCTCGCGACCTGGGGCATCAGCCTGGTGCTGATGCAACTGGTGCGCTCCATCTTCGGCGCGCAGAACGTCGAAGTGGCCAATCCGTCATGGATGTCGGGCGGCGTCACGGTGATGGGTTCGCTGGTGCTGTCGTACAACCGCATCGTGATCATCTTCTTCGCGATGTTCGTGGTCGGCGCGGTATGGATGATCCTGAACAAGACCCGCCTTGGCCTGTTCCTGCGCGCAGTCACGCAGAACCGGCGCATGGCCGATTGCGTCGGCGTCTCCACCGGCCGGATCGACATGATGACCTTCGGCCTCGGCTCCGGCATCGCCGGGCTGGGCGGCGTCGCACTGTCGCAACTGGGCAACGTCGGTCCCGACCTCGGCCAGGGTTATATCGTCGACTCCTTCATGGTCGTGGTGCTAGGCGGCGTCGGCCAACTCGCCGGCACCGTGATCGCCGCCGTCGGCCTCGGCGAAGTCAACAAGTTCCTGGAACCAGTCGCCGGCGCCGTATTGGCCAAGATCGCGATCCTGGTGTTCATCATCATCTTTATCCAGAAACGGCCGCAAGGCTTGTTCGCAATGAAAGGCAGGAGCGCGGAATGATGCCAGCCCCTTCTTCCCTGTTTTCCCGTCCAGCATGGACCGGTATCCTGGTCTGTGCCGCGGTCCTCGCAATGCTGCCGATCCTGAATCTCGTATTCGCCCCCGGCCACGCGCTGCACATATCGAGCTACACCGTGGCGCTGATCGGCAAGTTCATGTGCTATGCAATGGCGGCGCTCGCGCTCGACCTGGTATGGGGCTACACCGGCATCCTGTCGCTCGGCCACGGCGTGTTCTTCGCCCTCGGCGGCTATGCGCACGGCATGTACCTGATGCGTGCGATCGGCAAGGACGGCGTGTACCAGAGCAATCTGCCGGACTTCATGGTGTTCCTCGACTGGAAGGAGTACCCGTGGTACTGGTCGTTCACCGACCACTTCTGGTTTTCGATGGCGCTGGTGGTGCTGGTCCCGGGCCTGCTCGCGTTCGCGTTCGGCTTCTTCGCCTTTCGCTCGCGCATCAAGGGCGTGTACTTTTCCATCATCACGCAGGCGATGACCTTCGCCTTCATGCTGCTGTTCTTCCGCAACAACACCGGTTTCGGCGGCAACAATGGCTTCACCGACTTCAAGCGCATCCTCGGTTTCACCATCACCGCGCCGGAAACCAAGGCTGCCTTGTACCTGATCACGCTCGCCGCGCTGTTCGGCTCGCTGCTGCTGTGCCGCTGGATCGTCACCTCGAAGCTGGGCCGCGTGCTGCAAGGCGCGCGTGATTCGGAATCGCGGCTGATGTTCATCGGCTACAACCCGCTGTGGTTCAAGCTCTTTGTCTGGACGCTATCGGCCGTGTTGTGCGGCATTGCCGGCGCGCTGTATGTGCCGCAGGTCGGCATCATCAATCCATCCGAAATGTCGCCCGCCAACTCGATCGAAATGGTGATCTGGGCGGCGGTCGGCGGCCGCGGCTCGCTGCTCGGGCCGATCATCGGCGCATTCTCGGTCAATGGCCTGAAGAGCTGGTTTACCGCCGCCTTCCCCGACCTGTGGCTGTATGCATTGGGACTGATCTTCATCCTGGTCACGCTGTTCCTGCCGCAAGGCATACTCGGCCTGGCAAAGCAACTGCGCAAGAACAAGGAGGCCGCATGAACGACGTACTGAAACCCGGCCAGAAATATGAAAGCCAGGAGCATGCCGACTACGGCACGTCCTACGGCCACCTGAAACCGGAAGGTGTCGACACCTCGCACGGCGCGATCCTGTACCTGGAAGACATCACGGTATCGTTCGACGGTTTCAAGGCGCTCAACAAGCTGAACCTCGACATCTCGGTCGGCGAGCTGCGTTGCATCATCGGCCCCAACGGCGCCGGCAAGACCACGATGATGGATGTCATCACCGGCAAGACACGACCGACCTCGGGTACCGCGTTCTTCGGCCAGACCATGGACCTGACCCGGATGACCGAGTACCACATCGCGCATGCCGGCATCGGCCGCAAGTTCCAGCGGCCGACGGTGTTCGAGCAGCACACCGTGTTCGAGAACCTGGAACTGGCAATGAAGATGGACAAGCGCGTCAAGCCGACGCTGTTCTTCAGGCTGAATTCGGAACAGCAAGGCAAGATCGACGAAATCCTCAAGCTGATCCGTCTCAGCGGACAGGAAAACCGCCTCGCCGGCCTGCTGTCGCACGGCCAGAAGCAGTGGCTGGAGATCGGCATGCTGCTGATGCAGGAACCACAGTTGCTGCTGCTGGACGAGCCGGTCGCCGGCATGTCGGATGCGGAAACCGCGCGCACCGCCGAATTGCTCAATGAATTGCGCGGCAAGCACTCGATCATGGTGGTCGAACACGACATGGCCTTCGTCACCGAAATCGCGCAGGAAGGCAAGGTGACGGTGCTGCACGAGGGTTCGGTGCTGGCCGAGGGTACGATGCAGCAAGTGCAATCGGACGAACGCGTGATCGAAGTCTATCTGGGCCGCTGAGCAACAAGGAAATGCGATGCTGAATGTCGAACAACTCAATCAATACTACGGTTCGTCCCATACGCTGCGCGGCGTCTCGCTGTCGCTGGATAAGGGCGAATGCCTGGCACTGCTCGGCCGCAACGGTGTCGGCAAGACCACGCTGCTGAAATGCCTGATGGGCGTGCTGCCGGTTGCCGCCGGCAACGTCAAGCTGGAAGGCCGCGACATCACCCGCCTCAAGCCGCACGAGCGCGCTGCGCTCGGCATCGCCTACGTGCCGCAGGGTCGGGAAATTTTTGCCCGGCTGACGGTCGAGGAAAACATGCTGATGGGCATGGCGGTCAAGCCCGGCAAGCAGGCGTCGAAAATCCGCGACGAGATCTACGAACTGTTCCCCGTGCTGAAGGAAATGCTGCACCGGCGCGGCGGCGACCTGTCCGGCGGCCAGCAGCAGCAACTGGCGATCGCCCGCGCGCTGCTCGCCGATCCGAAGCTGATCATTTTCGACGAGCCGACCGAAGGCATCCAGCCGTCCATCATCAAAGACATCGGCCGCGTGATCCGCCTGCTGCGCGAGCGCGGCGACATTGCGATCCTGCTCTGCGAGCAGTACTTCGATTTCGCACATGAACTGGCCGACAAGTTCATTGTGCTGTCGCGCGGCGAGGTGGTCGCGTCCGGCACGCAGGAGCAGATGAACAGCGAGGACGTGAAGCGGCACTTGGCGGTATAGTTTTGGCATGAAACGCTTAGCCGACCAACTCCTGCCACCCGTTGCAGCGCATGCCCCTTGGCAAGCGCAACTATCGCTGCGCTTCGCGGACGACGCCGGGACCACACGCATGGTCGAACGCAGCCACAGCGGCCCGCTGCGCGTGCAGAAACCGCTCTATCCGGAAGGCGGCGGCGTCTGCCACGCAATCGTCGTGCACCCGCCCGGCGGCGTGGTCGGCGGCGACGAACTGGCGATCACCGCCGCCGTCGGCGACAACGCGAGCGCGTTCATCACCACGCCGGGCGCGGCGAAATGGTACAAAGCCAACGGCCATATGTCGCACCAGGATGTACAACTCATCGCAGGCGACGGCGCATCGCTGGAATGGATGCCGCAGGAAAGCATTTTCTTCGACGCATCGCATGTCCGGCTCGACAATACGGTCGATCTCGGCAAGAACGCCAGCTATATCGGTTGCGAGATCCTGTGCTTCGGACGCACCGCCTCCGGCGAGACGTTCTCGACCGGGCAACTGGAACAACGTACCCGCATTCGCCGCGAAGGCAGGCTGATCTGGTTTGAGCAAGGCGTACTGCACGCCGGCGGCAAGGCCATGCACAGCCCGCTCGGCCTTGCCGGAAAAATCGTGTGCGCAACCCTGATCGCCGCCGGCAAGCCGCTGCCTGCAACAGTCATCAACGCTATGCGCAATGGCGGCAATGGCGGCAGTGGCGGTAACATCGGCACATTCGGCGTCACGCAAATGAAATCGGTCGTCGTCGCCCGTTACCTCGGCAATTCGAGCGAGACGGCAAGGCAATTGATGACCTACGCATGGCAGCAACTGCGTCCAGCGCTGCTGGGCCGCGACGCAGTGGTGCCGCGCATCTGGAATACCTGAATACCTGACAAGCGGGAACATCCCGCCCTACTGGAGGAATCGATGGAGCTTACGCCAAGGGAAAAAGACAAGCTGCTGATCTTCACCGCCGCGCTGCTGGCGGAGCGGCGCAAGGCACGCGGCCTGAAACTCAACTATCCGGAAGCCGTCGCCCTGATCAGCGCCGCCATCATGGAAGGCGCGCGCGACGGCAGGACGGTCGCCGAACTGATGTCCGAGGGAACGCAGATCCTGGCCCGCGCCGACGTGATGGAAGGCGTCGCCGAAATGATTCCCGAGATCCAGGTCGAAGCGACCTTCCCCGACGGCACCAAGCTGGTGACGGTCCATCATCCCATTCCTTAGGAGCGTTCCCATGATTCCAGGAGAAATGCTGATCGAAGCCGGCGAAATCGAACTCAACGCCGGCCGCGCAACCGCTACCGTGAAAGTCGCCAACAGCGGCGACCGGCCGATACAGGTCGGTTCGCACTTTCATTTTTTTGAAGTCAACCCAGCGCTGCAGTTCGACCGCGACACCGCCTACGGCATGCGCCTTAACATCGCCGCCGGCACTGCCGTGCGTTTCGAGCCGGGACAGGAGCGGACGGTGGAACTGGTGGCCCTGGCCGGCGAGCGCAAGGTCTATGGCTTCAATGCAAAAGTGATGGGAAAACTAAAATGACAACAATCTCCCGCCAGGCCTATGCCGAAATGTTCGGCCCCACCGTCGGCGACCGCGTGCGTCTCGCCGATACCGAGTTGTTCATCGAAGTCGAGAAGGACTTCACCACCTACGGCGAGGAAGTGAAGTTCGGCGGCGGCAAGGTGATCCGCGACGGCATGGGACAGTCGCAGCGCAATCATGCGGATGTGATGGATACAGTCATCACCAATGCGCTGATCCTCGACCACTGGGGCATCGTCAAGGCCGACATCGGCATCAAGACCGGCCGCATCGCGGCGATTGGCAAGGCCGGCAATCCCGACATCCAGCCGGATGTGACGATGGCAATCGGCGGTGCGACCGAGATCATCGCCGGCGAAGGCATGATCGTGACCGCCGGCGGCATCGATTCGCATATCCATTTCATCTGCCCGCAGCAGATCGAGGAAGCGCTGATGTCGGGCGTGACGACGATGCTCGGCGGCGGCACCGGACCCGCGGTCGGCACCGCGGCGACCACCTGCACGCCGGGGCCATGGCATATCCATTCCATGCTCGCCGCAGCGGATGCCTTTCCGATGAATCTCGGCTTTCTCGGCAAAGGCAACGTCAGCCTGCCGACGCCGCTGGAAGAACAGATCCGCGCCGGCGCGATCGGCCTCAAACTACATGAAGACTGGGGCACCACCCCAGCAGCGATCGACAACTGCCTGAGCGTCGCGGACAAAATGGATGTGCAGGTCGCAATCCATACCGATACGCTCAATGAAGGCGGCTTCCTGGAAAACACGCTGGCCGCGTTCAAGGACCGCAGCATCCATACCTTCCATACCGAAGGCGCCGGCGGCGGCCATGCACCGGACATCATCGCGGCGGTCGGCCAGGGCAATGTGCTGCCTTCCTCGACCAATCCGACCCGGCCGTACACCGTCAACACGCTCGACGAACATCTCGACATGCTGATGGTGTGCCACCACCTCGACCCGGCGATTGCGGAAGACATCGCGTTCGCCGAGTCGCGCATCCGGCGCGAAACCATCGCTGCCGAAGACATCCTGCACGACATCGGTGCGATTTCGATGATGTCGTCCGATTCGCAGGCGATGGGACGTGTCGGCGAGGTCATCATGCGCACCTGGCAGACCGCGCACAAGATGAAGGTGCAGCGCGGCGCGCTGGCGGAAGATTCCTCGCGCAACGACAATTTCCGCGCCAAACGCTACATCGCCAAGTACACGATCAATCCCGCGATCACGCACGGCATTTCGCACGTGGTCGGATCGCTGGAGGCGGGCAAGATCGCCGACATCGTGCTGTGGAAGCCGGCGTTCTTCGGCGTCAAGCCGTCGATGATCCTCAAGAGCGGGATGATCGCCGCTGCACAGATGGGCGACCCGAACGCGTCGATCCCGACTCCGCAGCCGGTACATTATCGGATGATGTTCGGCGCTTACGGCGGCGGGCTGCGGACCTCGTTCACCTTCGTATCGCAGGCTGCGTACGATGCCGGCATCGGTGAAGCCTTGAAGCTGAACAAGCCCCTGATAGCGGTGAAGAACACGCGCCGGGTACGCAAGGCGGACATGATCCACAACGGCCTGACGCCGAAGATGGAAGTCGATCCGGAGACCTACGAAGTGCGCGCCAATGGTGAACTGCTGGTGTGCGAACCGGCGAAGGTGCTGCCGATGGCACAACGATATTTCCTTTTTTAACTACGAACCGAGAAATCATTGTCATTCCGAATGCAGTAAGGAATGACATACGAATCATGCTGACAATCCACACAAAAATCGATTCCGCCGAAAAGATCGACGGCGAGCTGGTGCTCCCGTTCGATCTGCGCGAAAAGAGCCGGCTGCGCGCGCAACTGGTCTCCGGCGAGGATGTCGCGGTATTTACCGTGCGTGGCACCGTATTGCGTAACGGTGACCTGCTCAAGGGCGACGATGGCCGCATCGTCAAGATCGTCGCCGCCGGCGAAGCCACCTATCGCGTCGAATGCGCGACGCCGCGCGACCTGTTGCGCTGTGCGTTCCACCTCGGCAATCGCCACACCCAGGCGCAGGTCGACGGCGATGCACAGACCGCCTTCCTGCGCATCCGCAAGGACCCGGTACTGAAGGACATGTTGGAAGGCCTCGGCGCCATCGTCACCGAGGAGCAGGCGCCGTTCGAGCCGGAATCCGGCGCCTACGGCGGCGGCCATCATCACCACGGCGACGAACATCACCATCATCCGCTGGCGCCGATCCCCTTGCGGCAAAAGATCCATCGCCCGTCGGACAAGCCCTGATATGCACGCCACTGCCCTCCTGCACCTGCTGCAACTGGCGAGCCCGTCGCTGCCGATCGGCGCGTACAGCTATTCGCAAGGGTTGGAGGCCGCGCTGGAAAACGGTTCGGTGCACAATGATGCGACTGCCCGCACCTGGATCGTCGACACGCTGCATCACGTCGTCGCGCAATTTGAAGCGCCGATCCTGTGGCGGCTGCTGCAGGCATTTGCAGCACGCGATGCCCTCGCGGTCGGCGACTGGACGGAAACCTTCATCGCGGCACGCGACACGGCCGAATTTCGCGCTGAAACCATTCAGATGGGCTACTCGCTCGCAAAACTTGCACTCGACCTGGACGTCGGCGACGAAGCGCTGCGCGGCATCCTGCAGGCGCAGGCGGAAATCCCGCTGCCGACCGCGCTGGCGTATGCAGCCATTGCCCTCGATGTACCGCATGACGCGGCCCTGCTCGGCATGCTGTTCTCATGGGCCGAGAACCAGGTGCTGGTATGCGTGAAGTCAGTGCCGCTCGGCCAAGTCGCCGGCCAGCGCCTGTTGCTGTCGCTGCAGCCAGAACTGGAAAGCGCAGCGCAAACCGCGATGCAGCTCGCGGATCATGAATTGTCCAACTGGTCGCCCAGCCTGTCGCTGCTGTCGATGCAGCACGAAGTGCAGTACAGTCGGCTCTATCGTTCCTGAACCTATTGATCGAAAAAATGAACAATACATCCAATCCCCTCCGCGTCGGCATCGGCGGTCCCGTCGGTTCCGGCAAGACCGCTCTGTGCGAAATGCTGTGCAAGGCGATGCGCGACCGTTACGACATGGCCGTCATCACCAACGACATCTACACCAAGGAAGACATGGAAATCCTGCTGCGCGCCGATGCCCTGCCGGCCGAGCGGCTGATGGGTGTGGAAACCGGCGGCTGTCCGCATACGGCGATTCGCGAGGACGCGTCGATCAACCTGGAAGCGATCGCGCGCATGAGTACCGACTTCCCCGATCTCGACCTGATCCTGGTTGAATCCGGTGGCGATAACCTGGCAGCGACCTTCAGCCCGGAATTGTCGGACCTGACCATCTATGTAATCGATGTCGCCGGCGGCGAAAAGATTCCGCGCAAGGGCGGCCCCGGCATCACGCGTTCGGACCTGCTGATCATCAACAAGACCGATCTCGCGCCGTACGTCGGCGCCAATCTCGACGTGATGGCGAGCGACGCGAAGAAGATGCGCGGCGAGCGGCCCTTCATTTTCACGAATCTGCGCAGCGGCGATGGCGTGGAGAAGGTGGTGGACTTCATCCGCAAGCAGGGCTTGCTGGATGAAGTGAAGACGCGTTAAAGAAAGCCATGTCGTTCCGAGCGCAGCAAGGAATCTCGCGCTCGGGATGACACGCAACCGTCACACGCGCTGATATTCCGCCTTGAGCTGATTCAGCCCTTCCAGCATTTTCTCGAAGGCCGCTTCCACCTGCACCGGATCGCCCTTCACCCCCAGTTCGATATGCCGCCGCGTCTGCGCATCGCCGACGCTGGGCAGGCTGAACACCTTCACCAACGGGAATTCCGCTTCAAGCAGCTCCATCAGCGGCGTCAGTGTCGACTCCGCCTGTTCGAACACCAGCACCGCTTTTTCCAGTCGCGGCACGCTCCGGAACAGGTGCGCGTAATGCGTGTCGAGCACCCACTCGATCATCGGCCACGCCATCACCGGAAATCCGGGGACGAACCAGTGCGCACCCTTGCCGTGCGGCACCGAGAAGCCTGGAATCTTGTTGTAGGGATTCGGAATGATGGAGGCGCCTTGCGGAAACTCGCCCATCTTCAGCCGGTGTGCATTGTCCGGCGCATGGTAGTCCGGCTCCTTGCCGGCCTCACGTGCGACGTCGGCCATGCGTTCCTTGATCTTCGCCTTCGCATCCGGATGCAGTTCGAGCGGTACGCCGAGCGCGGCGGCAGCACACTGCCGCGTGTGGTCATCGGGCGTGGCGCCGATACCGCCGCAGGAAAACACGATGTCGTCGCTATCGAAAGTGCGCTTGAGCAGCGCGGTGATGCGCGCCCGGTCGTCGCCCACGTATTCGGCCCACGACAGTTGCAGGCCGCGCACATTAAGTAGTTCCAGCACTTTGGGGAAATGCTTGTCGACCCGTTTTCCGGAAAGGATTTCGTCGCCGATGATAATGAGTCCGATAGCCATGGAATGGTCCCGTGTCGCAAAAGGCCATTATGCCGCAGCAGCTAAATTTCATCCTTCGGACGGCGTAATGTCCTTGATCGTATGCGTTACCGGAAGCGCTGTCTCGAAGCGGTGCCGGGCCAGCGCGTCGAGACAGTAATGTTCGAACCACAAGCCGGTGAACACGAACACCAGCACATACAGCCAGATCGCGCCCGCCGCCAGCACGGGAAAGAAGATCACCGACAGCACGCCGCCGAGCCACAGCAGCGTCGGCGCCGCGCCCATTGCGCCGGCAATGGCACCGATCGCCAGCAACGGCCAGCGATGGATGCGCAGGATGTCCTTTGCCTCCTGCGCGCTCGCGTGTTCGGCCAATGCGTCGTAGGCCATCACGCGATAGGTCAGCCAGCCCCACAAAGCCGGCTGCACGACGAAGGTCAGCGGCGGAAACAGCGATAGCGGCAAGGTAAGCAGCCACAGCAGGACGAACACGACAAAGGAGGAAGCCCCGACCCACAGGCTGCCCCACAGGCTGCCACCGTGTCGTTGCTCCAGATCAGGATAATAGCGGCCGCCGACATGGCGCACGATGATCGGCATCGCCATTGTGCCGACGAACAGCAAGGCGGTCAGGATCATCAGCGGCAGCAGCACCCACATCGCGATCAGCGGCACCAGCACCACGTTGATCGCACCAAGACCGAACCAGCCGAGGATATCGCCGGCGACGCGGAAACCGCCATGGTCGGTGAAATACGCATGCAGCCAGTCGATCATCGGCTGCAAACCGAGCCATAACAGCAGGCCCCAGATCACGACCGACAGCACGAAGGGCATCACCGTCAGCATCAGCATGCGGAAATGTAATTGCGCCAGGACGGCGCGGCCGAACGCGATCAGTACCGGCCGCATGACAGGATGAAAAAAAGGAAATCAGAGACGCAAAACATGAAAACCACTTATTAAGAACGGCGAGACAAAACAACTTTACACAGAATTCGAAAATAAGGGCGACAAAAGATGCCTTTCCGAAAGCCGGGCGCGACGCGAGCCGATCTTGTGCTGCTGCTAAAATCCCGGTTCATTCACCAGACAACAAAGGAATAACCATGTCGACCACCACGACCGCATCCGGACTGCAGTATGAAGACGTCACCGTCGGTTCCGGCGATGAAGCCAAGGCCGGCCAGCATGTCACCGTGCACTACACCGGCTGGCTGCAAAACCAGGACGGCAGCGCCGGCAGCAAGTTCGATTCCAGCAAGGATCGCAATGATCCGTTCGATTTTCCTCTCGGTGCAGGCCACGTCATCAAGGGCTGGGACGAAGGCGTGCAAGGCATGAAGGTCGGCGGCGTACGCAAGCTGATCATTCCGGCATCGCTCGGCTACGGTGCGCGCGGCGCCGGCGGCGTGATTCCGCCGAATGCCACATTGATTTTCGAAGTGGAACTTTTGGGCGTTTGATGACTCTTTCCACGGAGCATTAAATTTCCCGAAACCGGCGGTTGAATAAATCGCTTGAAGCGGGCCTTTTGCGTATTCACCTGCCGGATTCGGATTCATGCATTCAAGATATCTCTTCCTCGGCTTCGCCTGCGCGGCGATGACCGTACTGCTGGCGGGCTGCGCCGTCGTCACGGTCGCAACGACCGCCGCCTCGGTCGCGGGCACTGCGGTCAGCGTCGGCGTCACCGCCGGGTCGGTCGCGGTCGGCGCGGCCACCACGGTAGCCAAGGGCGCGGTCAGTGTCGGCAGTGCCGTTGTCGGCGGCGACGACTGATCGCCCTTACCACTCCGACATCAACGCCAGCATCACCAGCTTTTCGAACTCCGGTGCAAAGCGCCGGATGATGTCGTGCGGATCGGACGCGATCGCATCGTCCGTCACAAGGCCGAACTGCACGCCGCCGTTGTAGCTGAGAATGGAAACGCCGACTCCGATATCACCGGATTGCGGTACCCAGAACATGATCTGGTCGAGCTGACTGCCCGCGAGATACAGTGGCGATTGCGGTCCCGGCACATTGCTCATGACCGCGGTTGCCTTTTTCGCAAAATGATTCTGGATCTCGTTCTGCATCTGTTTGGGCGTCGCCCCCAGCATGCCGAGCACCGCCATCGCCACCAGCGCCTGGTAGCCCCCCTTCAGTTCGTCCATACGCCGCCGCACTTCATCCAGACGCTCCAGCGGATCCTGGATGCCGATCGGCAGCACCAGCGGCACCAACCCGAACGCATTGCCGAGTTTCTGTTCCTTGCCGGCCTTGCGCAAATTCACAGGCACCATAGCTCGTAGGTCGCTGTTCTCCAGCACCGCATCGCCCTTGGCGCGCAGATAGGCGCCGATCGCGCCGGCCACGCTGGCCATCAGCACGTCGTTGACCGAACTGCCCAGCGCCTTGCCGATCACCTTGATCTCGCTCAGCGGCACGGGCTCGCTCCATGCGACATGCTTTGCGCCACTCGGCTTGCCCTTGAGACGAGTACGCGAGTCGTCCGGCATCGCCATCAGCTTGATCGCATCCAGCGTCAGCCTGCTCGCCGCGTTTCCCATCTCCGACAGGCGTCCAACCAGCTTGCTGGAGTCCGCCAGCATCCACATGTATTTGGTCCAGAGCGCGGTCGACATGTTGATCGCCGTGATCGTGGTCCTGGTCACCGGTTGCATCAGCTGCAGCCACGGATTGTCTTCGTCGAGCTGCGGCGTAACCGGTGAAGTTGTGCACTCGCTTGTATCCGGTGCCGGTGTCCGGTCGAACATCGACAGCAGCACACCGACCAGCGCCATGCCGTCGGCGATGCAGTGATGAATGCGGATGATGATGCCCTGGCGGTTCCGGCCGTCTTCGCCGATGCAGTTGTCAACGACGTGCATTTGCCATAACGGCCTGGAAAAATCGAGCGGCGTGGCGGACAGTTCGCCGACCAAGCGTTCCAGCGCAGGCTTGTTGTTCGGCACGGCGGAAGGCAGCCGGACCGGCACGATGTGATGATCGAGATCGGCTTCCTGCTCTTCCCACCATGCGCCGCCTGTGATGTCGCGCGCGACCCGGCTGCGAAAACGGCTGTAGCTCAGGAAACGGGTCTCGATGGTCTCGCGCAAGCGCTGCATGTCCATCGGCCGGTCGAACATCAACACCGCGACGATCATCATCAGGTTGCCGTCGGAATCCATGCGCAGCCATGCAGTGTCGACCGTCGACATGCGTTCCCGGCGCCGGGCCGGCAAGACTTGAGACAACATCGAGTATCCCCTCTAGAGCTTTTCTTTTTTTGGCTGATTCTTCTATGTTATTTTGTGCAGCACTGGGGCGATGCACAACATTTGCGACACTATCACAGCGCCTCGATTTCATCTATAAGGAGAAAAACATGAGCTTGCAAGCCCAGTTCGACCAGGCGGTCGCCGATTCCAAGAACCTGCCGGAACGGCCGGACAACATGACGCTGTTGAAGATCTACGCGTTGTACAAGCAGGCGAGCGAAGGCGATGTCGAAGGCAAGCGCCCCGGCTTCACCGACATGGTCGGCCGCGCGAAGTACGATGCATGGGATGCGCTCAAGGGAACGGAAAAAGACGAGGCGATGCAGCAATACATCGACCTGGTTGCAGAACTGAAGGGTTGAGCGTTTTTGCCGCCGGGGGGCGGCATGCTGGTGTTCAGCCCTTCGCGCTGAACACCTTCTTCATCTTGGCGCTGACTTTTTCCTTGATGGTCGGCGCGAACGCCATCAGCAGGAGGCCGAGACGGATTTCCAGGTGCGCCTCCGCATCCGACAGCGTCAGCGAACCCGACACGCCGCTGCGCTTGAACAGCAGCACGTCGCCATCCCATTGCGAGACCATGTCGTATTCCTCGGCCATCTGGTCTGCGACCTTTTGCGCCGCTGCCTTCGCTTTTTTATGACTGAGTTTGTGCGCCTGCGTGATGCGGATGTCTGCCATGTTCTTATCCCTGCGGTCCTTGTGAACGGACTTCGGGATTAAGAATATTCGGCGGCGTTGCGCCCGTCAATGCGGCGACCAGGTTAGCCGCCGCACAGTCGGCCATGGCGCGCCGGGTCGGCTCCGAAGCGCTCGCGATATGTGGCGTCAACACGACATTCGACAGATCAAGGAAAGCCGGATCGAACGCTGGTTCATTCTCGAACACGTCCAGTCCCGCCGCCGCAATCCGGTTCGCGCGCAGCGCAACGATCAACGCCGCGTCATCGACGATGCCGCCACGGGCAATATTGACCAGCGTCGCCGTCGGTTTCATCAGTGCCAGGTCGGCAGCGGCAATCGTGTGGTGCGCCTGTGGCGAATACGGCAGCGCCAGCATCACGTGGTCCGCGGTACGCAGCAGTTCTTCCTTGCTCACGTACTGCGCGCTGTTGGCACGCGCTTCCAATTCGGGCGCGAGGCGCGAGCGGTTGTGATAAACCACGCGCATGTCGAAACCCATCGAGCGGCGCGCGATTGCCTGCCCGATACGGCCCATGCCGATGATGCCCAGCGTCGCGCCGTGCACATCGGCGCCGAGGAAGCTGTCGTAGCGCCACTTCTGCCACTTGCCGGCGCGCAGCCAGTGTTCCGACTCCGTCACGCGCCGCGCGGTTGCCAGCAGCAATGCCCAGGCAAAGTCGGCGGTGGTCTCGTTCAGGACGTCGGGGGTATTGGTCACGATGATGCCGGCCCGGGTGGCAGCATCGACATCGATATTGTTGTAGCCGACCGCCATGTTGCAGGCAGCCTTCAGCGTCGGGCAGGCGGCGATGCCCCGGGCCGACAGGCGTTCGCTGGGCGTCAGGAACACACCGTCCTTGCGCTGCATTTTCAGGATCAGTTCGTCCTCAGTGAAAATGCGGTCGTCCTGGTTGGATTCGACGTCGAACTGCTGTTCCAGCCGGGCAATCACATCGGGAAACACCGCCCGCGTCACCAGGACCTTGGATCTGGCCATCGTCTTTTACCGGAAAAAGATGAATGTCATCAGAATGAACAAGGGCACCAGCACGCCGCACGACCAGGCCATGTAACCGAAAAAGGACGGCATCTTGACGCCGCGCTCTTCGGCAATCGCCTTCACCATCAGATTCGGCGCATTGCCGATATAGCTGTTGGCGCCCATGAAGACGGCACCACAGGAGATGGCTGCCAGCGTACTGGCCAGCGTGGTCATCAGCACCGTCGGGTCGCCGCCCGCGGTATTGAAGAACACCAGGTAGGTCGGCGCATTGTCGAGGAAGGACGACAATATGCCCGTGGCCCAGAAGTACATGGCGTCAATCGGTTGGCCGCTGCTGTTGGTCACCGCGCGAATCACCGCAGCGAACGCGCCCGCTTCGCCGGCGCGTAGCATCGCGATGACCGGGATGATGGTGATGAAGATGCCGGCGAACAGCTTCGCCACTTCCTGGATCGGTCCCCACGTAAACTCATTGCCCTCTCGCGCGCGCTTTGGCGTGATCCGGAGCGAGATGAAGATGACCACAATCAGGAGCACGTCGCGCACCAGGTTCTGCAGGTCCATGTGCACGCCGAGCAACGATATCGACACGCCGGACTTCCAGAAACCGCTCATCAGCACCAGGCCGACAATCGCGCCCAGCAGTGCAAAGTTCGCCTTGCCTTCGAATCGGATTCTGGAATCGGGCGTCGGGTCCAGCGCCGGCGGCAGCTCCTCTTCCTTGTTGTGATAGTAGTGCAGGTCGAGCAGATAGAAAATCGCCAGCAGCGCCACGCACAGGAACAGCGTCTCCGGAAAGATGTTCTTTATCGTCCAGAAGAAATCAACGCCTTTCAGGAAACCGAGAAACAGCGGCGGATCGCCCAATGGCGTCAGCGAACCACCTGCATTTGCAACCAGGAAGATGAAGAACACCACGATGTGGACTGCGTGCTTGCGATTGTCGTTGGCACGGATCAGCGGCCGGATCATCAGCATCGAGGCGCCGGTGGTGCCCATCAGGCTGGCCAGCAAGGTGCCGAGCGCCAGCAGGCCGGTATTCAGCGCCGGTGTTCCATGCAGGTTGCCGCGCACGCAAATGCCGCCCGCCACCACGAACAGCGACGTGATCAGGATGATGAAAGGAATGTATTCGGCGGCCATTGCATGGACCGTCTCGCCGGCCGCGGTGCCGACGCCGTACACCGCGCCGAACGGCAGCAGGAATGCCAGCGCCCAGGCCAGCGAGACCTTGCCGAAATGATGGTGCCAGAAGATCGGGGTCAACAACGGGCACAACGCGATCGACAGCAGCAAGCCGGCAAACGGAATTCCCCACCATGCTCCGAGCGCGCCGCCGTTCAGTTCGGACGCATAAGACAAAGCAGGAACAAGGCCGGCCAGGCCGATCAACAATTTTGCGCGCACGTGCAACCTCCCTTTTTCGAATGGGCGACATTTTATATCGGAATGCCTGTCATCCCGATACGTCAAGCCATTGTTCATGAATGCGTTCGCCGCGGCCGCAGTTGCCATTACAGTAACGGAATCATTGCAAGACACAACTGTCGCCGCTCAAACACCCTGCCGCACTTTACGGTCGCGCGTCTCTGTCGCTCTTCACCGCTGCCCGGATTCGCGCGCATTTGCTTATTCATAAACTGTCTAAGTCGGGTTTGTTAGAAGCATTGAATTGCCTTAAAATACAAGGCTTTGCGGCAGATTGCCCGCACAGGCGGCGGCTATTTTTCCCACCCGTCCCAGCGCGGCTCCGCTTCAACTCAAACGACTCCAAAATTTTCAGATAGGACTGTTATGACCCACGTTGTGACCGAATCCTGCATCCGCTGCCGTTATACCGACTGCGTAGATGTATGCCCGGTGGATTGTTTTCGGGAAGGCCCGAACTTCCTCGCAATCGACCCCGATGAGTGCATCGACTGCGCGGTATGCGTGGCCGAATGCCCGGTCAATGCGATTTATGCCGAGGAAGACGTACCGGCCGACCAGCAGCAATTCATCAAACTGAACGTCGACCTGGCGCGCAAATGGCCGTCGATTACCAAGACCAAGGATCCGCTGCCGGACGCGGACGAATGGAAGGACGTCAAGGACAAGCTGTCGCAACTGGCCGAATAAATCGCAATATCCTGCGCGGCGCCATGCGCCGGCAGCACAAAACAATAACAAGAGAGGGACCAATACCGGCAGCCGTCTAAGGCCGGGCGCCGTCGGACAGGAGCGTCGGCATTGAATGGAAACCTTGAAATGAAACAGGAACTCGATAGTCGTATGGAAACCAGCCGCGGCGTTCACGCCTCCATTCAAGCCCCCGATAATGCCGCCAATGCCACGAAGGGTCCGATCGAAGCAGATGCCGTCATCGTCGGCGCAGGCCCGGTCGGCCTGTTCCAGGTGTTCGAACTGGGCTTGCTGGAGATCAAGGCGCACGTCATCGATTCGCTGGCGCACGTTGGCGGCCAATGCGTCGAACTGTATCCCGACAAACCGATTTACGACATTCCTGCCGTTCCCGTCTGCACCGGCCAGGAACTGACCGACAACCTGCTCAAGCAGATCGAGCCGTTCGGCCCGACCTTCCACCTCGGCCAGGAAGTCACCGTGGTCGAGAAACGCGACGACGGCCGCTTCAACCTGGAAACCTCGGCCGGCACCCGTTTCATCACCAGGACCATCTTCATCGCCGCCGGCGTCGGCTCGTTCCAGCCGCGCACGATCAAGGTCGACGGCATCGAGCAGTTCGAAGGCAGGCAGTTGTTCTATCGCGTCAAGGATCCGTCCCGTTTCCATGGCAAGAATCTCGTGATCTGCGGCGGCGGCGACTCCGCGCTGGACTGGGCGCTGGATCTGGTCGGCAAGGCCGAATCGATCGTGCTGCTGCACCGTCGAGAAGATTTCCGCGCAGCGCCGGCGTCGGTCGCGAAAATGAAGGAACTGTGCGACAACTACGAAATGCAGTTCCTGATCGGCCAGGTAACCGGTTTCGAAACGCAGGACGACAAGCTGAGCGAGATCAAGGTCACCGGCCCGGACGGCGTGACGCGCCGCCTGCCACTGGACGATCTGCTGGTGTTCTTCGGCCTGTCGCCAAAGCTCGGCCCGATCGCCGAATGGGGGCTGGCCATCGAGCGCAGGCAGCTGAAAGTCGTCGATACCGAGAAGTTCGAAACCAACGTGCCGGGTATTTTCGCGGTGGGCGACATCAACACCTATCCGGGCAAGAAGAAACTGATCCTGTCGGGCTTCCATGAAGCCGCATTGGCTGCTTTCGGCGCGGCGCCGTACATCTTTCCGGAAAAGAAGATCCACATGCAGTACACCACCACGTCGCCGAAGCTGCACAAGATCCTCGGTGTCGAAAGCCCGGTGTTCGACTGAACGGCAATAGCTTGAATGGAAACGCCCCGCACCTGTGAAGGCCCGGGGCGTTTTTCATGGATCCGCCTGCCGGCCCATCGCAATTCCTCGTCGTAGCGCGTGCAATAGACGGAGAATTGGTATAAGTCCCTCGTTCATCGTGCCCCATCAATAATCAATCACGCGGCGCCATCTTATTGATGACCTCCGTCGTAATCACGCCTGAATAGGCGATGCGTTCGCCGCGCGCATCGAACCAGTAGCTGCGCGGCATTTCGCCATGCCACTTCGGGTCGACCGCGTAGCGAAGCTGCTCCGCCGGCGCCCCGCCGAACGCCCATGCGTTGTCCGTCAGCCTTGCCGCTCGCAGTTTTTTCCGGATCAAAGCGAGCGATTGCGCATCGTCGACCGCATCGGTCGCCAGCGTCACCACCTTGAGCGCTCGCTTCGTCCTTTCCTGCCCGAGCGTTTTCATGCTGGCCTGGCAGTACACGCAATCCAGCGACCACACCAGCAGCACGAACGGTTCGCCCTTCTGGCTGGCAACGATACGCGCCATGCCGTCAGGCCCGAACGCCTGAACGGCCGGCGCTGCGGTCAGTGCTGCCGCCGGTGCCGCATATACCGCGAATGCCGATAGCGTCGATAGCGCCGCCGCGCAGGCCAGTACCGCCTTGAACCATTTCTTCGTCATTCCGTGCTCCCGTTCACCGGTACCGTCCACACCCCCTCGTTCGCGGTGCGCCAGACCAGCACGATGCCCGCCGGCGTCGCCAGCAGACGCGGCTGGTCGGACGCGCCGACAGTACGCGCCAATTCCCTTTCCCGCCAGCTTCGTCCTCCGTCCTGCGACATCCGGCCGATGATGGCGGTCGAGGTGCCGTCAAACTGTTTCCAGGCCAGCGCCACGTCCGTGCCATGCACCGCCACGTCGGCATGCGCGGCTTGTGCGGAACCGAGGCGTTGCGGCACGCCCGGTGCGCCGCCTGCGTCTGCCGCGGCATAGAACACGCCGCCGTCATCCCGTCCGCTGAACCAAACCTGGTGCCTGCGGCCGTCCGCCGAGAAGGCAAGACCCGGCCCCTGGTGCGGGCAGGCATCGATGCGCCAGTCGTCAAAACTGGCGCGAACCGGTTTCCCCGGCTTGCCATCCGGCGTCAGTTCCACCAGCGCATGGTCTCGCACATTCGGTTCGAACACATGGCGCCACATCGCGACCGGCCGGCCCTGGGGATTGAGCGCAAGCGCGATACGACAGCATTCGCAGGAATGGTCGGCAATCTTGTAGTCGCCCCTGAAGCTGGCGCCACCGTCGTCCGAAACGGCATAGTACAAAGCTGCGCCGCGGTACTTCTGCTTGCGCGCTGTCGCCGCCTGCATGTCGCGCTTGTCGATCCACGCGATGTAGATACGCCCTTCCGCATCGACGATCATCGATTCGAATCGATGCGTGATCACGTCGCGATTCGCATGCACCGTGAGCGGCGAGGAAAAACTCTTGCCGCCGTTCAGCGAGCGCGTGAAGCGGATCTCCCCGGTATACGGCTTGGCGAGCGGCCTGGTGTAACTGACGTAAATCTCGCCCTTGCCGCCGAAGGCGATCTTCGGCCGGTTTTCGCCGTCTGCAGAGACCGGTTCCGGCTGCTGCCGGATGCGGCGCGGCGCGGACCAGCTTTTCCCCATATCCGAGGAGGTCTGCAACACCACATACTGCCCGCCGGCGTCGCTCTCCTTGCCGGCGATCCAGAGGCGGCCCTGCGCATCGACCGCGGCCGAGGTGCCCAGCTCGGCCGTCGCACCATGCGCGCCGTGATGATGCTGGGCGTTCGCTCCTGCCGCAGCCATGCCCAGCGCAAGCACGGCACACACTTGCTTAAAAACTCGCATGCAACTCTCCAAAAACGGTACGGCCGGGATAGGGATGGAATACATAATATTTGCGGTTGAACAGATTATTGACGCCGAGCGAGGCGTCGATGTTGCGGCTGATCCGGTACTGCGCCTTGGCGTCCCAGACGGTATAGCTGGAAGTGCCGCCGAAGGTATCCGGATTGACGTCGCTGTTGTCGAGGTTATTGTACTGGCGGCCGGAATGCCGGACGGCGAGACTGCTGGTCCAGCGCTCGCCGCCGCGGTAGGTCGCCGTCAGATTGGCACGCACGCGCGGCACCCGCACCCAATGCTTGCCGACGGTCGCCGGGTTGTTGACGTTGTCGAGAATGACGGATCGGGCGAATGCGATGTTTCCGGATAGATCAAACCCGGAAACGCCGACATTGACCGACAATTCGACACCGCGCGTGCGCACCCGCCCGATGTTCTGGATATTGGTCACGGCAGGAAACACCAGCGTATTGGTCTGGTTGAGAATGGTGTCGCGAATGTCGTCCTCGAACAGCGAGGCGCGCAGTATCCCGCTGCTGCGCCCGATTGTGAAGTCCCGTTCCAGCGTCAGTTCCGCAGCCAGCGAACGCTCCGGTTTCAGGGCCGGATTGTTGTTGACCAGTGTATTTCCGGACACCGATCCCTGGAACAGTTCCGATACTGTCGGAAAGCGCACTCCTTTACCGATCGAAGCGCGCAGCACAGTGTCCGCCGCCGGCATGTAGGCAATCGACGCCTTCGGCGACCACGCGGATTGCTTGCGTTCAGGATAGGGCAACGGCGCGCCGCCATTGTCGCGCCCGCCATCATAAGCGCGCCATTGTTCATAGCGTACGCCAAGCGTCGCCAGCCAGCGCGGCAAAAACCGCCAGGCATCCTGCGCGAACAGGGCTTGCAGACCGGTCTTTCCGGCAAATCCGGACTTCCGGGCGCCCGGCGCGCCGGTCAGCCAGTCGTCGGTCTCGAACAGGCTGTTCTGCAAATCGTACCGGTTGACGTGATATCCGAAAACGAGCGCATGGGCTTCGCCCTTTGCGGGCGTATAGCTGGTTTGCAGATCGAGCGTCTTCCACCCGGTGCCGCTGTTGTCGGCATAGGTACCGGCGCCGCCGGCGAACGCGGCCGGCGGCGCAATTGCGGCACTGCGCGTGCGATCGGTCGAAATGTCATAGATCGTCGCCACCGCCGAACCGTTCCAGCCGGTCCGGTTGCGGCTCTTCAGCGTCAGGCCGAGCATGCCGTGCGCCTCTTCCACCCGTTGCGGGGTGAACGCGTTGGCCGGAATGGCGTATGTCACGCCGTCGGCCGATACCAGTCCTTCGTATACCGGATTGCCGGCGGCATCGCGCAATAGACTGGCGCCGCTGCGCCGCGCGTCGTTGCGCCAGTGCGCGTACAGGATTTCGCCATACAGCGCCGCGGTAAAGTCGTAGCCGAGCTTGAACTTCACCTGCTCCTGCATATCGTCCTCGATCGCGCTTCCGCTCGGCCCCGCGAGCAGCCAGGGCCGGCCGGCCGGGTCAGTGCCGGGAATGGCGCCTGTGACGGCAACGGCGGCGCCGTTGGATGCCGACGACTTCTGCAAGCTCAGATATTGCATCGGCTGGCTCTTGCTTTTGAGCCGGTTGACGGCCACCGTATAAGTCCAGTCGCCGGTCTTGTTGCCCAGCCAGACGCTTTCCTGGTGACCGCCATAGGCGCCCGAAAAACCGGCATCGTCGAAATCCTGCGTAAAGTACTGTACGCGCGCCGACCCCTCCAGCCGTTTCGGCTGCCGTGTGGTCAACACAACCGTGGTGCCGATGGAATTGCCCGGATACAGGGCCGAGAACGGCCCGTACAGCACGTCGACGCGCGCCAGTTCCTCCGGTGCGACCATGTTCCAGCGCGGCGCATTGAACTGACCGAGAAACTGCGACAGCAGGTAGCCGTCCGCATAGACCAGGCCGCGCGGCGCCTGCAGTTCACTGGACGAGCGGCCGCCGATGAGGGAATTGCGGTCGCCGATATAGCGCTTGCGGATGGTGGTCGACGGCATTTGCCGGAGAGCGTCCTCGACATTCACGAAATTCTGTTCGCGGAGTTGCTCGACCGTCCTGCTTTCTGTCGTGGTGGGAAGATTCGGATCGAGCGGCGACCGGGTCGCGGTCACGGTCACCGGCTCCAGCGCCTTTTTCGCAACGAGATCCTGAGCAAGCGCCGCAGCGGAAAGCAAGGGAGAAAAAAGCAATGCCAGTCCGCAGCGCTGCTGCCGGGAAATTCTGGTGTTGATGTACTGCATGGTTCCTGTCGACGATCTGAAATGCCATGCACCTCCGCCCGGCGGCGATGCCGGGCAGGATTCGGGGTGCAATGGAGGAATACGTGCGTCCGCCATTGCGGAGCCGCACGCGAAAAATCCCGGCGCAAAGCGCGGGAACACTCTTCAGACTTCAGGAAAAAGCAGGCGGGCCGCGCAGATGCAGCGATAGCGGTGTCGCCGCGCCGCATTGACTGGCGACGGCCTGCGGCGACGCGAAGGAAACATGGGCCGGCAGCGGCAACAAGCCAAGGCTGACCGGGAGGGCGAAGGCATCGGCAACACTGCAGACCGGGCAGTGCTGGCGCTGGATGCCGGAGTCCGGAGCATCCGCATCCTTCAACGCAACTTTTTTGATGCCGAATGCGGTGCAGATCTCGGCGAGCCCGGCATTGCGCGATGCCGCCGCATGAATCACCGACGGCAACACGGCTTGCACGATCAGTGCAAAAAGGGCTATCCATACCCTTCTTTGCAAAGTGCCCTGTGTCTGTCGTCTCATTACGTAAAAATTACAACGTCGGTGCGCTGTGTTGTCGGAATTGAAGGAAAGAAACACGGATTATCGCCGATTTCTTCGCGAAAACGCCGGGAACAATTTTCCATGAAGCACATCTATAGGCGGCACGGTTTATGCAGCCCTGTTGATGGCTGCTTTTTTGCCGATGATCCCCATATAGGATCTGGAGGGAAAAGCATGCGGTACCGCTGCGGATGCGGTTCTGCGACGAGATCGGGGCTTTGTGTTATGTTTCTGGCAGTATGCACATTTCCGGGATGCAAGTGTTGGATTTCCACAGAACTGTCGGTTTGCGGAAACCACGTATTGCTAGTGGACGACGAAACGAATATTTTTTCAGAGAAACACGGGAAATTGCATTTGATGCATTGCAGCATGAAACATTTATCTGCAGAATCTAGCGACACCGGTACCACTTGAAAGAGGCCACTATGCTTTACCAATTTCACGAGCTGAACCGCACCTTCCTGAACCCGCTCATCCAATGGGCGGAAGCTTCTGCCAAGCTGTTCACGAACCCGGTTTCGCCTCTTGCACACACACCATTCGCGCAGCGTATCGCGGCTGGTTATGAATTGATGTACCGGCTCGGCAAGGATTATGAAAAGCCCGAGTTCGGTATCAAGACCGTTCCCGTGAACGGCAAATCCGTCGGCGTATTCGAGGAAATCGCCGAACAAAAGCCCTTCTGCCGCCTGATCCACTTCAAGAAGGATCTGAGCGGCAAGCAGTTCGCCGACCTGAAGCAGCCGACCGTCCTGCTGGTCGCGCCGCTGTCCGGCCATCATTCGACGCTGTTGCGCGATACCGTGCGCACGCTGTTGTCCGAGCACGACGTCTACATTACCGACTGGACCGATGCCCGCATGGTGCCGCTGTCGGAGGGCTCGTTCCACCTGCACGACTATATCTACTACGTGCAGGATTTCATGCGCCGCCTCGGCCCCGACCTGCATGTGGTTTCGGTATGCCAGCCCACCGTTCCGGTGCTGGCGGCGATTTCGCTGATGGCAAGCGCCAATGACCCGAAACTGCCGAAGACGATGACGATGATGGGCGGTCCGATCGACCCGCGCAAATCGCCGACGCAAGTCAACAACCTTGCGATCGAGAAGCCCTATACCTGGTTCGAGAACAAGGTGATCTACAGCGTGCCGCCGAACTACCCCGGCTTCGGCCGCAAGGTCTACCCCGGCTTCCTGCAGCACGCCGGCTTTGTCGCGATGAATCCGGGCCGCCATGCGCAGAGCCATTGGGATTTCTACATGCACCTGCGCGAAGGCGACAACGAGTCGGCCGAAGAGCACCGCAAGTTCTACGACGAGTACAACGCCGTGCTGGACATGCCGGCGGAGTACTACCTGGAAACCATCAAGACCGTGTTCCAGGAGTTCCAGTTGCCGCTTGGCACCTGGGAAGTCGAAGGCAAGCTGGTGCGTCCGCAGGACATCAAGAATGTCGCGCTGTTCACGATCGAAGGCGAGCTTGACGACATCTCCGGCACAGGCCAGACGCAGGCGGCGCATGACTTGTGCTCCAGCATTCCGAAGTCGAAAAAGCAACATCTGACCGCACCGAAATGCGGCCACTACGGCATTTTCTCGGGCCGCCGCTGGCGCGAGATCATCTGCCCGAAAATCGGCGAATTCATTCGCGCGCACGCGTAGTTCGTTTTACCGGTGCACAACAAAGCCGTTCTCCCGCAAGGGGGAACGGCTTTTTGCTTTTTGATTTGAAGGCGGCCCGGTTTACTCGGATAATTCTGTTTTTTATTGCAAGGCCCGTCGTGTCCACCACTCCCGCCAAATCACTGGCCGATCAGATCGAAGACCTGTTGCCGCAGACACAGTGCACGAAGTGCGGCTACCCGGCGTGCCGGCCGTACGCGGAAGCGATCGCCGATGGCAGCGCCGGCTACAACCAGTGTCCGCCGGGCGGCGCCGAAGGCATTGCCCGCCTCGCCGCGCTGCTCGGCAAACCGGTGATTCCGCTCAATCCCGTCAATGGTGCCGAACGTCCGCGTCCGGTCGCCGTGATCGACGAGGCGCTCTGCATCGGCTGCACCCTCTGCATCCAGGCTTGCCCGGTGGATGCCATCGTCGGCGCAGCCAAGCAGATGCATACGGTCCTGCCGCAACTTTGCACAGGCTGCGACCTGTGCGTGCCGCCCTGCCCGGTCGACTGTATCACGATGGTCGACGTGACGCCGGGCAAGACCGGCTGGGATGCCTGGTCGCAGGAACAGGCGGACGCGGCGCGCGCACGACACGACTTTCATGTATTCCGGCGGCGGCGCGACAAGGAGGAAAACGATGCGCGACTGGCCGCCAAGGCTGTCGCCAAGCTTCAGGAGGTCGAAGCCGAAACGACATTGACGCCCGAAGAGAAGGCGGCGCAGGAACGCAAGCGGGCGATCATCCAGGCGGCGCTGGAACGCGCGCGCCTGCAGAAGGAACAGATGGCCGCGCGAACAGCGGGCGCGGCCGGTATCGATGATGTATCGCGCTCGGTGCGGCAGCAGATTGATGACGTGAACGCACGACTCGAAGAACAAAAAGACAAGCCATGAACGCAGAAAAACGCCGGGAGATTTTCAAACGCTTCCGCCAAGCGAATCCGCATCCGACCACGGAACTGGAATACACGACGCCATTCGAACTGCTGATTGCGGTGATCCTGTCGGCGCAGGCGACCGACGTGTCGGTCAACAAGGCGACGCGCAAGCTGTATCCAGTCGCCAACACGCCGGCCGCCATCCTTGCTTTGGGCGTCGAGGGGCTGGAAGAGTACATCCGGACGATCGGCCTGTACCGCACCAAGGCGAAGAACGTGATCGAAACCTGCCGCATCCTGCTTGAACAGCACGGCGGCGAAGTGCCGCGTTCGCGCGAAGCGCTGCAGGCGCTGCCAGGCGTCGGCCGCAAGACCGCCAACGTGGTGCTCAATACCGCGTTCGGCGAACCGACGATCGCGGTCGACACGCATATCTTCCGCGTGTCGAACCGGACCAATCTGGCGCCGGGCAAGAACGTCGATGAAGTCGAGCGCAAGCTGCTCAAGGTCGTCCCGGACGAGTTCAGGCACGATGCGCACCACTGGCTGATCCTGCACGGCCGCTATACCTGCGTCGCGCGCAAGCCCCAGTGCTGGAACTGCATCATCGCCGACCTGTGCGAGTACAAGGACAAGACGCCGCTTCCCGAAAAAGGCGTCTGACAAGTCTGACAAACGTTCGCCGCCCGAAACCGATTCCGAGGAACCGATGTTTACCCCTTCCCAACATGACGTGCGCCGTTTTTTCTGCGAAACCTACCGCAAGGTGCAGGCCAGGGAAATCCTGACCCCGCTCGAAGCGATCGCGCGCGACTGGATCGTGCAGCATGAAGAGTATGCGGATGCGCTGGCGGACGTCGACAGCGCGCTGGCGGCCGACTATTCGGTCGAACGCGGACAAAGCAACCCCTTCCTACACCTGTCCATGCATCTGTCGATTGCCGAACAGATTTCGATCGACCAGCCGCCGGGAATCCGGGCCGCCTTCCTGGGATTGGCGCAGCGGCTCGGTTCGGAACACGATGCCCATCACGAAATGATGGAGTGCCTGGGCGAGATGATCTGGAACTCGCAGCGCAGCGGCTTGCCGCCGGACGGCGCCGCGTACATCGAGTGCGTAAAGCGCCACTGATACAAACAAGAGACAAGCGAAGGCAAGCGGCGGAATGCCCTCGACGGGCATTCCATCCGGTCACAGTCCGGCCACAGTCAGTCGACCCTGACTGTCGTCTTGCGCGGCGCCACGGGTTCCGCCTTGGGCAGTTCCACCCGCAGTACGCCGTTCCGGTAACTGGCCTTCGCCTGATCGGCAAGTACCGCCGCCGACAGGGGAACGGCACGCCGGAAACTGCCGTATGCGCACTGGAACACCCGGTAGCGTCCCTCGGTGTCTTCGCGCTCGAAGCGCTTCTCGCCGCGAACGATCAACTCATCGCCCTCGACCTGGATATCGAGGTCGTTCTTGTCCAGGCCCGGTACTTCCAGCTGGACCACGATCCGCTTGTCGTCTTCGAACAGGTTACCGCCAAGCATGGACCAGCCCATGGAAGGCATGTAGAAAGCATCGTCGATATCGCCCTTAGATGGCAGGTTGGTCTGCTCGCCCGGCCTGAAGCGCGTTACCGCGCTCGAAGCCGATTGACGCAAATGCTGCCAGCCTTCGGCAACCGAATCCAAGAACGACGACAAGCCCTGCTTGATATCATCGAACCTCATTGCTCACCTCCTTCACATCGAATATCACCTTCAACGGAAGCAGTGCCGGTCAGGCAGTCTTGACCTCGATCTTGCGCGGTTGCGCATGCTCGGCCTTCGGAATGCGCAGCTTGAGCACGCCTTGCTTGAACTCGGCCGATGCCTTTTCGCTATCGAGCTCACGCGACAGCGTGAATACCCGGCGATAGCGCGGCAGCCGGATTTCGGCATGACTCGACTCCATTTCTGCGGGCGTGTCGAGCGCAACCTCGCCTTCGATGGTGAGACTGTCCGATTCCAGTTGCAGGTTCAGCTTGTCCTTGGGCACCCCGGGCATGTCCGCGTACAGCGTGATGCCCGACGCATCCTCGACGACGTCGACCGGCGGCAGCAGCGCCGCTTCCGGGCGGGTGGCTTCGTCCTGCTTCTTCACGACATTGGTGTTCTCGCTCATGATGCTTCCTCCTCGATTACTGGATGGCAATGCGGCGCGGTTTCGTCGACTCGCGGCGCTTGACGCTGATATGGAGCACGCCGTCGCGGTACTGGGCAGAGACGCCGCTCGGGTTGACATCGTCTTCCGGCAGGCTGACCACGCGCCGGAACGGTCCGGCAAAACGCTCGTTGATATGCACCGACGCCTTCTCGTCCTGCGCCGGCAGGTCGGCTGCCCGTTCGCCTGAAATGGTGAGCACGCCGCGCTCCAGATTGACTTCGATGCTGGCCGGATCGAGACCCGGCGCAAACGCATACAGTTCGACGGACTGCGGTGTCCCGCCGACATTCAGCGCCGGAAAACCGCCGCGGCCGACACCGCGGATGCTGGGACCTGTTTCAAGGGCCTGCTGCATTTCCCTTTGCAGGCGGTCAAGTTCCGCAAACACGTCCCGAGGAAATATGGATCTGTACATCATGTGGTCCTCCATTCATGTTGAACGTCACCGCTCGCCGGCATTCTGCCGACGGGTGCCAACGCCAAGATAGGCGCCGGCCGCAAGATTTCAATATCTTGATTTGCCGTCGATGCGGCCTTATCTATTTGGATTAACTTGTACCCTTTCCGTCAACCCGGATGGGAACCCGCGAATCAATTCGACACCCCAAAACAAAAACGCCACGGAAATCCGTGGCGTTTTTGCTTGAAGGTGCGGGAGAACTATTTACGCACTACCAGCGAACCCGGGAGGCTGTGCAGATAGGCGGCGAGATTCCGGATGTCCTCATGCGACAGCGGCTTGGCCTGCGCGCCCATGATCGCATTGCCGCGGCCGTTGGGGCCGTCCGCGCCGCGCTGGTAGGCGATCAGCGCATGTGCCAGGTAATCCTGGTGCTGGCCGGCCAGCTTCGGGTAGCTGGGATCGATCGGGGTATTGAAATCGGCCCCGTGGCAGGCCGCGCAATTGAATTTTTGTGCGGCAGCCTTGCCCGCTTCGATGTCGCCGCCGGCAAATGCATTGAACGAAAGCAGCACGGCCGCGCCTGCGAGAATCTTCTTCATCATCTGTCCCCTTATTTCTGCTGAGCGTAATAGGCCGCGACGTCGGCGATGTCCTGATCCGACAAGCCGCCGGCGATACCGCGCATGCTCGGATTCTTGCGCTCGCCCTTCTTGTAGGCGTGCAGGGCATTCTCGATGTACTTGGCGGACTGGCCACCGATCATCGGCACCTGGAACACCTCGGGGAAAGTCGCCTTGTAGCCGGGGATGCCGTGGCAACCGATGCACATTGCAACCTTGTTTTCCGCCGCTTTGGCGTCGCCGGTCACGTCCGCCGCAGCGGCAAAGCTGGCGATACCCGCGAGCGCGAGAAACGCAAATAGTTTTTTCATGGCAGTCAGGGGATGATTAATATGAAATCGACAAAACTTATCCGCAAGGGATGCGGGCACACCGGCGTGGAATGGCTGGAAGCGGATGCTGAAACAATTTCCTGCTTCGAACGAATCACTTGCGGATAAGTTCTCGGTACGCCGGAGAAGCAAGCTGTAGATGTTGCTCTGACGCACCAAAACCGCTTAATTCTACATTAAGAGTTCCGGTCAGTCCACGCCGCTATTTGCCGTTGCCCATCCGGCGCAGCGACTCGCATCCTGCGGGATGCCCGGAAACCGGCGCCGGCACCCGCCGACCCGCGTTTTCTTTCTCGCTTATACTTGGCCTTTCCTCTTCTCCAAGACACAAGACCATGCAACAGGACACGCGCTTCGAGGGTTCACAAAATTACGTCGCCACCAATGATCTGAAACTGGCGGTCAACGCGGCGTTGACGCTGCAGCGCCCCTTGCTGATCAAGGGCGAGCCGGGTACCGGCAAGACCATGCTGGCCGAAGAAGTGGCGGCGGCGCTCGGCATGCCACTGTTGCAATGGCATATCAAGTCCACCACCAAGGCGCAACAGGGCCTGTACGAGTACGATGCTGTGTCGCGCCTGCGTGATTCCCAACTCGGCGACGAACGCGTGAAAGATATCCACAACTACATCGTCAAGGGCGTGCTGTGGCAGGCTTTTACGGCGGACCAGCAGGTGGTGCTGCTGATCGACGAGATCGACAAGGCCGACATCGAATTCCCGAACGACCTGCTGCGCGAGCTCGACCGCATGGAGTTCTACGTATACGAAACCCGCGAGATGGTGAAGGCGAAGAACCGTCCACTGGTGATCATCACCTCGAACAACGAAAAGGAATTGCCGGACGCCTTCCTGCGCCGCTGCTTCTTCCATTACATCAAGTTCCCGGACAAGGACACGATGGAGCAGATCGTCGATGTGCATTTCCCCCAGCTCAAGAAAGACTTGCTGGCGCAGGCCTTGCAGACGTTCTATGAAGTGCGCGATGTCGCCGGCCTGAAAAAAAAGCCGTCGACCTCGGAACTGCTCGACTGGCTGAAGCTATTGCTGGCGGAAGACATTCCGCCCGATGCCTTGCGCAGCAAAGATGCCAAGGCCGTGGTGCCGCCGCTGCATGGCGCGCTGCTGAAGAACGAGCAGGACGTGCATCTGTTCGAGCGGCTGGTGTTCATGTCGCGCACGAATCGCTGATGCGCTTGTCAATGGCGGGCGGGACCCGCCCTACGGATGGATGCCATGGGTTTTGTTGAAGCAGTTACGCTCGCCGGCCGGTACGCGACGCTGGAGCCGCTGGCGCTGGAACACGAGGACGAGATCAGGCTCGCCGTAACGGACGGTGAGTTGTGGAAGCTCTGGTTCACGATGGTGCCGCGGCCGGAAGAGGTACGCAGCTACATCGAAGGTCTGCTGGCGCAACGGGAGCTTGGCGAAGCCTTCGCTTTCGCTGTTCGCGACACGGCGAGCGGCCGCATCGTCGGCGGCACGCGCTACCTCCACATCGACGCCGCCCACCGCCGGCTGGAAATTGGCGGTACCTGGTATGCGCAGAGTGTCCAGCGTACCGGCATCAATACCGAATGCAAGCTGATGCTGCTCGCGCATGCGTTTGAAACGCTGGGCTGTATCGCAGTGGAATTCCGCACCGACTGGTTCAACAAGCGTTCGCAGGCGGCGATCGAACGGCTGGGCGCGAAACGCGACGGCGTGCTGCGCAATCACATGATCATGAGCGACGGCCGCATTCGCGACTCGGCGGTGTACAGCATCATCCAAAACGAATGGCCGGGCGTGAAAACGAACCTGCGGCACAAACTGGAAACGCGAGGCTGAGCATGCTCATCGATTTTTTCTTTACGCTGAAAGACGCGAAGATTCCGGTCTCCATCAAGGAATTCCTGGTGCTGCTGGAAGCGATGCAAAAGAACGTGATCAGCCCATCGCTGGACGATTTCTACTTCCTGTCGCGCACCACGCTGGTCAAGGATGAAGCGCACTACGACAAGTTCGACA
>CBIHRJ010000032.1:0-61297 GCA_966212445.1 uncultured Noviherbaspirillum sp. | reverse complement strand
GTGCAGCTGCCGTGAGTGGCCCGGATATTGCGCCAGCCCCGGGTAGGGCAGGCCTCCGGGCCTGCAGCCGGTGCAGGCACGGCGGCCTGCACTACTGTCAAAAAACTCTTGTCCACCCGCTGTCTTAGTGCACCGTCGCCCAGTCCGGTCCCTGCTTCTCCAGCACCTGCTTCAAGGTGTCGAGATCCTTCTGCACCAGCGCCGCATCCTCGTCGAACTGCTCATCCGTCATGTCCGGCAGGCGGAACAAGGTGAAGACGACTTCGCTGCCCTCCTGGTTGGGCAGCACTCGCAGCGGCACATGGATTTCGACGCCAGGCGCGGGCGATACGTAGTGGTCGACCACACCGAACGCATTGGCCTCGACGAAGCGCAGGCCGACCGGGCCGCGCGGCGTGTCGAGCGTCCAGGCGCCGCCATCCTGCCGTACCGATTTGCAGAATGCGGGCGCCCATTGCGGCAGGTTGCGCGGATCGCGAATGTAGTCGGCGACCTGGGCGGGCGGTTGGGCGATCGAGATGTTGAGCGTGCGAGAAATCAGCATCACGTTTCCTTTCATGATGACGCACTGCCGGCCGCCGGAAGCGGCTGGCGGCGGATGAAACATCCGGATGAAGCGGGGCAAGGTGTTGCCGGCGCAAGTACGGCCGCGCGCAGCACCTGCAAACTCATCCGGTCGAAGGCATAAGGTTCTCACGCAAGAACGCAAACAGCAACTTCACGCGTTGCAAATTCCGGATATCCGGATGCGCCAGCATCCACAGATCGGTCTCCAATTCGGGCAGCGGCCCCTCCACGATGCGCACCGCGGGATTGTCCTTCAGCAAAAACATCGGTGCCACGCCGATGCCCATCCCGTGCACCACCGCTCCCGCAACCGACATCACGCTGTTGCAGCGGAAGCGCGGCGTCAGTTTCGGATAGCGCTGCCGCCGCCAGCGCGCCGACGGATGATCGGTCAGCGAGTCGTCGAACGCGATCCAGTCGGCCTGCTCCAGCGGCAGCGGATCCGGCATGCGCTCCAGGTAGGCGTGTGCGCCGAACACTGCCGCGCGCAGCGTGCCGAGGCGGCTGCCGACCAGGTGTTCAGGCGGCTTGCGGGTGGCCCGAATGGCAACATCGGCATCACGCCGGCTGAGATCGGCCAGCGCATTGGCCGCGATCAGTTCGAGCTCGATCTTTGGATAGGCGGCGCAAAAGCGGTCCATCAAGGGCAGCAGCAAGCCGTGCAGGATGGTGTCGGTGGTGGTGATGCGGATCACGCCGGCGGGTTCGCTGCTGCTCCTGGACACCGCTTCGCGCGCTTCCTGCAGCTGCGACTCGATGCGCTCCGCGTAACCGGCCAGTTCGCGTCCGAGTTCGGTCGGCTGATAACCCTGGCGACCCCGGTCGAACAGCAATTCGCCCAGATCCTTCTCCAGCCGCTTGATCGAACGAAATACCGTCGACGCGTCGACCTTGAGCCTTTCGGCGGCGCCGCCGAGGCTGCCGCCGCGCACCAGCGCCAGCAACAGTTCGAGGTCGCCAAGGCTGATCGATGATTGCATTTTTGCATAGGAAGCTTTCATGAATACCTATTTTCATTGAACCGGTGCACACCTACATTATCACCACGCCAACCCGATTTGAAAGGAGATTTTCATGAAACTGTTTTACAACCCTGGCGTCTGCTCGCTCGCCCCGCACATCCTCCTGCGCGAAGCCGGCCTCGACTTCACGCTGGAAAAAGTCGACAACAAGACCGGGCTGACCGAGACCGGCCGCAACTACCTGGAAGTCAATCCGCACGGCTATGTGCCGGCGCTGGAGATCGAGCCCGGCCTGGTCCTGACCGAAGGTCCGGCAATCATGCAATACATTGCGGACAAGGCGCCGGCTGCAAAGCTGGCGCCGGCCAACGGCAGCCTGGAACGCTACCGCCTGCAATCCTGGCTCAACTTCATCACATCGGAACTGCACAAGGGCTTTTCACCGCTGTTCAAGCCGGGCATGCCGGACGAAGCCAAGGCCGAGTTCCGGGAACAACTGGCGAAACGTTTCGATCATGTCGAATGCCACCTCGCGCAACAGGACTATCTGCTCGACAGCGGCTTCTCGATCGCCGACGCCTACCTGTTCGTCGTCAGCGGCTGGTCGGGATTCGTCGGCATCGAACTGGAACGCTGGCCGCGCATCGTCGCCTTCCGCAAGCGCATCGCGGCGCGGCCGGCGGTGCAGGCCGCACTGAAGGCGGAAGGATTGGCGCAGTGAGCGCGCAAAATCTACAAGCGGCGCCGGAACCGACGATGACACCCACGCTCGTCAGCCATGCGCTCTGCCCCTACGTCCAGCGCGCCGTCATCACGCTGGAAGAAAAGCAGGCGCCCTATGAACGCATCGACATCGATCTCGCCCACAAGCCGGACTGGTTCCTCTCCCTGTCGCCGCTGGGCAAGACGCCGGTGCTGCGCGTTGGCGGGCAGGCGATATTCGAATCGGCGGTGATCTGCGAGTACCTGGAGGATACGATGGCGCCGCCGCTGCATCCGGGCGATCCGCTGCTGCGCGCCAGGCATCGTGCATGGGTGGAGTTCGCCTCCGCGACGCTGAACGCGATCTGGGTGTTCTATACCGCGAAGGATGATGCCGCCTACGGTGCAGCAGCGGAGAAGTTACGCGGCATGTTCGCGCAAATCGAAGCCGTGCTCCAGGAAGGACAAGGCCCGTACTTCGACGGTGGCCGTTTCTGCCTGGTGGACGCGGCGTTTGCGCCGGTGTTCCGCTACTTCGATGTGTTCGACGCCATCAGCGGGATCGATGTGCTGGGGGGATTGCCGAAGACACGCGCATGGCGGCAGGCGCTGGCGCAACGGCCGTCGGTGCGGGCGGCAGTCGCGGAGAACTATCCGGCCTTGCTGCGACAGTTCGTGATCGCGCAGGGCGGCGTGCTCGGCCGGCGGCTGCGCGAGTGATGCTGATGCGCCGCCTTCAGCCCAGACGGTGCAAGGCGGCGCGTTGCCGTCTTGCCCGGTTGCGGCGCAACAGCGACATCGCCTTGCGCACTTCGTCCGCGCCGACCTCCTGCTCGATGTCGGGCTGCGGTTCGCGGCGGTGCAATGCCGCATCCGCGCTCGTTTCGATCTGCAGCTCCTGCACATAGCCCTGGCTGCCCACCGCGTCGTGCGCCGAACGGTAATCGCCGTAGACATTCTCGATATTGCGCGTGTCCGCGCTCAGGTCGTCCCAGCGCAAGGTGTAGGCGACGCCCTCTCGTTCCTGCTCGCCGATCACCGGCACTTCGAAGATCTCCGGTACCACTCCGCGCGGCAAGCGCTCAGCGTAAGCGCTCGCTTCATGCAGTGACGAGAATGCGCGCTCGTCGCTGCCGTCTTTGTAATGCGTCACTACCAGGAAAATCAGCATCGGCAATCCTCCATCGGAACTTCACCGGACCAAACTTGCAGGTCATGGATTGTACGTCGCGCAGATTTCCTGAGAGGATTTTTCCCATCGGGAATTGCGTTTCATCAAACCCTCTTTTTGAGCTTCGGGTGCCGGAAGCAGTCGGTGCAGTGGTCGTTGACCATGCCGATCGCCTGCATATACGCATAGATGATGGTGGAGCCGACGAACTTGAAACCGCGCTTGCCCAGATCCTTGGAGATGAGGTCGGACAGCGGCGTCTTTGCCGGACAGTCGCGCAGGCTGGCCCAGGCATTCTGGATCGGCTTGCCGTCGACGTAGGCCCACAGGAAAGGCGCGAGGCCTCCGGTCTCGTCGCGCAGGCGCAGGTAGGCCTGCGCATTGGTGATGGCGGCGGCGACCTTCAGGCGGTTGCGGATGATGCCGGGGTCGGCCAGCAGCGCGGCGACCTTGGCCGCGTCGTAGCGCGCGATCTTCTCCGCATCCCAGTTGTCGAACGCCTTGCGGTAGCTGTCGCGCTTGTTGAGCACGGTTTCCCAGCTCAGGCCGGCCTGCGCGCCTTCGAGGTTGAGCATTTCGAACAACTGCGTCTCGTCGCGGCAAGGCACGCCCCACTCTTCATCGTGATAGGCGAGATAGCGGGGATTGGCCGGATTGGCCCAGCCGCAGCGGGTGAGAGTCATGTGAAAAGTGGAAGTAATGGCAATGCCGCCGATTGTACTGCAGCGTCAGCCCTGCAGCGCATGCATCAGCGCCGGCACTTCGGCGGCGATCTCGCCGGCCCGGTAACCAAGCGGGCCGAAACGTTGCGCCAGCCGCTCGCCGGCACGCGCATGCAGCGCAACACCCCAGGCGCAGGCCTGCTGCAGCGTGGCGCCGCGCGCGGCCAGTCCGGCGATGATGCCGGCCAGCGCATCGCCCGATCCCGACGTCGCGAGCCCGATATTGCCGCCTTCATGGCGCCACGCCTGACCGTCGGGGGCGGCGATGAAAGTGACCGCGCCCTTGAGCGCGACCAACGCATTCCAGCGCTGCGCGGCATGGCTGGCGGCGTCGAAGGGATCGGCGAGCACGCTGTCCTTGTCGAGCGCAGCCAGGTGCGCCATCTCGCCCGCGTGCGGCGTCAGCAGCACCGGCGAACTGAAGCTGGCGACGTACTTCTGTTGCGGCTGGCTGGCGTCGACCGCCTGCAACTGCCTGCGCACCACGCTCATTGCGCAGGCATCGAGCACCAGCTTGACGCCGGCCAGCTGCGGCAGCAGCGTCAGCATGAGGGCGCAGGCGGCCTGCTCGTCCTGCATGCCGGGGCCGATCAGGACCGCATCGAAATGCGCGGCCAGCGGGCCGATCACGTCGGCGGCGGCCGGTGCGATGCCGCCGCCGTCGGTTTCGGGCAAGGCGATCACGCGCGATTCGGGAATCGCCAGCGCCACCAGTTGGGCGGCGCTGGCGCCGGTGGCGATGGTGAGCTTGCCGGCCCCGGCGCGCAACGCGGCGTCGGCGGCGAGGATGGCCGCGCCCGGCATCTCGGGCGAGCCGGCGACCACCAGCACCCGTCCTCGGCCTTCCTTGTCGCTGTCGAACGACGGCATCGGCAGCGGCCAGCCGCGCAGCAGCGCGTCGTCGATGGCATAGCATGCGAAACGTACCTCGTCTGTCATCGCGGCACCCTCCTGTTCAGGACCGGGGCGCGGCCTGCACATCCGGTTCGGCCGTAACGGCCGCGCCGGATTCGCGCAGCGGCGCGACGAAGTTGATCAGGCGCGGCACCAGCTTGCCGTTGCGGCCGCGCGCCGGATCGAACTCGTAGGACGTCACCCCGCAATTGGGCACGTCGGCGACGCGGTCGATGTCGAGGATCTGCCGCTCGTCCATCCGTTCCAGCAGGTAGCGCATGCAGTTGACGATCACCTGGTGGCCAACGACCAGCACCCGTTCGCCGCGGTACTCGCGGCAGATCGTGTCGAGCACACTGCGCAGGCGCAGGATCACATCGCACCAGCTCTCGCCGCCGGGCGGGCGGAAATAGAATTTGCCGACATGCGCGCGCTGCTCGTACAGCTCGGGATACTTTTGCATGATGCCGACCTTGGTAAGGCGGTCGAGGATACCGAATTCCTTTTCGCGCAAGCGCTCGTCGGCGACGAAGCTGATGTCGTCGCGATCGATGCCTGCCGCATGCAGGAGGATGCGCGCGGTGCTGCATGCGCGCGTATACGAGGAACAAAGGATGACGTTGGGACGCTGCGCTTGCGGCAGCTGGCCGAACCAGTGGCCAAGCGCTTCGGCCTGGCGTTCGCCGAGCGCCGACAGCGGCGTATCGATGTCGCGCGTGGCGATGTCGATCAGCGGCAAGCCGGCCGCTTCGGCCGCGTCGCGCGCGACATTGCCGGCGCTCTGTCCATGCCGCACCACCCAGATGGTTTGCGGCCATTTCTGTTCCGCCATGTTGCCTTCCTTTCCCTGCCAGGAATGACAACGGCGGCTTCACGAAGTTTCGCGCCGCGGTGAAGGACGGAAATAGCCGTCCTGCGGATTCAACCGAACTTTCTTGCCGCGTCCAGCGCCAGCCCCGTGCCGATGCTGCCGAACAAGTCGCCCTCGACGCACTTGGCGCCGGGAAGGAGCGCTGCGATCTTTTGCCGCAGCAGCGGCACGCCGCTGGAGCCGCCGGTGAAGAACACGGTGTCGATGGCGTCGGCAGCAACCCCGGCGTCGCACAGCAGGGCGGAAACCGTGTTCTCGATGCCGCTCACCAGGTGCCCGATGGCGTCGTCGAAGCGCTCGCGCTGCAACACCAGCGTCAGGTCGCGCGACAGCCGGTCGAGTTGCAATTGCATTGTTTCCGCGGTGGACAATGCAATCTTTCCTTCTTCCATTTTCATCGCCAGCCAGTGTCCGTCGCGCTGTTCGATCAACTTCAGCAGGCGCGCCAGCTTGTCGCGCTCGCGCGCATCGCGGTATACGTCCTGCAACTCGCGCCAGACCTTTTGCGCATAAGCGAAGTTGATGGTGTGCCAGGTGGCTAGGTTGAAATAGTAGCTCGACGGCACCTCGTTGCCGTTCGCGAGCTGCGTGCCGAGCCCGAGCATGGGCATCGCGCAGCGCAGGCTGAGGTACTTGTCGAAATCGGTGCCGCCGATGTGCACGCCGCCGGTGGCGAGAATGTCATCGCGCCGTTCGGCTCGCGTGGCGCGTTGCGGCGACAGCCGCACCAGCGAAAAGTCGGAGGTGCCGCCGCCGATGTCGGCGATCAGCACCAGTTCTTCGCGGGCGATCCCGGATTCATAGTCGAACGCCGCCGCGATCGGCTCGTACTGGAAGTCGACCTCGCGAAAGCCCGCCGCCCGCGCGATTTCCAGCAAGGTGGCCTGGGCCTGGCGGTCGGCGGCGGCATCGTCATCGACAAAGTGCACCGGACGCCCGAATACCGCCTGCTCGAAGCTGCGCCCGGCCGCCTGCTCCGCGCGCCGCTTCAATTCGCGGACGAACTGCGCCAGGAGTTCGCGGAACGGCAGCGCCCGTCCTTGCACTTCGGTCTGGCCGTCGATCAGGCTGGTGCCGAGCAGGCTCTTGAGCGAACGCATCAGCCTGCCTTCGTGGCCGGCGAGATAGTCGGTGAGCGCCGCGCGGCCGAAACTGACCGCATCGTCGTCCGCATTGAAAAACACCACGGATGGCAGCGTCGGCTTGCCGTCTTCCATGGGCAGCAGCAGGGGCTGCCCGGGAAGCTGGAAACCGACGGTGGAATTGGAGGTGCCGAAGTCGACGCCGCAGGCTTGCGCCATGGCCGTCCTTTCAGGTCAAAAAAGGACGCCCATGATACGCGCGATCAGGGTCCGGTGACAGCGGCCGTTGTTGCCGCCGCCCGGACCGGGCCGGGCAAGGCGGCAACCGGGGCAGCGGCGGTGGGCGGGAAGACTGCCGCGCCGGTCGCGACCGCAGGCATCGCCACAGTGGCCGGGCCGTCGGCGGTGGCGATGATCGGCTGGTCTTCCGACCACACCACATGCTCGTCGACCGCATACAGGCGGCAAGGCAGGCTGCTGTTCTTCTGGCAGTCCGCGAGCGCCTGGCCCACCGGGTCGTCGCCGTCCTCGGCCCAGCTCCATGCGCCGCTCGGCGACACGGCGAAGGCGCGCGGCACCGGCTTGCTCAGGAACACACGGTACTGCTCGCGTGCATTGCCGCGCAGGTAGGGAATCGCATTGACATTGTCGATCGCCGCATACTCGACCTTCGGAATCCGGATATCGTCGTCGACGGCGACCACGGTGTCGGTGGGCATGCCGAGCTGCTTCAGGAACCTCTCGGTTTCCGGCCACCAGATCTGCACGCCGTCGCGGCTGCCGCTCATGCCATGCGCATCTTTCTTGAACGGGCCGTAGGCGATCAGCTTCGCATTGCCGCCGGCCTGCACATAGGCGCTGTACAGGCGCGCCGCCAGTTCGGGACCGAAGTGGTGATCGTTGGCACCGTAGAACCACAAGCTCGGCAGCCTTGAATGCGCGCCGTAGCTGGCGAACGCATTCACCAGCGACTGCTGCCATTGACAGCTGCCGCCATGCATCTTCAGGCCGCCCGCGAAATTGATCAGGCCTCGCACGCCCGGCGCCTGGTGCGTGCCGAACGCCATCGCCGTCAGGCCGCCATAGGATTGGCCGGCGACGACGATGCGGTCATTGTCGGCCCAGGATTGGGTGCGCAGGAAGGCCAGCGTGCCTTGCAGGTCTTCCGCCTGCAACTGGCCGTGCGCGGTCATGTCGCAACCGGGATCGACATAGTCGCCGGTCGACTTCGCAAAACCTTTGCGCATCGGAATCACCACCGCGTAGCCACGCTTGACGAACTCGCGGCTCAGCACGAGGAAGCGGTCGCGCCCCTGGTTGCGCGGATTGCCGAGCGCCTTGCCGTGGTTCATGATCACCAGCGGAAACGGGCCGATGCCGGGCGGCTTGAAGATGGTGGTTTCCAGTTCGACCATCTGGTCGCCGGAAACTGCCGGCACCATCACGACTTGTTCATTGAGCGCACGGTCGAGTACGAGAGCGTGTGCAGGTTCAAGGCCTGCAATAAGGCTTGCCGCGATGGCAAGCGCACCGAGCGCTGCGGAAAAGAGCCAGGATTTCTTCGCGTCGCGCTTCTGTAGAGATAAATCTGACATAGGTCCGATACACGTCGAATTGACAACACCGGTCCTTGATGCGAACCGCCGGAGCGCGCCGCGCCGTCACTGATTGACGCAGCACAACGTTGTCCATTCTAAATACCGGATTTCCCGCATTCAATACACGTTTATGCAACTCGGAAACATTTATTTACGAATTCATTGCGGGAGCAACAACTTCACGCATGCATTGCTTGCATGAGGAGCAAGCAATGCCGTTGAAACGTTCAGGGGAGGGAAGGCGCCGTGCGATGGCCGGCGATCGGAGAAGAGAAAAAGAAAGGGAAAAACAGATAACTTCTTTGTCACAATGCGCAACCTTTTACGGTGTGCTAAGGTCAATAGCAGACACCGTTTTTATGAGGATGCCATCATGAAAGTTGATGTTTACAAGCGCCCGGAACAGGAAGGCATTTTTTCCTATCTCGCCGTACCCGAGGGGCGCCCCATCCCCGAGGAAGCCACCAACACCGATTGGGAAACCGCCGAGCACAACGTCGATCTGGATCAGAACAACGAACCTCTGCACGGCCTGTCGGCCGATGATGCGTTCGCGCAGATCAACGCCAAGGGCTACGCGATCTCCAGCGTACGGAACAAGGTCAGGATCGGTCCGAACATCTGACTTTCGCAGCCGGCCGCTTTGCGCGGCCGGTTATTCCCTCGCCGCCGATTACGCCGATCAGTCGAGCCCGTCGTGGACTGCACCGGCAGTCCATCCCTCCACCGGATCGATCGCCAGCGGCAATCCGTAGTGCGGGCGCTGTGCCGCCCACGCTGCGGCGACGGCGCACAGCACCGCATCCAGCCAGTCGGCGCTGCCGTCATCGAGCAGACGCCGGCGCAAGGTTCTCTCCATCTGCAAGCGTATCCCGAGCGGATGCGCCCCCTCTTCCAGCGCACGCACGATCTGCTCGCGCGCAGCGCGCCGCGCCGGCGTCTGCTTCGTCCGCTCGTCGCTCTTGTAGGAGGCACGCGTGACGGCGCGCGCCACCAGTCCCGGATAGCCTTCGAGCGCAATCCGTTGCGGGTCGCCGTCGTGCAGGCCAAACACCGTCACCCCGGCATGCAGCAGGCGTTGCGTGCCTTCGTGGAACATATACGCGACCGGCGGATTCACCCACTTCATTGAAGGACTCGATCCCGCGGGGCCGTCGGTGACGCGATGCGCGAACTTGCCGCCCGCCGGGCGCGCATCGCAGAATGCCTTGAAGGTCGCGCGCAACTCGGCGCGCTCCAGCGTGGCGCAATGCATGACCAGTTGCGCCCAGGTCTGCGGCCAGCCGAGATGCTCGACCAGTTCGCGCGACAGGCCGAAAGGGAAATCGAACGCGCCCAGCCAGGGGCCGGGCTCGGCCAGCCAGGCTTCATAGGAAGCCCAGTCCGGGTGACTGATCACGCGCGCGACATGCAGCGTGTCGCCGTCGGCAGTGCCGTGCGCGACCGTGATCGGCTTTGCCTTGCGTGGTGCGGAAGTGAAATCGACGCCGATGATGTTCATCGCCAGTAGTGTAGCGGCCGGAGGTTTTCCACGCAGCACTCGAAGACAAAACGCAATCTCTTGATCATTTGCGGAATCTTGTTCCTCAAAAACGGTTCCAATAGTCACGGAGACCATTCCGTGACTCAAGAATAACGAGAGCCGGCACATGCATAGCCCGATCACGACCGCGCACCGGACGCACATCGCACGCTGGCACGCGCTGCTCGCGGTCTGTATGCTATGCGGTTGCGCGACGCTGCCCGACGTGCATTACTTGCGCGAGCGTGACCCGACGACGCCCCGGAATCCGACCATCGTCGGCGCGCGCGGCGAACTGCCGGAAGAAAGGGTGCAGGCGCTGCTCGATCGCCTGGCAAGAAGAGCGGGACCGACCGATGTGCTCGGCCGTCACATCGCAGCCGAAGAAGCGATCAGCGGAGCGCCGCTGGTGGCCGGCAACAAGGTCACGCTGCTCGACGACGGACCGGCGACGATGCGCGCCATGATGGCTGCGGTGCGCGGCGCGCGCGACCACATCAACCTGGAAACCTATATCTTCGAAGCCGACCGGGTCGGGCATGAACTGGCCGACCTGCTGATCGAAAAGCAGGCGGCCGGCGTGACCGTCAACCTGATCTACGACAGCGTCGGTTCGCTCGACACGCCGCGCGAATTCTTCGACCGCATGCGCCGCGCCGGCGTCCGCGTGCTCGAATTCAACCCGGTCAATCCATTGCATGCGAAGCGCGGCTGGGACATCAACCAGCGCGACCACCGCAAACTGCTGGTGGTCGACGGCAGCGTCGCCTTCACCGGCGGCGTCAACATCAGCAAGGTATACGGCAAGAGTTCCTTCCTGCAATCGCGGCGCAAGCAGGCATTGCCGGCCAACGCCGATGAAGCGGCGTGGCGCGATACCCACATGCAGATCGAAGGCCCGGCCGTCACCGAATTCCAGAAGCTGTTCCTCGGCACCTGGCTGCGGCAAACCGGAAGGATTCTGCAGGATGCGCAGTATTTCCCGCTGCTCAAGCCGCAGGGCAAGGCGCTGGTGCGCGCGATCGGCGACACGCCGGACCAGGCGGATTTCACCATCTACAAGACCTACATCTCGGCATTCGTGCACGCGGACAAGACCATCCATCTGACGATGGCTTATTTCATTCCCGACCGGCAGGTGGTCGATGCCATATGCGATGCCGCACGGCGCGGCATCGACGTGCGCATCATTTTCCCCAGCCTGACCGATGTCGGCATCACGTTGTATGCCGCGCGTTCCTATTACGACTCGCTGCTCGACGCCGGCGTGCGGATCTACGAACGCAACTCGGCGGTACTGCATGCGAAGACGGCAGTGGTCGACGGCGTCTGGTCGACCATCGGCTCCACCAACCTCGACATGCGCAGCTTCCTCTACAACGACGAAATCAACGCCGTCATCCTCGATGTCGACTTCGCGGAAAAGATGGAGGAGCTGTTCCAGCGCGACCTGCGCGAATCGACGGAAATCATCGTTGACACCTGGAAGCATCGCGGCCTGCGCCAGCGCTTTCGCGAGTGGACGGCGCGCATTCTTGAATATTGGCTATAGCCCGTCGCTGCGCCGCATCGAAATTACCCATCGTTCCCTCGTCATGCAGTGCAACACCGCAGTCCGAACCTGTGAATGGATCGAAATAATTTCCTCATGCATTGATTCAGGCAAACTGCTGCATCGATCGATTTTGCCTTTTCTCAAGCTTGAACCAAATTGACATTCCTGCATCCCATCAGTGCCAAATCATTGAATCGGGAAAGTCGATCGGTATGAAAATTTCTGCAGTGACAGTGCGGCACGCACTGGGAATCGTGCTCGGCATGATCGCGCTGACCGCCTGCGGCGGCGGAGGCGGCGACGGCAGTACCGCCGTGACAACCACGGGCACAGGCACACCGTCCGCAGCGCTGGCAGCGTCGGTGCAGGTTCAGCTCGAAGTGCCGGCAGCGCTGGCATCGGCGCCGCTGCAGGAGACGCACAGCCTGACGCTGCCGCCGGGTTTCGGCATCCGCGTCTGGACGCGCGTGCCGAAAGCCCGCTTCATGGCGCTCGCACCCAACGGCGATGTGCTGGTGTCGGTGCCAAGCGAGGGCAAGATCGTGCTGCTGCGCGAACGCGCAAACGACACGCCCGAAACCTTCGACTTCGCGACCGGCCTGCACAACCCGCACGACATGGTTTTTCACACGATCGGCAACGTGACCTACCTGTACCTCGCCGAGTCGAACCAGGTCACGCGCGCGGTCTACCAGGGCGGTGAGACCGCGCGCGCCGCTGCGGAAACCGTGGTCGGCAACCTGCCCGACGATTCGACGCCAGAACTGCGCGGCAGCTACGGACATGAGCTGAAGAACATCGCGCTGACACCCGACCACAAGCTGTACGTGTCGATCGCGTCGACCTGCAATGCCTGCGTCGAAGACACCGTGAGCGACCCGGTGCGCGGCGCGATTTATCAATATGAAGCAGACGGCAAGAACGGCCGTCTGTATGCGCGCGGCCTGCGCAATGCGGAGGGACTGGACATCCTGCCCGGCACCAATACGCTATGGGTAGCCGTCAATCATCGCGATGAAATCCGCTTCCCGCAGGATACGGACTTCGACGGCGACGGCGAAAGCGATTTCGGCGAAGTGTTGCCGCAGTACGTGAACGACAATCCGCCGGAGCTGTTCACTTCCGTACGCGACGGCGGCAACTACGGCTGGCCGTTCTGCAATCCGGTTCCCAATGCCGCCATGTCCGATCTCGACCTGGTGCGCGACGCCGAACTGAATCCCGGGGGAGACAAGCTCGACTGCGCCATGGTCGACCGTTCCAGGAAAGGCTTGCAGGCGCACTCGGCGCCGCTCGGCTTCAGCTTCCTGCACACCAGCAATCTGCCAGTCCCGTACCGGAGCGGCGCCGTGATTGCGCAGCACGGCTGCTGGAACTGCACCAGCCTGATTGCCGGCTACAAGCTGACCTACATTCCCTTCGACGCCGCGGGCAACCCGGGCGCCGCGATGGATTTCGTCACCGGCTTCGTCACCGATCCGGAGGCGCGTGCGTATTGGGGACGGCCGGTGGATGCGATTGCGGACGGCAAGGGCAACCTGCTGATTTCCGACGACTCCGCCGGCGCGATTTACCAGCTCTATCCCAAATAGCCGCGCCGCTCAGAAGCCCACCCAGAACCCGATGCCGACGAAGGGTCCGTCCCATGCCTCGTCCTCGACATCCTGGATCTGCTGCAACTGCCGCTGTACCAGCAACGATTGGCCGCTGACCTGCTGCAACACTTGTATATGCTGCGGCGACGGAAAGAGTTCGACCAGCTGGCCACGGACCTCGCCATTCGGAAACACGCTACTGGTAGCGTTCAGATAAAATCCCCCGGCCCGGAGGACGGCGAGTTGCGATTCGTCGATTGCGATGCTGGCGGTCCACACGGTGTCCGCCGGTTGCCTGGTCAATGCGACAAGCGTCGAGCCGACCAGGCCCGGCGTGCCGGATTGCAGGAGCACCTGGGTCGCGTCCGTGCCGAACAGCACAACGCTCACGATCAGCGTGCGGCGATCGACATCGACTGTGACGACACCAGTGCCGAATGCATTGGTGGCGGTCGCCGGCAGTTCTTGCCGGCCGTTCAGGGTTGCTTCGAACAGCAGCGGCACGGGATCGTGGCCGCCGCCGCAAGATGTCAGGACGAGTACAGCAAGTATCGCAATGCATCGCCGGATACGGACAACAGACATGGCGCAGACTCCACAAACGAAGGATTGCGCCCGATACCGCAGCAATGGACGCAACCGTTTGCCGCAGCCATGCAGCTTCCATGCCCGATGCGTACTACGGCTTACTTTGCGGCAGCGTCCGCCACCACTTAAAGTGAAGCGCTGATTATAGGGTGCGGATCTGATCGCCGGCCAGGGCAGCAGCCGCACGCCGCGACTTCACTGCCGCGAGGAAGCATGCGAGCGAAATCACGGAAACGGCGAACAGACACCCGAGCAGCCAGGCCGGAGAGGAATTGAATTCGACGAAGGCGGCAGCAGCGATGGGACCAGCCGCCTTGGCGATCAGCGAAGGACCGGCCAGCGCGCCGGCAATCGCGCCATAGTTCTCGCGTCCGAACAGCGCTTGCGGCACCGTGCCGCGCACGATGGTCAGCACGCCGTTGCTGATGCCATATAGCGCACAGAACGCGGCCACCGCGAATTGCCGATCGCCGAGGAACAGCAACGCCAGCAAGCCGGCGGGCAGGATCGCGAAGGTCAGCTTGCCGACCGTCTGCGGCCGGACACGCGACGCGAACGCCATTTCGCCGATACGTCCGGCGACCTGCATCGGCCCGATCAGCGTCGACACCATCACCGCAGTCGCCATCGAATGGCCGAAACGCTGCAGCAGCGGAATCAGGTGCACCGACAGCGCGGAAAAGATGAACATGTTGGCGGAAAACGCCGCCGCCAGTTTCCAGAACACCGGATCGCGCACCGCCTCATGCAAGGTGTAGTCGCGCACCGCCGCACTCGCGGCATGCACGCGCCGCGCCCCCGTTTTCAGCAACCCGTGCAGCGGCGCGCACAACAGCAAATGCACGGCGCTGTAGATCAGCAGCGTGTCGCGCCAGCCCACCGCATTGTTGAGCTTGAGCGTGAGCGGCCAGAACACGGTGCTGGCCAGTCCGCCGAACAGCGACAGCACCGAGATGCCCTGGCGCGCCCCAAGGTGGAATTCACGATTGATGGTGGCAAACGCGGCTTCATACAACACCATCGCCATCGCCACGCCGATCACCGTCCACGCGGCGAAGTACTGCGCGGCCGAGTGCGTGACCCCGAGCATCGCCATGCCGGCGGCGGCCAGCAGCGATCCGGCACCCATCACCATGCGGCCGCCATGACGGTCGATCAGCACGCCGGCCGGTGTCGATGCCAGCCCCGCCACCAGCAGGCTCCACGAGAATGCGCCGAATACAATTTCCGTGCGCCAGCCGAGTTCGCGCTGGATGTCGCCGGCGATGATCGTGAACGCGTAATACAGAGAACCCCACGACACGATTTGCGTGAAGGCGAGCAGTTGGACGATGCGCCAGGGTTCCTTGCGATTCATCGATCCCCCACCGATGCAGTGGCGGCAAAACGCGCGCGGTATTCCAGCGGATTGATGCCGAAGTGGCGGCGAAAGACCCGCCGCATATTCTGGTCGTCGCCGAAACCGCAATCGGCGGCGATGCGCTTCAATGCGACACGGCTTTCCTCCAGCAAGCCGCACGCGGCTTCCAGGCGCATTGCTTCCACCGTGCGCGCCGGCGTGCGCCCGAGCTTCGCGGTGTAGACTCGGGCGAAGGTGCGCGGGCTCATGTTGACGTGCTCGGCAAGGCGCTCGACGCGCAGGTCGTGACGCAGGTGGGCGGCAATCCAGGCATGCAGCGCCGCGAAGCTATCGTCCGCTTGCTGCGCAAACAAGGGCGCGCTGAACTGCGACTGCCCGCCCGGCCGCTTGAGGAACACCACCATGCGCCGCGCGACCTGCATCGCCTGCGCATGCCCCAGGTCCGCTTCGATCAGCGCCAACGCAAGGTCGATACCCGCCGACACGCCGGCGGAGGTCCAGACCTTCCCGTCGCACACATAGATCGCATCCTTTTCCAGCCGCACTTCCGGTTCCAGCCGGCGCAGCGCTTCAGTCGCCATCCAGTGCGTGGTCGCGCGGCGTTTGGCGAGCAGGCCGGCCGACGCCAGCGCAAACGCGCCGGTGCATACCGAACACACGCGCCGCACCCGGGCTGCGTTGGCCGCGATCCAGTCGACTACCGCCGTCGGCGCAAACGGCTGGTAGCTCGCACCGCCACCGGGAACGATCAGCGTGTCGACAGTTTCGCTGTTCAGCACCTCGACCGGTTCGGTCATCACCGGCAAGCCCGCCGAGGTACGTACAGGACCGCCGTCCAGCGAGACGACTGCGATGCGATAGGGCGGCGCCCCATGGCCTGGTGTACGGCAAGGTTGAGAAAACACTTCCAGCGGCCCGGTCACATCGAGCACGTTCACACTGTCGTACAACAGAAACGCAATGAGGCGGGGGCGAATCATGGGGGCGGAAATCGTGATGGACACGTCCCATTATGCCGTCTTCGGCAACTGCGCGCGACGCTCCAGCGCCGCCCAGTACAGGGTGGCGAACGAAGCCAGCAACAGCAGGGGCAATACGGCCAGGTTCACTTTTTCCCAGCCCAGGCTTGCCAGCATCTGACCGGCTGCGAGCGAAGCCAGCGCAGTCACCGCGAAGGTGGAAAACTCGCTGGCCGCCTGCGTCTTGCCCTGCTCTGCCGGCCGGTAAGACCGTACCAGCAGACTGGTTCCGCCGACGAACATGAAATTCCAGCCCACGCCGAGACACAGCAGCGCCACGTAAAAATGGGACAGACCGATGCCGGAAACCGCGCATGCCACGCACAGGGCGCACAACACGTGACCGCTCAGCAGCACCGCGGCAACGCCATATCGATTGATCAGCCAGCCGGTGAAGAAAGACGGCGCGAACATGCCGACCAGATGCCATTGAATCACGCTGGTGCTGTCATTGACGCCGTAATCGCAAGCGATCATCGCCAGCGGCGTCGCCGTCATGATGAAAATCATCACCGCATAACCCAGCATGTTGTTCGCCAGTGCCGCGATAAAAACCGGCTGGCGCACGATGGCTGCGAGCGGCCGCCGCGTCTGCCGCGCCGTTGCGAATCCCGGCTGCGCGTGCGCGGGCTGGTGCATGTCCTTGTACTGCGCCAGCAGCAGGACCAGCGACAGCAAGCCGAGTACCGTCACCGCCGCATACGCGCCGGCGAAGGCGGTTCCCGGCAGCGCGTTACGGCTCCATTGCGCGATCAGCGGGCCAAGCACGGCGGCGACCACGCCCCCGGTCATCACAGCCGAAATCGCCTTGCTCTTGCCTTCCGCCGGCACGCTGTCGGCGGCCGCAAGCCGGTAGTACTGTGCAAACGCCTGAAACAGGCCGATGCAGGCGGTCCCCAGGCAGAACAGCACGAAATCACGGCGCATGATCGCCCACATGGCAATGCCGCCGCCCACCGTGCATGCGAGGGCGCCGCAAGCGAAACCGAGACGGCGGCCGCTGCGCTGCATCCACAGCGACGCAAAGATCGTCGCGAGCGCCGCGGCTACGGTAACCAGCGAAAGCGGCAGCGTCGCGAACGCCTTGTCATCCGCGAGCGAATAGCCGATCAGCCCGGCCAATGCGAGATTGATGGAAATCGCCGATATGAACAAGGCCTGACACACGGACAGCACCAAGGCATTGCGCCATCCTGTTTGCGTCGCGGCCGGCGATACGGACCGGGTTGTTAAAGCCTGCTGTCGAACCATGTTCCTGCTCCCTCTGAATGTTCAAGGCAACAAGTCTTGCACTCCCGGTTTCGTCATGAATGACAATAAACCGTCAATTCCTGCCATTTCGCATCGGAATCCGGGACGGTTCGTCAGATCAACACTTCGCGCGCCGCCTGCACCAGCGTCTTTGACAAGCGCTCCATGCGCGTCGACTGCACTCTCCAGCCGTGCCAGTACAAGGCGATATCGATCGGCCGGTTGGGCGCGATGTCGACCAGCTTGCCGCGCTTGTGCAAATCATGCATTTGCAGTTCCGGCAGCGTGCCCCAGCCGAGGCCGAGTGCGATCGCCTGCATGTAGGGTTCGGACGCCGGAATGAAATGATGGGGATAGGCGTCCTCCGTCAGGCCGAAATGCTGCAGCAGAAAATCCGCCTGCAGGCGGTCCTTGCGGTCGAACACCACGACCGGCGCCTGGCGAGCCGCCGCGCGGGTCATCCCCTTGGGGAACCAGCGCGCGCGGAATGCCGGAGAAGCCATGCAACGATAGCGCATCGTGCCGAGCGGTTCCACGGTGCAGCCGCGCATCGGCTGCGATGCCGTCGAAACGCAGCCGAGCGCAAGGCCGCTCTCCAGCAGCGAGTAGGTATGGTCCTGGTCGGTCAGGGTCAGGTCGATCAGCACCTGTTCGCGTATCAGGAACGGCGCCAGCGCAGGCAGGAACCAACTTGCCAGCGTGTCATGGTTCACCGCGATGGCGATGCTGAACGGCGCGGCCTGTTCGCCGGCAAACCCCGCCTGCAAATCATCCTCCAGCGATTGCACGCGCCGCAGGTGCTGCAGCAGCCGTCGCCCGGCCGGCGTCGCGCGGCAGGGCCGGGTTCGCACCACCAGCGGACTGCCGAGCGCGATTTCCAGCGCGCGCACACGCTGCGATACGGCGGAGGGTGTCAGGTGCAACGCCGCCGCCGCCTGTTCGAAGCTGCCGCTTTCGATGACTGCCCGCACCGCCTCGCTTTGTCTGGAATCGAGTTTCATGCCGCTCCGCCTTGATTAAGAATTTTTAATGAATACCGAATTAAATTTAATTTTATTCATTTTCCTGTTTCGCCGCCCCAGAATGCCTTCCTGTCGTCACGCAAAGGAAGCCACATGTCGTTACCGTTCTACCTGAAAGGCATCGGCCTCGGCGCCGGCCTGATCGCCGCCATCGGTTCGCAGAATGCCCATGTACTGCGCATGGGCCTGCGCCGCCAGCATGTCGGCATCACGGTGCTGGTCTGCATCGTGTTCGAGGTGCTGTTTGTCGCCGCCGGTGTTGCCGGCATCGGCACCGCAGTGGAGCGCAACCCGACGCTGCTTGCGGCCGCCCGCTGGGGTGGTGCGGCCTTTCTTGCCTGGTATGGTTTACGCGCCTGGCGCGCCGCGTTCGCGCAGCATGCACTGGATGCGACGCCCTATGCGGCGGAAATGACCATGCGCCAGGCATTGGCGACGGTACTGGCTGTCACCCTGCTCAACCCGCATGTCTATCTGGATACCGTCGTGCTGCTGGGCGCCATCAGCGGCCAGCAAGGTGCGCACGGAAAATGGTGGTTTGCGCTGGGCGCGATGAGCGCGGCAAGCGCCTGGTTCATGTTGCTCGGCTTCGGCGCGCGCCTGTTGTCGCCATGGTTTGCCAAACCATCGGCATGGCGGGTGCTGGACGGCGTGATCGGGGCCGTGATGCTCGCGCTGGCAACGACGCTGGTGCTGCAGACCTGAGCTCATGAATGCCCTGTTGCTTCGTGCGCTTCGTGTGCCTCGTCGCGACAGCCGGCTTTGCCGTCCTCGTTCCTGTCTGTCAGGCCGTGAACACGCCGCCGTGGCTGGCATGCAGAATCGCTTCCACCGCCGGGTGCTTGATCTTGCGTTCGTTGGAAATCGCATAGAACTGTTCGCGTACCTGGGTGATCTCGCCCACAGGCATTGCGCCGAACTGTTCGCCGACATCCCTGGCGAGCGCCGATGCGGCGGGGAACAGACCCGTGCCGTTGCGGCCGAAGGTGTTCAGCAGCGCATTGTCGTCGAACTCGCCGACGATATCCGGCCGCACGTCGTGCGTCTCGAACCAATGCTCGATGCGCCCGCGGATCGCATGGTTGCGCGTCGGCAGCAACACCGGTGCGCCATTGAGGCTCTTCGGGAAATTCGGCTTGTAGCGTTCCGCCAGCGCCGGCACGCCGAACAGCATGATTTCGCTTTCGCCGAGCAGGTGGCTGAACACGCGCAGCGTCGTGCCGGACGGCACCGCGCGGTCGGTCAGCACGACGTCGAGCTTGTGCACCGACAATTCGCCGAGCAGCGACTCGAAGTCGTCTTCATGACACACCAGTTTCACTTTCTGCGGCAGCTTCAGCGCCGCTTCCAGCAGGCGCGACGCAGTCAGCTTCGGCAGCGAATCGGACAGGCCGACCGTCAACCGCATGGTTTTTCCGATGTCATTTGCCATCAGCACTTCCTGCATCTGTTCGCCAAGCAGGAAGATCTGGTCCGCATAGCCAAGCGCGATCCGTCCGGCTTCGGTCAGCACCAGCCGCCGGCCCTGCGGCGCCAGAAGCGCCTTGCCGATCGATTGCTCCAGCAGCGCGACTTGCGCGCTGATCGTCTGCACGGCAACGTCGAGACGTTCCGCCGCGCGCGTGACGCTGCCCTCCTTGGCGACCACCCAAAAATAGTAAAGATGTCGAAAGTTCAATCCCGTGTTTTTCATGATTCCGGTTTTTTCGAAGCAATCTTCACATTATCTTCGCTTTTTAAAGTGTGGCAAGTCTTTTAGGATCGACAGTTCAACAGGACAGGAGGCTTCCGATGTAACACCTCTCTGGAATTTTCGAATTGTCTGTTTGAACATGTTTTTAGAAAAGGACGCATCATGAATGATCGTTACAAAACCCTGCGCACTCACTCGTTCGGCGCACATTCATTCTCCACCGTCATCGACGCCTCGGCGCACAAGGTGCTGCGCAACACCTACATGCTGCTGTCGCTGACGCTCGCTTTCAGCGCCATCATCGCCGGCATCGCGGCGGCGTTGCGTCTGCCGCATCCCGGCATCCTGATCACGATGGTCGGCTATTTCGGCCTGCTGTTCCTCGTCAACAAGTACCGCGACCGCGGTCTCGGCGTGGCGCTGGTGTTCGCGCTGACCGGCTTCATGGGTTACACCCTCGGCCCCATCATCAGCCACTACCTGAACATGCCGAACGGCACGCAGACGGTGATGACGGCGCTCGGCGGCACGGCCGCGATCTTCATGGGCCTGTCGGCGTACGCGCTGGTCACCAAACGTGACCTGTCCTTCATGGGCGGCTTCCTGACGGTCGGCATCCTGGTCGCCTTCCTGGCCGGCCTGGCGGCGATCTTCCTGAACATCCCGGCGCTGTCGCTGACCGTTTCCGCGGTGTTCGTGCTGCTGATGTCGGGCATGATCCTGTACGAGACCAACAACATCGTGCGCGGCGGCGAAACCAACTATGTGATGGCGACGGTGACCCTGTTCGTGTCGATCTTCAACCTGTTCACCAGCCTGCTGCACCTGCTGGGTTTCGCCAACAACGAGTGAACGAGAGCAGGCGCAAGCCTGCGCTTTTCGGAGGCGGCGATGCTGCGGCGCCTCCGTTTTTTTGACGCGCACTCTCCTGTGAGCGGTTTGCCGCAGAGCGCCCGCATAGTGCCCAGGCGTTCTTCGAGAACCCGCATTCACGAACAAGGAAACTCCCATGATCGAACTACTTGCCGATCCGCAGATCTGGATCGCCTTCTTCACGCTCACCGCACTGGAACTGGTGCTGGGCATCGACAACATCATTTTCATTTCCATCCTGGTCGACAAGCTACCGAAGGAAAAGCGCGAGTTCACGCGCCGCATCGGCCTGTTCCTTGCGATGTTCATGCGCATCGGCCTGCTGCTGACGCTGTCATGGATCGTCGGCATGACGCAACCGCTGTTCACGGTGCTTGGACAAGGCTTTTCGGGGCGCGACCTGGTGCTGCTGCTGGGCGGCCTGTTCCTGCTGTACAAGAGCGTGGGGGAAATCCACGAAACCTTCGAAGGCGCGGAAGGCGGCGCCTCGGGCGCGGTGCGCAGCACCTTCTTCGGCATCGTGCTGCAGATCATGGTGATCGACCTGGTGTTCTCGCTCGACTCCATCATCACCGCAGTCGGCATGGTCGATCAGCTCGCGGTGATGGTTGCGGCAGTGGTCGCGTCGGTTGGTTTGATGATGTTCTTCGCCGGCCCGATTGGGCGCTTCGTGTCGGAACATCCGACCATCAAGATGCTGGCGCTGTCCTTCCTGGTAGTCGTGGCGGTGGTGCTGATCGCGGAAGGCTTCGGCCATCACGTGCCGAAGGGATATATCTACAGCGCGATGGCATTCTCGGTGGTAGTGGAAATGCTCAACATCCGCCTGCGCAAACGTTCGATGAAAGCCGAACTGTCCGCCACGAAATATGTGCCGGAGACGGAGGCGAATACGCCAGGTTGAAGCGACGGCCGGTCCGGAGAAGACAGCAGGAATGCTTCTCCGGACTGCCCCGGACTGTCCCGTCGATGCTCCGGTTACACTGTCCGGATGAACTGCACGGACATATTCGCCGAACACGGCTACATCATCTTCAAGGACCTGTTACCGCGGGAACACATCCTTGCCTTGTCGGAAGAAGTCGATCGCATCCATCGCCAGTGGCTGGAATGCAACCGCACCGAGTACATGGAGCGCCTGCTGGTGAACATGCATTCGCTGACCGACACGCGCTACTTTGACGGCTGCGACGGCAGCGCTGCCCGCGTCCGCTTTTTCTCGCTCCTGCTGCCGCAGGCCCTGACCTCGGCCGTGGAGCGCGTTGCCGGCGACGGCGTCCACTTCCACAACACCCAACTGTTCTTCAATCCCTTTGAAAACCAGCGGCTGCCGTACTGGCACCGCGACCTGCAATACAGTCCGATCCCCGACGCCGAGCAGGCGCGCGAACAACATCGCATACGGGCTTTGCATGTCCGCATCCCGCTGCTGCCCGAACAGGGCGTCGAACTGATTCCGGGCACGCACAGGCGCTGGGACACCGGACTGGAACGTCTGGTGCGTTTCGAGAAGGACGGCCACAGCAACAGCGAGGATCTGCCAGGCGCGACGCTGATCACGCTCGCCCCCGGCGACGTACTGATGTTCGATGCGCAAATGATCCACCGCGGCAATTACGCACGCAACCGGGAGCGAAAAGCACTGGATCTGTGCGCCGGCAACGTGCATCCGATGACCGTACGTTATCTCGATGCCAAGGTCTTGCCGCATGACGATGAACTCGAACGGATCGCGAACAACAAGTGGTATGCGCGCGCAAGGCAAGTGGTTGCCCACACTCGCTGATTCCACTTCGACATCCCTTTGCGTTACGTCAAGCACACTGCGTGTTTTTGAGCACGCTTCTGTTTCATGCAGGCAAAATTAGCGTTCGTTTATCGACGGAGGCAATCATGCGCAAGAAATCCCCGCTTGTACATCACAGCGGCTACACCCCCAATCACCTGCTCGACATCCTGATGCGCAAACTTGGCGTGCAGAGCGATGCGGCCCTCGCCCGCGTCCTGTCGGTTCCGCCGTCGACGATCAGCAAGATCCGCCACAAGCAGGTCGCCATCAACTCGGCGCTGCTGCTGGCGGCGCACGAGATGACGGAAATGAGCATCCGCGAATTGCGCACCTTGATGGGCGACACCGGCACCCGGTATTGGCTGGGCAGCCTGAGCGGCGGCATCAATGCGGATACGAATGCAAGCGCGACTGTTCTGCCGATGGCGCCGGCCTACAGCGAACAGCGCCGCAACAGCATGCAAGACAACCGGCAATATGCCTGATCCAAGGATGACCGATCAGGGCGGCGACTTGTCGTCCTGCTTGTCATCCGGCAGCGGCGGATTCTGTCCGTTAATCGAACTGCGGCGATCCGCGGTGCCGCGCGGCACGGCCCGCCGCTCCGCCATGCGGCGTTCCCTGAACTTGTTCAGATCGTAACTCGCCGCTTCGAAGAGCGTCTCCGGCCGCTTCTCCGTTGATGTCATGATGTCTGCCTCCTGCTTGAGAGTAGGAAGAGTCTAGTCGATCACCATCCGTCACATTTGACCTGCGGCAAACAATAGCCGCACGCACATTCATAACTTGGGAATGCGGAAAGTCCTGCTGATCATCAGGCTGCCCGACAGCACGAACAGCAACACCAGGGGATGCAACTCCCATGGTCCGAATGTCCATGCGCCCCAATACAGTTCCGCGCCCAGCCGCCCCTGCCAAGCGGCGAAGGCAAGGACGGCGGTCAGCAGCACGCTGGTCGGTATCGGCGTGCCCTCGAAATACGCCACCTTGTCGCCGCCCTGCGACAGGTTTTCCGCGGTGACATTGAAGCGCGCCAGCCGGCTGACGCCGCAGCACACGAAGTAGATCAGCGCGCCCCAGTCCCAACCGCCCTGCATGCCGGCTGCGAATCCGAGCGCTGCCGGCGCCATCCCGAACGAGATCACGTCGGCCAGCGAATCGAGTTCGCGCCCCAACACGGAATGCTGGTGCCGCCAGCGCGCGATGCGGCCATCGAGCATATCGAAAGCGAACGCCAGCGGCGCCATCGCCGCCGCTGCAAAGAAATGCGTGAGCGATGCGGTGCTGACGTAAAGCATCGCCAGGAACACTGCGGCGACGCCGCAGGCCGCATTGGCAAGCGTGAAGAAGTCCGCCAGATGAAAGCCGCGGATCATCGAAAAATGCCTGGGAGCTTGAGTGGAAGAACGCATCGCTTTCTCCGTCAGCTGCATAGTTATCCGGAAAGGACCACAAGTAGGAGAAGCAGGCCGGCGGGAAGGTTCCGGCCCGTACCCGTCCACCGCCATGCAGGGCGGGGAGCGACGAAGGATCGCAGCTATCGACTGCTTGTCTCGCCTTGTTGGTCATTGAGGGAGGTTACTGGCAGGCGCGTAACTGGCCAATTCCCGGTCAGTCCCATCCCTCTTGGATTCAATTCGTAGGATCTACGAGCTAGTTCTCGGAGCCAACTCGCCGCTCGGGCTCGTGTCTGTGTAAAAACTTCGTCAACGAGTCGGGCGGAGACTCACGACCCTTGTCTTCGAGCATTTGGCCGACACTGCCACGGTGATAGCCGCCATGGGTAATGACGTGTAGCAACATCTCTTCGCAAGACATTGCGCCTCTGTCTCCGTCAACGAATGTGAAGTACACGCGCTGTTTCAAGCGTTCAGCGCTGATGTCAGGCACGAACTGAAGATACCAGTTGTCTGTAGCCCTGACGATCTCACGCAACTCCGGCAAGCTTGGTGTTTGTTCGGAATTTGTTGCCTTAAAGCGCGACGTGACGCCGCTTGTCAAGTGGCCCTGAAAGATTCGATCTACGACGTTAACGTGATCGAGTATATGAAGCATGGCGCGGAATTCACTTGGATGTTGCTGCGCATCGAACTTTTCTAGCGCAGCGTGGAGCTCCGTGTTGGCCCAAGCTTTGTATTCAAACAGTGAAACGAGAATGTTGTTCATTGCAACTGAACTCCCAGGTGATTGTTCGCCGTATATTGCGCCGCCTAACGCCGTGTTGATCGGCACGCTTGCGTGTCAGCGTCGAACTTCAAGTTGGAAAAAAGCCCATCAAACACCACCTCTATTTACTACCAAGACAACACAGGCAATTACGCCGATTAGTCCAATCGCCGCCACAAATTCTTCACTATGCGGGTGCGGCCTCCTAAGTGGATATCGTCCAAACGTGAAGACCCGCAGTATCAGCCACCCAGGCCAGTAGAAGACACCCACAAAAGCAACTTCTGCGATGAATTCGCCGACGAATCGCAATGCGCCTTCAATAAGTGCATCAAGAGCCATGGAAGCTTTCTAACTGATTATTTAACAGGCTTAGCTCGTCCGTTATGCACGGACGCCGACCAGCTGCTAACCCGCACGGCACCTGGGTCCCGTCAGACCGCCCGATTTAACAGGAACATAAAAATTCGTGAAAGACGGACAGGTGCCGCAACGTCCCGATTTCGAGCCAGTGTAGACAAGGATTGCTTCTGAGGCAACAAGCGACAGTGTTTAGGGTGCCGTACGACTGCTTTCCGGTCGGTACTGCAATGGCTGCTTGTGGCTGCCCACTGCATATCGACCGCGAAGTCCGACTGGCAGCTCTCGCTGCATACCAGACGTTCACGTAATCAGACTAACTGGCAGCAGTGGGTCCCACCAGCCCCTCGCCACTCCCGCTTGAGTGATCGATTTCCTGCATGTACCAGACGCAAAAATCCCCTCCGCTGGTTTATCCAGGAAGAGGCGAGATACCCAAGCATATAGCCTGCGTCCGCCTCCCCGCCGCGCCGAAAGTCAATGCCCTGAAAGGTCATCGCACTTCCTGCATAATGGTTCGACAATAACCAACAAAACCCAAGGAGACACACGATGACTGCTGGCACCAATGAAACGATTGCCCATCGCATCTGCCCGCTCTGCGAGGCATGCTGCGGACTGGAACTCAAGATCAGCAACGGCAAGGTGGCCGGCATCCGCGGCCATGACGCCGACGTCTTCAGCCGGGGCTATATCTGTCCCAAGGGCGCATCGCTGAAGGATTTGCATGAAGATCCGGATCGCCTGCGCACACCGCTGATCAAGCGTGATGGCGAGTTTGTCGAAGCGAGTTGGGACGAGGCGTTTGCCGAGATCGAACGCCGCCTGCCGCCGCTGCTCGCCACGCATGGCGCGGATGCGGTCGCCACCGTTTTCGGCAATCCGTCGGCACACAAGATCGGCCTGCTGATGTATCTGCCGCGCCTGGGCAAGGCGCTGGGCACGCGCAACCTGTTTTCGGCGTCGACGCTGGACCAGATGCCGAAGCAGTTGTCGTGCGGACTGATGTTCGGCAACTGGTTGTCGTTCCCGATTCCCGACATCGAGCGCAGCGACTTCCTGCTGATCATCGGCGCCAATCCAATGGTGTCCAACGGCAGCCTGTGGACGGTGCCGGATTTTCGCGGCAAGGCCAAGGCAATGCGGGCGCGCGGCGGGCGCATCGCGGTGGTCGACCCGCGCCGCAGCGAAACCGCGGCGGCGGCGGATGAACATCATTTCATCCGGCCCGGCAGCGATGTGTTTTTCCTGCTCGCGCTGGCGCATACCCTGTTCGATGAAAATCTGGTGCGCCTCGGCCGCCTGGCCGGACATGTCGCCGGCGTCGAAGCGGTGCAAGCGGCGGTCGCCGCATTTGCTCCGGAAAGCGTAGCGGCGCGCTGCGGCATCGATGCGGATGCAATCCGGGGCCTGGCACGCCAACTGGCGGCCGCGCCGCGTGCCGCGGTGTATGGCCGCATCGGCACCTGCACGCAGGAGTACGGCACGCTGTGCAGCTGGCTGGTCGACGTGCTCAATGTGCTGACCGGGAATCTGGACAAGGAAGGCGGTGCGATGTTCTCGAAGGCGCCGGCGTTTGCCGGCAACACGATGGGCAAGCCGGGCATCGGCAAGGGCGTGACGACCGGCCGCCGCAAGAGCCGCGTATCCGGTGCGCCGGAAGTGATGGGCGAACTGCCTATCGTCTGCCTTGCCGAAGAGATCGAGACACCCGGCGAAGGCCAGGTGAAGGCATTGATTTCGGTGGCCGGCAACCCGGTGCTGTCGGCGCCTAACGGCGACCGCCTCGCCGCCGCGCTCGACCGGCTCGACTTCATGGTCAGCATCGACATCTATCTCAATGAAACGACGCGCCATGCGGACGTGATCCTGCCGGGATCGTCGCCGCTGGAAGACCTGCATTACGACTTGGCGTTCCCGCAATTCGCGTACCGCAATTACGCGCGCTACAGCGAACCGGTACTGCCGCGCGACGCCTCGCATCCGCCGGAGTGGCAGATCCTGTTGCGGCTGGCCGCCATCGTGCAGGGCAAGGGCGCGCAAACCGATCTGCTGGCACTCGACGACGCGCTTTTTGCCGACGACGTGCGGCGCATGCTCGGCGAACACGCGGACGCGGTGCTGGCCGCGCTCGAATCGGTGCGCGGCCCCGAACGGCAGATCGATTTCGCGCTGCGCATGGGGCCTTACGGCGACCAGTTCGGCAGGAAGCCGGACGGCCTCAACCTGCAGAAGGTAAAGGCCGCGCCGGGCGGCATCGATCTCGGTCCCCTGCAGCCGCGCATACCGGAAATCCTGCGCACGCCGTCGGGCAAGATCGAACTGGCGCCGGCGATGCTGATCGCCGACATCGAACGGGCCGCCGCCGATCTCGCGCAACCCGTGCCTGACCTGGTGATCGTCGGCCGCCGTCAGGTGCGTTCATGCAATAGCTGGATGCACAACCTGCCGATCCTGGCGAAGGGGCCGTTCCGCTGCACCGCGCTGGTTCATCCCGCCGACGCGGAACGCCTCGGCCTGCAAGACGGCGGCAAGGCGCGCATCAGCAGCGCCGGCCGCAGCATCGACGCAGTGGTGGAAGTGAGCGACGAGATGATGCGCGGCGTGGTCAGCCTGCCGCACGGCTGGGGCCACGACCTGCCCGGCACCCGCATGGCAGTCGCCGCCGAACGGCCGGGTGCCAACCTGAATACAGTGCTGCACGAGACGAAACGAGACCCGCTGTCGGGCAATGCGGTGCTGAGCGGGATTCCGGTCGAGATGCGTCCGAACTGAAAAAATGGGGATAGCGGCCCTCTGAAAACATATATTTTTGACAATATCCCCAAAGCGCGATAGTATTTTGTTGCTTTGTTGGCAACTTTGGGGGTTGATATGTCTGGCACTCTTATTACTCTTCGCAGTTTTGATGAGGCCGATCTCATCTTTGACGACACTGAAACAAGGGACATTCTCAAGTTCTTTTTTGCCCACTTGGCACAAAGGATAGAAGCGGCCCCGCTTACGACGTCTCTTCGCAGCTTTGCGCAAGGCTTGCTCATTGAAGCGATTGATGCGACGTACGCTCTCGGCTATATCGAAATTTTGCTGCGAACGTCTTACAACCCCGGTTCGGGAATGCGGAAGGCATTACTGAAAATCGGACGCAAGGCTGCTCAACACTGGTTCAAGCATGCCGCTCAGAAAGACTTGTTGAACGCAAAAATTTCCAGTCGTGTCAGAGATCGGTTAGCCGTCAATTTCAAAACCCACTTTCAGTTAATGCTCGATGGAGTAGCAAGCTCCAGACGGGACCGGCAACCGGCTTTTGCTTATATTCAATATGGTCAACCATCCAAGCTTGATGCAATGTGGGGTTGACCATGACCCCCCTCAAAAAAACGGCCATTGGCATTGGTGTCCTGACGGCACTTGTTGCCGCCTATATTTACTTTGCAACAAGTTCGGTAAAAGACTTCCAACTGTTACTTATGTGCAGCCAGGGACGAGACGAGCTCATACCCAAAAGCCTTTGCCAAACCTATCTGTTCAACTTTCGCGGCACACCAAGTGAAATCGCAGACATCAATCGCGGTATCGGCGTTGTTTGGGCATTGTCGGCAGAAGATAACGAGGATAAGAACAAGTTGCTCAAGTTCCTACTGGAAAAGGGTGCGAACATCAACAGCGTGGATGAACGATCGGGAGTCAGCGCATTGCATGCAATGGTCTTGGAGAATGATCTGCAAGCGGTCGATCTGCTTTTAAAAAACGGCGCCGATCCATCCATACATGAAGCCAGGCACGGGAAAACACCATTGCAGTTCGCTCAGGAGAGGGCAGGAAAACCGGGCGAACCGGATCGATCCGCCATCATCCGTCTCCTCGAAAATGCGACGAACCGCTGACGGTTTACCTTAATCGCCAGCAGCGGCGATGTCGGTCTTGCCGCCGGCGGTTTCCGGCAACTCCAGAGGCGTCACCACCACCGGTGCGATGCCTTCGTCGTGGAAGTCGAGCTTGCGCGCGACCTTCGGCGACACATCGATGATGCGGCCGTCGATATACGGACCGCGGTCGCGGATCTCGACCACGGCGCTCTTGCCGTTGTCGAGGTTAGTGACCCGCGCCTTGGTGCCGAGCGGAAGCGTCCTGCTGGCGGCGATGTTCGCCTCCGGATTCATCCGCGTTCCATCCGCCATTTTCCTGCCGGCGAATTTCTTTGCGTAATACGACGCCTTGCCCCGGCGCGCCTCGCCGGAGCGGTCGATCTTGCGCGCCGCTTTGCGATGGGCCGGCCTGGCGCTTTCCGCTCCGGCTTTTTCGGCAACGGACGCTGGCATCGCTATTCCAATCGTGAGACAACAGGACAGGATCAGGCCGATGGCCGCGCTTTTCTTGAAGTTTTTCATGTCGGACACCCTTCTTCTTTTTGTCGGGCAAGAGTGCCTGTTCGATAAGGTCCGACGGATAAAGTTCAGCGCATCATGAAGCGCCGCAACGCAAAGCTGGTGGCGTCGACCATGGCCACCAGCAACAGCATGGCGATGATCGCCGTTGCAGCCTGGTGCATCTGGAACAGCGACAGGTGGTACTTCAGCATCTGTCCGAGGCCGCCCGCGCCGACCACGCCGAGGATGGCGGCGGCGCGGATATTGTTTTCCCAGCGGTACAAGGTGTAGGACAGCATCTGCGGCAAGGTCTGCGGCAGTGTCGCATAGAAAAACGCGTTCAAAGCGCTCGCACCGTTGATGCGCAGTGCGGCTTCCGCTTGCGGCGGCGTGTTTTCCAGTACGTCGGCAAACAGGCGGCCGAGCACGCCGCTCGTGTGCAGCGCCAGCGCCAGTGTGCCGGCGAAGGGCCCGAGACCGGCGGCGATCAGCAGAATCGCGGCCCAGACCAGTTCCGGGATGGAGCGCGACGCATTGAGCAGAAGCCGCGTGGCGGCGCGCGCCGCAACACCGAAACGGCCGCTGCCGGGCAAGGCGAGCGCCAGGCCGGCGGCGACCGCGATCAGGGTACCGAGCGCCGACATCGCCAGCGTTTCGGCGGTGGCCTGCGCGACTCGCCGCAGGAAGGCGGGCGCCACTTCCGGCGGTGCGAAGCCGCGCAGGAATTCGATGCTCATGCGCATCGCGTCGAGCGTGAACAGTGCTTGCCATTGCAATGGCAAGCTCGTGAAACTGGCGATCACCAGGGCTAGCAGCCCGAGCAGCAAGGCCAGCGTGGAAGCGTGCAACAGCGGCGGCCGGTTCATGCCAGTCTCCGCCGCAACAGCTTGCTGATCGCATCGGCGGCGGCGACCAGCAACACGAAAACGATCAGCATCGCCGACACTTCGCCGCCGGCCAGCATCTTCAGGGATTCGTCCATGCGCTGGCCGAGGCCGCCGGCGCCGACGAAGCCCATCACGACCGAGCCGCGGATTGCGCATTCCCAGCGGTACACGGTGTACGACACGAGTTCCGATGCGGTTTCCGGCAAGGCGCCATAGAAAAAGGCCGCGAGCCGGCCGCTGCCGTTGCGCAGCAGGGTCTCGGTCGCATGCGCGTCGGACGAGTCGAGGATTTCGGCATACACCTTGCCGAGCATGCCGCAGTAAGTCAGCGCGATGGCCAGCACGCCGGCGGTGACGCCGAGGCCGACGATGCGTACCAGCAGCAGCGCCCAGACCAGTTCCGGCACGCTGCGCAACAGCACCAGCAGCCAGCGCACGACCAGGCGCACAGCGACGCCGGCAATGCCGATACGGCCGGTGCCGAGCCGCGATATCGACAGCCGCTCGGTCACGATCAGGGTCAGCGGGGCCGCGACCAGCAATGCCAGCGTCAGCCCGGCGGTAGCAATCGCGATGGTTTGCCAGGTCGCTTCGGCGACCATCGCCAGGAAGTCGGCGGAATGCGCGGGAGGAAAGAAGGAGGCGAGAAAACGGCCGGTTGCGCCCAGGCTTTGCGCATCGAACAATATCCACGGCTTGAACTCGCTCCACACCAGCAGCGGCCACAGCAGCGCGAGGCCGATCAGGATGGCGCCGACGCGACCGCGCCACGCGGGATCGGGATGCAGGGGTCGGCCGTGGAGCGTGTTCATGTCAGAAGCAGCGCGGCAACGCGGGGGACGATGCAAACGACGGTTCCGCTACGGTTGGCACAACCTGTCCGCGGCCGTCGTCATGACGGTAGAGATCGGCGATCATCGCATCGCTGACCTGATCGCGCGGTGCGTCGAACACGATGCGGCCGGCGCGCAAGCCGACGATACGCGGAAAATACGCGCGCGCCAGTTCGACCTGGTGCAGGCTGCAGATCAGCGCCGCGCCGCGCGCCGCCGCTTCCTGCCGCAACACGTTCAGCGTCTGTGCCGCCAGCGCCGGATCGAGCGCGGACAGCGGTTCGTCGACCAGCAGGGCTTGCGCGGGCGACACGATCAGGCGCGCCAGACTGCAGCGCTGACGCTCGCCGCCGGACAGGCGGTCGACCCGCGCATACAGTTTGTCCTGCAGGTTGAAACGCGCCAGCGCATCGTAGGCGGCCTGCGGATCGGACGGCCGCAGCAGCGAGGACAGCGCACGCCACAAACTCCACTGCGGCAACCGGCCGGCCAGCACTGCCGCCACCACGCGCTGGCGCGGCGGCAACGGCGGCGTCTGCGGCGCCAGGAACAGTCGCGCACGCAATGCATGGCGCTGCGCATTGCTCAGCGTCCAGGGTTCGACGCCGAAAGCGCGCAAGCTGCCGCCATCGGGACGATGCGCGAGCGCGAGCGTATGCAGGAGCGTGGTCTTGCCTGCGCCGGACGGGCCGATCAGCGCGACCTGCTCCCCTGCCGCGACGGCGAGCGTGACGGCGTCGAGCGCATTGCGCCCTGCCGCCACCGTGTGGCTTACCGATACGCCACGCAACTCGAAGCTCATTACTTCAGCAGGCCCGCGTTATGCGCCGCCTTTTCGATCGACATGTAGTTCTCTGCCTTGGTCGGAATGAAGCGGGTGGCGCGTTGCAGTTCGAGGATTTCCTTGCCCTGCGAATCCTTGCGGTCGAGCGCGAGGAAGGCATCGGTGATTTTCTTGCGCAGCGCCGGGTCCATGTCCGCGCGTACCGTCCAGTTGTAGTCGAAATAGCCGGGCGTGGTGTAGAACACGCGCACGGCTTTCGGATCGACCTTGCCTTGCGCCTGCAGTTTTTCCCAGACGGAGATGTTGAGCACGCCGGCATCGACCTTGCCGCCCGCCACCGCCGCCACCGTCGCATCGTGCGCGCCGGAGAAGGCAATGCGCTTCATGTCGGTGTCCGGATTGACGTTGGCGGCGAGCAGGTAGTAGCGCGGCATCAGGTGGCCGGAAGTCGACGATTCGGAACCGAAAGCGAAGGTCTTGCCCTTCAGGTCTTCCAGCTTGTTGATCGACTTGTCGGTGGTGATGAACACCGACTTGAACTTCTCGTCTTCCTCGCGCTGCACCAACGGGATCACCTTGCCGTTGCTGCGCGCCTTGGCTTGCACGAACGTGAAGCCGCCGAACCAGACCATGTCGAGCTTGTTGTTGATCAAGCCTTCCACCGATGCGGCGTAATCGGTGACCGGAACGAACTCGACCTTCATGCCGAGTTTGTGTTCAAGGTAGTTGCCGAGCGGCTTGAACTTGCGCTGCAACTCGGTCGGCGACTCATCCGGAATGGCGGACACGCGCAATACCTGCTGCGCGGCGGCAAAACCGGCAAACAGCAACATGGCGGCGGCAAGAATCGGACGGAAAAAGGATTTCATGGGCTTTTTCGAGGCGGGAAAGACAGGTGTGAAAGCAGGAAAGACCAAAGCCGGCATGATAGCAAACTCTCACTGTAGACCATGGCAGGCCCGGACACGCGGCATCTGCACGCATGCAGTATATTGGTCTTCGTGTACACGCAAAAATTTCCGCGTCTCGCCTTCGTCGACCTGGAAACGACCGGCGGCGCCGCGAGCGAAGACCGCATCACTGAAGTCGGCATCATCGAAGTCGATGAAAACGGCGTGCGCGAATGGAGCAGCCTGGTCAATCCGCAGAGACACATTCCGGAATTCATCCAGTCCCTGACAGGAATTTACGACGACATGGTGAAGGATGCGCCGACCTTTGCCGAGCTGGCCGACGACATCGCCGCGCGGCTTGCGAACCGGGTCTTCATTGCGCACAATGCGCGCTTTGATTTCGGCTTTCTCAGAAGCGAATTCCGCCGCACCGGACATGATTTCAATCCGCCGGTGCTGTGCACGGTACGGCTGTCGCGCAAGCTGTTTCCGGGCTTCGCACGGCACAATCTCGACAGCGTTGCCGACCGCCATTGCCTGCAGGTCACGGAACGCCATCGCGCGCTCGGCGATGCGCAACTGATCTGGCAGTTCTGGCAAAAGATCCACGAAACGCACAGCGCGGAAACCATCGAGGAAACGGTGACCCGATTGCTGGGCCACCCCGGCCTGCCGGCGAAGATGGACGCGCTGCGGATCGAGGAAATGCCATCGACACACGGCGTCTACCTGTTCTACGGCGACAACGGCCTGCCGCTCTATGTCGGCCAGGCTGGCAACCTGCGCCGCCGCGTGCTCGCGCATTTCAGCGCCGGCCACGCATCGGTGCGGGAACAGTGCATTTGCCGCGAAACGACGCGCATCGAGTGGATCGAAACCGGGGGTGAACTGGGCGCGTCATTGCAGGAAGCAAGCCTGGTCAAAAAGCTGATGCCGGCATACAACCGCCCGATGCGCGGGAACGATGAGCTGTGCGCGTGGCGCTTGCTGCAACACAAGGGCACGCTGAAACCGGTGCTCGCGTTTGCCGACGATCTGTTCTTCGGCTACGACCTGGACCTGTACGGTTTGTACGGCAACCGGCACAAGGCGTGCGATGCGCTGAAAGCCATTGCCGACGCACATGGCTTGTGCCACGGCCTGCTGGGGCTGGAAAAGCTGCGCGTCGGCAAACCGTGTTCAGCCCGACAGTCCCGCACCTGTGTCGGCGCCTGCATCGGTGAAGAAAGCATCGAGTCGCACAATACGCGACTGCACGCCGCACTCCAGGGCGTGCATCTTCAGCCGTGGCCCTTTCCGGGGCCGATCGGCATTCGCGAAGGCGAAGCGCTGCATGTGGTCGATTGCTGGGCCTATCTCGGCATGGCGCGCAGCGAACAGGAAACGACAGCCTTGTTGCTGGAAGGCAGCCGGCGCTTCGACCGCGACGTGTATCAGATACTGCAGAAACGGCTGCCGAAGCTGGACGAACACATCGTGCCGCTGTGAATCAGCGCACGTTCAATGATGGTGCGACCAGTTACCGTCGGGCGAAGCAAGGAAGGATTCGACCGCCTCTTTCTGCCCGGTCGCGTGACGCCGCACTTCGCCGCAGGAACAGATGCCCTGGTAGGGCTGGATATGCGAGCAGGCGGAAACTTTTTGCAGGAAAACCGTGACCGGTTTCGTGCATTTAATGCATTTGAAGGTAAGGGTGCGGGCGGGTTTATTGCTCATTTGATCACAAAGAGATGCGGGTCGGAGCGCAATGATAAATCAGTTTAAACGCAGCAGTTTGGACGCCGCGCTGTCGCGACCAGCTTTCGAGACCGCTTTATCACCGCCCCCAGCGTCCGTCGTGCCATCCGTCATGCTGCCGTCCAAGCCGATGATGCTGCTGCCAGGGTTCGACATTCAGCCGGGCCGGCGGGTTGTACTGATAGAAGACCGGTGGTGGCAGCACGTAAACCGGCTGCGGTTGCACGTAGACCACCGCCGGTGGCGGCAGGATAGGCGGCGGCGCCGAGTACACCGACGGCGGTGCGCCGTAGCTGTACTGCGTCTGCGGCACCATCACCACGCCCGGCGGAACGTAGTAACCCGGACTGCCGATGGTCACCGACCACCGGACGCCGCCATGAGCTTGCGCCGGCAAACTGCAAACGGAAAGGGCGGCGATCAGCGCGCACGCCGCCGCGAATCGGGTATTCATACGTTTCTCCTCTCTCTCCTGATATTAAAGGACAAAGACAGGCGCCTTGCGCGGAATCTTTGTAACAGCGTGTTCAGTACGACACGTCAATAGTGCGTACCAGCTCCGCAATCGCACGGCCAATGTCGCCGGTCCCCGCCTTGCCGCCAAGATCGGGCGTACGCGGTCCGGCGGCGAGCACGGTTTCGATTGCTTTGAGGATCAGGTCGTGTCCGCGCCGGTAGCGGTCATCGCCTTTCTGCGACGCATCGCCGCCAAGGAAATCCAGCATCATCGCGCCCGACCAGATCATCGCGATCGGGTTGGCGATGCTCTTACCGATGATGTCCGGCGCCGATCCATGCACCGGCTCGAACAGCGACGGAAACTTTCGCTCCGGATTGAGGTTGGCCGACGGCGCCAGGCCGATGGTGCCGGCGCAGGCCGGACTGAGATCGGACAGGATGTCGCCGAACAGGTTGGACGCAACCACCACATCGAAACGGTTCGGTTCCAGCACGAAACGCGCGGTCAGGATATCGATGTGCTGGCGATAGGTGGTGACGACGGGGAAATGGAGCGCCATTGCGTCGGCGCGCTTGCGCCGCACCTGACCGCGCGCCGGCTGGCGTCAAACCGCCGGGTACTGTGCGCATCGCCGGCCTGTCTGCAAAAGCGCGGCCAGCCGCGCAGCCTGGCGGAACTGGCCAACCACGATTGCCTGGTGATCAAGGAGCGAGACCTTCCGTTCGGCGTCTGGAAACTGCGCAGCGGGTCGCAGGAAGAAACGGTGAAAGTCACCGGCCCGTTGTCATCGAACAATGGAGAGATCGTGTCGCGCTGGGCGCTCGACGGCGGCGGCATCGTGCTGCGCTCGCTATGGGAGGCCGGCCCCTACCTGGAACGCGGCGAACTGCTGCGGGTGCTGCCGGAATACCGGCAGGAGGCAAACATATGGGCAGTCTATCCCCCTCGCCTCACCAGCTCCGCGAAGGTGCAGGTGTGCGTGGATTTCTTCAAACAATGCTTCAGGCAGCGGGAAGCATGAACTACCCCGCTTCGGACGCTACCCATGTTCAGTGGCGATGACCGTGCGTCAACGCCGCCATTACGCGCATCAACAGCGCAAACAGCGACGGACGGCCTTTCAGTCGTATCCTGTTATACAGTGACCCGCTCATGATGGTCTCCTCCTTTTGACCAAACACCCCCATATGGAAAATTATAGGGACGCGATCCTTACACGAAAGTGACACGCAATACAAACGTGCTTGCGTAAGCGCAAAAAACAACATCAGGCCGGGTTGTACCGTTTGATTTCCCCGCCAGCCGGGGGATTCCGTCGGAAAAGCGCAACTATTACCGGATATTCCGGGTCAAAAACGGGTACGACCAATGGACAGTTTTGTCACTATGCAACATAATTCGGCCTTCGCATTTTTTGCCTCCGTCGGAAAAAAATAATCTGCACGTGCGGCTGTTTTTTCTGAACCATTCGTCGAGCTTCAACTCCCACTTCGTTCAAATTTTCGCCCCCAACCGGCAGCGTTGCGAGTTTTCGCGCGCACCTTGCTATGTAGCGCAATTCCGCGCGCCGGCTGGAGGCACTTAGTTCGTACATGACATTTTAGTAATGACCAAACTTGCAAAGACGCTGACACTGACTGCAAAACCGACCGGCCCGATCCCGGCGCGGACCACCCTGACCCGGGCGGAGCGGGTGGTTGCCCACACGGCCGATCCCGAGCAGGCCCCGGCCAAGGTGACGGTAGTGACAAAGCCGCGTTCGCGGCTGATCCCGCGCGCCGTGGCGCCAGGCGCCGATACCGCCTCCGTCGCGCCCGCAACGCAAGCGCAAGACGGCGCGCCGGCCCAGCCGAAGGCGGTCGTGGTGCGCAAGGCCACAACCACAGCCCGCGTGGCCACCGAAACGGCCGCACGCAAGGAAGAAGCTCCCGCCCCGGCACAGAACAGCCCGGTGAACAGCCCAGCGGTGAGCACGACCGATGCCGCCGCGCTGGCCGACATCGACACCTCGTCCTACGAGCTGCCGACGGAGAAGGTGCCGGCGCGCCGCGGACGCCGGCCGTCCGAGTTCCATCCTGAAAACGACGAAATCGCCGCGCTCAACGCGGTCGAACGGGCGGAGATCAAGGCCGCTTCGCGCGCCAGAAAGGGGGCGCAATCTGCCGAGGGACGCGGCGAACGCGACCTGGAAGCGCAACGCGCGCAGGTCAAGACCCTGATCGGCCTGGGCAAGGAGCGCGGCTACCTGACGCACGCCGAAATCAACGACCACCTGCCCGAGGAAATCATCGACCCGGAAGCAATCGAAGGCATCATCTCGACCTTCCAGGACATGGGCATCGCCGTCTACGACCAGGCGCCGGATGCAGAAACCCTGCTGCTGTCGGATACCGTGGCAAGCGGCTCCAGCGAGGACGAAGCCGAAGCGGCGGTCGCCACCGCGCTGTCGGCCATCGATTCCGACTTCGGCCGCACTACCGACCCGGTGCGCATGTACATGCGCGAAATGGCATCGGTGCCGCTGCTCACCCGCCAGCAGGAAATCGACATTGCCAAGCGCATCGAAGACGGCCTGAAGGACATGATGCAGGCGATCGCCGCCTGCCCGACCACGATCGCCGAATTGCTGGCGATGGCCGACCGCATCGGCAAGGAAGAAATCAAGGTCGACGACGTGATCGACGGCCTGGCCGACGCCGATGCGGCGGAGCCGGCGCTGGCGGCCGATGCGGGCGACAACGACGGCGAGGACGCTGAAACGGACGACAGCCTGGACGACGACGAGGATGACGATTCCTCGGCCAGCGCGGCGTCGGCGATGTCGGAAAAGCAGATCGAGGAATTGCGCAAGGACGTACTGCAGCGCTTTGCACGGATCGGCGCCGAATTCGAAAAAATGCGTACCGCGCAGGCGCAGGGCGGCTACCGCTCCGCCGCCTACCAGGCGGCGCAGGCATCGATCGCGCAGGAATTCCTCGGCATGCGCTTCACCGCCAAGGTGGTGGAGAAGCTGTCCGACACGCTGCGCGCACAGGTCGACGAGATGCGCCAGATCGAGCGCCAGATTCTCGATGTGGCGGTCAACAAGTGCGGCATGCCGCGCGAGCGCTTCATCGACGTCTTCCCCGGCAATGAAACCGACCTCGACTGGGTCGACGGCGAAGTCGCTGCCGGCCATGCGTACAGCGCAGTGCTCGGCCGCTACGTGCCGGCGGTCAAGGAATTGCAGCAGAAGCTGATCGACCTGCAGCAGCGCGTCGCGCTGCCGCTGACCGACTTGCGCCTGATCAGCAAGCAGATGGCGACCGGCGACAAGCGGGCGCGCGAGGCCAAGCGCGACATGACGCAGGCCAACCTGCGCCTGGTGATCTCGATCGCGAAGAAGTACGTGAACCGCGGCCTGCAGTTCCTCGACCTGATCCAGGAAGGCAACATCGGCCTGCTGAAAGCGGTCGACAAGTTCGAATACCGGCGCGGCTACAAATTCTCGACCTATGCGACCTGGTGGATCCGGCAGGCGATCACGCGCGCCATCGCCGACCAGGCACGCACCATCCGCGTGCCGGTGCACATGATCGAGTCGATCAACAAGATGAACCGCATCTCGCGCCAGATCCTGATGGAAACCGGTTCGGAACCGGATCTGGCGACGCTGGCTGCCAAGATGGACATGCCGGAAAAGAAGATCCGCGAAATCATGAAGATCGCGAAAGAGCCGATCTCGATGGACGTGCCGATGGGCGACGACGGCGATGCGCTGCTGGGCGACTTCATCGCCGACGAAATCACCACCGCGCCGGCCGAGGCCGCGATGCAGGCGTCGATGCGCGAAGTGATCCGCGAGGTGCTCGATTCGCTGCCGCCGCGCGAGGCGAAAGTCTTGCGCATGCGCTACGGCCTCGACATGGCGAGCGATTTCACGCTGGAAGAAGTCGGCAAGCAGTTCGACGTCACGCGCGAGCGCATCCGCCAGATCGAAGCGAAAGCGATGAACAAGCTGCGGCATGCATCGCGCGCCGACAAGCTGCGGACTTTATTGGAAAGCAACTGATCGCGAGAAACGGGGTGAAGCTTTTGGCAACACCCCGTTTTTTCGAAGAAACCAACACGTTTTATTCGCTTTTCCTGAAGAGCCCGCTGTTCTAGCATGAACACTTCCTCCTGTGTTTTTTGAATAGGAAGTTGAAATGACTGAAAAGACTGAATGGGAAATCGTCGACGAACCGGGTCAGCAGACGCATCGTTCGACAGACCCGGAATCGATGGCGAAAGGCCTGCTCGGCCCGTGGTGGCGCTGGAAAGTTGCCGGCATCGCAACCGTCGCGGCACTGGTGATTGCGCTGTTCCTCGCGTTCGCCGGTGTTGTGGTGGTGTTCATGGTGGCAGCGGCATTGCTGTCGATCATCATCGGCAAGTTCACCCAATGGCTGCGCGGTGGCCACACGGCGACCGGCGTGCAGCGCCGCCGGCACGATCGCTGAACAACGACCCGCCCTTGTCTCCTGACGCGGCCGACCTCAGCCGCGCAGCATGCCGTACAGCATCGCCGCATTCAGCGAGACGATGATCGCTGCGACCAGCCACGCAATCCACGTGAGCCAGCGCGGATTGACGAAGCCGCCCATCTTCTCCCGGTCGCAGGTAAAACGCACCAGCGGAATCACCGCAAAAGGCAGTTGCAGGCTGAGCACGACCTGGCTGAAGATCAGCAGTCTGGCGAGACCGCTTTCGCCGTAATAGGCAGTCACCAGCAAGCCCGGCACGATCGCGATCGCGCGCGTGAGCAGGCGGCGCGCCCACGGCGCGATCCGCAAATGCAGATATCCTTCCATCACGATCTGGCCGGCCAGTGTCGCGGTCAGCGTCGAACTCTGGCCGGACGCCAGCAGCGCGAGGCCGAACAGCACGCTGGCGAGCGGGGTGCCGAGCAGCGGCGTGAGCAGGTGATACGCCTCCTGGATTTCCGCGACTTCACGGTAGCCGTGGCGATGGAACACCGCCGCCGCGGTCACCAGGATCGCGGCGTTGACCAGGAAGGCGAACAATAGTGCGATCACCACGTCGACCGACGCATAGCGGATCGCATTGCGGCGCCCGGCGTCGGTCCGGTTGAAGCAGCGCGTCTGCACCGTGGACGAATGCAGGTAGAGGTTGTGCGGCATGACGGTGGCGCCGATGATGCCGATCGCCAGATAGAGCATGGCCGGATCGCGCACGGTCTGCGCGCTCGGCAACATGCCTTCGGCGACGGCGCGCCACTGCGGTTGCGCCAGCACCAGGTTGATCATGATGCAGGTGAAGATCACTGTCAGCAGTGCAATGATCGCTGCTTCCAGATAGCGGAAGCCGCGTTGCTGGAACCACAACACCAGCAGCACATCGAAGGCGGTCAGCGCGATGCCCCAAATCAGCGGCAGACCGAACAACAGGTTGAGCGCGATCGCGGTGCCGATCACTTCGGCCAGGTCGGTCGCGCAGATCGCGATTTCGCACAGCAGCCACTGCGCCACCGCCGAAGGACGCGAATAGTGCTGCCGGCATGCCTGCGCCAGATCCAGTCCGGTCGCGATGCCGAGACGCGCCGACAGGATCTGCAGCAGGATCGCCATCAGGTTGGACAACATCACGATCCACAGCAGCGCATAACCGAATGCCGAGCCGCCGGCCAGGTCGGTGGCCCAGTTGCCGGGATCCATGTAACCGACCGCGACCAGGTAGCCGGGGCCGGTAAAGCCGAGCAGGCGCCGCAGCCAGTGTCCGGTTTCCGATACCGGGATCGTCGGCGACGGGTGGCTGGCGTCGGCCGCGCCGCGGGTGCCGCTCAGGTTGGGCGGAGGCATGGCGCAGCCGGAGACCGCAAGCGCATGCAAGAATGCCAGCCCGCAACGATTGCCGGGACGGCATCCCCGTCTTTTCCGCTACCGCCGCAACGGCGAAACGCTGTGCCCGTCGTCAAGGCTTGCCGCGCATGCCCTGGCCGGAGCCCAGTTCGGCGCCGGTGGTCGGGTCGGCATTCGGATCGGATACGGTGCGCCGCGTCGCCGCCTGCACTGCGGACAGCTCATCCTGCTGCAGCTTCACCGTTGCCTCGCCGCCACCGCCGTCAACCCCCATCTGTTCGTTGCGGTCGGAAACGAACTGCCATTGAGAACCCTGGTTCCAGGAACCGCGCGAATCGCCGTCGCCTTGCGACATATCGAAATAGACATTGGCAAAGGTAGTGTCGCCGGGCAGTTTTCCGGGCGGGAAGTTCGGCGAGATTGCATACAGCGCTTTCTCGAACGACTTCTGGTGCGCGATTTCGCGCGTCATCAGGAAACCGAGCGCTTCCTTGACGCCGGGATCGTCGGTGCAGTTGATCAGTCTTTCATAGATGATCTTGGCGCGCGCCTCGGCGGCGATGTTGGAGCGCAAGTCGGCTGTCGGTTCGCCGATGGTGTCGATATAAGCGGCGGTCCAGGGAACACCGCCCGAGTTGACCAGCGCCGGGCCGCCGCCGTACAGCACCTGCGTGACGTGGCTGTCGTTGCCGGCGCCCGAAATGCGGCGATAGGCTTCCGCGCCGGCATCGATGCCTTCGGCCAGTTCGCCTTTGGCGCCCTTGTTGAGCATGGCGACGATGGTGCCGATGACTTCGAGGTGACTCAGTTCTTCGGTGGCGATGTCGAACAGCATATCCTTGCGGCCCGGATCGTCCTCGGCCAGCGCCTGGGTGAAATAGCGCATGCCTGCGGCGAGTTCGCCTTGCGGACCGCCGAATTGTTCGAGCATGAGATTGGCAAGGCCGGGGTTGCATTCGCCGACGCGCACTGTGTACTGGAGGCGTTTGTTGTGAGCAAACATGGGTGTCCTTTCGTAGATGAGCCCGGGGCCGGATGACGGCGGCAGGCGCGATGATCGGACGTAGGCAAATGCAAGACGCGAACCACGTGGGAGCATGGCTCTCTTTTCCCTCTCCAATAGTGGTCCGGGACGCTTTGGTTTTCGGATGGCTCCCGTCGAACGGTTGCTTTGCTTGTTTTCTCTTCGGTGCTTCAGAACCTTGGGTTCTCCGTGGGGAGTAGCCGGGACTGGCCCCGGCGGGCCACTCACTTTCTTTGCTTCGCCAAAGAAAGTAAGCAAAGAAAGGCGACCCCGCTGTCGCTGCCCTTCGGGTTCCCGAAATGGCGGGGACCGAAACGGGAAGCGCGACAAACTCGCCTGCGGCTCAGACAAGTCGCGCTTCTTTATCCGTTTCAGTCCCCGCCATTTCGGCAGCGTCAGAAGGGGATTTAACAGCAAAACCTCAACCCCGCCCCACCCTGGCCCTCCCCTAGCGGGGAGGGAATTCTCCCGGGCTTGGCCAATGCCGTCGATACCTCATGCCAAGAGTGCGGTTGTGATGATCGCGAGGCAAGCTCCGGTCGAACCAAAGAGGCTGTGGCCGTTGAAGTTCCGCTGTGAGCAGCCGAAGAAGGGAGGGGCAAAGCGGATCAAGAAGCGAAATTTGTCTGAGCCGCAGGCGAGTTTATTTCGCTTCCCGCTTTGCCCCTCCCTTCTTCGGGTACCCCGAAGGGGCTGCGAGCCGCGGCCCCCTTTCTTTGCTTACTTTCTTTGGCGAAGCAAAGAAAGTGAGTGGCCCGCCGGGGCCAGTCCCGGCTACTCCCTACGGAGAACCCAAGGTTCTGAAGCACCGAAGAGAAAACAACCAAAGCATCCCGGACCACTTATACGACGCATGCAGGACGCGACACGTAAGTTTTACCGGCAGCTTGAAAAACCGTCAGTCTCCACCCCGGCGCTGCTTGAACGCGCGCCACGCACCGAGCATCCTTCCCGTCGCACGCCAGAAAACGTTGCGGCCTTGCGAGGTGCCTTGATCCAGCCAATGACCGAACCGCAACCGATAGCCGCCGGCCGCGATCTTCAGCGCCATTCCTGCGTGGCGCAGCACCTGCCAGCGCGAACGGTATAACGCGAGTTGGTCGAAGGTCTGATGTTCTCCGAGCAACGCGGTCTTGTACTCGTAGCGGCCGTGACCGAAGTGAAAGCGCGTGCCGCCCCGCTCTATGCATGCGCAGACGGCGAGATAGCAGCACACCATCCCGAGGCGATAGTCGTCGTAGCGCATGTCATGCGCATGGACTTTGGAAATATGGCTGCCGCCGACACGGAAAATGATGGTGCCCGCGCACAGGCGGCCGTCGATGGTCGCTATGCACACTTCGCCGCACGCGCGCACCAGCCGGATGATTTCCTGCGTCACCGTTTCGTCGATGAACGATGCCTTGTTCTTGCTTGCCATGCGCACCCGGTTCAGTTCGATGATCGTGCGCAAGATCTGTTCGTCGACGTCGCGCCCTTCGTACAGCCTGTGCCGGAACGATGGAAAATCGCGTTCGATCCGATTCTTGTGGCGCTTGATGTTTTTGCGCGTGGCGCTGCCGAGGCTGGCGAGATAGGCGGCCGGCGTATCGGGCAGCGGCGCAATGAAATCCTCGGCGCAAAAGAAGCGCTGGTGCACGAACGGAAGCGGCGGACCTTCACCTTGCACCGCATTGAAGTGGACCGCACCGATGTCCGGATAGGCGCTGAAGACGTGGCGTGCAAAGCGGGAAATCTCGCCGCGGTCGAGACGCATGCCTTCGTTGACGACTCGCGTCGTCGACTCTTCGACAATGAACAGGAAGACCGCGCAGACCTTGCCGTCGCGCCACGCGACATAGGTGTTGATGCCGTCGATGCTGCCGCAGGCGCGAAGGTAGGCAGAAGACGAATACAGGGCGCCGTATAGCCGGTCCAGTTCGACCATCGCATACTGCGGCACTTCGTTCCGGTACACCTTGATTGCACTGTTTGCCGGCATTGCCGTACCGGCGCCGGCTCCGGCAATACCCGCCATGGCGTCGCCCGCCACGGCATCGCGGATGGCTTTTCCCATCGGTCCGCTCCGTTCTCCGGGTTGATGCTGAATTGGCCGTACCGGCGCTCCCGCTGATCGGAGGGCGCGCCCGGCTCTTGCGTCACGCGAACAATCGTATTGCGTGCACTTCAACCAAAGGTAGGCGGTACGGTGGGACGGCGTGTAGAGATGGCTCAAGCGTTTCAATGAAACGGCCCGGCCGTTGCGGCAGATCAGTGTGCGCCCGATGCGAGCGCGGCAGGGATGGCGCTTGCGTCGGGCGCCGAAAGGATGAGGGTGCGCATTGGCGCACCCTCTACATGCTTATCAATGGAAGGCCAGGCGGCGCGAGGTCTTTTTCAACGCGAGGCGGCGACGCGCTTTCGCGCCGCGTCCTTCATGCAGGCGGAAGACGGTAATGCCCCAGGCAACGCTGCTGGCGACGAGATAGGCCAGCGCGCAGGCGGCGGCGGCCAGGCAGAGTGCGGATTCGATCACGACGAAATTGCGCGGCAACCCGCCTTCCAGGTACTGCGGGCCGGAGGCGAGCGTCCATTGCAGCAGGCTCCAGGCAGCCGCAAAGAAGAACATCACGGCGGCGGAAGCCTTGATGGAAAAGGCGTAACGGATACGTTTGGTGTTCAGGGACTCGTTCAGCTTGATTCTGTTGTACATGATCATTCCTCGTCTTCGCATGCACGATATGTTTCAAAGGCATGCCGTTGCTTGCAGTTGGCATCCATCCGGATCGTCGCGTAGCGATGTGGCAACAGACTGGATGCGATTCGCCCGCCGAACTTTGCTTTGCTCATGAAAGCGAAGTGCATCGGACGAGTTCATGATGCTGCATCGCGAGATATACCGCCAATTTCAATTTCTCATACCTAATATAAGCCGCGTGAATGTCTGGCTTTCCAGCCCGCAAATACGACCCGAACAGTTCCGGTAACGCGAGCCACCATCAATGCTGTTGCACATGTACGACAATTTGCCGTGCAAATGGCGAAAGGCCCTGGCTGTCCGGGCCAAAAGCGGCGCAAGCGCCATCACGATAGAATGCCTCTATCGAATACCCGAGCAAGGGCGCCAGGCTTGGCCGGCCAGCCGTTGCAGAAACCGGAAAATGTCTCATACGGACTATCAGCACAGGATCAGCCTGGCGCTTGCGGCGCTCGGCATTTCCGCCGATGACGTCGCGCGCACCGGCTTGCCGCTGTTCATGGAAGCACGGGAACTGGCGCTCGCCGAAACCGATGCGGACGGCAGCGCGCACCATCTCGTTCCGCCGGCGGCGCAAGCATGGCGTGCGATGAAGCTCGAGGCGCAGCGGGACGGCATCGTTCTGGAAATCGTTTCCGCCTTTCGCGGCCTGCAGGCGCAATCGGCGATCATCCGCGACAAGCTCGAACGCCGCATGCCGCTGGAAAAGATCTTCACGCTGAGCGCGCCGCCCGGCTACAGCGAGCATCACACCGGACGTGCGGTCGACATCAACACGCCTGGCTGCGTGCCGCGCGAAGAACCGTTCGAAGACACGGAAGCCTTCCGCTGGCTGGTCGCGCATGCCGGCAGCTTCTGCTTCGTCATGTCGTACCCGCGCGGCAATCCGCTCGGTTTCAGCTATGAGCCGTGGCACTGGTACTTCACGGGTTGAGCATGGGTCTTCGACTTCAGTCCCCCGGATTCTTTTGATTAACCAGCCAGGGATGCACTGCGCCCGCATCATCCGCCAATCGACCGATACCTTGTATGCCGCCTGACACAACCGCCACTCAGCCCGAGCGCCCTCGCCCGCAATCGCCGTTCGACCTGTTCCTGTCGTTCACCCTGCTGGCGCTGCAGGGATTCGGCGGCGTGCTGGCGATCGTGCAGCATGAACTGGTCGACAAGAAGAAATGGCTGACCCGCGACGAGTTCATCGAAGAGTGGGCAGTCGCGCAGATCATGCCCGGCCCGAACGTGGTCAACATTTCGCTGATGATCGGCGCGCGCTACTTCGGCCTGCGCGGCGCGCTGGCGGCACTGGCCGGCATGATCGCGGTGCCGCTGGCGCTGCTGCTGGCGGCGGCGATCGTGTACGCACGCTACGCCACGCATCCGGAAGTCGCGGCCGCGCTCAAGGGCATGAGTGCGGTGGCCGCCGGCCTGCTGCTGGCGACCGGGCTGAAGCTGGCGCAGGCGTTGAAGAAGAATGTGCTGCCCAATGCGCAGTGCGCCGTCCTCGGCATCGGCTCCTTCGTCGCGATCGCGGTGCTACGCGTGCCGCTGGCATGGGTGCTGTTCGGCCTCGGCGGACTTGCCTGCGTGCTGGCCTACCGGAGGCTCAAGCCATGAACGAGGCATTGCATATTTCCTTGAGCCTGGCCGACTGGGGCGACCTGTTTACCCACTTCCTCGGCCTGTCGCTGCTGTCGATCGGCGGCGCCATCACCACCGTCGCCGAAATGCATCGTTATCTGGTGGAGCAGAACCACTGGCTGACCGATGCGCAGTTCACCGCGTCGGTGGCGATCGCGCAGGCGGCGCCGGGACCGAACGTGCTGTTCGTGGCGCTGATGGGCTGGAACGTCGGCCTCAATGCCGGCGGCATGCTGACCGGACTGCTGGGTGTGCTGATGTCGATGTCGGGCATCCTGATCCCGAGCACGACGCTGGCTTATCTCGCTGCGCAATGGGGACACCGCAACCGCGAATTGCGCGCGGTGCGGGCGTTCAAGCAGGGCATGGCGCCGGTCGTGGTGGCGCTGGTGATCGCCACCGGCTGGGTGCTGGCCACGGGCAACAACGGTTCGTACCGGGAGATCGCGCTGTGGGGACTGACGCTGGCGACCACGCTGATCGTCTGGCGCACCCGCATCCACCTGCTGTGGCTGCTGGCGGCCGGTGCGCTGCTGGGGTGGTTCGGCTTCGCCTGACATAGACATGCGCCCGCCGCCCACTTCCACGTAAAGGAAACACCGTGCCCCGATTCGCCGCCAACCTGACGCTGATGTTCAACGAGGTTCCGTTCCTGCAACGCTTCGGCGCTGCTGCGCGGGCGGGATTCAGCGCTGTCGAGTTCCTGTTTCCGTACGAGCATGATGCGGACCGGCTTGCACGGGAATTGCACACCCATCGCCTGCAGAACGTCCTGTTCAACATGCCGCCCGGCGACTGGGCGGCCGGCGAGCGCGGGATGGCGTCGATCCCGGGGCGCGAAGCCGAGTTCAGGGACGGCGTCGCGCATGCGCTCGCCTATGCGAAAGCACTCGGCACGCTGCGTCTGCATGCGATGGCCGGCCTGCTGCCGGAAGGCGCGGATGTTGCGCATCACCGCGCGGTGTATGTCGACAATTTGCGGTACGCGTGCGGGCAAGCGGCAGCGCATGGGATGACCGTGCTCATCGAGCCGATCAACACGCGCGACATGCCGGGCTATTTCCTGAACACGCAGGCGGACGCGCATGCGATCCGCGAAGCTGTCTGCGCTCCCAATCTGAAGGTGCAGATGGATTGCTACCATGCGCAGATCATGGAAGGCGACATCGCCACGAAGCTGCGGCGCTACCTGCCGCACATCGGACATATCCAGATCGCGGGCGTGCCCGAACGCAACGAACCCGATACCGGCGAACTCAACTATCCCTATCTGTTCCGCCTGCTCGACGAGCTCGGTTACGACGGCTGGCTGGGTTGCGAATACCGGCCGGCCGCCGGCACGGCGGAAGGGCTGGGTTGGCTGAAGGTGGCGACGACCTGATCAGTGGCGGGAGCGGCGCGTGCGCGCTTCCACGTCGATCGCGCCGAAGCGGTCCATGATATCGGCGGCGCTCGCCTGCTGTTCCGAACCATCGGTGTCGACCGCGAGCAGATAGCCGCCGCGCCATACCGGATTGTCGTTGTTGTACGCGTCGGTGCGTTCCTCGCTGCTGAACATGCCCGAGCCCGGTCCGGTGCCCATGTCTTTCTGGTCTTCCACGAAGTTGCCCTCGACCGGCCCGGCCTCGTCCAGTCCCACGCGCAACTCGACGCTGTCGGCGGAAAAGCCGTGACGGAGCAGTTCGCTGCGCGCGCTCTCCGCGGAAGCAAGATTGTCGTACGTCCTGACGACGGTGTTTCGCATGCTGTCCTCCATCCGCAAACATCTTTCAATCCGGTGTGACTGCGGCGTGCGCGAAAAGTGCAGGGCCGGCCGTCGGCATTTGCACACGGCTGTACGGTACTACGGTTCACTCGGGCAATTGGTGCATCGCAAAATCTTGCCCTATGCCCACATTGATGCACTGCAAACCAAGCCGCCGTTGCCTGCCTGGCATCGATCCGCGATAATGCCGCATTCCTTCCGGGCTCAAGCCATGCCGCCACCCCCTTTCAACTCGATCGAGGACCGCCTGTACGTCCTGCGCACGCGCTGGGAACGTTATGTGGCGGACGGCGCGTTCGAGCAGTTCATCGAGTTCGCGGTGGCGGTCAACAGCCTGGCCGAGTATTTCAACCGCCTGCGCCTGCCGGGCCTGGTGCGTCTCTGCGAAGGACTGGAAAACGCGGCGCTGGCCAAGCTCGGCGACCTGTCCTCGCACCCCATTTCGCAGCAGGAGATCCTGTCGCTGCAACGGCAGTTGGATACGCTGGCCGGTTCCGTCGCCACATCGCGCTCGCACAGCACCGAACGGCGTGAAGCCGGGACGGCGGCGACCGTGCCGGATGCCGACTGGATCAAGCCGCGCTCGGTATGGATGATCGCCGCGCCCGGCAAGCGCGACATGGCGGACGCGCTGAGCGGCCAGCTGCGCTTTTTCGGCTTCAAGGTGACGCGCATTTCATGGGGCGCCTGCACCCAGGTCCCGGCCGACAAGCCGCTGGCAGTGCTGTTCATCCCGGCGGGCGGCACGACCGCGCCGGAAGAATTCACCTGCATCTCCGAGATCCGCGCGAGCTGCCCGGCCAGCCAGCTGGTCTACCTCGGCGTGCAGTCGGCGCTGGAACCCATCGTCGACCTGATGCGCGCCGGCATCGACGTCACCATTCCTAGCGAAGACCAGCCGGCCCGGGTGCTCAATTGCGTGCTCGACCTGGTGCAGACCAACGAGCAGGAACAGTACCGGGTGCTGGTGGTCGAGGATTCGCGGGTGGCGGTGGCGCTGATCCAGCGCACGCTCGCGCAGCACGGCATCGATACGTATGCGATCAACGACCCGGCCCGGCTGCTCGATGCGCTCGAGTCCTATCGTCCCGACCTGGTGTTGATGGACATGTACATGCCGCGCTTCAACGGCGTCGAAGCGACGCGCGTGCTGCGCCAGATGGCAGCCTACAGTTCGCTGCCCATCGTCTACCTGTCGGGCGAGTCCGAAGTCGGCATGCAGGTCGAAGCGCTGCGCCTCGGCGGCGACCAGTTCCTGATGAAGCCGTTCAATCCGGTGCTGCTGGCGGCGGTCGTCAAGACCCGCATCGAGCGCTTCCGCGAAGTGCGCCGTTCCAGCCTGCTCGACGGCCTGACCGGCCTGTTCAACCACACCGCCGCCAAGTCACGCCTGAAGATCCTGGTCGCGGAACAGGCAAGGCGCGGCGCGCTGACAGTGGCGATGATCGACATCGACCACTTCAAGGCGATCAACGACACCTACGGCCATCCGGTCGGTGACCAGGTGATCCGCGGACTGGCGTGGCTGCTCAAGGGACGCCTGCGTTCGGTCGACCTGATCGGTCGCTACGGCGGCGAGGAATTCCTGATCGCGCTGCCCGACGTCACGCTGGACCAGGCCAGGCCGGTGATCGACCGCATCCGCAGCGACTTCGCCGCCTTGCCGCATGCGCATCCGGGCGGCGCGCTGCACGCCAGCTTCAGCGCCGGCCTGGCATCCTTCCCGATGGTCGACACCGCCGCCGGCCTCACCGAAGCGGCCGACAGCGCGCTGCTGCAAGCCAAGCGCCACGGGCGCAACTGCGTCGAGCTGTATTCCTGATCCCGCGGCCTGCGTCAATGCAGGCCCGCTCCCCTGTACCACTGCGCGAAACGTTCGCCGGACATCGCCGGCGCGAAGTAGTAGCCAGTAGCCCTGCACGGTGCGGCAGTGCCGCTGTTGCAGGAAGCCGAGGATTTGTTGCGTCATCTGTTCCAGGAACATTTTGTTTGGCCGCGCCGCGCGGCCGCCCGCGATGTCGTTCCTGGAAGGAATGTTTCCCCGCCGTTGACGATCTTTTTTCCCTTGCCCACTGTTCCCGAGAAACCCTGTGCGGACGGCGCTGTCAGATGAGACGAATCATCAAAGGAATGTATTCGCTCCTCATTTTTTCAGGTCGCAAACACCGGCCGGCCAGATAACGATGAAAACCCTGTTCCAAGAGGCAAGTCGGGCAGAGAACCTGTATCGAGCCATCATCGACAATGCGCTCGATGCCTACGTGGCGATCAACGAGAACGGCGTCATTCTCGAATGGAGCACGCAGGCGGAACGGGCATTCGGATGGCTGCGCGACGATGTGGTGGGCAAGCCGCTGCACGACATCCTGATACCGCCGCGCTATCGCGCCGCACACATGGAAGGCTTGCGCCGTTTCCGGCAGGATCGGCATGGCGCAATACTGAACCGGCGTGTCGAGATGCATGCGTTGCGCAGCGACGGCGCCGAGATCCCGGTCGAACTGACCGTCGTTTCCATTGCGTCCGCGGACCGGACGATCTTCTTCGCTTTCTTGCGCGACATTTCCCGGCGCAAGGCGCTCGAAAAAGAACTGCAGCAACAGGCCAGCATCACCTCCTCGATCCTTCACAGCATGGCCGGCGCCGTCATCGTCGCCGACCTTGCGGAGCGCCTGATCATGGTCAACCCGGCGGCGCAGCGTTTGTTCAGCCTCGATCCAGTCGGACCGGGCCAGGGCCGCGTCCAGACCATGAGCGACTTCATGCTGTTGCAGCCGGACGGCAAGACGCCTTATCCGGAGACGGAACGGCCGATGCGGCGCGCGTTGCGCGGCGAATGCGTCGACGACATGATTGCGCTGGCAAAGCATGACGGATTGTCCGACGGCATCTGGGTCAGCGCCAACGCACGCCCGCTGGTCGACAGCGAGGGCAGAACGACCGGCGGCGTCGTGGTGTTCCACGACATCACGCAATTACGCTGGCGCGAACAGGAACTGGCGCAGTCGAAAGAAGACTTCCGGCTACTGGTAGAGACATCGACCGATTACGCGATCATCATGCTTGATCCGAACGGCGTCATCCTGAGCTGGAACTGGGGGGCCGAACGCATCCTCGGCCTCACCGCGCAGGAAGCGATCGGCAGCTATGTCGGCACCCTGTTCACCAGCGAGGATCGCGACATGGGCGAGCCGTTCCGCGAGCTGGAAGTGGCGCGCAGCACCGGCCGCTCGGACGACGATCGCTGGCACCTGCGGCGCAACGGCAGCCGCTTCTGGGCGGCCGGCGTAGTCACGTCCTTGCACAATGACGACGGCAGCCTGCGCGGCTTCGTCAAGATCATGCGCGACCAGACCGAACAGCGGCTGGCGGAAGAACAGACCCGTTTCCTCGCCAACCATGACGGCCTCACGGGCCTGCCCAACCGCGTCAACTTCAGCAATCACCTGCACCGGGCGATGGCGCTGTCCCAGCGCAACGACGTGCCGCTGGCGCTGCTGCTGCTCGATCTCGACCGTTTTAAATACGTCAACGACACCTTCGGCCATCACACCGGCGACCTGTTGCTCAAGGAGGTCGGGTTGCGCATCGTGTCGTCGATCCGCGAAACCGACTTCGTCGCGCGCCTGGGCGGCGACGAATTCATCATCGTCCAGTCCGACGTATCGCAGCCGGCGGCGGCCGAAACGCTGGCGCGCAAGCTGGTGCAGGAACTTGGCCGCCCCTATGTGCTGGAAGGCCAGGAGGTGCTGAGCGGCGCCAGCGTCGGCCTGTGCCTGTTTCCCCGGGACGGCAAGAACTCGGTGGAACTGCTCAAGCGCGCCGACCTCGCGCTGTATCGCGCCAAGCACGCGGGCCGCCACACTTACCGGCTCTATAGCGCCGAACTGTTCGACGAGCAGGCCTGGAAGCGCGACCGCGAGGCGGCGTTGCGCGGCGCGCTCAAGAATCATCAGTTCGAGCTGTATTACCAGCCGCTGGTCGACCTCAACAGCTGGAAAATTTCGACGGTGGAAGCGCTGTTGCGCTGGAACGCGACCGAGCAGGAAACCGTGCTGCCGAACGAATTCATGGACATCGTCGAGCAGACCGGACTCATCGTCGAGATCGGCGAGTGGGCGCTGCGCGAGGCCTGTCACCAGGTGCGGCGCTGGCAGGCGCAGGGGCTGGGCGACCTGCGCCTGTCGGTGAATTGCTCGGCGCGCCAGTTCGGCGACCCGAAATTCGTGGCAATGATCCCGTCGGTGCTGAAGGATTCCGGGCTGGCACCGGCCAGCCTGGAACTGGAAGTGCCGGAATCGATGCTGGCGCAGCATCCGGAAATCAAGGAACAGCTGTCGGAACTGCGCGCGCTCGGCATCCGCCTCACCATCGACAACTTCGGCACCGGCGCCACTGCGCTGATGGACTTCAAGGATTTCGAGATCGACGTGCTGAAGATCGACAAGGCCTTCGTGCAGCACTTGCCGCACCGGCGCGAGGATTCGGCGATTGCGTCGGCCATCATCAGCCTGGCGCACAATCTCGGCATCGCCGTCGTCGCCGGCGGCGTCGAAACCGCCGAACAGCTCGCCTACCTGAAGGCGCGCGACTGCACCGGCGCGCAGGGCTTCATCTTCAGCCCGCCGGTGCCGGCGCAGAAATTCGAAGAGCTGATGCTCAACGGCACCTGGTCGCGCATCAATCGCCTGCCGGCAATGAGCGACGCGATTGTATTCAACGATTTTCATTGACCGGCCCGGCAATTCAGGGTCAATTCCGCCGCCTTTGAGACAGATCAAGCAATTTTTCCGGCCGTTCAATAAGACTGATACAAAGCCGAAGGCGGCCTGGCGGTTTCGCCAAGCCCTTGCCATGCCCTCGCAACCACAAGGAAGAAAACGATGGACCAGCCACAACGTGATCTGCGCGCCGCACTCTGGGGGCATCATGGGAAGCCTACCCATGCGCCGGCGGTGCCGTGGGTGCTGACCGACGTCGAGCCGCCAGCCACCATCGACCGCCTGATCCACGCGGCGATGGGCCGCCTGACCGGCAGCATCTCGCCCGCCAGCCTGGCGCTGGCCTATGCCGATTGGGCGCTGCACCTTGCCGAGTCGCCGGGCAAGTGGCAAAGGATTGCCGAAAAGGCAGTCCGCAAGGAAGCGCGTTTAGCGATCTACGCGGCCCGTTCCGCCACCGACCAGAAGTGCGAACCCTGCATCGAGCCGCTGCCGCAGGACCGTCGCTTCCGCGGCGAAGCGTGGCAGCGCTGGCCGTTCAACCTGATCCAGCAGGGCTTCCTTCTGAACCAGCAATGGTGGCACAACGTCACCACCGGCATCGGCGGCGTGTCGCCGCATCACGAACAGGTGGTGTCCTTCGTCGCGCGCCAGTTGCTCGACACGATGTCCCCGGTGAATTTCCTCGCGACCAATCCGGAAGTGCAGGACGTAACCGGCCGCGAGTTCGGCATGAATCTGCTGCGCGGCGCAGTGAATTTTGTCGAAGACTGGGAACGCACCATCGCCGGCAAGACCCCCGCGGCCACCGAGAGTTTCCGGCCGGGCGCGCAGGTCGCCGTGACGCCGGGCAAGGTGATCTATCGCAACCGGCTGATCGAGCTGATCCAGTACGCACCGGCCACGACCGAGGTCCACGCCGAGCCGATCCTGATCGTGCCGGCCTGGATCATGAAGTACTACATCCTCGACCTGTCGCCGCACAATTCCCTGGTGCGCTACCTGGTCGAGCGCGGCCATACGGTGTTCATGATTTCCTGGCACAACCCGACCGAGCAGGATCGCGATCTCGACATGGAGGCTTATCTGCGCCTGGGCGTGCTGGAAGCGCTCCATGCGGTGCACGCGGTCGCACCGAAGCGCAAGGTGAACGCGGTCGGCTACTGCCTCGGCGGCACGCTGCTGTCGATGGCCGCCGCCTACCTGACGCAGATCGGCGACGACCGCCTCAACACCTTGTCGCTCCTGGCGGCGCAGACCGACTTCACCGAGGCGGGCGAGCTATCGCTGTTCATCGACGACAGCCAGCTCAACTACCTGGAAGACATCATGTGGAACCAGGGTTACCTGGACAACCGGCAAATGGCGGGCGCCTTCCAGTTGCTGCGCTCGCACGACCTGATCTGGTCACTGATCGTGCAGCAGTACCTGCTGGGCGGCCGGCAGGCGATGACCGACCTGATGGCCTGGAACGCCGACGCCACGCGCATGCCCTACCGGATGCACAGCGAATACCTGCACCGGCTGTTCCTGAAGAACGACCTTGCAGCCGGCCGCTACAAGGTCAACGGCAAGTCGATCGCCTTGAGCGACATCCGTGCGCCGGTGTTCGCGGTCGGCACCGAGACCGACCATGTCGCACCGTGGCGCTCGGTATACAAGATCAATCTGCATGCGGGGCCGGACGTGACCTTCCTGCTGACCAGCGGCGGGCACAACGCCGGCATCGTCAGCGAACTCGGCCATCCCGGCCGGTACTATCGCATTGCGCACAAACCCTCGGGCACCAATTACATCGATCCCGAAACCTGGTACCTGTCCAATCCCGCGACCGAAGGCTCATGGTGGCCCGCGTGGGTCGACTGGCTGCAGGAGCGCGCCAGCGAAATGGCGCCGCCACCGCCGATGGGCGCCGCGAAGAGGGGATATCCGCCGCTGGAGCCGGCGCCCGGAAACTACGTGCTGGAGCGGTAGGCGGCGCGCTTTCGCAAGACCGCCACACCGGAAAAAATTGTCATTGTCATAAATGCGACAAGCCTCAACACGGCAGCCGATTCGGGATAGAATAGGCTGCAGACGTCATTTATAACAAAAACCGGAAATAGCTGGACACGAGTGTGCAGCGCAACAAATGGTTCGGGCCTGATCGAAACCGTCGACAGCTCCCGAGAGACAACCGAAACACGTAGCGCTGTGCAAACGGACTTCCGCACGATTTACTTCTGCTCACGAGACAACCGACGCCTGCCTCCATGCTGAATTTTCATTGCGCATCTTTTCGGTTGCCTCTGATTTGCAAAAAGGGTGGATCGGAATTTTGAACATGGAAGCACTGCTCAAGCATCTGGTGGATATTACCTGCCAACGCGACCACACGCTGCTCGACAGTTCTGTGGTGTCGGCGCTGCATGAACTGGTCGGCGCAAGGCAGGTGCGGGTGCATGAACTGTTCAGCTTCCGCGACGAACTGTTCGCCCGGCCGCGCGTCTGGATCAAGGACGGCAAGGTTGTCTCAGTGGAAGAAACGCTCGAGACCGAAAACACCGGCGAAGCGATTTCCAACTATCCGGCGCTGGTCGACAGCATCAGGCTGCGCAAGACCGTGACCGAGGAAATCCTCCCGAATGGCGACCGCATCCTGTGGCTGCCGGTCTGGCTGAACGACAAGGTCAGCACCTGTCTCGAAGTCACCAACCCGACGCCGTACAGCAGCGACACGCTGCACATGATGGAAGGCATCCTCAGCGTCTACCGCAATTACCAGAACATCCTCGACTACAGCGAACGCGACTCGCTGACCGGATTGCTCAACCGCAAGACCTTCGACGAAAAGTTTTCCCGCCTGCTGAACACCTGCCTGCCCGACGGCACGCCGCAGGACCAGCAGGAGCGGCGTCATCACCCGACGGTCGGCATCAGCCATTGGCTGGCCGTGGTCGACATCGATCACTTCAAACGCGTCAACGACCAGTTCGGCCACCTGTACGGCGACGAGGTGCTGATCCTGGTCGCCAACCTGCTGCGCTCGTCGTTCCGCTCGCAGGACCGCGTGTTCCGCTTCGGCGGCGAAGAGTTCGTGGTGCTGCTGCGCTCGACCACGCTGGACGACGCGCGCAAGATCTTCGAGCGCTTCCGCACCAACGTCGAACAGCACGAATTCCCGCAGGTCGGCGCCGTCACCGTCAGCCTCGGCTTCGTCAGCATCTCCAGCGAATCGCCGGTGGTCATCCTCGGCCATGCCGACCAGGCGCTCTACTACGCCAAGGCCAACGGCCGCAACCGCGTCTGCTATTACGACGAACTGGTCAAGAGCGGCGAACTGCACTCCGAAGTGTCGAACGACACCGTCGAATTCTTCTGACCTTGGTTGCCGCGCGGCCGATGGCTTGCGCGCTTCCTCGGCGTCATCTTCATGAAGTTCAGCAAGCCGCAGACACGCCGATTGCCGACATTGGCATGCCAAGCGTCTGCGATCGGTCGGTGCACGAGTCGTCATGCGCCATCGTTGCATAACGATTGCAATTCACGGATCGACCCACTCACAGAAGATATGCCTGGTCGACATTGGCACAATGCGGCCATGCACGATATCGGAAGTCCATGCGCGTTCAACTCCTGTGCGCCAGTCGATCCGTTTGCGCTTGCCCCAACGTATGAGCGCGGTGAAGGAAGTGCCCGGCCGGCCGCTTTGGCCGCAGACACCCTCAACGGCGCGAACGAGCATCAATGCATTCGGACGCCGGGGATCCCATTCGCGCTCAAGTGGCGGCAGCAGCAAGGTGTCGACGATACGCCATATTTCGCGGCCATCCACCACCCCAACCTTGCGCGCCAGCGTCATGACCATGCGGCCTTGACATTCGGCCATACCATCCGCCCAGTCGTCGCTGGGAACATCATCGATCACCAGATATCCGCCTCCGCTATCAATGCAAGACAGTTTATCGGGGGCGATTTTCTCGCCCATCAGGCGCGCCGTCGATTCAATGCCGATCAACGCGCGCGCTTCGTCCCGCGCTGACATGGCCGGCTTTCCGGCCGCCATTCCGGAGATGGCCGGCGCCAGCGCCAATACGAAAGCCCATGCATGCGCGCGCATCAGAGACGCTCCCTGAGATTGACGCCGGGAACCTTGAGCCCGAGCCCGAACCCGACTGCCTTCTGCCCATGGCCTTCAAAAAATGCCCAGCCGATCGGCGCACGACCATATAAGCTAGCCGGATCGACCCGGTTGCTCAAGCCGGGCGTGCTTGCCATTGTGGTGCGGATCTCGAAGTGCAAGTGCTGGTCCTGGCCGTGCATCGTTCGCGCATTGCCGGTATTGCCGGTCAGGCCGATCATCTCGCCCCGGCTGACGGCTCCATGTCGCACGACGATCATGCTCAAGTGACAGTACGCTGCGTACAATATTTGTCCGCGACGCGAAAATTTGAGCAGGATCATGTTGCCATAGGTGCCGGAAAAAAACGTATCTGCGATTTCCCCATCAGCGATCGCATAACATCACGTTCCCGGGTGCGCATACAGATCCCATCCCTGATGGGCGCGCGTGCCGCCGTTGCGAACCATGCCGAATGCGTTGTTCGAAATGTCCCGGCGAATGTGGTTGCGTTCAAGCGGCCATGCAAGTGAAGTCATCAAAATCTCCCATTAACAAAGTGAAAGGAAATGTTGATGCCTTTTTATAAAGTTGTCAAATAGTAAATAAAAGCTGATGCCTGATCATGCTTGTCGATCAGCGAGGCTTATTCGATTCGCGCTATGGCATCAAATATTCGAAATGTGTAACGCTGATTTCCAGATCGTCTTTATCAGGCAACGATCTGATCTGGAACAAAACAGACTCGTTGCCCCCCCTCTTTAATGAAACCGGCTTGATACAAGACCTTCTTATCGCTTTCATCGGCAACCGGAGCTGTGCCTTCCGATGTATCCAGTGCGAAGAAATATTCTGACGCACCGGCGTGGCGCTCCAGGACGTCAAACAACCGCCCGCTTCACCGTCGCCATCATTGCCCCGGCGACCATCAGCAATCCCCCCGACGCCCTGTTGCTGGCCCTGACAAACCGGGCATTCGCGGTAAAGCGCTGCGTCCTGCTGCCCAGCCACGCGTACAGGCTGTACGCCGCTGTATCGAGCGCGATACAGGTGACGCCGAAAACCAGCATCTGCATGCCCACCGGCTGCGACGGATCGATGAACTGCGGCAGCAGCGCGACGAAATAGAGCAAGGCTTTCGGGTTCGACAGCTCGACCACGACCGCCTGCCAGAACGCACGCGTCCCGCCCACCGCCTGCCCGGGATCGGCGGCAACGGTCAATGCGCTCGACTTGCTGCGGATTGCCGCAATGCCGAGATAGAACAGGTAGGCGACGCCCACCCACTTGATCGCCGCAAACAGCGTGCCGCTGGCGACGATCAGCGCCGCCACGCCGGTCGCCGACAGTGCAAAGTACACCGCATTGGATAGCGCAATGCCCGCGATCGCCCAGTACGAGCGGCGCAGGCCGTTCGACATGCCCTGCGCGACGACCAGCAGCGCCGCCGGTCCGGGCGTCAGGCACACCACGGCGGTGGTGACCAGAAAAATCAGATAGGTGTTCCAGTTCATGTGTTCTCCATTCAGGCAAGTCTTCAAGCAGGATTGTGTTGATTGCGCCGGAAAAGACCTGGCGGCCATTCCAGCGTCTGGGCAGGGAGCTGAACCCCAGCACGGTATACATCCTTGTGGAAGCCGCGTTGTTTTCGTTCGTGTCCAGCCGGATTTCCACGTTGATTGCCATGTCAGTGCTCATTACCCGCGTAGATCCACATCGGTTCGGTCTTCCCCGCGCGCTTGAAACCCAACGCCAGATAAAACGCGACGGCCTCGGCGTCGGCCGTCAGCATCTGCTGGTGGAAACCGTGATACCTCGTCTGCATCGCTGCCATCATGCGCATCCCGATCCCCCGCCTTTGACAGTGCGGATACACCAGCATGTGCGGGTAATACACTACCAGGTGGCCGTCGGAGATGGCGTTGCCGAGTCCGACGAGCTGTCCGGCCCGCCGTGCCGTTACCAGGCTATGCGAGCCGTGCAGCGCCGCCATCAATTGGTCCGGCTTTTCCGCCGACGACCAGCCGTTCGCAACGTATAGCGCAATGACCTCATCCCGGCCGATACGGTCATCCAGGCTGATGACTGTTTCCACACTTGGCTCCCATTCAATTCCCGGATAAATAGTGTATGCACCCGGGCCGGCTGATTGAATGGATAATGCAAGGCAAAACAGCCTATAAACCTTGTCTTTCATCGAAATACAGGTGTCTTGCCATGAAAATCGAATTCGACGCGATGGATGCAAAAATCCTCGACATCCTGCAGGCCGACGCCCGCACCACGCTGGCCGAAATCGGCCGCCGTATCCACATGAGCCAGCCAGCGGTGGCCGAGCGGGTGAAGCGCATGGAAGCCGCAGGCGTGATCGCCGGCTACCATGCGCGCGTCAACCCGGCTGCGCTCGGCTACGGCATCTCCGCCTTCATCCGGGTCGCGCGGCGCAGCCACGACACGCCGGTGGAAAAGGTCGCTGTGCAACTGCCGCAGATCGTCGAATGCCATTCGATCACCGGCGACGACTGCAGCATCGTGAAGGTGGTGGCAGCGAACGTCACCGAACTGGAACAGGTGATCGCCGAACTGACCCGTTGCGGTGTGACCTCCACTTCTCTGATCCTGTCGTCGTCGATCGAGCGCAAGCCGATCAAGCCGGCTTTGTAACGGTATCATCCGCCCATGGAACTGCGCCAACTCCGCTACTTCGTCGCCATCGTCGACCACGGCTCGCTATCGCGCGCGGCACGCGTGCTGCATATCGCGCAACCGGCGCTGACACAGCAGATCCGGCAACTGGAAGAAGAACTCGGTGCGCAATTGCTGCACCGTTCGGCCCAGGGTGTGCTGTCGACCGACGCCGGCAAGACCTTCTACGAACATGCGCAGGCGATTCTGAAGCAGGTCGACGACGCGCGCTCGGCCGTCGCGCAGTCGGCCGACAAGCCCGCTGGCACTGTCGCGCTCGGCATTCCGCAAAGCGTCTCTGCCGCGCTGGCCCTGCCGTTGCTGACCGCGGTGCGCGAACACTATCCGGAAATCTCGCTGCAACTGACCGAAGAACTGTCGGGCAACCTGATCGAGCAGTTGAAGTCCGGCCGCATCAACCTCGCGGTGCTGTTCGACGACGGCCAGTTGGGCGCGTTCGCGACCACACCGCTGGTCGAGGAAGACATGATGTTCATCACCCGCGCCGGCTCGCGCTTTGCGCCGAAGAAGAAAGCGATCGCGCTGGCCAAGGCGGTCGAGGTGCCGCTGATCCTGCCCGGCCTGCAGCACGGCGTGCGGCCGCGCATCGAAAGCATCGTCCGCTCGCAGGGGCTGGCGATCGGCAACATCATCGACATCAACTCGGTGGCGATCCTGAAGTCGGCCTTGCTGGCGGACCTGGGCGCCACCATTCTCCCGGTGGCGCCTTTTTTGTCGGAGATCGAGCATGGGCAATTGGCGGCGCATGGCATCGCCGGGCTGCCTGTTTCACGGACGGTGACGCTTTGCTGGTCGCGGAATATTCCGTTGACGAATGCGGCGGCGGCGGTGAAGCGGCTGGTGCTGGGGGTGACGCGGGAGTTGTGTGGGGATGGGAGGTGGTTGGGGGCGAGGGCGTTGTCGGAGTAGGGGATTTTCTTGTGTTTCTTCGGTGATGCGGTTCGATTGTCACTCCGTAGGGGCTTGCCGGGACTGGCCCCGGCGGGCCACTCACTTTTCTTGTCTCGCCAAGAAAAGTAAGCAAAAGAAGGCGACCCCGCTGCCACTGCCCCTGCGGGGTTCCCGAAATGGTGGGGACTGAAACGGGAAGCGCGACAAACTCGCCTTCGGCTCAGACAAGTCGCGCTTCTTTATCCGTTTCAGTCCCCACCATTTCGGCAGCGTCAGAAGGGGATTTAACGGCAAACCCCATCCCCACCCTGCCCCTCCCCTTGAAGGGGAGGGAAATAGGTTCTTTATTTTGCCGAATTCGTAGAAAACGTTCGCGTCATTACATGACTGTCCCTTCCCCCTAAAAGGGAGGAAGGTGCCCATTGGCGGAGTATTTACAGGTCTGAGGACTTACTTTTCGCAGACAACGCCTGCCAAGCCACACAAACATCCCTCCCCTTCAAGGGGAGGGCCAGGGTGGGGATGGGGTTTGCCGTTAAATCCCCTTCTG
>CBIHRJ010000031.1:0-61875 GCA_966212445.1 uncultured Noviherbaspirillum sp. | reverse complement strand
GCCCACAAAACCCGTCGGCCTCCCTGCGGGGGGGGGTTGCAGCCAAACCGTACTCCACCCGCCGACGGTCTATGACACAGCGTTACAACCCGCCCTGCCCGTCCGATCCCGCATCTCCTGCGCCAACCGTTCGCAGGTCTTCCCGGCGACATCCTTGAGCCATGGCTGGCAGGCCCAGTGCGTTTCGGCGAACGCCGAAATCGCTTCCCTGTGCATCAGCGTCGCTCCGATCACATCGAGTCCGTCGAGGAACATGCTCCGGTATCTCTCGACCAATGGAAATTCAGCCGTGATCGTCGCGCTCCGCACGCAGCGGCGCTCGACGTCGATCCTGATCGGCAATGGGCCACGGCTTGTTTCCGCTTCCTGCATCAGCGCCTCCACGGTCTGTTCCGGCAGCGTCACCAGCATCAGGCGATTGTTCATCGCATTGGCATGGAAGATTTCGGCGAAACTGGACGCAATGACCGCCTTGAATCCAAACTGCTGCATTCCCCACACCGCATGCTCGCGGCTCGATCCACAGCCGAAATTCGCCCCCGCGATCAGCACATTGGATGCGGCGTAGGCCGGCTGATTCAAGATGAATTCCTGCCGCGGATTGCCGTCGCCGTCAAAGCGCAAGTCATATAACAACCCCTGCGCCAGTCCGGCCTTGTCTATGCCTCGCAGAAACTGTTTGGGCATGATCTGGTCGGTGTCGAGATTGGCGATGCGCAGCACGACTGCGCGGCCGTCGATAATGGCGTGATCAGACATGGCGGTTCTCCAGCTTGCGTACATCGGTAATGCGGCCTGTAATCGCAGCGGCTGCCGCCATCGCGGGACTCATGAGGTGGGTGATCGCACCGCGTCCCTGGCGGCCTTCGAAATTCCGGTTGGTCGTCGATGCGCAGCGGATGCCTGGCGCCAGCACGTCATCGTTCATCGCCAGGCACATCGAGCACCCCGGCTGGCGCCACTCGAAGCCGGCCGACTCCAGTTGCGCCGCGATGCCTTCCGCCTCGGCCTGCAGTTTCACGGCCCCGGAACCCGGCACGACCATCGCCCGTACACCGGGCGCGACTTTCCGATTACCGACGATTGCGGCAACCTGCCGCAGGTCCTCGATCCGGGCATTGGTGCAGGAGCCGATGAATACATGCTGGACAAAGACGCCTTCCAGCGGCTGCCCTGCCGCCAGGCCGGTATAGCGCAAGGCTTGCTCGGCGCTGAGCCGCTGGATATCGGTATCAAGCGACTGCGGCAACGGAATGCTCGCGTCGATCGGAATGGCCTGGTCCGGGCTGGTTCCCCAGGTCACGAAGGGCGCCACCTCGCCGGCATCGAAGCGGTGCTCGAGCTCGAACACCGCTTCGGGATCGGACCGCAATGTCGTCCACTCGGAGAGAGCTCGCTGCCGCCATTCGCCGGCAATGTCGGGGGCCCTGGCCAGCACATAGTCGATCGCGCGCTCGTCCGGCGCGATCAAGGCGCCTCGCGCTCCCGCTTCGACCATCATGTTGCATAGCGTGAAGCGCGCCTCGATGCTCAGGGCGTCAATCGCCGTTCCCCGGAATTCGACCACATAGCCGCGCGCGCCCTGGGCGCCGATGCGGCTGATGATCATCAGAACAAGGTCCTTGGCCGTCGTTCCCGCCGGCAGATCCCCGTCGACGGTGACGCGCATTGCCTCGGCAAGCCGGTAGACCAGGGTTTGCGTGGCCAGCACATGTTCCACATCGGAGGTGCCGATGCCGAAGCCCAGTGCGCCCAGAGCGCCATAGGTGGTGGTGTGGCTGTCGCCGCATATCACGACCATGCCGGGCCGTATCATGCCGTGCTCCGGCGCGACGACATGTTCGATGCCCTGCAGCGCATCGTTCGTATCGAAGAGTGGAATATGGTGTTCGCTGCAATTGCGCTTGAGGTTGCTTGCCTGCAAAGCGGAAGCAGCATCCGAAATCACGCGTATCTTCGTTGGGTGAGTCGGGATGATATGGCTCACGACGGCCAGGTTCTGCCCTGGCATGGGCACCGGACGACGCGCCTCGCGCAGCCCGTTGAAAGCCTGCGGGCTGGTGTACTCGTTCATCAGGTGCAGGTCGCAAAACAGCAGCACATTCTGCGAATCCAGGACAGTGACCGTATGCGAATCGACGAGTTTGCGGTACAGGGTTTTCGCGCTCATGACAGCTCCGCAAGAAACGGCATGGCATGAGCGAGCAGCATGCCGGGGGCTTCCTCGGCAATATAGTGACCGCATGGAAGGGCCGTGCCGTCGACCTTGGCTGCCAGCTTTCGCCATTCCTGCAGCGGCTGGAAGCAGCGATGGATGACGCCCTGTTCTCCCCACAACACCAGCACCGGCATTTGCAGAAGGCGGCCGGCCTCGCGGTCGGCGCGGTCATGTTCAAGGTCGATTCCGGCTGCGGCGCGATAGTCTTCGCACAAGCCGTGCGCCGCGCCGGGCAAGGCCAGGCACCGCATGTATTCGCGCAGCGCACGCGGGTCGAATGGCGCGAGCCCGGCGGCGCGCCGCCCCATCACATCGCGCACGTAGGCTTCCGGGTCCGCCTCGATCAGGCGCTCGGGCAGCGGCGCCGGCTGGATCAGGAAGAACCAGTGCCAGTAAGCCCGCGCGAAGGCATCGGTGGTCTGTTCGTACATGGCGAGCGTCGGTGCGATATCCAGCAGCATCAGCCGCTGCACGGCATCAGGATGATCGGCAGCGAGGCGATGCGCCACGCGCGCGCCGCGGTCGTGGGCCATGACGCCGAAACGCTCGTGCCCCAGTATCCGCATCACGTGCCGCATATCGTTTGCCATCACGCGCTTGCTGTAGTTGCCGTGGTCGCTCGTTCCGGCGGGTTTCGATGAGTCCCCGTAACCCCGCAAGTCACAGATGACGACCGTAAAGCGCTCGGTCAGCTCCGGCGCGACCTTGTGCCATATCGCATGGGTTTGCGGATGACCGTGCAACAGGAGCAGCGGCGGACCATTGCCGCCGACAATGGTATGAATATGGACGTCCTTGTCGACCTCGACAGACAGACTGCGAAAGCCGGAAAAAAGAGGCGTAGTCACGTTGATTTCCCTGCTGTGAATGATGGAGCTCATTCTAGGCCGGCTGAGGATGGAAACAATAGCCGAACTGGAATAACATTAGTGCCTTGGAAGAAATAATATGCGGAGGAAGGTGAATGATGACTGCCGGCGGCGATGGAATATCCGATCTCGAGTTTTTTGTCTTGCTTGCCGGCGCGGGCAGCCTGACGGCCGCGGCACAGCAGCTTGGCGTGACGTCACCCACCGTCAGCAAGCGGCTGGCGGCCCTGGAACGCCGGCTCGGCGTGCGACTGATGAATCGCACGACGCGGCGGGTGGGATTGACGAGCGAAGGCGAGGCCTATCTGACCGACGGTTCGAGGCTGCTCGATGAATTGCATCTCCTGGAGCAGAAGGTGGCAGGCGCACGCGCCGCGCCACGCGGGCTGCTGCGCGTCCACGCGACTTTCGGATTCGGGCGTCACCACATCGCGCCGGCGGTATCCGAATTCCTGCACAAGTATCCCGACGTCGAAGTGCAATTGCACCTTGGCGACCGGCCTTTGCAAATGGTCGAACACGGATTCGATGTGGCCATCCGTATCGGCGAAATTCCGGATTCCCAGCTGACGATGCGCACCATTGCCCGCAACCGGCGCCTGCTGTGCGCGGCCCCCGTCTATCTACGCAAGGCCGGCAAGCCGAAACGTCCGGCCGACCTGCAGACGCATCGCTGCATCGTCATCCGCGAGAGCGACGAAACCTATGGCACCTGGCATTTGCACCAGGGTGTAAAAAGCGAAACCGTGAAAGTGCGCGGCGGCGTCAGCACGAATGACGGCGAATGCGCGGTGCGCATGGCACTCGACGGACATGGCATCCTGTTGCGCTCCGAATGGGATATTGCGCCCTATCTGCGCTCCGGCCGGCTGCAGCCCGTACTGCCCGATTGGGAGGCGCCGCCGGCGAACATCGTCGCGCTCTATCCGACCAGGCATAACCTGTCGGCGAAGACGCGGGTGTTCGTGGATTTTCTGGTGAAGCGCTTCGAATCGCACCGCGGCGATCGCAGCTGGTAGGAGAAGCCGCTCAGCGGCTCACGCAGACTGCCCCAGCGCCAGTCTCGGCGCTACTTGACCCGCTGCTTTTCCAGCTTGCGTGCCAGCGTACGGCGATGCAATCCCAGACGCCGCGCGGCCTCGGAAATATTGAAGTTGGTCTCCACCAGCACTTCGTGGATGCGCTCCCATTCGAGCGTCTTGATCGAGGTCGAGCGATTGGTCAGTTCGATGTCGGTCGTTCCGGCAACGTGGCCGAAGGCGGCTTCGATATCGTCGGTGTTGGACGGCTTGGCCAGGTACTGGCTGGCGCCGAGCTTGATGGCTTCGACCGCGGTGTTGATGCTGGCAAAACCGGTCAGGACAACGATCAGCATTTCCGGGTCATGCTTGTGCAACATTTGTACGCACGCCAGTCCGGAATGGTTGTCGCTCAACTTCAGGTCGACAACGGCATGGGTCGGCGAGTGTTGCTGCAGCAGCGAAGCGGCTTCGTCGAGGCTGGCCGCGTGCAGCACCCCGTAGCCGCGGCGTTCGAACGAGCGGCGCAGCGTGCGTGCGAACGCGGCATCGTCTTCAATGATCAGCAGCAGACGGTCGGGATGTTCAGGTGGCACGGTCTTTCTCCTCCGGGACGGTGACGCCTGCCAGCGGCAGCGCCAGTTCGACTTGCGCTCCGCCATGCTCACGATTGCGCGCCACGACGGTGCCGCCCAGCTTGCGCGCGACGTTCACGACCAGGAACAAACCCAGTCCGCCGCCCGGCCGTCCCTTGCTCGACTGATAAGGCTTGCCGAATTGCCTGAGCATCTCCGGCGCGAAGCCGGGGCCGTTGTCCGTAATACGCAGTTTCAGCATGTCGGCTTCACGCACCGCTTCGAAGCACACCCACTGCGGCGATGCCTCAAGCGCATTGTCGAGAACATTGAAAATCATTTGCTTCAGTGTCGAGTCGAACACGACAGGGATGTCTTGCCAGATACAGTTTTCGTAGACGAACTTCGCAATGGGCCGGGTGGTGCGCCATTCCTTCGCCAGATCGTCCAAGAAGGAATTGATCGTCGTTCTGACCGATGATTCACCGCGCGCCTCGCCAGCGGAGAGCAGGATGCCGCTGACGATGGTCTTGCAGCGCTGCAACTGGATCTGCATCTCGGTGATTTCTTCCAGCAGGTCGGCATTGTTGCTGAACTCGGGCATGCGCCGCCAGTCGCCGAGGATGACCGACAGTGTCGCCAGCGGGGTGCCGAGTTCGTGCGCGGCGCCTGTGGCCAACAGGCCCATGCGCACGATATGCTCTTCCTCGACCGCACGCTGCCGCAGATCGGCAAGCTGCGCATCGCCTGCACGAAGATTGCGGCTGATCCGGCTGATGAAAAACACGAGCAGCGATGCATTGAGCAGGAAACAGATCAGCGTGCCCTGGACATACAGATTGAAAAAATGAAGCTCGTGGCTGAGCGGCAGGTTCAGCGGAATCGAGTAGCGCGCAAGGCCAACCAGGCAGATGCTGGTGATCCCGACGATGATCCAGGTCGACCATGCCTCGAGCAGCACGGCGCTGAGAATGACCTGCAGCAGATAAAGATAGACAAACGGATTGCTCATGCCGCCGCTGAAATACAGTTGGGCAGTCAGGCTGGTCACATCAACCAGCAGCGCAAAAAACAGTTCGCCGTTGGTGACCGCGCGGCGCTCATGCCAGCGCAGCTGGCTGCCGATATTGAATGCGACCAGGCACGCCAGCACGACGATCATCTGCGGAAGCGGCAGGCGAATGCCGAGGCCGACGGTGGCCACCGTGATGGTCGTGATCTGGCCGGCGACGGCGAGCCAGCGCAGTTGAATCAACTGCAACATGTTCTTGTGGCCTGCAGCGCTTTCGACGCTCGCGACCGCTGTCCATCGTTCCTTCATGCCTTGTCGACCCGCAACGGCATCAATTTCCTCGGTCCTTGTCATGTTTTCGCCCGATATGTTCAGCATGGGTGCCGGGGCGGCGGCGCATCCGCCGCTCCTCGCGCACGGTCCACAGGACCGCGCCAAGCACCATCAAGGCCAAAGCATACCAAGTAAGCGCGTAGACCAAGTGATTGTTGTGAAAAGAGACGACGGTCAGCCCGGCGACGGGACGGTCGGGCGAGGCGTCGGCCGATGCTCCGCCTGCAGGTTCCCCGGACGCTTCCGCGTCAATGAAATACGGAGCAACATCGCGCAAGCCATGCGCGGCGGCAATCGCCTGCACGTCGCGCGAATACCACCGGTTGGCAGCAGGATCGTTTTTACGCAGGAAGGCGCCGCCGGGCTCGCTGATGCGCAGCAGGCCGGTGACGGTGACCGGGGCGGAATCCGCATTGCCGGCTTCCGTCCCTGCCCGCCCGGCCGTACCAAGCGGAATGAAGCCGCGGTTGACCAGCACGATATGAGCATCTTCGGTGCGCAACGGCGTGATGAGCCAGTAGCCGCTGCCGAGTTCGGTCGCCGCCTGGACCCGGGTAGCAAGTCCATGTAGAAAGCGGCCCGTCACGCGCACATGGCGGTATTCATCCGTTTCGGCGCTGATGCCGGACCAGCGAGCGGGACCCGGCGCCGCCACGGGAGCGGCGTGCACGCGCTGTTCCACACGTTCGATCAGCGCGAGCTTCCATTGCAGGCGATACAACTGCCAGGTGCCGAGCGCCGCAAAGCCGGCAAACGCCAGCGCCGCGCAGATGGCCAGCGCCAGCAGCACGGCGAAAGAGCGGGGACGCGCGTCAGCTTCGTCGCCGGCGGCCCCCTGCGGCCGGTCTGTCATTGCATATGGTGCATATGATGCATCTGATGGCCCGGCTCGGACATCATGCCGGGCATCATGTTGTGATTGAGGTGGTACATCACCCACAGCGATCCGGCCAGCATGATCACCACCAGCACCACGGTAAAGATCAGCGCCAGCATGGACCAGCCGCCTTCGGCCTTGGTGTTCATGTGCAGGAAGTAAACCATGTGGACGACGATCTGCACTGCGCCAAACGCGAGCAGGACGATGGCCGTCGTGCTCGACTTGTCGAACACCTTGCCCATCACCAGCCAGAATGGAATCGCGGTCAGGATCACCGACAGCAGGAAGCCGATCGCATAGGTTTTCAGGCTGCCGTGGTCGGCGTGGTCGTCATGACCGTGATGATCATGTTCGCCGTGGGTCAATGTCGCATTGTGCTCGCTCATGGCAAGACTCCCATCAGGTAGACAAAGGTGAACACGCCGATCCAGATCACGTCCAGGAAGTGCCAGAACATGGACAGGCACATCAGGCGGCGGCGGTTTTCGGGGATCAGTCCGTGGCGGTTGAGCTGGAACATGAGCGTCACCAGCCAGATGATGCCGAAGGTGACGTGCAGGCCGTGCGTGCCGACCAGCGCAAAGAAGGAGGTCAGGAAAGCACTGCGCTGCGGACCCGCTCCCTCGTGGATCAGGTGGGAGAATTCGGTCAGTTCCAGCGCAATGAAGCCGGCGCCGAGCAGGCCGGTCACGCCCAGCCACAGCAGCGTGCTGTTCAGGCGCTTGCGCTGCGACTCCAGCATCGCGAAACCATAGGTGATCGACGACAGCAGCAGCAATGCGGTGTTCATCGCCACCAGCGGCAGGTCGAACAGTTCGGCGCCCGACGGACCGCCTGCGTAGCTGCGTCCCAGTACCGCATAGGCGGCGAACAGGCACGCAAACACCAGGCAGTCGCTCATCAGGTAGAGCCAGAAGCCGAGCAAGGTCCCGTTTTCCGGGTGATGCTCGCGCACGTGGTAGCGCTCGCTCGATGCGGCGCGCAGGACTTCAGCGGAAGTGGCGGCAATCTCAGACATAGTTTTCCAGCAAGCCGGTGCGAGCATTTTCCGTGCGGACGACATCGTCGGCGGGAATGTAATAGTCGCGTTTGTAATTGAAGGTATGGACGATGATCGCGGTCATCATTGTCGTGAACGCAAGACCTGCGACCAGCCACATCTGCCAGATCAGCGCGAAGCCGACCACGGCGCTCAGCGCAGCGATCACGAAGCCGGCGCCGGTGTTCTTCGGCATATGGATCGGCACGAAGCCCTGTTGCGGACGCTCGTACTGGTGCTTCTTCATGTCGGCCCAGGCGTCGTTGTCATGCACGCGCGGCGTGAACGCGAAGTTGTAGTCCGGCGGCGGCGACGAGGTCGACCATTCGAGCGTGCGGCCATTCCACGGATCGCCGGTTGTGTCGCGCAGCGCATCGCGGCGCTTGTAGCTGACATAGAACTGCACGATCATCGACGCGATGCCGAGCGCGATCAGCACGGCGCCGAGGGCGGCGATCTGGAACCAGATCTGCAGCGACGGATCTTCGAAATGGCTCATGCGGCGGGTCACGCCCATCAGGCCAAGCACGTACAACGGCATGAAGGCGAGATAGAAACCGATGACCCAGAACCAGAACGAGCACTTGCCCCAGAACACGTCGAGCTTGTAGCCGAAAGCTTTCGGGAACCAGTAGTTGATCGCGGCGAACACGCCGAACACCACGCCGCCGATGATCACGTTATGGAAGTGCGCGATCAGGAACAGGCTGTTGTGCAGCACGAAATCAGCCGGCGGCACCGCCAGCAGCACGCCCGTCATGCCGCCGATCACGAAGGTGATCATGAAGGCAATGGCCCACATCATCGGCAGCTCGAAGCGGATGCGGCCGCGGTACATGGTGAACAGCCAGTTGAAGATCTTGGCGCCGGTCGGGATCGAGATGATCATCGTCGTGATGCCGAAGAAGGAATTGACGCTCGCGCCGGAACCCATGGTGAAGAAGTGGTGCAGCCAGACCAGGTAGGACAGGATGGTGATGACCACGGTCGCATAGACCATCGAGGTATAGCCGAACAGACGCTTGCCGGAGAAGGTCGACACCACTTCCGAAAACACGCCGAACACGGGCAGCACCAGGATGTAGACCTCGGGGTGGCCCCAGATCCAGATCAGGTTCACGTACAGCATGGCGTTGCCGCCCAGGTCGTTCGTGAAGAAGTTGGTGCCGACGTAGCGGTCCAGGCTGAGCATGGCCAGCACGGCGGTCAGCACCGGGAAGGCGGCCACGATCAGCACGTTGGTGCACAGCGACGTCCAGGTGAACACCGGCATGCGCATCATCGTCATGCCGGGCGCGCGCATCTTGATGATGGTGGCGATCAGGTTGATGCCCGACAGCGTCGTCCCTACCCCCGCGATCTGCAGTGACCACAGGTAGTAGTCCACGCCGGGGTCGGGGCTGGCGAGGATGCCCGACAGCGGCGGGAAGGCCAGCCAGCCGGTCTTGGCGAACTCGCCGACGAACAGCGAGATCATGATCAGGATGGCGCCGCCGGCCGTCATCCAGAAGCTGAAGTTGTTCAGGAAGGGGAAGGCCACGTCGCGCGCGCCGATCTGCAGCGGCACCACGTAGTTCATCAGGCCCGTCACGAAGGGCATCGCGACGAAGAAGATCATGATCACGCCGTGCGCGGTGAAGATCTGGTCGTAGTGATGCGGCGGCAGGAAGCCGGCGCTGTCGCCGAAGGCGACGGCCTGCTGCGCGCGCATCATGAGCGCATCGGCGAAGCCGCGCAGCAGCATCACCAGCCCGAGGATCATGTACATGATGCCGATTTTCTTGTGGTCGATACTGGTAATCCAGTCGCGCCACAGCGGCCCCCACAGGCGGAAGCGGGTCAGCGCGGCAAGGATCGCCACGCCGCCGACGGCGACCATGAGAAAGGTGGCAATCAGGATGGGTTCGTGATACGGAATCGCGTCCCAGCCGAGCCGGCCGAAGATGAGCTTCGTCAGATCAGTATGGTCTTGCATCGTTACTCTTGATGGATATGGGAATGCTGGGAATGCGCGACCGAGGCGTCGATGCCGGCCTGGGCGACCGGGCGCACGGATTCGTCTTTCTTGTGTTCCTTCTGCTCGCCGGCATTTCTTGCGCGCCGTGCGTCGTCGGCCATCATCTGCTCCATGCAGACGGTGCCGGGCGCGACGCAGCGATTGACGACCGCATTGAACAGGTCTGGGGCAACCTTGCCGTAACGACGTACCGGGTCGCGCTCGCTGGGTTGCTCAAGCACCAGGTAGTGGGCGCGATCCAGCTTGCCGCCACCGGCTTTCGTCTTCTGCACCCACTTGTCGAAGTCCCCGGCGCTCACGCCGCGGTACTTGAAGCGCATGTGAGAAAAGCCGGCGCCACTGTAGTTGGCGGAAAAACCTTCATACTCGCCCGGCTTGTTGAGCACGGCATTGAGCGTGGTCTGCATGCCCGGCATCGCATAGATCTGGCCGGCCAGCGCAGGAATGTAAAACGAGTTCATGGCGCTGGACGCGGTGATCTTGAAATGTACCGGCACATCCACCGGCGTCACCAGCTCGTTGACCGTCGCGACGCCCTGCTCCGGATAGATGAACAGCCATTTCCAGTCGAGCGCGACCACCTGCACTTCCAGCGGTTTGGTGCCCTCGGGAATGGCACGATCGGCATCGAGGCGCTGCAACGGCCGGTAAGGGTCGAGCTGGTGGGTGCTGATCCAGGTCAGCAGGCCCAGTGCAATGATGATCATCAGCGGCGCGCCCCAGATCACCAGTTCGAGCTTGGTCGAATGGTCCCAGTCGGGTTCGTACTTTGCGGAAGTATTGTTTTTCCGATAACGCCACGCAAAGAGCACCGTCAGCGCGATCACCGGAACGATGATCAGCAGCATCAGCAGCGTCGAAACAAGGATCAGGTGGCTCTGCTGCGCGGCGACGTCACCGGAAGGATTGATCACCACCGCATTGCAGCCGGCCAGCAGGGCAACGGGTATCAGGACTGAGAGGGAACGAGCGGCTAGCGGAGGCATTCGTGAAAGTCAGGAACCGGGATCAAGGATGTGCTACTTTACTAGGGCCGGCGCGCCATGGGGATTGGACATTTTGTCCTACCCCCACAGGCCAATCTTGAATAGACTGGTGCATCAATCAGATGAATCCGGAGAATGCGTAGGGCGGGTCCCACCCGCCATCACCGGTGGAACGGCGGGTGGGACCCGCCCTACAAATTTACATGGATCATCTACCAGGCCGTGCGCTTCAAAAAATACTTACATTCGGAGACGTAGATAATGTCCAGTACCCGTGCTTATGGCGGAGAACATTCCGCCGATTCTTCCGGACAACCAGCCAGCGGCAACACCCGAAGCGGGAAAGCCGGCCATTCCAGCGTCGCGCCGAGCGAGATCGCGGTCGGTGTGATCATCGGCCGCACATCCGAGTACTTCGATTTCTTTGTCTATGCAATTGCATCGGTGCTGGTGTTCCCGTCGGTATTTTTCCCGTTCGAGCAGCGGCTGGAAGGGACGCTTTACGCGTTTCTGATCTTTGCCTTTGCATTTATTGCAAGACCTTTCGGCACAGTTATCTTCATGGCAATCCAGCGCCGCTTCAATCGTGAAGTCAAGCTGACGGCTGCTCTCTTCCTGCTCGGTTTCTCGACCGCAGGCATTGCCTTCCTGCCCACCTATTCGCATCTGGGCTTCGCGTCGATCGTCCTGCTGTCGTTCCTGCGCATCGGCCAGGGCATTGCGCTCGGCGGCTCATGGGATGGCTTGCCTTCGCTACTGGCGCTCAACGCGCCGCCGCACCGCCGCGGCTGGTACGCGATGCTCGGCCAGCTTGGCGCACCGGCCGGCTTCATCGTCGCGGCCGGATTGTTCTCGTATCTGTTGTCCAACCTTTCCGCGGATGAATTCCTGGACTGGGGCTGGCGCTATCCGTTCTATGTCGCATTTGCGATCAACGTGGTGGCGCTGTTCGCGCGGCTGCGGCTGGTATCGACACCCGAGTACTCCAGCCTGCTGGACGAACGGGAGCTGGAGCCGACCAACGTTGTCGAGATGACACGATCGCAAGGGCGCAACCTGATCATCGGCGCGCTGGCGGCGCTGGCGAGCTATGCGCTGTTCCACCTCGTCACCGTGTTCCCGCTGTCCTGGATCAGCTTGTACTCGTTACGGCCGGTCGATGATTTCCTGGTTGTCCAGATATGGGGGGCGGTGCTGGCGGCAGTGGGCGTCGTTGCTTCCGGCCTGATCGCCGACCGCTTCGGCCGGCGCACTACGCTGGGCAGCCTGGCCGTCCTGATTGCGCTGTTCAGCGCACTGGTTCCCACGCTGATGGACGGCGGCGAAATGGGACAAGACATTTTCATCCTGCTCGGCTTCGGGCTTCTTGGTTTGTCGTACGGCCAGGCATCCGGCGCCGTTGCCGCCAATTTCCCCGCGAAGTACCGCTATACCGGGGCTGCCCTGACCTCTGACCTCGCCTGGCTGGTCGGCGCCGGTTTCGCGCCGCTGGTGGCGCTGGGCCTGTCCGCGCATTTCGGACTGGCTTATGTGAGCGTTTATCTGCTGTCGGGAGCGGCTGGATCGCTGGCAGCGCTGAGCCTGAATCGGGCGCTGGAAATCCGCGACTGATTGCCGGGGCAGGCGCATCGCTGTCCTGTCCCGCGCAAGTTCACGATGCGCCGAGCGGTTGCCGGAAAGGATTTCCATGTATCCGTCTCGACCGATCAGCCGCCGCAACCTGCTCCTGTCATGCCTGGCTATGGGGGCCGGTGCGCTGCTCGGACCGGCTGCCCGGGCACTGGCGCAGCCTGCCATCCTCACGCATCCCATCCCTTCCAGCGGCGAGGCATTGCCGCTGGTCGGCCTGGGAAGCTGGATCACCTTCAACGTCGGCAACGACCGCGAAGCACGGGATGCCTGCACGGAGGTGATGCGCCACTTTTTCGAGGCCGGCGGCAGGATGATCGATTCCTCGCCGATGTACGGTTCATCCCAGCAAGTCATCGGCTACGGTCTGAAGAAACTGGGCATGCCGTCGCAGCTGTTCTCGGCCGACAAGGTCTGGACTTCCTCCAGAGCGCGCGGCCCGGAACAGATTGAAAGTTCCCGCCAATACTGGGGTGTTGCGCGTTTCGACCTGTTGCAGGTTCACAATCTGCTGTCCTGGGAAGCGCATCTGCGCACCTTGTTTGCCATGAAGTCGTCCGGCCGGCTTCGCTATGTCGGCATCACGACTTCGGAAGGCCGCCGCCACGCGGAAATCGAGCAGATCATGCGCCGGCGCATGATCGATTACGTCGAGAGGCGTTGATGTCCGAATGGTGGACCTATACGCTGTCGGACTTTCTGCTGTTCTCGGCCCGGACCTACCACCGCCTGTTTGAACTCTACAACCGCGACATCTGGCCGCTGCAGCTCGTCGCGCTGGCGTCCGGCGCCGTCATCCTGTTGTGCGCGCAGCGCGGCGGTGCGGCGATGGGAAAAGTCGCCGCTGCCATTCTCGCCGCGTGCTGGCTGTGGGTCGCCTGGGCGTTTCATGTCGAACGCTACGCAACCATCAATTGGGCCGCGAACTACTTTGCCGCCGGTTTTACGATCGAGGCGCTGCTGTTGATCTGGTTCGGGATCGTGCGGGGCCGCTTGTCTTTCGCGCCGTCGAGCGACGCGATGCGCCATGCCGGTCTGGGCGTGTTTCTGTTCGCGCTGCTTGTCCAGCCCTTGATCCCGCCGATGACAGGAAGATCCTGGCTGCAGACGGAAGTGTTCGGTGTGGCGCCTGACCCAACCACAGTTGCGACACTGGGCGTACTACTCATGGCATCGCTCCGCCCTCTCTGGACTCTCTTGATGATTCCCGTTGCCTGGTCCGCCATCGGCGCCGCCACGCTCTGGGCGTTGGAAGACCGGCAAGCCTTGCTCATGCCGCTCGTTGCGTTGTTCGTCGTGCTGCTGTCTGTGGTGAAGACACGATTGCCTCGCCCCAGGCAGACCGGCGCGTAATGTACTCCGGAACCCCGGACTTGTCAGGCCGCTACGCGTTTCATGTGGCTGCGCGCCCACGCGACGATGTTCGATGCGTCCATCGCACCCGCCTGGCGCGCCACCTCGCGTCCGTGCTGAAAAAGCGCCAGCGTCGGAATGCTCCGAATGGCATAACGCGCGGCGAGATCCTGCGCCCCTTCGGTATTCACCTTGACGACGCGGACCTCCGGCTCAAGCTGTTGGGCGGCCCGCGCGAAAGCCGGGGCCATCATGCGGCAGGGACCGCACCACGGCGCCCAAAAATCGACCAGGACAGGAATGTCGTTACGCGTGATGTACTTCACGAAGTTCGTGCTGTCGAGTTCCACCGGTTGCGCGGTGAACAGTTCCTGTGCGCACTTCCCACAGACGGGATGCTGCGCAATTTTTTCTGCCAGGACACGGTTGACCGTGTCGCAATGTGGGCAGACGATGTGCTGAAAATTGCTCATGGCGTGTCTCCTGAATGACAGGATACGCGTACTCGACAAGACTGTCTGTAATCCGGGTCACGAAGTGGAGAACCTGCGGCAACACGGATGACGTAAGGAAGAACGTCGCGCAACCGGTTTTTCATTTCACAACTAAAAAGTCGCATACACCCTGGGTGTCTGCGAAGTATTGAGGTAGTACACATGGAGTGGAGCTTTCTTGTTCCCGGGCATGCCGGGAGCGCCGACCGGCATGCCCGGGACGGACAAGCCCTTGATCGTCGGGCGCTCCTTCAACACGCGCTTGACATACTCGGCCGGGATGAGGCCTTCGAACACATAGCCATTGATGGTTGCAGTGTGGCAGCCTTCGAGCATCGCCGGTACGCGGTACCTTTGCTTGATCGAAGCCATGTCATTCGTGTTGATCATTTGTACCTCGAAACCATTGGCCTCCAAATGCGCGGCATAAGCATCGCAGCAACTGCAGTACGGATTCTTGTATAACTTTACCGGGATGCCGTCTGCGAGTGCCGGCAACTGCGTGCCGAGAAGCAACGCCGTCAACAGAGTCTTTTTCATGGAATACATCATCGTTTTCTCCTTGGAAGGGTCATGGAATGAAAGGCATCAGTGTCGGTTGGATTCGTCCCGTCACTTTGCCTCGGGTGGAAATGGGTGCCGCCGACTTTCTTCTCGCTGTATGCGCCGTTGCTCCGGCGTCCAGAGAGTCTTCAAATACGTGATGACCGCACGTATCTCTTCAGGCGCCAGGATCTCCTTGAATGCGGGCATCGTCAGGCGCCGGGATCTGTTGAAGGGGTCGCGCCAACCGTCCCGGATCGTTCGATATAGTATGGCGTCCGCATGCTTCCACGTATGCCCGGTCGGGTCATGCGGCGGAGGCGGGAGTTCGCCGAGGCTGTCGCGTTCCTGCCAGCCCGGTTTTGCTTCCCCTTTGGCGCCATGGCAGGATGCGCAATACTCCTGGTAGATGCGGCGGCCGGCTTCGACCGCCTGCCGGTCCGGCAACGGTGAACCTGCTTGGGCGGCGTGCGCCTGCGTCGCGACGCCGCCCAAGCCGATTGCAATGCAAAACAGGGCGTTACGCATCGAGGCTTTCCCACGTCACGCCACGATCGCGGCTGCGGAACAATTGTCCGTCTCCCGCGGCGTACAGTGCGCCGCCCGGCCCGGCGGCAAGCGCAGTGATGGCTGAGATCGGCGACTTCACGCCGGCCCAGTGTTCACCGCCATCGACACTCACAAAGAGTCCATCCTTGCCTGCCGCATAGACGCGCTGCGGCTGGTCCGGATCGTAGGATACGGCGCGAGAGCCACCGGCAAGCTCGCCCGCCTTATGCCAACCGCAGAAGCAATCCATCGAGCGGCTTACGCCGTTGGGCGTGGCAGCGAACAGCCAGCCTGACTCCATGCTGCCGGGCATATTCGAATGGACGAAGCCGGCGATGCGGTCGCGCGGTCCGCGATCCATCAGGCGCCACTGCACGCCAGCGTCCTGGCTGCGAAAATTGCCTTTCCCTGACACGTACGCATACACCGTATCCGGCTGTGTCGAATGCGTCGTCAGCGCCACCACTTTGCGACTCGGCAAGCCCTTGTTGACCGCCTTCCAGCTTTGGCCCCCATCGCTGCTTCGCAGCACGCCGAAGCGCGAGCCGGCGACATACATTGTCTTCTTGTCGCCGGTGGCCACGGTCACTGCCGCAATGTTGCCTTTCACTGCAGCCGTCGGCAGCATCACCCGGCCCCATGTGCGACCTTCGTCGTTGCTGCGATAGAGTGTCTTGGGTGTCGCCTTGAGCAGGGTGCCGGTCTGTTTATCAATCCACAGTGAGACTATGGAGTTTCGAGCGGCGGCTGGTTGCGCTGCATTTGCCAAACCGTGGAATGCCGTCAAGCTGACGAAAAACGCAAGTGCGCGCAGCAGCCAGGACAGGCTGCGTAGAGGGTATTTGTGTGTACTCATTGCATATTCCTTTTTAAGTCCATCACCGTTTTACTTTCCTGGAAACCTACAAAAACACTTGATTCAGCCGGCGGATGAACTGATCGGCATCCATGAATCCGATCACCCGGCGACCGATCTCCTTGCCTTGCCTGTCGAAGAAAATGATGCCGGGCGGTCCGAACAAACCGAAGTGCTTCAGCAACGCCTCGTCATCGGCATTGTTGGCAGTAACGTCGGCCCGCAGCAACAGCACATCTTTCAGGCGGGCTTTGACTTGCGGATCGCTGAACGTGAAGCGGTCCATCTCCTTGCAGGACACGCACCACTCCGCCCAGAAATCCAGCATCACGTAACGGCCTTGTGCGGCTTGCAACTGCGTCTGCAATTCAGCAAGATTTCGCACCGGCCGGAACGCGTTTTCCACGCTTGCCGGAATACCGGCATCGGCGGCGCGCACGCCGGCCAGCGGCTGCAGCGGATCGCGGCTGCCGGACAGCGCGCCGACCAGCAGCGCCACTCCCGTCACCAGCGCGATCACGCCCACCCCTTTCCCTAGGCGGCGGTAACCTGGTGCATCGACAGGCAACGGGTCGATCGCATGCAGATACATCGCCGACATGATCAGCAGCAGCGACCACAAAATGATATGGACCAGTGCCGGGATCACTGGAGAAACGAGATAGATCGCGACCGCCAGCATCATCACGCCGAACAGTCGCTGTACTGACTTCATCCAGCCCCCCGCCCTTGGCAGGAGCGTACCGGCGGTAGTGCCGATCACCAGCAGCGGCACGCCCATGCCGATGGCCAGCGAAAACAGCGCGAGCCCGCCGAGCGCCACATCGTGCGTCTGGCCGATATACAGCAGCGCGCCGGCCAGCGGCGCCGCCACGCAAGGACCGACGATCAGCGCCGACAACATGCCCATCAAGAACACACCGGCCACTCTGCCGCCAGTGATCCGCCCGGCTGCACCCGCCAGTCGCGTTTGTATCGACGCAGGAAGCTGCAACTCGTACAGCCCGAACATCGATAGCGCCAGCAACACGAAAATCGCCGCGAAACCACCGAGCACCCACGGGTTTTGCAGGTACGACGACAGCAGCGTGCCGGCCAGTCCGGCCGCCACGCCCGCCAAGGCGTAAGTGAGCGCCATCGCCAGCACATAGACCAGCGGCAGACCGAACGCATGGCGACGCGTCACGTGCTTGCCGTGGCCGACAATGATCCCGGAAAGAATCGGGATCATCGGCAGCATGCAGGGCGTAAACGCCAGCAGCAGGCCAAAACCGAAAAACGCCGCCACTACAGCCCAGGAACTGCTGTGCGCGAACAGGCCATGGATACCCTCCGCATCCGATATATCGCCGACAATACCTTGCGGCCGCGCGAGGCCCGCCGGAGGTTCCGGCAACCCGGCGGTAGACGCCTGCAAGGTACTGCCTCCTTGGCTGGCGGCGATCAACGTCACCGTGAAGGTTTTTTCGATCGGCGGATAGCAGACGCCAAGCGGTTCATTGCAGCCCTGGTAGGACGCACGCAGCGTGAGCCGATTGGCAGCGCCGCCGGATCGCTTGAGGGCGATCACTGCATCCACCGGATGATGGTAAACCTCCTCCTTCCCGAACGTAGGATCTTCTTTCATATCGCCGGCCGGCAGCGATACGCCGGCGATCGTGATGCCCGGTGAGTCCGCGACATCAAACTTGATCCGGCTGCGATACAGGTAATAGTCCTTGGCCGGCGTCAGCCTGGCGATCAGCGTGTCCGCGTCCCGCACGCTGATCGCGACCTGAAATGACTGGTCCGGGGGCAGCAATTCGGATTGCGAGGAAGAGCCGTTGATCCAGTCCTTGACCGAACTCAGTGCGCTCTGCGCTACCGACGATACGGCGGATTGCTGCGTATCGGACGACCCGGCGGTCGTGAAGGGCAAGCCTGCGGCGGCGTGCGCCGCGCCAGAAACCGCAATCAGTAGCCACAGCAGCATGAACGCGTTGCATGCCCGGCTGCGGCGTGCCAAAAGCAAGACCCGTCGCCAGCGTGTTGTCTCCGCTGCGGGTCCGGTGAGACGAGCAAAAGAACGGGATGCCATGCTCATCTTCACATCATCCCGCCCATCATTGCGGCCATCATGCCCCACATACCGAACCAGCCGGCAAGGGCAAGCAGGCCGATTACGGCCAGCACGATCACAATGATTTTTACAAATTTATTGTCCATGGTTTCCTCTCCGATGACGCATTGTCTTGCTGCCCGAAGCGCCGGACATCGCGTTTCATTTTTCAGCAGCGCTTGTCAGCTTCCGTTCCAACTCGTCGCGAGAGACCGCGCCGACCAGCCGATGGCCGTTGGCGAGAATCGCCGTCGGCGTGCCGTTGATTCCATGTTCTCTGCCATAGGCAAGATTGTTTTCTATCGGGTTGTCGCAGTCGGCCGGCCCTGCGGGCGCGGCCCCGGTTCGGATCGCATCGTCCCAAGCCTTGATCCGATCCCGGGCACACCAGATCGCCTTCGATTTGCCGGAAGCGCCGGGATGCAACTGCTCGATCGGATAGAGGAAGATGTAGGCTGTCAGATTGTCGACGCTCTGCATTTCCTGCTCGAGCTTCTTGCAGTAAGGGCAATCCGGATCTTCGAAAATCGCTATCCTGCGGCTGCCGTCACCCTTGACGCGTTTGATGGCCCGGTCAAGGGGAAGACTGTCAAACGGAATCGCATTGATCCGGTCCAGATGCGCCTGGGTCAGGTTTTCATTCGCCTTGATATCAATCAGCGGGCCGCCGAGAAGATAACGGCCGTCCGCAGTCAGGTAGAAAATCCGGTTGTCGACCACCGCTTCCATTACACCGGAGAGAGGTGTCTTCGAAATGCTCTTGATCGCGCCTTGGGGGAAGGCCTGTTGCAGCGTGCTGCGTACTGCGGCCTCGTCCGCATGTGCTGGCGAGGCCACCAGTGTGACAGCGGCAGTGACAGACATGAGAAGAAATTTCATGATGAATCCCCTATCGAAAACTGCAACAGCCCTGAACATTTTCTTTTCTGTCATCGTTGGTTTCAAACAGCCATTTGAAAGTGACGGAGAAGCCGTGCATGCTTGCACACCTGAAGCCGCCAATTCCATCGCGGTTTTTCCAAACCGTGCTCATTGCCCTCGCAAGGAGCCTTGGCGCCGGGTGCGCAACCCGGGGAAAAACGGGCTGCGCACCTCCTCGAAAGCTACTCCGCGAGCTTTTCGTATGTCTTGACATGAGGATGGCACGCACGTGCGCCATCATTTCCTCTGCGGCAACGCAACTTTGTCCGCGTATTTCTGCATGATGGCTCCCATCGCCTGCATCATCTCTGCATGCATCTGCATGTTCAGCTTTTCGTTCCCGGGCGGCATACTCGGCATCATGCCGCCGCCCATCATGCCGCTACCCATCACGTCCATCATCCCGCTGCACGACATCCCGCCCTCCATTTTTTTATCCATTTGCTTTGCCGGGCCATGCGGGGGAGCATTCTGTTCGACGGCGACAGCCGGTCCTGCGACAAATAAACTCAGCGCCGAGAGTGCGCCGACCAATACATGATTTCCGTTCATGTTGATCTCCACGAATTACGATTGAATTGAGATATGCGCCGCCGGCACGAACCGGGACGCGACGGCGAACGCCGGACGCAATCCAGCCCGGACGCTGCCTGTGTTACGCGAAACGCATCAAGTGACCGGACAGGTCAAATCTGGAAGCTGCAGTGCAGGATGGAGAGGGGGATGTGAGGTCGATCGGTGACGAGGGGTGGTGGTGCCAAGCTGGCGGTTTGACGCGGTTCAACAAGCGACACCAGTTGCGGCGCAACCGCAATTGCCATCGGTACCGCCGGCGACGGGACACGCTGTTCCGAAGCGGTCATTGACACCTGTGCGAAACAGACATCGGAGTGGGTATTGCCAGCCGATGCACACTTGGCCTGCGCGCCGGCATGCTTGTCCATCGTCTGGCACGGCGCGTCCATGGATACACCAGCTTCAGTCGTAGCCGGAGCCGACAGCAGGCAGGCCTGCGCGGACTGCGATAGCAGGCCGAACACGAACATCAGCAATACGATGCGTGCAATGACAGCCGGTAGCCGTGACAAAGTGGTTCTCATTGGAGAAAAGTATAGTCCAGCCACGACATTGAGACAAAAAAATTCAGATTTGTCCACACATGAAAAGTTTCGTTCATGGCGCCCGTGGGTAACGAACCGGACCGGCGACCACCAGCGCGCTGCGGCCGATAGCCATGCCGCCCAGCATACGCCGTTCGCCGAAATCCACTCATTTCCCCGCCTGTCCGAGCCGGCCGCGTATCAACGCCGCCACTTCCGGACTGCTCCATGCCGGCATCCGCCATGAAGACAATAGTTTTCATTCGGCGAGGAGCTGCTTCAGATCATGGACGATGTCGTCGACCGGTGCATCGCCTTTCATGTAAAGACGCAATCGCCCCTTTGTATCGAACACGTAAATCGCCGTATTGTGGTCGACCGTGTAATTGCCGGAGCTATCCGGTTTCTGGGCCTTGAAGAACAGCTTGAAGTCACCCGCAGTCTGCGCAGTGCCCTGCTCGTCGGCATACAGACCGAGAAATGTCGGATGGAACGCAGGGACGTACTGCGCGAGTATGTCCGGCGTGTCGCGCTTCGGGTCCAGCGTCATGAACAGTCCCTGCACCCGGTCACCGTCCTTGCCCAGCTTGCCTACCGCCGCAGCCATTTTCGCTAGCGTGGTCGGGCACATGTCGGGGCAGTGAGTGTAGCCCATGAAAAGCATCACCGCCTTGCCACGGAAGTCGGCAAGTCTGACGGGCTGGCCGTGATGATCGGTCAAATGAAAGCCCTTGCCCCAGTCGGCACCGGTGACGTCGACCGTCTTGAAGGATTGTTGTGGCGCATCCGCGTCGCGGTTGCAGGCGGCGATCACCAGCAGCAGGCTCGCAATGCCGATCCATCGTGCCAAGGGCATCAAGAGGTTCATGATCGATCGCATGTCATTCCACCGGCCGATTGATGACGGGGACGGAAACCGCAACTGACTGCTTGTGATGATTCGCGCTTTCCAGCCGCAACTTGAGGAGGATGGATTCACCCGTCTTGAGAGGGTGCTTCAGATTCGTCAGCATGATATGCATGACGCCCGGAGAAAAAGCGATTGTCTTGCCCGCCGGAAGATCGACTTCCGACATCTCGCGCATCCTCATCACCTGATTCTGCGCGGTCATCGAATGCATTTGCACGGGACTGGCCACATCGCTTTCGATGCCGATCAGCCGCGCACCGACAGGACTGCGCAATTGCATATAGACTGCCGCCACCTGCTGTCCCGGCACGGTGGCCGGCGTCCAGGCATGCATCACCTCAAGCCCCCCTGCCCACGCTGGCATGGACATCCCGGACATGACAAGCAGTACAAGCAGGTATCGGAGAGCATTGGCTAAAATTTGTTTCATTTGCATCTTTTCCTGTTTTATCGATCACTGCGAACAGTCAAATTGGGGAGCGCCAGTCCTCGGGGAAACCGATGAATTGAAGCGCACATCGAATCGGAGCAATGAACGGGTATGACATGAAAGCTCCAGGCGGCATCACAACACCGGCCGCGCAACACGCGCAGCGATGACGAACCAGGCGATTGCGAAGGTTAAATGCGGAAACAGCAGTGGAGGACGGAGAGTGGGGGTGCGGTGGTACGTGTCAATAGCGCCGGTTCAAGCTGTACGGCAGCCGGGCGTCCGGTTGCCTCAAGATTCAGCGTCGCCACCAGCTCGACTGGCACAAACGCTTGAACATGCGGCAGCTCAGGCTTGTCAAGGGACTGCTCATGCGCTTGTGCATGACCGACGCAGAGATTCGGTTGCTCTGCATCCATTTTGATGCAGCCAGTCATGTCCGTATTTGCGGATGCCGCCGAGGTGGGAATATGCTTATTCACTTGTCCCATTGGCAACCCCGGACATACGTACGCCGCCACAGCGAACTGCATGAACAGTATGCCGACGAGTGCGACAAGCACGGCAACGAAGCGGGGACGGGGGAACAGGTTCATATCCAGGTTGATGTTTGCCTGCGCATACTAGTGACAGCTTGCGTCGTTTGTCAAGCTGAAGGCTGCGGAAGATACTGACACCTGGCTACAACGTTGTGCGCCGCTTGAAGATATTGAAGAGATTGGCGCCATACGAGTTCGTGTGTGCCGGTCAAAGACAGGATACGCGTACTCGGCAAGACTGTCTGTAACCCCACCATATGGAGAACGCGCGGTAACACAGAGACAGTGTGGCTCGTATTCCCTCTTGAATGAAGGTGCCCGGCCCCATGATCGATTGCTTCTTGTCGTGGATCTCAACCGATTTGGCGAACATCGCTTCGGGGCTGAAGTGGAATTGCGACATCACCACGAAGGCCATGAAGGATGCACCGCCCAGCAGCATGATGGCCTTGATGACTTGCACCCAGGTGGTGGCGGTCATGCCGCCGAACAGTACGTAGACCATCATCAGTGTACCGACGATCACGACCGCGATCCAGTATTCCTGGCCGATCAGGCCGACGTAACCGTTCAGGTATACCGCGGCCGAAATACCTAGGAAAGAAGCCGCCGACATGTAGTCGCCGGCAATCGCCAGACCGTTCTGGAAACCGGTGATGCCGCCGCCCGCGGTGTAGAAATCGGATGCGGACTTGGCTTTCGCCGCTGCCCCTTTGGTGATGAACAAAGTGAAGATGACGAACATGCCGAACATGGAAATGTCCGTCCAGTTGGTCGCCTGCTTTTCCGCCTAGCCGAGGTCCGCGCCGGCCGCATATGCAATGCCGGCCGCGGCAAACAGCGCCAATGCGCCGAAAAGATGTTTTGCGTTTTTCATTACAGCACCGAAATGGTGATGAAGAAAGACCTTCCATTTGACCGCACCGTCGATTCGCATTCAAGAATATCCGGCGCAAGATTGCGGCGCGGCTGCCGGAGGTCGATTGCCCTGCAATCGGTGTATGGGGTCGGCTACCGTTTCGAGATGCCGTGAACGCCACGCCATCCATGTCGCCCCGTTCTCAATCGTTCACGTGCTCGTTGCGGCTGCCCGGCAACGCGGGCGAATGCGAGTTTTTCAGCTCACGGACTTCATTCCGCAGCGCGGAGATTTCAGCCGCAAGCAGATCGAGCTGTTCCCGCATCGCACTGCCTTCCTCGCCTTCTTCCGCATCCCGCCCGATGAAATAGGTGGCAATGGTACCGGTCACGTAACCGAAGACAGCAAAGGCATACACCGCAAGAAACAGGCAGAGCGCCCTTCCCTCCGCCGTTTTCGGCCAGGACTCGCTGCCCATGGTGGTCACGATCATCGCGGTCCACCAGAGTGCACTCCAGAAACCATCCAGTGCAGATCCCGGCACGTTCCTTTCAAAGAACAGCATGCCTGCGGCGCCGGCCACCGTCACCATCGCGGTCAAGCCCAGCACGTAACCGAAGCCGCGCCGGCGCATGGTCTTGCCGAGCGACTTCATGCCCCGGTTGACGGACGCGGCAATGCGCACAAGTTGCAGACCACGCAGTCTCGCCAGCGCACGGAACACGCGCGCAAAGCGTGCGATTCTCAAGGCCGGCAAAAGAAGCGCGATCGCAGACAGCCAGTTTTTGCGAAGAAACCTTGTCTTTTTCGGCGCCAGCATGAACCGCAAGAGAAAGTCGGCCACGAAGGCGACCCAGATGGACGTCGTCACGAAACCGCCGGCGCGCCCCAGCCCGTGCACGAGATCGACGACCATCAAGGCAAGCCAGACGAGCCCGAGCACTGCCATCGGAATGTCTAGCGCACGCTCGACCTGGTGCAATATCTGCAACCTGGCGCGGAGCAACACGAAAGATTCGAAGGCGGACTGTCCGGCATCGGCCGGGGCGTGCCGGGAGGTGCTGCTTTGCTCGCTCATCGGCGGCCTCCTGCACCGCGAACACCTTCCGGTACTTCGGACGCACAGGAAGGAACCGGCGTCGTTGAAATGGCTTCCGGCAGCCCAGCCGGACCGGGCCGCCGGGAAGATGCAACATACGGTTTTTCGAGTGTTTCCATTTCTTCAGAGTCAGGTTGCCTGGATTTCAGGCTTCTCTGTAAGACAGGAATCCGATAACGCAGTTTATGACTTTCCATTGGATCAATGATGCGTACCAACGATTCGCATACAAGAACGTCCCGCCAAGGCGCGGCCGCAGGATATCTTTCCCTCGCCGGGCGATCGGGCGATGCCGTTCGGACAATTTTTCGGCATCCAATAAATGTATCGGCATTTCCGGCTCGCGTATTGGCGCGAGCGCGGCCCTTCAGGTCTACTTTCATTCCATGAATTACCTTGATTGATGGAGTGACTGCATGAGCTATACCCTTGAAGATTCAATCCGCCTGGACGGAAAAACCGCGATCATTACCGGTGCCGGCGGCGGCATCGGCCTGGCCGTGGCCGAGACTTTTTTGAAAGCCGGCGCGCGTTGCGTGCTCAGTGATCTGGCGCCGGCGCCCAACGCCGATGTCGGCCTGCTGCTGGACAGAAATCCTGACCGGGCAATCTACCAGGCAGCCGATGTCGCCGACCTGGACGATATCGCCGATCTCGTCGGATCGGCCGCCCAATGGGCCGGCAGTATCGATATCCTGTTCAACAACGCAGCGGTGTTCGACATGGCGCCGCTGCTTGAGTCGGATGCCGACATGTACCGGAAGATTTTCGACGTGAACGTCAAGGGCGCGTTCTTCATGCTTCAGGCAGTAGCACAATCGATGGTCGACCTTGGCCGCAAGGGCCGGATCATCAACATGGCGTCGCAGGCAGGCCGTCGCGGCGAGGCGCTGGTCGCTCATTACTGCGCCAGCAAGGCTGCCGTCATCAGCTATACTCAATCCGCCGCACTTGCGCTGGCGCAGCATGGCATTTGTGTCAACGCGATATCGCCGGGAGTCATCGATACGCCGATGTGGGAGCACGTCGACGCGCTGTTCGCCAGATACGAGGGGCGGCAACCCGGCGAGAAGAAGCGGCTGGTGGGACAAGATGTGCCGCTGGGCCATATGGGGACGCCGGACGACATCTGCGGCATGGCCTTGTTCCTGGCCGCGCCGGGATCGTCCTACATTACCGCGCAAACGTTTAACGTCGACGGCGGCAATGTAATGAGTTAGGAATTCTCAGGCTGCGGTCGTTAACGAGGTATGTTTCATGACGCAACGCATTCGCAAGGGGCCGGCCGTCGAGCTGACCAAGGTCGGCGCCGACACCTTTCGTTACAGCGAACATGGCGCGCCCAGCGAACGCATCCGCTGGCACATCCATGACGACTATGAACTGCACTTGATTACCGCCAATTGCGGCAAGTTCTTTGCCGGCGATTTCATCGGCACTTTCGAACCGGGGCATCTGGTCTTGACCGGTCCCCGCTTGCCGCACAACTGGGTGAGCGACAGCGATCAGCCGGCAGCGCCCCAGCGCGACATGCTGATTCACTTCGACGGCGCGCTGATAACAAACAGCGCGCAATTCATCCCGGAAATGGCTGAGCTGAAACCCTTGTGGGAAAAAGCCGGATACGGCGTCGAGTTCCAGCAGCGGGACCTGGCGCAATCCATGCGGGCCTTCACGGAGATTCGGGAAAGCGCTGGGCTGCGCCGCGCTCTGCGGCTCCTGGAGTTGCTGCATGATCTCAACAGCTGGCCGCATTATCGCCTGCTGTCGACGGTCCAGATTGACGCCTCCGTCGACGAAGCGATGCAGCGCAAGATAAACACCGTGATCGACTATGTGTTCGATCGCTACGCTTCGCCCATCGAACTCGGCGAGGTAGCGGCATTGGTCGGCATGACCAACTGCCATTTTTCGAGTTTCTTCAGGAAGTCGACCGGCACCCGTTTCGTCGAATTCCTCAACCGGGTGCGCGTCAGCCGTGCTTGCACCCTTCTCACTGAAACCAGCAAACAGATTACGGTGATCTGCTATGACGTCGGCTTCAACAACGTGGCGAACTTCAACCGCCGCTTTCATGAATTGAAGGGCGTCACCCCCAGCGAGTTCAGGAAGCAGGCAAACAGCCGGTATTACTCGTAGTTCGATATATGGCCGGCCATTTGTTGCGGCCAGCGCTCCGGAGCAGTCCCTCTTTGAACAATTACAGCAAGCGCGGCGGCGTCGCGAAATCGACCGACGCGCGCACGGCCGCAAGCATTGCCGCCAGCAGCGGACGTTCATCGTTGCGCCGCTTCTGGAAGGTATAGGTCAGCGGCGACAGGGCCGGACTGGCGCGGAGAACGCGCAGGTCGCCGCGCCGCGCCAGTGCGCGTGCCCAGCTTTCAGGCAGAAAGCCGACGCCGATTCCTTCAATCAGCAAGCCGGCGATGGCGCCCCAGCTATTGCAGGTCAGGCGCTGCGGCACATCGATATTCCTGGCCATCAGCCATTCATCGAGGAGACGCGTGGTGCCGGCGCCGGCCGGCAGAGTGACGAGAGGAAGGGCCTGCAGCAACTTGTCCTGAAAGGTCGAACTTTTCCCGACCAGAACCGGCGCCGCTGTCCATACGAAGTGCGCCTCGCCGATCGTGTGCGATGAAATCGACCGGTCCGGCGAACGGCCAGCGATCACGGCGCAATCGAGTTCTCCATTGCGCAGGCGCTCGTCCAGCACACGCCCGATGTCCACGTGCGGCTCCAGGCACAGGTCCGGGAAACGCTGTGCGGCGTGCGCCACCAGACGGGGCAGCCAGGTCAGCGCGCTCATTTCCCCTACGCCGAACAGGCAGCGGCCGCTGATCCCGGTGTTCACCGCCACCGATTTGCGCGTCTCCTCCGCCGCCATCAATAGTGCACTGGCGCGCGGCAGAAAGCGTTCGCCGGCTTCGGTGAGGACCGCCTTGTGCCCCGAACGGTCGAACAGTTGCACCCCGAGCGCTTCCTCCAGTTCAACCAGGCGTTTCGAGAGGGACGAGGTCGACAGGTGCAGCCGTTTTGCCGCCATCGCAAAGTTAGCGCAGGTTGCTGCCCAATAGAAAGCCTCCAGTTGTTTCAAGGTCATTGCCCGCCCTCTTGTTTCTAAAAAACGAAATTGGATGTTACTTTAAATTCGCTTTTTTGAAACTCATTATGCGCCTACAGTCGAGTTATTCCAGTTCAATTCACGGCATGAGAAAAGCATAGATGGACACGTCTTCGCGCGAATATCCGATCCGGCGTGCGGCCGCAGCCAAGCCCGCGCAGCGCAGTGCGGCAACGATGTCGAAAAGCGTCGAGAGAATACTTTCGTTGAACGACTTCGAGGATGCGGCACGGCGCAAACTGCCGCGTCCCTTATTCGGCTATATCGCGGGGGCTGCCGAAGACAACCAGTCGCTGGACGACAACCGAGCCGCATTCGATGCCTACCGTTTCCTGCCGCGCGTGCTGGTGGATGTGTCGCAGCGCTCCCGGCAGACCGTCCTCTTCGGCAAAACCTATGCGTCGCCCTTCGGCATTGCGCCAGTCGGGATCAGCGCGCTCTCGGCGTATCGCGGCGACATCATCCTCGCACAGGCGGGACAGGCGGCAAACATTCCGGCCATCATGAGCGGCTCCTCGCTCATCCCGATGGAGGAAGTCGCTGCTGCCGCGCCCGCCACCTGGTTCCAGGCCTACCTGCCCGCCGACCAGGGGCGTATCGATGGCCTCGTCGACCGTATATCCCGCGCCGGTTTCGAAACGCTGGTGATCACCGTCGACATTCCGGTCTGGGCGAACCGGGAAAACAATATCCGGGCAGGATTCACGACGCCGCTTCGGCCCAGCCTGCGGCTCGCGTGGGACGGCATGATCCGGCCGCGCTGGCTGCTGGGCACCTTTGCGCGTACCTTGCTGAGCTTCGGCATGCCGCATTTCGAAAACTCGTTCGCGACGCGCGGCGCGCCCATTGTCTCGCGCGATGCGATTCGCGATACCACCGGCCGCGACCACCTGAACTGGGAGAACATCGCGCACATCCGGAAGAAGTGGTCCGGCCCGCTTGTGCTGAAAGGCATCCTCCATCCGGCCGACGCGGAGCGTGCGCGCCGGCTGGGCGCCGATGGCATCATCGTATCGAACCACGGCGGCAGGCAGCTTGACGGCGCGGCGTCCGCGCTGCGCGTACTGCCGCGCATCATCGACACAGTCGGCAACCTGCCCGTCATGATGGATGGCGGCATCCGGCGCGGAAGCGACGTGCTGAAAGCGCTGGCCCTCGGTGCAAAGGCGGTGTTTGCCGGACGTCCCTTCATGTACGCGGCAGCGGCAGAAGGCCGTGCCGGCGTCGATCGCGCGATTCAACTGCTGGGCGACGAAATCGACAGGAACATGGCGATGCTGGGAATCACCCGGCTCAGCGAGCTCGACCAGACTTTCCTGCTGCCCGTTCAATCCTGAAGGAGATCGCGTTGTCGACGATTGATTCCGTGTATGCGGCCAGGTCCGGGGCCATCCCTGCCGAAGACGAACCGGCGGCATGCCGCGCAAGCGCACGAATACTTGAACTCGGGAGCGGCGCCGTAAAAGCTCTCTGGAACACGCATCCCGATGCGCCGCCGCTCGTCGGCCGCTCGCCGGCTATCGAGCGGGTGCGCGCGCTGATCCGCCGCATCGGTCCGACCATGGCCGATGTCTTGATCAACGGCGAGACCGGCACCGGCAAGGAAAAGACCTTGTACGACAAACTGAAGAAGCACAGCCTGGGCAGCAACCGCACGGCCGGCTGAGAGTTGCTGGAGGACTCTCGCAATGAACGGAGCGGTACAGTTTCGTAGGCTGGATTGAGGAACGAAACCCAGCCTACTTCTTTAGTTGCTTATGCGGCGATTGGTAATTCCGAAACAAGATCGCAACGCCCGGCCGCCCTGCTGGTTAGTGACGCCATTGCAAGCTGCCATTCCTTGCCGTATTCAGAATGACAACGTACTGCAGAAGCATCAAGCTTACGCTGCGAGCTTGTGCGGCGCGTACTGTGTTGCAATACGGTCGATTGCCTGCGTCGCTTGTGCAGCGGCCTGCGCCGTGGTCTCGCGTATCCGGTCGAAATCCGTCTTTTCCATCGTCCCGTCACGCAAGCCCTGTAGCGCAGTCTCGACGGCATCGCGCAGCACCAGCTGCAAGGCGCTGCGGTGCTTGTCCGCCTCGCGGAGAATCTGTTCGTATTGAAACGACGGCAAACGGGCCTGTTGCCTTGCCACGTGATCGAACGAGCGAACGGTCAAATCGATTTCCAATCTTGTCTGAATGCTCATACAAATTCCTGCGCGATTGAGGGGTATGAGGCCTTAACGTTTCGTGTGGGAAATCGGCTGACGTGCGCATGATTTTTTACAACTTGCGCCACAACACATTTGCACGAATATTTATCGTCATGGACTGGCGAACTACCTGGACGCGGGCGATCGGAAAACCGCGGACTTGCGGAGTCCGGTTTCACGCAAATTGACAAAGCCGGGAAATGCGAGGGAGGGTGGCGTCTCCACGGGGATTCGAACCCCGGTACTCACCGTGAAAGGGTGATGTCCTAGGCCTCTAGACGATGGAGACGTTGACTGAGCAGAAGAGGCGTTGCTTGCTCAGCGGGGGCGAACTTTACACGATATCTTGCGGAATGCCAAGAGGAACATCGTTTCCGGCACTCTCCGGTTCAGCTGGAGCGGCCAAACGCCCCCCTACGCCACCCGGTTGAACCACAGCATCGACAAGAACGCGGACACGACCGCCAGCACGGCTGCCGCCGCGGCGAACAATCCCGATACTTCAACCTCCCTCTCCTCCAGCGTCAACCGTGAATTGAGCGACTTGTAGACCTTGGACAGTTCCGCCGACGTGCCGGCGAAAAAGTATTCTGCCTTGGTGATGTCGGCGATTTCCTTCAGCGGACCTTCGTCCAGTCCAACGCGCATTGCCCAGCCGTCGCCGGTCAGGATTTCACCGGCCACGGTGCCGATGCCGATCGTGTAGACGCGGACGCCGCGTTCGGCTGCCATACGCGATGACTCAACAGGGTCGGGCCCGGTCGTGGTCTGGCCATCGGTGAGCAGGATGATGGCGGCAGAGTTGTACGAACCTGGAGGCACCGGCTTGAAATCGGATGGCTCGCTCTCCTTCTTCGGTGGCTCAAGGCCCGACTCGCCTGAACTCAACATGTCTTCCAGCTGGCGCGGATCGCTGGCGTTCAGGTTGAACTTGATGTCCGGGAAAATGGTCTTGAGCGATATCAGAAGGCCGCTGCCGACGGCGGTGCCGCGTTGCAGTTGCATGCGGTCTAGCGCATAAAGCAGTTCGTCGCGGTCGGTGGTCGGCGCCTGCACCAGGCTTGCGGTTCCGGCAAAGGTCACGAGCCCCACGCGCGTATTGCGCGACTTTTGCTCGACAAAGCCCCTGACGGCGGACAAGGCAGCATCGAGCCGGCTCGGCGCGACGTCGTTGGCGCGCATGCTGCCGGAGACATCGATCGCGAGAATCATGGTCTTGTTCTCCGCTGGCAGGGTCAGCACCGCGGCCGGACGCGCAACCGCGGCCAGCATCAGGACGATCGCCGTCAGCAGCAGCAGCGGCGGTATGTGACGCCGGAACTGCCGCGAGCCTTGCAGCGCCTGCCGGACGGTCGCCAGTCCGGCATACTGCAGCGCGTATTTCTTCCTGCGCCGGAGCATGAACAGGTAGCCGAGCACGAGCAACGGCACGAGCAGCAACAGCGCCAGCATTTTCGGCCAGAGAAAGATCATGCGGGCCTCCTGCCGAATTGCGCCGCGCTGCCGGCCACCAGGCGGCTGCTGTCCTTGCGCAAGTCGGAAAACCGCAGCAGCGCGTCGCCAATATCGTCTTCGGTCGACAGTTCGAGCACATCGACGCCGGCATGCGCGAAGGCGTCATGCAACGCGTCCTCGCGTTCGCTGACGGCGGCGGCAAAGCGGCTGCGGAATATGCGGTCATGGGTGTCGACGAACAACTGCTCTGCCGTCTCGGCATCCTGGATCGTCAGCAGGCCGAGATCCGGCAGGCGCATTTCCAGCGGGTCGTACAGACGGATCGCGATCACGTCGTGGCGCTGAACAAGCTGGGCGAGCGGCTTTTCCCATCCAGGCTGGCTGATGAAATCGGAGATCACGAACACCAGCGATCTTCTGCGCATCACATGGGCGGCGGTCTGCAACAGTTCGTGCAGCCGGGTCGGCGCCGATTGCATGCGCGCGGGCGCTGCGCGCATGCGCAGCCGGTGCAGCAATCGCAGCACCTGGCGTCGCCCGCCTTGCGCCGGAATCACGGTATCGACGCCGGTCCCGTAGAAGAGCGCGCCGAAGCGGTTGCCGTGACGGTTCAGCAGACTGGCGAGAATCGTCGCCAATTCGACCGCCTGCGTCCGCTTGCTGACCACCGTCTGCGAGCCGAAGTCTTCCGACGCGCTGAGGTCGAGCAGGAACCAGGCGCTCAGTTCGCGTTCCTCGTAGTACTCCTTGACATACGGCGTCTGCAGGCGCGCAGTGACGTTCCAGTCGATGTGGCGCACGTCGTCCTGGTACTGGTATTCGCGCAGGTCAGCGAGGTCGATGCCGAGCCCGCGAAACAGCGTGCGGTAGTCGCCGTGCAGCAAGCCGTCCAACCGGCGGATAACGGTCAGTTCGAGGCGGTGCAGGACGGCCTCAGGCGTTGGTATCGACGCGGACATGGTTTTCAAGCACTCTCTCGGGAGGCGGCAGGTGTTTCAGGATTCGATGAATGATCTGGTCGGAGGTGACCGCATCGGCCAGCGCCTCATAGGACAGCGACAGCCGATGCCGCAGCACATCCGGCACCAGGTCAACCACGTCTTCCGGCCGCACATGATTGCGGCCGCGCAGCAGCGCCAGTGCGCGCGCGCCTTCGACCAGGTGGATGGAGGCGCGCGGACTGGCGCCGCAGCTCAGGTAATGCGACAGGTTCTGCACGTTGCAGCGTTCCGGATCGCGGGTGGCGGCCACCAGCCGTACCGCATACCGCACCAGCGACGGGTCGATGTAGCAGTTGCGGCATTGCCGTTGCAGCAGCGCCAGCTCGTCGGTGGTGGTGACCGCGGCCACGTCCTGATCCTCGCCGGTGACGCGGTTGACGATCACGAACTCCTCTTCCTCGCTCGGATAGTCGACCAGCACCTTCATCATGAAACGGTCGACCTGTGCCTCCGGCAGCGGATAGGTGCCCTCGGTCTCGATCGGGTTCTGCGTCGCCATCACGAGGAAGGGTTCCGGCACGCGGTGGGTGTGGCCGGCGATGGTGACCTGGCATTCCTGCATCACTTCCAGCAATGCGCTTTGCACCTTGGCCGGCGCGCGGTTGATTTCGTCGGCCAGCAACAGGTTGGAAAACACCGGGCCGAGCGAGGTGCTGAACTCGCCGGTTTTCTGGTTGTAGATGCGCGTGCCGATGAGATCGGCCGGCACCAGGTCGGGCGTGAACTGGATGCGATGGAAACTTCCCCGGATGGTGCGCGCGAGCGTCTTGACGGTCAGCGTCTTGGCCAGTCCGGGCACGCCCTCGACCAGCAGGTGCCCGCCGGCAAGGATCGCGACCAGCACGCGTTCGAGGAAATGATCCTGGCCGACCACGACGCGCTTGACTTCGTAAAGGACGCGCTCCATGCGCAACGAAACTTCCGACCTGTCTTTTTCAATGGTGTCCATGTGTCGATGTCCGGTGATGTGGGAATTCAGAAAGGCGACTCGCCGGCAGCGGCCGCTGCGATTTCGATCGGCACCGCAAAGCCGATGCCGATGAACGTTCCCTGCTCGTGCGGACTAAGGATGGCGGTCACGATACCGACCACTTCGCCCTCCATCGTCACCAGCGGCCCCCCGGAATTGCCCGGATTGGCGGCAGCATCGAACTGGATCAGGTTGTACAGGACCTCGTTGTCCTCCGGCGAGCGATAGGTGCGCTTGAGGCCGGAGACCACGCCCGCTGAAGCGGACGGGCCGATGTTGAACGGAAAGCCGACCGCCACCACGTGCTCGCCGATTGCCAGCCCTTCGGTGGAACGCAGCGTTGCCGGCACCAGCCCTTCCGGCACCTGGCGCGCTTCGATCAATGCCAGATCGTTCTCCGGCATGCGCCGCAGCACGATGGCATCCGACTCCATGCCGTTGGCGAACTGCACCTTGAGTTTCGTTTTGGCATCGCCGTTGATGACGTGCAAATTGGTCAGGATGGCGCCCGTGTCGATGATGACTACACCGGTGCCGACGGCGCGCGGCTCGTCTTTCGTCTTGCTCTCGTTTTCGTGCACCTGCATGACGCGGACCACGGAGCGGCTGATCCGCTGGAATGCCTTGGCCTCCGCCGACGGCAGCGTTGTCGTCTCGAGCGTATGGCGAACCGCGTTATCGATATCGCGCTGCGTGAACCGCTGCGCGGGCGGGACGGCAAGCGTGTAGGCGAGCAGCAGCAAGGCGCTCAGCAGGACCGACGACGCCAGCAGGAGCGCGCGTTCGTGCCTCGCGATGAAGACGCGGCTGCGCACGAAGCGCGGCGAACGCGGCGCTGGGGCTTCCGCCTCCGCTTGCGCTTCTTCCGGCGCAACGTTGATGCCGGAAGACGGTTCCGCTGCGTCACGACGCTTGCGCGCGGAGCGGCTGTAGATCGGCGTTCTTTTCATCGGATGTCGGATACCGCTTTTATCGGAATGTTAGTTTTCACCGCAAGGGCTAGAGATCCTTGTATCGGCCGACGCGGTACTTCCGCATCTGGTAGTTGGCCGTCATGCCCAGGACCAGCACGCCGAGCAGCGGAATCGCCAGGATCAGCGAGCTGGTGAATACCGCTCCACCGAAGCCGAGCACCGCGCACACCGCGAGCAGCGCTCCCAATTGGCGCATACCGACTTTCCATGCCTGGTATGCAAGATCAAGGGTCATGAACATGAAGAAGATATTCAGGAAGGCCATGATTGTTCCCCTGGAATTCGCACTGGCGCAGCATGCAGCGACCAAGTACCCAAGTGCGTTTACTGCCAGTCTTGTTACTTTGTCTTTACACGAACCGGGGAGTTCAAGGGATTTTGCGCAGTTGTGACCGGTGCCTTGCATGTTGTCGCGGCGCATGTCTCTACAGACGGTTACGGCGTGCAGAATATCGTCTCGTCAGTGGAGCGGACTAGCGACATCGTCGACGAGCGCAGCGAACGTCTCGGTCCGCCCCTGCAATCGATTTGAACGAGATCAAACACCGAAGCGGCCGCACGAGTATGGTGCGATCCATGTCATCGAAAAAATCTCGCTAACGAAGAAAACATGAGCAGGCCGGTGTCGTCCATCATGCAAACCAATGTCGTCCCCGTGGACATGGACGACACGATAGACCGTGTCGAAGAAAAATTCGACGCCAACGCCATTTCGTCGGCGCCCGTTGTCGCCGGCAACGGCGCGGTGGTCGGCATCATCACATCACACGACCTGCTGGCGTTCCATGCCGCCGGCAAGGATCCGACGGCGGTGCGCGCCTGGGAAATCTGCAGCTACAAACCGATCGAAGTCGCACCGGACCGGCCGCTCGAAGAAGTCGCGGATCTGATGCTCACCGACAGGGTCCATCATGTCGTCGTCGCCGAGAAGGGCGACATGAAAGGCATCGTTTCCTCGCTCGATTTCGTCAAGCTGTTCCTGCAGCAAGGCAAGGCCTGAGCCTGCTGCGTCAACAACGTGCTTGTCGTTTCGGACGTGGTAAAGCTCACTGCGTCCGAAATGACAGTACATTTTTTTATGCAGCTGAAATAGGTAGTGCAGGCCTCCGTGCCTGCAAGCCTGTGCAGGCACGGAGGCCTGCACCACTCACCTGCTCATCCCGCCTTCCGCGGTGCAATGCCGAGGCGTTTCTCGACCTCCAGCACGTGCCGCGTTGTCTTTAGCAGCATGTCGGGGTTGAGGCTGATGGATTCGATACCGAGTTCCACCAGGTATTCCGCCATTTCCGGATAATCCGACGGCGCCTGTCCGCAGATGCCGGAGTGGCGGCCATTGCGGCGTGCGCCTTCCACCGCAAGCCGGATCATTTCCTTGACGCCGGGATCGCGTTCATCGAAATCGAAGGCGACAATGTCGGAATCGCGGTCGACGCCGAGAACCAGCTGGGTCAGGTCGTTGGAACCGATGGAGAATCCGTCGAACAGTTTTGCGAATGCATCGGCCAGCACAATGTTGTTGGGGATCTCGCACATCAGGTCAACTTCCAGGCCGTTCTCGCCGCGCCGCAGGCCATGCTTCTCCATCTCGGCAAACACCTTTTCCGCTTCCTCGATGCGACGGCAGAACGGAATCATCAACCTGACGTTGTCCAATCCCATTTCCGCGCGCACGCGTTTGATCGCTTCGCATTCCAGCGCAAATCCTTCGGCGTAAGCGGGATGCGCATAGCGCGCCGCGCCCCGAAAACCGAGCATCGGATTGGCCTCCGCTGGCTCGAACCAGCGGCCGCCGAGCAAGCCGGCATATTCGTTGGTCTTGAAATCGGACAAGCGGACGATGACCGGATTCGGATAAAACGCCGCAGCGATCACGCCCACGCCTTCGGACAGGCGTTGCACAAAATAATCGGCCGGGCGCTCAAAAGCGCGTGCGAGTTCTGCAATCTGTTCGCGCACCCCGGCATCGTCGATCTTTTCCGGATGCAACAAGGCCATCGGATGCACCTTGATGTGTTCGGCGACAATGAACTCGATGCGCGCCAGGCCCACGCCATCGTTCGGCAGGAAACACGTCTTGAATGCAACATCGGGATTGCCAAGATTGACCATCAGGCGTGTCTGCGGCCGCTGCATAGCGGAAACGTCAGTACGCAGCATCTCGAAAGGAATCGATCCGGCGTAGACATGTCCCGCGTCGCCTTCGGCGCAGGACACCGTCACTTCGTCGCCGGGGCGTATCGTCTCGGTCGCATTGTCGCAACCGACCACGGCGGGGATGCCGAGTTCACGCGCCACGATGGCGGCGTGGCAGGTGCGGCCGCCGCGATTGGTGACGATCGCTGCCGCGGCTTTCATGACGGTCCCCCAATCGGGCGTGGTGGTATCGGCTATCAGTATTTCGCCGGGATGAAACCGGTTCAGCTGCGACACGTCGGTGATCACCCGCGCCTTGCCGCTGGCGACCTTGGCACCCACCGCGCGCCCGCCTGCCAACACCTTGCCCTTTCCTTTCAGGCGGTATTCTTCCAGCACGTTAGGATTCTTTTGCGACGCCACCGTTTCGGGCCGCGCCTGCACGATATACAACTTGCCGTCGAGACCATCCTTGGCCCATTCGATATCCATCGGCATCGGATGTCCCGCCTTGGCCGAGTAGTGGTCTTCGACCTTGATCGCGAAGTCGGCCAGCTGCAGCACTTCCTCATCGGAGATGCAGAACCGCCGCTGTTCTTCCTTCGGCGTCGGGACGTTGCGCGTCGTTTCCCGTCCGGCGGCGCTCGCATAGATCATCCGCACATTCTTGCCGCCGAGGGAGCGCCGCAGCACAGTGCGGAACCCCTTCGCGAAGATCGGTTTGAATACATGGAATTCGTCGGGGTCGACGGTGCCCTGCACTACGTTTTCGCCGAGGCCGTAGGCACCGGTGATGAAGACCACGTCACGAAATCCGGTCTCGGTGTCGAGCGAAAAGATGACGCCGCTCGATGCCAGATCGGCGCGCACCATTTTCATCACGCCGACCGAAAGATAGACCTTGAAATGGTCGAAGCCGTTGTCCACGCGGTAACGGATCGCGCGATCCATGAACAGGCTGGCAAAGCAGCGCCGCACGGCATCGAGAAGTTTGGCCTCGCCCGATACATTGAGAAAGGTTTCATGCTGACCTGCAAAGCTGGCGGAGGGCAAGTCCTCCGCGGTCGCCGAGCTGCGCACCGCGACCGTCAGCTGTTCGCCGTATTCTTCCCGAAGCTGGCGGTAGGCCTTGGTGATCTGCGTCGCGAGGTCTTCGGGAAACGGCGCGCCGTAGACGATTTCACGCGCACGGTGCGCCCGTCGCGCAAGGTCGTCCACATCGTTGATGTCGAGATCGTCGAGCGCTTCATGCAATGCCGGCCAGGCATTCGCCCGATCGAGTACGTAGCGGTACGCCGCCGCCGTGACGGCGAACCCGTCGGGAACATTGACGCCGCCGGCGGCGAGTTCGCGCACCATCTCGCCGAGCGACGCGTTCTTGCCGCCGACCAGAGGGACATCGCCGATGCCGAGGTTCTTGAACCATCTGACGTACGCCGATTGATTCTCCTTCATTGCCGGCCTCCGTTCCTGTTCAGGCTTCCATCAGCGCCGACACCGAACCGCCGGAATGCAGCCTGCCGATGGTTTGCGCAAACAGTTCCGTGCTGCCCAGCAAGCGGATTTTTTCACTAGCGCGCCCCTGCCCTTCCTCCAGCCGGAATGGCGGCACGGTATCGGTAACCGCGATCTGTTCCAGTGCGGATTCCGCCAGCAGTGTCGGCGCGTTGCCGGTGAACAGCCCGTGCGTTGCCGCCGCCATCGCCCGCGTGGCGCCCTGCTCGACGCAGGCGTGCGCAGTGCGCGTCAGCGTCCCGCCGCTGCTGATCAAGTCATCGATGATGATCGCCACCTTGTCCTTGACGTTACCGACCAGCATGTCGCCGCTGAGCACGCCCTCGCTCCGGTACTTTTCCGCGAATGCCGCGCCGACGGGCTTGCCAAGCGCTTGCGCGAGACGTTGCCGGAACTGCTCCGCACGCTTGATGCCGCCCGCGTCGGGCGAAACCACGACGACCTCATGCTCCTTGAGCATCGGCGCGAAATACGCGACGAACAGGCCGTAGGCTTCCAGGTGTTCCGTGCGGCAGCGGAACGCGTTCTGGTAGGCGGCCAGATTGTGGACGTCCATCGTGAGTATCGCGTCGGTGCCGACCGCCTCGAACAGCGAAGCGACATAGCGCGTGGTGACCGGATCGCGCGTCTTGCTTTTCCGGTCCTTGCGCGCGTAGGCGAGATAAGGCACGACGGCTGTCACGCGCCCTGCGCCGGCGTCCTTCAGTGCGCCGATGAAGAACAGCAGCCGGCACAACTTGTCGTTGCCGCTCTGCCTGTCGTCGGCGTACAGGGAATGCAGCACGAAAACATCCTTGCCGCGCACGCCAACCAGCGGCCGCGTCTTGTGTTCGCCGTCCTCGAACTCGCGCTCCTCATGTTCGCTCAAAGCAAGTCCGAGCCGACGGCTCACCTGCTCGCCAAAGTCCTTGCTGCCGCCGAGCGCGAAAAGCACCGGGGGAATCTGGGCCATTGGCAGCATCGATGCATCGCCTATCATGGAAGCATGAAGAGATTCCGGTTCTGTCATCGACATGTTTCCCTCATTTTCCCATGAACCACTTTGACGTATTCAACGGCGATGCGGACGGCATGTGCGCATTGCATCAACTGCGGCTTGCCGATCCGATCGACGCCGAACGGATCACCGGGACCAAGCGCGATATTGCTTTGCTCGAACGGGTAAATGCGCAAGCCGGCGACGCAGTGACGGTGCTTGATATTTCCATCGACGTCAATCGTGCTGCGCTGCATGCGCTACTGGCGCGCGACGTAACGATTCAATACTTCGATCATCACGGTTCGGGTGAGGTTCCGGCACATCCGCACTTGCAGGCGGTCATCGACATTGCCCCCGACACCTGTACCGGCATCATCGTCGACCGCTGGCTGAACGGCGCGCACCGGCCTTGGGCGGTCGTTGCCGCGTTCGGCGACAACTTCGCGCAATCCGCCCGCAAGCTGGCCGAACCGCTCGCCTTGAAGGCTGCGCAAGTCAACGCCTTGCAGGAACTCGGCGAATGCCTGAACTACAACGCTTATGGCGACAACGAGGCCGACCTGGTCATACATCCGAACGCGCTGTATGCACTATTGCATCGCCATGCCGACCCGTTTTCCTTCATCGATAACGAACCGGTCATGCACACCCTGCGCGAATCCCGCCGGCGCGATCTTGAGATGGCGCAGCAGGCCCAAGCGTATGCCACCCTGCCGCACGGCACGATCATGGTGCTGCCGGATGCCGCATGGAGCCGGCGCGTGCGCGGCGCTTACGGCAATTTTCTCGCGACTGCCTTTCCCGAACGCGCGCATGCGGTTCTCACGCCAAACGCGCATGACGGATATACCGCAAGCGTGCGGGCGCCGCTTCGCACGATGCGTGGGGCGGGCGAGTTTTGCCGGCAGTTTCCGAGTGGCGGCGGACGACCTGCGGCGGCGGGTATCAATCATCTTCCACGAGACAGCTTGCCTGCGTTCATCGATGCTTTCGGACAGGCTTTTCGCGATGCGCCAGACGAGAAACAGGAGTCGTGAAAATCGCCGCCGGCAGCAATTCTTCAAGCTTGTGTTCGCCTATCAGTTCTGCCGCCGCAACACCTCCTCGTACCGCACAAGCGCAGACGGCCGCATGACGGCAGCACGAGCCAGGCGCGATCCGATGCCGCTCATTCGTCATCAAAACCCCAGTGCGCGCGATCGGCGTCGGCCTGCGCATGCTGGCGCTCGTCGACCTGCCGTGCAAGTGTGCGCAACGCATGAGAAACCTCGACGCGATGGGGCGCGGCCGGACCCAGGCTGCGCAATGATGCAGGCAGGGCGCGCAGTTGCAACTGCGCATGCGCGCGGATCTCCGACAGCGGCGGCGAGGGCGTGACCGCCATGCTGCCGCGTATGACCGGTTGCAGCAGCGCCTCTCCGGACAAATTCTCGTGTTGCAATGCAAGCGTGTCGCCGTATATCGTGCCATGCGCATCGTGACGGCGGAACACTTGCTTGCAACCCGGCCACGTCGCCTTGCCTGTCGATCGCTTGCGGCGCGGCTGCCCGGCATACTCAACCAGCTTGTACGCGCAATCGAGGTAGGGGGCGTCGCTCGACGTATTCATGCGCGTGCCGACGCCGAAGCCGTCGATCGGCGCATTTTCTTGCAGCAGCGACTGCAGCGCGTATTCGTCCAGGTTGCCGCTGGCGAAGATGCCTATCTCGCTGCAATCGCCGGCATCCAGAATGGCGCGCACGCGCCGCGCGGTGTCGGCGAGATCGCCGCTATCAATGCGTACTGCCTTGATGCGGATACCCTCCTCTTCGCGCAGCCATTGCGCAAGGCGTACCACCTGTGCGGCCGCGGCTTCGGTGTCGTAGGTATCGATCAGCAGGATCGCATTGCCCGGGAAGGCATGCGCAAACGCCGCGAAGGCATCGGTTTCGTGTTCATGCGCCTGCACGAATGAATGCGCCATCGTGCCCGACACGGGGATGCCGAACAGCGGCGCGGCCACTGTCGTCGCGGAGCCGTCGAATCCGGCGATGTAACTGGCGCGCGCCGACAGGATCGCCGCTTCCGCGCCATGCGCGCGGCGCAGGCCGAAGTCGACCAGCCGCCGGCCTTGCGCGGCGATCGCCACGCGCGCTGCCTTGGACGCGACCAGCGTCTGGAGATGCAACAGGTTCATCACGCGGCTCTCGACGAACTGGGCTTCGCGTAGCGGCGCGGTGATGCGCAGGATCGGCTCATCGGCGAACACGACCGTTCCTTCCGCAACCGCGTCCACATCGCCGGTAAAGCGGAAATCCCTGAGCGATTCGAGGAACGCCGGATCGAACTGGCCGCTGGCGTGCAGCCATGCGAGGTCGGCGTCGTCGAAGCGCAGCCCGGTGAGGTAGGCGACGACCTGCTCCAGTCCCGCCGCCATCAGGAAGTTGCGCTGTTCGGGAAGCCGCCGGACGAAGAATTCGAACACCGCGGTCTCGTTCATGCGCTGCCGGAAGTAGGCCTGCAGCATGGTGATCTCATAGAGATCGGTCAGCAATGCGCTTTCGCTGAAATGTCGCATTGGAAAAAAACCGGAAAAAGTCTGGGCAGACTTTCAGGGTAAGCGCGTCCCCCCTCTCGGCTTTGAGGCGGCTCAACCATGCAGGCGCGTTTTTGATACCAATAGATGAACTATTGGCTTGACGCGGAAACGCCAACTGGCTCACAACTCGTGCGCCATCACTCCGCGTCCCGATGAAATATCCGGGCTAGATGTTGTAATGATCCAGCGCAATCTTTGCCGATTCGGCAAGATCGCCGCCGATCATGCTGATCGCCGGTTCTTCGCCGGCCTGGGCGCTTTTTCGGGAACGGGTCTTTGCAGCCATCGCGGTCAACTGCTTGCGCACATGGCGTCCCAGCGAAATGCGCTTCTGGGACTTGCTCAAATGATAATGGCCGTGATACCGGAAGCCGTCTTCGAACACGATCTGGAAATCGCATTCGTCATGCCCGGACTCGGGCGCGACATCATCGGCCCAGCTTTCGAGCACCGCATTCGCCGCTTCCAGGGAGGTCACCCTCGCCTTCGCCGGCGCGCCTGCCACGCGTTGAATCAGGACGCGCGAAATATCCACCTTTTCAGTTACGTCAGTTTCCACTTCTTCATCTCACAGTGAGAGACTTCTAATGTGCTGAAATGGCGACGTGCAAGCTCTTTTTCAAGGCCATGCCGGGAATTTTTATTGTTGGAATTTAATTAATTTCCTGCCGGACATACTGAACATGCCGGCAGGCTCCGCGTTTATCCGCCGACCTCGCGGAACGGGTCCAGTGCAAGGTCGATCAGGCGACGCTCGCGCACCACGATTTCCGCCGTGGCATTCATGCCATAACGTAAAGGGTAGCTGGTGTCGGCGATGGTGAAATGGTCACGCGAGAGCGCCACGCGTCCCTCGTATGCCGGCTGCTTGTTGGGCTGCGCCGGCTTGGTGGCGGGCGAAATGAATTCGAGCGTGCCGTCGATGAGGCCATAGCGCTGGTACGGAAAGGCGTTGAATTTCAGTTTTACCGGCAAGCCTTCGCGCAGGAAGGCGCGGTCGTTTTCGGCGATCTCGATCTTCAGGATCGGGCGCGCGTCCTTCGGCGCGATACCGCCCAGCGGCGCGTTGGCCTGCACCTTGTCGCCCGGCTGCGTCGACGTGACATCGGTGATCACGCCGTCGACCGGTGAGACGATCAGCAGGAAGTTGTCCTTGTCGATGTTCTCGAAACGGATGCGGGCGGCGGCATCGGCAACCAGGCGCGCGGTCTGCACCTGCAGCCGCAGTTTTTCCTCGGCGCTGGCGATTTCCTTCTCGGTGGCATCGTACTGCAATTGCAGTTTCGTCAATTCCTGTCCGCTCTCCTGCAGCCTTTCGCTGGCCTGCCCGTATTCCTGGCTGAGACGGAAGTTCAGTTCGCCCAGTCTTGCCTGCGCCACGCGCAGCGCGTTCTCCGCGGCCTGCAACGCGTTCTTCTTGCCTTCGACCTGGAACTGCGACACGCCGCCGCCGCCCGGCAGGGAAAACAGCCGCGTATACTTGTCGAGTTCCGTCTTGGCGGCATCGCGCGCGCGGCGCGCATCGTCGAGGTTGCTGCGCGCTTCCTGCAACTGCGCCTTCTGGCCTTCTTCCAGTTTCGAGGTGCCCTCCGAGACGCGCTTTTCATGCAGGCGGGACTCCACCTCGATCTGCTGCTTCAAGGCCGCTGCCTTGCGCTCCATCAGCGCTTTCTTTTCAGGGAACTGTTTCCATTCGCGCTCGGCGTCCTCCAGCTTCAGTTGCGCCTGCAGTGCGTTGGTGGCGGCTTCGATCGCGCCGCGCGCGTTCAGGCGGGCCAGCACGTCGCCCTTCGATACCGGCTGACCTTCGGCGATGTAGACATTCGCCAGCTCGCCGTCGATCGGCGCGTAGATGCGGCGCACTTCGGACTCCGGCTGCAAGGCGCCCTGGGCGGTCACCAGCACGTCCGCATGGCCGAAGAAGGACCAGATCAGCGCCGCGACGACCAGCGCGACCATGGTGTAGATGACCGCCTGCGTGTAGCGCCACGGCTCGGCGGTCAGGATGGCGATGCCTTCGGCGCTGTGGTCTTCGAGCGCCTCGGTCAGCGGGCGCAGGCGGTTTTCATTTTTCATCGCTGCCATCCCCCAGCAAGGCCAGTTTCGCTTTCAACTGCGCGGGCTCCAGCACGCGCCGCAATTCGAGCAGGGAACGGCGCTGCAGTTCCGCTTCCGCGTTGATCTCGTCGACCAGCTTGCGCTGGTCCGCCGGGTAGTCGGCCTTCAGCTGCGTGTAGATGCGCGCCCCCTGACGAGCGTCGTCGCGCGCCTGCGCCAGCAGCCGCGCCTGCGCGCGGAAGCTTTCCGACACGCCGCCTTCGAGGCGCTGCACGCCGCCGATCGCGCCGTTGTCGCGATAGCGGCTCCATGACTTTTGCGCGCTTTCCAGCAAGCCGTGCGCGCGCTTGATCGCCTTGTCGCGCACCGCACCGACATCGGCGGCCGTGGCGCGAATGAAGTACACGTCCTCGTCCGGATCGAGCGCGCCGTAGAACGCCAGCAGGCGGTCGTCGTAACCCTTGCCGCCGCGCGCCTTCTGCAGCGCGCCGTACTGCTCGGCCAGTGCCTTCTTGTGTTGCAGCTGCTTCGATGCCGCCTCCGCCAGCGGACCCGACGACATCGCCTGCAGACCGGCCAGCGCCTGCCGCGTATCGCCGGCATGCCACGCCTGCGACACGGCCTGATACTGGCGCACCACGTCAGCCGACGGCAGCTTGCCGCTGGCCGTCAGTTCGCGGAAGCGCTGCTGGAACGGCGGTGTCGAGAAGCGCACTTTCGCGAGCAGGGGAACCAGCACGCCCAGACGCTGCGCATGCGCTTCGCTGTCGATGTCGATGTACTGGCGCAGGTCGCCGCGCAATTGGTCGAGACCGGCGAGGCGCGGATATTTTTCCGCATAATCCTGCAGCATCGGCTCCAGCGCTTCCGGCTGGTCGCGGCCGAGTTCGGTGGCGATCGCCGCTTTCAGGCGGTCGATCGCGGCCAGGTAGACCGAATCGTCGCTCTGCAGCTTGCGCAAATGGCTGAGCGCATCCGCGTAAGTTTCCCTGAAGGCGGGCACATGCGATGCGACTTTGGCGAAGGCGCGCTGGTGCGCACCGGTGTCGTCGTTCCAGCGCTTGAGCAGCGCGCGTATCCGGTCTTCGTCGGCATAGATCCGGATCGGCGCTTCCATGCCGCCGCGCGCTGCCACGAATTGTTCGAGTTCGGCAATCCAGCCGAGTTCGGCGGCGAGCGCCTGCATCTCGGCGTTGTGGCGGCTGCGGTCTTTCATCGCGGCGAGGACATTGCTTGCGCGTTTGAAATCGCCGGCCTTCAGCGCGGCCAGCCAGGGCGGCAGGTCCGTCTTCAGCAGCGCTTCGGTGCCGAGCGCCTGCAATCGCGTATTGCCGGGGTCGCGTTGCAACTGCCGGTCGGCCAGCGTGGCGGCATTCGCATAGTCGCCGCCGGCGACCAGGTCGTTCAGTTCGCGCTCGGGCGAGCCGCCCAGGTACAGCACCGCCGCCAGCGCAAGCAGCAGTGTCGCCAGCGCTGTCCCCCACCATTTTCCGCGGCGGCTGCGCTTGCGTTCCTTGCCTATGAAGGCGTCGTTCAGTTCGGACAGGAAAATGCCGAGCCTGCCGCGCGGACGGCGCTTACCGGCCTCGTTCGCGTCGTCAGCCTGTTTCGCTGCCTCGTCGTTGACTTCGTCGTCCTGGCGCGGCGCCTGCTCGACGCAAAAGATGTCGAGAAACGAATCCGCCGCCGCGACGAAGGTGGTCTTGTCCGCGTTGTGCACATTATTCGCAATGTCCGCATTATTCACGCTGTCCGGACCGGCTGCGTCCGCCCTCGGCGCGCGCGCGGCGGGACTGAGCCTGGTCAGGGTCGGCTCGGTGGCTGCTTCTTCCTTCTGCAGGCTGACCTTGTACACGAAATGGTGTCCGCCGAACGCGAGCATGTCATTTTCTTCCAGCGGCACCGCATGCTCGTCCAGGCGTTTGCCGCCGACGAAGGTGCCGTTGGTGCTGCCGAGGTCTTCGACGAAGGGCCGTCCGCCCTTCAGAAAGATGTGCGCATGGCGGCGCGACAGGTAATTCACCTGGTGCGGGTACTCGTTCTTGTAGCGGGAAAACGCGGCGTCGGCCTTGCTGATCAGGAACGGGAAGTGCGTGATGACGATGGGCTGCAGCCCGAGGTCGTTGCGGTCGGGCGTGAGCGTCAGGCTGACCAGCCGCGCGGCGCGCGATACGGTGTCGGGCACGCCCGCACGCTGGCCGAGCTGCACCTTGTAGCAGAGCGTGCCGCCGAAGCACACTTCATCGCCCTGCTGCAGCCGGCAGGTCTTCTGGCGCACGTCGCGGCCGTTGACGGTGGTGCCGTTCTTGCTGTCGAGGTCGGCGATGTAGACCGCGCCGTATTCGGAAAAGATGCGCGCGTGGCGGCGCGACAGGTCGGCCACGATCGCCGGCGCGTAGGCGCCGAACGGCGCTTCGTTGCGGCCGACCGCGAACAGGTCTTCGTCGATGCGGATCTCGCCCAGTTCGGGGTGCGACACCGGCACCAGCACGATGTTGAAATCGCGTTCCGTCCGCGGATGCAAGGCGGCGGTCGGCGCATCAGGGGCCACGTTGCGCGATAACATTCACTTGCTCGCATTCCCGACGTCGACGCCCGGCCAGCCGCCGCCCAGCGCCTTGTAGAGCGTCACGGTGTCGGACAGGATCTGCTGGTGGTTGGCCAGCAGGGCCAGTCGCGCGCCCAGCAGCGAGCGCTCGTTCTCGAATACTTCGAGTTGCGAAACCATCCCTTCCTTGAGCTGCGCATCGATCTGGTCGGCGACCGTGCGCAAGTGATCGATCTGCTGCTGCAGCTCGGCGCGCTGCTTCTTGTGCGCGTCGAGGTTGACCAGCGCATTCTCGACTTCCTCGAAGGCGGTGATCACGGTGCGCCGGTATTGCTCTTCGGCGACTTTGGTTTCCGCCTCACTGGTTTTCACGCGCGCCTTCACGCTCGGGTCGAGGATGGGAATGTTGATGCTGGGCAGCAGGCCGAAGGTGAAGGACTTGAGCAGGTTGCCCAGCGCGAAGCTGGAACTGCCGCCGCGTCCGGTCAGGCTGATCGACGGCAATTGCGCGAGCTTGGCCTGGCCCACCAGGTTGTAGGCTTCCAGCACGCGGTATTCGGCGGCGACGATGTCGGGCCGGCGCTTGAGCAGGTCGGACGGCAAACCGGCCGGCACCGTGGGCAGGCTGACCTTCTGCTGCAACTGGCCGGGCGGCACCTTGAACTCGCCCGCCGCCACGCCCATCAGCGTCGACAGCGCGTTGTCGGCCAGGTCGCGCGAGCGGCGCAGGTCGATCAGGTCGTTGGCAAGGCGATTGATTTCGGCGCGCTGCTGCAGCACACGGGTATGCGGCAGCAGGCCGGTCTGTTCCATCGCCTCGTAGGTCGACAGGATCTGCCGGTTCTTTTCCAGCGTCTGCTGTTGCTGGCCGATCTGCTCGTCAAGCTGCAGGATCTGGAAATACGTGGTCGCGACGTCCGCCACCAGCGTCAGGTAGCCGGCCCGCCAATCCGCCTCGGACGCACGGTAACCGGCAGTCTGTGCCTGCACGCCCTTCTCCACCTTGCCCCAGACGTCGACATCCCAGTTGACCTGGGTGCCGAGATTGAACTGTTTCGAGAATTTCTGCCCGGTGCTTTTTTCGAAACTGGCGCCCGCGCCCAGGTCCAGCGTCGGCAGTGCGCCGGCGCGCGCCTCGCCGATCGCCGCGTTCGCGACCTGGATGCGCGCCGCGAGAATCTTGACGTCGATATTGCCGCCGATCGCCTGGTTCACCAGGCTGTCGAGATAGGGGTCGCGGAATTCGCGCCACCAGTCCGGTGCGATGGTTTCGGAGGCCGACACCGACCCCGGCTGCGACCACGAGGTTTTGGCCGTGGTGTCGGGCTGCCGGTAGGCCGGCATGCTGACGTCGGCGCAGCCGCCCAGGAGTGCCGCCGTGCAGCCGGCGAAAACAACACTTTTCACCGCCGCCGACTGCAAATGATGCATTGAAATAAACACACAGCCCCCAGGACTACGCCGCCGACCACACCCTGGCGTCAACGAACACATTGAACAAGTTCGGATCGAGATGCCCCGCGTCGCATTCCCGTTCCATCAGGTCGAGCGCCTGCTCCACCGGCACCGCCTTCTTGTACGGCCGGTCGCCGGCGGTGAGCGCATCGTAGATGTCGCTAATCGTCAGGATGCGCGTCTGTACGCTGATCTGGTTGCCTCGCAAACCCATCGGATAACCGGAACCGTCGAGCTTCTCGTGATGGCCGTGCGCAATCGCGGGCACGCCGGCGAGGTCGCGCGTCCACGGGATCAGGATCAGGAAGGAGTACGAATCCGCCACATGTGCTTCGATCTGCCGCCGCTCTTCCTGCGTCAGGCAACCCTTGGACACGTTCAGCGCGGAAAATTCGCATTCTTCCAGCAGGGGTGCGGCGCCGCCGTCCGCTTCGCAATACCGGTAGTCAAGGATGCCGTGCAAATCGGCTGCACCGGCGAGATGCGAGATCGATGGTTCATTGGCGCTGCGGATGGCTTCCATGAACTTGTCCAGACGACTGAATTCCTCGCGCAGTTCCGCATCGATCAGGTTCTTCTGCTCGCGGAAGGCATCGATGCTGAACGCATGCTGCAGGTGCCGTTCCGCCAGTTGCCGGTACGCCTGGCGTTCCAGGCAGGCGCGCGCGTACTTGAACCGTTGCTCCAGCATGCGCATCTCGAAATGATGCAGCTTCTTTTCCTTGCGCAGCACATGCTCGCGCACGCCGACCTTGCCGAAGTCGTGCAACAGCGCCGCGTAGCGGATCTCGCGCAGCTGGTCGAGGCTGAACGTGACTTGCCGTAACGCATGGCTGTCGGCGCGGTCGACCGCCTTGGCGAGGTTTTCGGCATAGCCGGCGACGCGGAACGAATGGCCGGCAGTCACCGGGTCGCGTTCTTCGATCGCCTGCACCGACGCCCGCACGAAGCCGTCGAGCAGGCGTTCGATGTCGGAATACAACTGGAAATTCTTCAGCGCGACCGCGGTCTCGGCGCAAACGCCGGTGAGCATTTCCAGGTCGGCTTCCTTGAACGCATACGGATCGGATGAGGTGTCCACCTGGATCAGGCCCAGGCACTCGTCTTCCAGCAGCAAGGGCACGCACATGACGCTGCGGATCGCCTGCGCCACGATGGAGACCTGCGATCCGAAATGCCGGTCCGACAAGGTGTCGACGGAGAGTATCGACTGTTTCCGGTTGAACACCTGGTCGACGATGGTATGCGAGATGCGAATCCGCGCAGGGTCTTCGACCGTGCCGTCGCGGCGGCGCGCGGCGACCGGCACCGGCGGCTCGCCCTCGATTTTCTTCATCAGGATGAATGCGCGCTCGGCCAGCGGGAACAGTTCGAAGATCAGGTTCATGATCTTCTCGACCAGGGTGTCGCGATCGGTTACCGCGCCTAGCGCAATGCCGACTTGCGCCATCGCATGCAGCTTGCGCACGGTCTGCTGCATATTGGCCTGGTTGGTATCGGGCGCGGCCTCCATGAAGCGCGTGACGTCGCTTGCGTCGACCGAATTGGTGACGATGCTCGGCATGTTGTCGCGCGCCGGCGCCACCAGCGAGTGAAACACGATCCTGACGGAAGACAATTCCAGCTCGTCGCCTTCGCGCAGCGGGCGCCAGGTGCCGGGCCGGAGCTGCTCGCCGTCGACGAAGGTGCCGTTGAACGAATGCAAGTCTTCGATGAAATAGGTGTCGCCGTGCAATCGGATGCGCGCATGGCGGCGGCTGATCGTGTGTTCGGGAATGCAGAGAAAGCGGTCGGATGCCAGCGAGTCCTGCGGATCGCGCCCGATCACCACTTCGTCGTGGATCGAAAATACCGTGGTCCGGCCGGTGCCGGGCTCGGCAACTTCGAGGTATGCCGTCACTGCGCTTTCCGGTTCGGCAAGCCTTGCCGTGCTGTCCATGTCACCGTCCTTTGCACTGTCCGCCGGCTCCGGATTGTCCGTGCGTCCGCTGCATTCGACCCCGGCCCGGAACCGCAGTTCCGGCGGTCAGGGCATCCTGCATCACCTGACCGTCACCGTGATCTTTTTCGAGTAGATCGGCGGGTCGTGCGGGATGTGCTTGTCGTCGCCCATCAGCAACTGCAGCGTATGCTTTCCCGGCGGCAGTTCGATCATCGTCTCGGTTTCGCCGGCGCCGAAATGCAAATGGTTGCGGTCGGAGGGAATGACTTCGCCGGGCGGCGGCAACGGCGTATCGATCAGCAGGTGATGATGCCCGGTGTTCGGGAACGCAACGTCCTTCGGCGCCACGCCCATGTTGCGCAGGCCGAACCAGACCCGGAACGGTTTGCCGGCGGCGATGACCTCGCCATCGTTCGGCCAGCCTATATAAAGGTAGGCATTGGCGGGAGCCGGCGTACCCGCCGCGACAGCGGCACCGGAGAAAAGAAAGGCCGCGAACGCCGCGGCGGCAAGTGCCTTGAACATGATCGTGTTTTCTCCGTTTTCCGAAACTGGCAGATCGGATTGTTCGTCCGGCCGCAGAAACAAACTCAACGCACGGTGATCGAGATCTTCTTCGATTGCACCGGCGGATCGTGCGGTATATGGTCCTTGTCACCCATCAACAGTTGCAGCGTATGCTTGCCGGGAGGAAGTTCAATGCGTGCCTCGGTCTCGCCCGCGCCGAAATGCAGGTGGTTGCGGTCGGACGGGATAGGCTGGTCGAGCGCCGGCACGTCGGTGTCGATCAGCAGGTGATGGTGGCCGACATTGGGCTTGTCGGTGCCTTTCGGTGCGATGCCGATATTGCGCGCGCCCATCCGCACCCACATCTTGCCGCCGGTAACGACCGCGCCGTCATAGGGCCAGATGATGTAGACGTCTGCGTTTTCCGGCGCCGGCGTCCGCGCGAAGGAGACAGGAGCGATGCCGAGGATAGCCATCGTCAGTACTGCAAGAAAAGCGGCTCTCGGCATGCGGTGCCTCCGGATCAGAGTGGAGTGGGCAGACAACAGAATCTAGCCGATGGATATCGCGATATGTTGAACTTCATCAGATAGATCGAAGGAATTTTGCGCGAAAGTGCAAAGATGCATTCGCAACCGAATCTACTTCTCCATAGGAATACCCGGCTGTGTGGCGAACAATACTGATCCTGTGCGCATGCGTGATGCTTTCCCTGGATGCAGCAGCGACCGCAATTGCGGAACACGACGTTGCTGCATCATCGGCAGTACATGGCCAGGAAAGGCGCATCGCCCTTGTCATAGGCAACGGCGATTACCTCGAACGCCCTCTCGCCAATCCGCGCAACGATGCGCGAGCAATGGCCGATACGCTGTCCGCACTCGGCTTCGAGGTGATGCGCAGGGAGAATCTTGACGGCGCGCAATTCAGCCAGGCGATCCGGGAATTCGAGCAGCGTCTTCGCGCCGGCGGAGTCGGCCTGTTCTACTTTTCAGGACATGGCATCCAGGTCAGGGACAGAACGCTGCTGCTTCCGATCGACGCGGACAGCCATACACCCGCATCAATGCTGACGCGCAGCGTCGATCTGCACACGGTGCTGCAACGCATGTCCGCGCCGCGTCCCGGCATGCTGAACCTGGTCATCCTCGACAGTTGCCTGAACAATCCTTTCGGCACCGGCCATGCAGCGCTCACGGAAGCACCGACAAACACCCTGATTGCCCTCGCGACCTCGACCGGCACCTTTGCCGCAGACGGACCGGATCACGGATTCTTTACCGGTGAACTGCTGAAGGCAATCGCCGCGCCCGGCGCCGAGATCAACGATGTGTTCCGGCGCGTCGATTCGCTGGTGCGGCAGGCCAGCGGAGGTTCACAAAAGCCATCGATTGCATCGGCATTGCCGGACGGATTCCGGCTTGCTTCCGCGGCAGCGGACGCGCATCGATTTGCTATGACCGCATGGCCGGAGTCGCCGCGCATGGTGCTCGCGCAGAGCCGGGGCATCCTGCCGAAGGACAGTGCGGAACAGGTTGAACTGACCTTCTGGGACTCGATCAAGGACAGCACGCATCCGAGCGACTACGAGGCCTATCTTCAAGCCTACCCGAACGGGCGCTTCGCCGCGCTGGCGAAAGCCCGCATCGCACGCTTGCAGGCGGAGGCGAAGACAAAGGCGGCGCCGGAACAGGAGCGCCCGGCGCCAGCGAAGACGCCACCGAAGGCCGCACCCGAGCGCCCGCGCCCGGCCCCCGCCGTGAAGGAAACACCGAAAGAGCGACCGAAGGAGACGCCAAAACAGGCAAGTCCGGAACCGGCAACCCCGCCCGAGCAGAAAACCGCGCCTGTCGCCGCCAGCGAAGTGAAAGACTGCCCGGCCTGCCCGCTCCTGATTGCCTTGCCCGGCGGCGCCTTCACGATGGGCAGCAATGCGACCGATCCATCCGAACGCCCCGCGCATCGCGTGAAGATCGAGCATCCCTTCGCGATCGGTAAATACGAAGTGACCGTCGAGCAGTGGAACGCCTGCGCGGAAGCCGGCGACTGTGCGCGCATCGACGGCAACGGCCGGCATGCCAACAGTCCGGTACGCGACGTGAGCTGGGACGATGCGCAAAAGTATGTGAAATGGCTGGGCAAGCAAACCGGCAAGCAGTACCGCCTGCCGACCGAAGCGGAGTGGGAATACGCCGCGCGCGGCGGCACTTCGACGCGCTACTGGTGGGGCGACCAGATGCGCAAGGGCAACGCCAACTGCAAGGATTGCGGCGAGCCCTGGCAGCAGGACGCGCCCGCCGATGTCGGCTCCTTCGCCGCCAATCCTTTCGGCCTGCATGACATGAACGGCAGCGTCTGGGAGTGGGTCAGCGATTGCTGGCACACCTCGTACAAGGGCGCTCCCGCCGATGGCCGTTCATGGGATGAGCCGAACTGCAGGGTGCGCGTAATACGCGGCGGGTCATGGCGTGAAGGGGAAAGCTACATGCCGTCGTCGACGAGGTTCAAATACGATGCCAGCGTGCGGCACTCGCAGAACGGGTTCCGGGTAGCGCGGGAGGTGAAGTAGGATCCGAGGAAAATTCGCGCTGCGCCCTCCTCCCCGTCATGACTTCTTCCCCCGCGTCGTGATCCGCACAAAATCCACGCCGATCCGATCCGCGCCATACTTCCCCGCCATCCTGTCCAGTTGTTTCTCCACCGCCTTCAGATAATCCGCCCGCAGCTCATTCTCCGAGCGCAAGCCGTTGAACAGCGGCTCCGGCGTGACAAGCAAGGCAATCAATTCCGTGCCGAACGGTTTGGAAATCACCCAGTTGCCAAGACCGCCGATGGTCGCCGAGTAGTTCGGCGGCGCCTGATGTGCGCGTGCATGGCGGCTGGGCACCAGGTGGTAAACGCTGCCGTCCAGCACGTAATAATCGACATACACCCAGGAATCGAAGCCGGGTGTGGTGATATCGAGGACCAGCGGATCGCCTTCCGTGAATTCCTCGCCGGCATGCTTGGTGCGGATCGCCGTGGCGCGTCCGGCTTGCTGATTGGCATTCCAATACGGGGCAAACAGCTTGATGACATCACATTTGTTTTCGTCGACCTGTTGCACATCGAGATTGACGGCGTCGACACCGGGAAGCGCGCTCAATTGATCCTTGAGGCGTCCGCTGCCGAAGCTGTCCGGAAGATAGCCGCGCACCTGCACCGCGCGTCCGTCGACCGATGCGGTCAACGCCGAACAGGGCACGGCAGCAAGCGTCGGCCTGATCGTGTCCATCGTCGGCAGCGGCGCCGGTGCGGGGATCACGGGAGCCGGCGTTTCCTGCCGCACCACCGGTTCCGGCACGCCATCCGCCGGACGCACGCTCCAGTAATAGTTGATTCCCACCGCCGCCAGCGCCGCTGCCATCGCGCCCGCCGTTGCCAGCCCCACGTACAGCCCCATCCGGCGTTCGCCGCCCATCTCTTCCAGGAAGCGCGCCACGGTCGGCATGCGCGTGTCGCGTTCGAAGGACAATGCCGCCTTCAGCGCACGCCATTGCCGGTGTCCGAGATTCTTCGGACGTTGCGGCCGCATATTGGCGCCGCGCGCCTGCAGTGCCGACAAACGGTCGAAGGGATGGCGGCCGGTCAGCAATTCGTAGGTGATGCAGCCGAGCGCATAGATGTCGTCGCGCGGGTCGGGTTCGCGATGTTCCAGCATTTCCGGACTCGCATACGCAGGCGTCAGGCCGCCGAGGCTGCCCGGATCGAACACGGTCGCTTCCACATCTTCTTTCGGCTTCTGGAACACGCGCGCGATGCCGAAATCGATCACTTTCACATCGCCCGAGTCGGTCACGAACACATTCGCCGGCTTGAGGTCGCAATGCACGAAGCCGCGCTCGTGCGCATAGGCCAGCGCCTTGCCGACACCGTTGACGATGCGTATCGCTTCCGGATAAGGCATGCCGGTGAAGCCTGCCGTTCTCAATGTCTGGCTCAGCGGCTTGCCGGACAGATATTCCATCGTCAGATACACCATCGAGCCGTCGCGGTCGAAGTCGTACACGGTGACGATGTTCGGATGCGCCAGCGTCTGCGCCTTCTTCGCTTCGCGCTGCAGGGTGATCAGCGATTTAGGATGGCCGCGGAACTGGACGTTGAGCACCTTGATCGCGATGTAGGGCTTGCGGTCGGACGCTTCCAGCTTGCGCAGGTCGAGCGCCTTGTACACGGTTCCCATGCCGCCGAAACCGATGCACTCTTCCAGCACGAAGCGGCCGTTGAGCGTGTCGCCGACGCCCTTGATCCGTTCCGCTTCGGAAAAATCGGAAACAACGCGAGTAAAGTCTCGCGGCGACGTCGGCAGGCGCGGCGACATCGTGTTGTAGCCAGGATGGGTATGGACGCGGGTTTCCTCTCCGCCCATGCGATGACGCGGACCTACCGCCTGGTACACGCGCCGTTGCAGCTCGGCATAGACCTCCGGCGGCAACTGGACCCGGGTGTGTTCGTCGTCGACAATATCCAACAGGCGTCCGGCATCGGTGACTTCGGAAGCCAGGGCACGATCGACTTGTGCGAAAAATTCGCGTTGCGACAACGCACCGCTCTGAAAAGTACGAATCGCCTGCGCAAGACTAAGCATACGTTTTCATCCCGATTCATCGCGCGTTTCCTGCTGTTGCATCTACCGCAGGCGGTTCCGTTGAACCTGAAGGCGCGATAAAAACATTGTAGCGTCACGCACGCGGCACTGGCCTTAAATTTCCGCAGTCGATCGTCAATTCGATCGGCATTCCGCCCTGCCTGTTTTCATCGTTGAAGAACGGCATTGTTGCAACGACGGGATCCAGTGAGCAGTGCATGTGGCCGCCGACATCAATTTGAATTCGGTTTGACAAACATCAACCCGGACGGGTATGAAATTCGGTTACACCGCATGCCGCCTATAATGGTCTCGGGGAAACTAACCGATGGAGGTCATCATGCGTAACGTAATTGCAATAACACTGGCCGGCGCTGCCTTGCTCGGATGTGCCGCGCCTGCCGAACAGCGGGCTGCGCTGGATCGTGACGTTGATGCGCTGGTCGTGTCGTATGGCCCTGTCTGCGAGCGCCAGGGATATGCTTCCGGTTCCGCCGGCTGGCGCAACTGTGTGTACCAGACCGGAAAACAGGAATTCAGCAACAGTCAGGGCGTGGTGTGGAACTTCCCGCTGGTTCATCGCCTCGGCCAGAAACTGGGACTCATCCAGGGCAGCGGACAGGCTTGATTTTTCTTTGTGAGCGAGCGGGCAGGCACGCAAATTCCCTGTAGTAGTGCAGGTCTGCGGAGCGTCGGCCGCCGTGCCTGCACTGCCTGCCATGCTCATCCGGTCGATCTGCCGATCTGTGCCGATCTGTTACTCACGGCCGAACTGTCCATGCGCCTGCGCACGAAACTCCTTCGGCGTCACTCCCTTCATGTCGAGAAAGCGGCGATTGAAATTCGCCACGTTGTTGAATCCCACTTCGTAGCAGATATTCGAGACATACATATCGGTATTCATCAGTAGATGGCAGGCCTTGTTGATCCGGATATGGTTGACGAAGGCGGTGAAGTTGTTGCCGGTCGCCTTGCGAAAAAAGCGCGAGAACTTGCTCTGTGACATGCCCAGCGTCGCCGCGAGCGCGTCCGCGGAAATCTCCTTGTTGTAGTTTTCGAGGATGTAGTTGAACACTGCATTGATTTTCGCAAGCGACGCATCGTCATCGTAGGATTGCATCTGCGCGCTGGACAGAAGCTGATAGGCGTTGTTCTTGGCCAGCGCGGCCAGCAGCTTCAGGAATTCGGCAAGGCGGTCGACGCCGGACAGGTCGCGTATCCTGCGAAAATCGTTCTGCACGCGCTCGCCGACGCCGAAGAACTCGACGCCGTATCGTGCGCGTTCCAGCAGCGGCATGACTTCGCGCAGCTCCGGAATATACTTCGCCGTCACTTCGATGGCGGAGTGGCCGAATTGAATTGCCATGTCGCGCAATGGAACGGCATCGCCGAGTTCATCGGTCGTGATCCAGTTATGCGGCAGGCGGGGTCCGGTGAGGACAACGTTCCCCGGAGAGAAATCGCCGATGTAGTCGCCGACGAACAGCTTGCCCTGAGTCGCGACGATCAGGTGCAGTTCATAGGCGTCGTGGTAGTGCCAGCGGACGAGCGGGTCCGGATAGCCGTGTTCCAGGTATCTCAGAAATTCGCTGAATTCATAGAGTTCTAACTCCGGCGTCCGGAGCGGAACCTTGATTGCCATCGACCCTCCCGCAAAATCGAATCCGCTCCGTGGAGCGGCACTGCGAACAGCATGTTTTTTCACGTCGCGCAGCGGCCGTCGCCGTGACGGACGAATGATCATCCGCTCTACCGTGCTCATTTGTATCGTGTGGAAAACGCAGACAGGCCAGGCAGATACGTCAATGTCTTCCCCCGGTGGCGCGGGCCTCCGTGCCCACGTGGATGCGCTGACTGCATCCGCACCATGTGCAGGCACGGAGGCCTGCACTACCTGTGACATCAACAGCCGCTTTCCGGCTTTTCCGGAACGACTCAGGCGCCGCGCAGGAATAAGGTGTGCAATTTGGCGGTCGTAGCGGGATGCGATGTGGAGGCGACCGACACGACGCAGTACGAGTACTGCTAGTGGCGTGCAACTCCGCAGCGCGCCCCCAAGTTACATTGAGGCCAGCAAAATTGTGCAACTTGTTCCTGCTCGGTGCCTTACTGCAACACTCCAAACCGCCCCTCCGACATTCGCCGGAATTCCTTCGGCGTCACGCCTTTCAATTCCAGGAAGCGCCGGTTGAAGTTCGCCACGTTGTTGAATCCGACGTCGTAGCAAATATTCGTGACATGCTGGCTGGTATTCATCAGGAGATGACATGCCTTGTTGATGCGGATGCGGTTCACGAATTCGGTAAAGCAGTTGCCGGTCGATTTCCTGAAGAACCGGGAGAACTTGCTCTGCGACATGCCGATCATCGACGACAGGTCTTCCGCCGACAGCTCGCGGTCATAGTTTTCGGTGACGTAGTTGACGACCGTATTGATTTTCTCCAGCGCGTCGTCGTCGTCGAAGGACTGGATCTGCGCGCTCGACAGCAGGCGGAAGGACTGGCTTTGCGCCAGCACACCCAGCAGGCGCAGCAGTTCGACAAACCTGTCCATACCCCTCGAATCGCGCATGCGGACCAGACTCTCGCGGGCATGGTTGCTCAAGCCGGAAAACTCGATACCGTATTTCGCGCGTTCCAGCAAGGGAACGATGTCATGAAGTTCCGGGATGTCTTTCGCTGCGGCGAGAAGCGGCGGCGCCATGAACTGCACCAGCATGTCGCGCACTTCCACGCCCTCCGGTTTGTAGTCGGTGGAGATCCAGTTGTGCGGCAGCCGCGGCCCGGTCAGCACCAGGTTGCCGGGGCCGAACTCGCCGACATAGTCACCGACGAACAGCTTGCCGCTGGTCTCCACGATCAGGTGCAGCTCGTACGCTTCATGATAGTGCCAGCGCACCAGATCGCTGGGGAATCCATGCTCAAGGTATCGCATGAAACCGCTGAACACGTCGTACTCAAGCTCCGGCGCCTGAATTTTCAGCTTGCTTGTCATGGCTCCTCCTGCAGAAGAATCAGTCAGCGAACGACATCGACGGTGACCCGGTGCGCCGTGCTCAGGAACCGGCAACTATCGCCTTTTCCAGTGCTGCCCTGGCGCCGCTCTCGTAGAAGTCGCGCAGCGACTCGCGCACATGCCGGACAAACCGGGACGATGCAGGCAGGTCGTCGCCGAACAGAGCATGGATCGAGAGCAGGCAAACCGGGTCGGCGCCGCCCCGTTGCGCATGTTCCTGCAGACGGTCCGCCAGCGGGTCGATGATAGTGAGATTGTTACCCAAGTCGTCCTTTCCCGCCAGATACCGGAACCAGGATGCAACAACGAAGCTGAGCAGACGAACCGGGCCGCCACGCTCCAGTTGTTCGACCACCGACGGCAGCACGAACTTGGGAATCCGGGCCGAGCCCTCGGTGCCGATGCGCGTCAGCTGGTCGTGAATGGCCGGGTTGGAGAAGCGTTCGACCAGCGTGGCCTTGTACGCTTCCAGGTCGATACCCTGCACTTCTCCCAGCAACGGCGTGACTTCGACGTCCATCATCGCCCTGAACAGCGTGCGGATGGCCGGATCGGCCATCGCCTCATGCGCGTATTGATATCCGAGCAACATGCCGATATAGCAAATCGCCTGGTGGCCGGCATTGAGCAGGCGCAGCTTCATTTTTTCGTAGGGCAGCACATCCGTTGTCATTTGTGCACCGACCAGTTCGAAGGCCGGACGTCCGCCGGGGAAATGGTCTTCGATCACCCATTGCCGGAACGGCTCGGTGACGACCGGCCAGGCATCCTCGATACCGAACGCGTCCGCGACCATCGCGCGGTGCTCATCGGTCGTCGCCGGCGTGATACGGTCAACCATGCTGTTCGGGAAGGCGCCGTGCTGCTCCAGCCATGCGCACAACGCCGGATCGCGGCGCTGCACGAACGCGAGCAGCATCTTGCGGGTGACGTCGCCATTGTTCTGCAGGTTGTCGCAGGACATGATGGTGAACGGCGCCAGTCCGCGTTCGCGGCGGCGGTGCAGCGCTTCCGCGAGGTAGCCGAACGAGCAGGTCGGCGCATGCGGATGCGCGAGGTCGTGCACGATGTCGGGATGGTTTTCGTCGAACTCGCCGGTGCCGTGATTGACGTAATAACCGCCCTCGGTAATGGTCAGCGACACGATGCGGCAACCGGGGTCCGCCATTTTTTCGAGCACGGCTTCCGCGGCGGCCGGCGCATACAGATATTCCAGCAGCGAGCCGATCACCCGGGCGCGATCGCCGGACGCACTGCGCTCGACCACGGTGTACAGGCAATTCTGTTCAACCAGTGCATCCCGCATCCGCACATCATGCTTGAGCAGGCCGACGCCGCAGAAACCCCATTCCTCGTTTCCCGGACGATGCAGCAGGTCGTCAAGATAGACCGCCTGGTGCGCACGATAAAAGCCGCCGACGCCGATGTGGACGATGCTTTTTGCGACGCCGGCGCGGTCGTATTCCGGAACCTGCACATGCGACGGCAGATTGCGCAGACTGGACTGCTTCAGCTTGGCTGTTTTGCTTGCCGCAGAGTTCATGACGCCACCGCCTTTACTGTCTTGCGTTCGATATGGGTCACACCGGATTCGTCGAAATGGTGGACATGGTCCTCATCGAAGCTCAGGCGGACCTTGTCGCCGGGGCGCAGCCTGGAGCGCTCGTTGCCGCGCGAGACGATCTGCAGTCCGTTTTCCAGATGCGAGTAAATCAGCGTTTCGACGCCGAGCGCCTCCACCATGTCGACCGTCGCCGGCAGGCCCAGCGGATCGGAATCGACCAGCACATGCTCGGGGCGGATGCCGATGAAACCGTCGCCGGGCGCCACATAGCCGGTCCGTGCGGACAGTTGCGGCAGCCCCGATGCCGGCACCACATTCATGCTCGGCGTGCCGATGAACTGTGCGACAAAACGGTTGGCCGGACGATCGTACAGTTCGAGCGGCGAACCGACCTGCTCCACCTTGCCGTCCCGCAGCACCACGACGCGGTCGGCCAGCGTCATCGCTTCGACCTGGTCGTGCGTGACGTAGATGGTGGTCGCGCCCAGTTCACGATGCAGGTTGGCGATCTCGATGCGGGTCTGCACGCGCAACGCCGCGTCGAGGTTCGACAAAGGCTCATCGAACAGGAAGACCTTGGGATCGCGCACGATGGAACGTCCGATCGCTACACGCTGGCGCTGGCCGCCCGACAAGGCCTTCGGCGTGCGGTCCAGGTATTTTTTCAGGTCGAGGATGGTCGCCGCTTTTTCGACCTTTTCCCGGATCACATCCTTGGGCGTGCCGGCCAGCTTCAATGCGAACGACATGTTCTCGAACACCGTCATGTGCGGATAGAGCGCATACGACTGGAACACCATCGCCAGATCGCGCTTGGACGACGGCAGATGGGAGATGTCCTTGCCATCCAGGCGCAGCTTGCCGCCATCGATTTCCTCCAGGCCCGCGATCAGGCGCAGCAGGGTCGACTTGCCGCAGCCGGAGGGACCGACGAAGACGATGAATTCGCCTTTCTCGATCTGCAGATCGATGCCCTTGATCGCGTAGTGATCGCCGAAATATTTTTCTATGTTGCTCAGGGTGAGGTATGACATGTCGGGTTTCCTGGATGATTGAACGTGTTACTTCACTGCGCCGAAGGTCAGGCCTTGCACGAGTTGCTTCTGGCAGAACCAGCCAAAGACGATGATCGGTGCGATAGCCATCAATGAAGCCGCCGAAAGCTTGGACCAGAACAGACCTTCCGGACTGGAGTAGGAAGCGATTAGCGTCGCCAGCGTGCCGGCATTGGCCGCGCCCAGATTGAGCGACCAGAACGATTCGTTCCATGCCAGCACCAGGCACAGCAAGGCGGTCGACGCGATGCCGCCGACGCTCAGCGGAATGACGACGAAGCGGAATTCATGCAGCAGCCCGGCACCGTCCATGCGCGCGGCCTCAAGGATTTCGCGCGGGATTTCCTTCAGATAGGAGTACAGCATCCACACCATGATCGGGAGATTGGAGAGCGCGAAGATCACGGTCAGTCCGAGACGGGTATCGAGCAACGCCAGCTTCTGGAAGGTGACGTAGATCGGCACCAGCACGCCAACGGCCGGCAGCATCTTGGTCGACAGCATCCACACCAGCACGTCCTTGGTACGCTTGGTCGGGAAGAACGCCATCGAGTAGGCGGCCGGAATCGCGATCAGCAATCCGATCAGCGTCGAACCGACACTGGTGATGACAGAGTTCATCGCGTACAGCAGGTAGTCGCTGCGCTCCTGCACTTCCCTGAAACCCTCCAGCGACGGCGTGAAGAAGAATTCCGGCGGAACCTGGATCGCCTGGAGTTCCGTCTTGAATGCCGTCATTCCGAGCCAGAGGATCGGGAAGAAGATCACGATCCCGGTGATCCAGGCGACTACGGTTCGAACGTGGTATGCCAGCTTGTTCATGGTTGTCCCGTTATTTCTGAAGGTTCTTGCCGATGAGGCGGATAAGGAAAATCGCGGCGATATTGGCGAGCAGGACCGCGAACAGGCCGCCGGCGGAAGCCACGCCCACGTCGAATCCGGCCAGCGCCTGCAGGTAGATCATGAATGCCACATTGGTCGTCTCGAAGCCGGGACCGCCGCCGGTGGTGGTGAAAATTTCGGCAAACACGGACAGCAGGAAAATCATTTCGATCATGATCACCACCGCAATCGAGCGTCCGAGGTGCGGGATGTACAGGTAGCGCAGTTGCTGCAGGTAGTTGGCGCCGTCCATGCGCGCCGCCTCGATCTGGTCGCGGTCCATTGACTGCAGCGCGGTCATGAAGATCAGGCTGGCGAAGGGCAGCCACTGCCAGGAAATCATGGTGATGATCGACAGCAGCGGATATTCCGCCAGCCAGTCGACCGGCGTCCACCCGAAGAACAGGCTGATCTGTGCAATCAGGCCGTAGATCGGGTTGAGCATCATGTTCTTCCACATTAGCGCGTTCACCGCCGGCATCACGAAGAACGGCGAAATCAGCAGCACGCGGACGATCGCACGGCCGGGAAACGGGTCATTGATCAGCAGGCCGATCGCCGCGCCGAGGACGACCGTGATGGCCATCACCGAGCCCAGAAGAATCAGCGTGTTCTTCACCGCCGGGAAAAAGGCATTGTCGGTGAAGAAGAATTCATAGTTCATGATCCCGACGAATTCATGTTCGCCCGGCTGCATCAGGTTGTAGCGGATGAACGAAAAATAGATCGTCATCATCAGCGGGACAATCATCCAGATGAACAGCGTGGCGACGGCAGGCGTCAGCAAGCCCCGGGATATGAGTCGGTTCATGTCGTATCTCAAAGACGGTTGGATTGGGACGCCGGCGGCGGAGGCCGCCGGCGTCATGGTTTCCTGGAGCAGGTTCCAGGAAGGAATCGCTTAGTTGTAGTACCTGCCCTTGCGCATTTCGCGGTCGGCGGCCTGCTGCGAGATCTCGAGCGCCTCGTCG
>CBIHRJ010000030.1:0-62600 GCA_966212445.1 uncultured Noviherbaspirillum sp. | reverse complement strand
ACGCACCGCAGCGTCAAAGCGCTGTTGCCCGTCGCGGAGAAGAAACAATAATGAACATGGGTGGAAAGAACAGCAGCTTCCTGATCAAGCTGGTTCCGACGCTGATCCTGATCAGTCTTCTTGCATGGTGCACCGCGAATAACCGCGCCCGGCAAAACAGCATGCCTGCGTTGACGGAACTGAGAGAACTGTTCATGGAGAACGGCCTGATCGACAATCCCAACACCGCCGATCTGGCTGGCATTGCCGAAAAAATCGGCGAGTCCGGCATGAACCGCCTCCTGTACGAGGCGGCGCCGGGCGCATCGGTTGAGGTACTCAAGTGGCTGGTCAACCACGGCGCAGTGCCTTCCAACGTCGGCGCAATGACCGACCTTCCGCTTCTGCACCGGGCGGCACAGTCCCCTCGCTACGACAGGCTGGAATACCTGCTGAGTTTCGGCCTCGATCCGCTGGAACGCAGCCGTGAAGGTCTGACGCTGCTGCATGTCGCCGCGCGCGGCGGCCTGGATGAACGGGTACTGCAGCTGCTCACCTCGCACGGCCTGAAGGTCGGCGACGCCAGCAAGACGGGTTTGCGGCCGATTCACCTTGCGTCGGTCAAGTCAATCCCGGTACTGATAGCGGCCGGCGCCGACATCAATGCCAAGGACGAGGACGGCAGGACCGCCCTGCACCGTGCCGCGCGCGAAGGCCGGAACGACGTGGTCGCAGAACTGATACGCAACAATGCATCGGTCCACAGCACGGATAACCGCGGCAGGACTCCGTTGCATCTGGCGGCGATGGCGACCGGTGCCGATGCCGTCATCGAAACCTTGCTGGCAGCAGGAGCAATGAAATCGACGCGTGACAATGACGGCATGACTGCGCGCGACCTGGCGATCGAGGCGCGGGAAACGCGGTCCAATTATGTTTCGACCATCGACAAACTCTGACCTGGTACTCTCCGGCCCGGCTGTTTCACCGCGCCGGAAAACATCGGGTCGACCTGCGAAAGAGCTGGTTTTCGCAGCAATGAAATTGGGCGTCCCTGTCAGTAACGGCGTCCTCTTCTCGTGCTCAGCGGACGCTCGTTGCCGTCAAACGGAACAGCCTGCAGCTTGTATTCGATCGCCCTGGCATCTTCGGGACTCAGATCCTCGCTGAAGTTCGTCTTCACCAGCTTGTACATTTCGGCTTCAAGCTTGCCGCAATCGATCTTCGACTGCGGCTCCTCGTCGCTGGAACCGGCGCTGTCCTGCCCATACCTGCGGGTCTGGTACCGGCGGTAGGCTTCGCGTTGCCTGTCCTGGTAGGCGCGCTTGATCAAAGGCGCGCAGTTGTCGTTGAAGATAGTATCCAGGCGCGACTCGACAAAGATACGGCATTGCCCTCGGCGCTCCGTCAACGCAGTGCAGCTTCGCACCAGCTCCTTTTGATGCTCCTGCGCCGCCAGCATCGCAAACCCGGTTGCATTCTTCACTTCGGCCGGTTTCTGTCCCTGGGTCGCGCACGGTTGATCCGAATAGGTCACCACGCCCGCCGCATCGATGCACTTGTTGATGCCGGCTGCGGAAATTGACGGGACCAGGATCAATACGGAAGCAAGCAGCTTGCAGAATGTCGTGTTGTATGTCATCGGGTTTTCTTCCCAAGAAACGCAGATTCGAAAATTGCAGATTAGTCGGACAAGCATCAAGGGACGCTTTCCAATATGCAATTAACGAAATTGTAATGCGGAAAGTGGTGTTTTTTTCAAGTCGCCCCCGAAAAGCGGGAAGACTCTCCGGACCGCCAAAGGCGGAACCTGTGTGCCGATGTATTCCTCACCGGTATTTCTCACCGGCGTCAGACAAGGTCGCATCAGTACCCGGGCCCGTGCGCCCTCATAACGCCATCCTTCTCGATACGTTTGATCGAACGCAACGAAATCGCTTGCGGGTCACGCCTACCATAGCCGACGTTAACTTTCGTTCCGAAAGGGATTGCATGAAACTGCTGCTCGGATTGATGTGGTTGCTGCACTGGATGCCGCTGCCCGTGATCGGCCGCATCGGCGAAACGATCGGTACGCTGCTGTTCGCGCAGTCACATTCGCGCCGCGAGATCATGCTGGCCAATCTGCGCCTGTGCATGCCGCACCTCCCGGAGCAGGAACGGCTTGCGATTGCGAAGGCGCATTGCCGGGCATATGCGCGCAGCATCCTTGAACGCAGCGTGTTGTGGTGGGCTTCCGAGGCGCGGCTGCGGCGTCTGATCGTGATCGAGTCCGACTTCAAGCTCGACGAGACCTTGCGCTCGGGACCGGTCATTCTGCTGTGCCCGCATTTCGTTTGCCTCGATGTCGCCGGTGCGGCAGTTGCACTGGACGAGCCGGCGTGTTCGATGTACGTGCGCCAGAAGAATCGGGTGTTCGATGCCGCGCTCCGCAGGGGTCGCATGCGTTTCCGTCCGGCCCGCCTGTTCCCTCGCACGGAAGGGATCAAGCCCGTCATCCGCGCAATGCGCGAAGGCCTGCCGTTCTTCATGCTGCCGGACATGGATTTCGGCGAACGGGATGCCGCCTTCGTTCCCTTCTTCGGTGTCCCCGCCGCCACACTGACCGCGCCCGCGCGCATTGCGCGTATGACGGGTGCACGGGTCGTTCCGGTGGTCGCGACCTTCCTGCCGGACTATCGCGGCTGGAAGGTGCGGTTTTATCCGCCGTGGGAGAACTATCCGGGGGACGACGAGATTGCAGCAACGCGGCAGATGAACGGTTTCATCGAGGAGCGCGTGCGCGAAGCGCCGGCCGAATATTTCTGGGCGCACCGCCGCTTCAAGACCCGCCCGCCGGGGGTGCCAAGCGTATATGCAGCGGGTTGATGTCCCGCTGCTTCGGCATGGAATGGAAGCCTGCTTCGGCGGGCTTCCCTGCGTCTGCGCGAACTACTTCGTCATCACCACGGCCTGCGTGCCATACGCAACGACATGCCCGCCGTTTTCCCGCTGCCATTGCTGCGCTACGGCCGCATCAGCGAACCACAACTGGTTGTAATCGCCGAATGCGCCAAGATCGACGCGAAAGCGGTCGAGCAGCGTCGACGGCAAGCGATCGATTTCCTGCTTGCAGTCGGCCCAGCTGGCATAACCGAGTTCGGCCGCCAGCGTGCGCAGCATGTGCTTGAGCTGCAAGGACGCGCGCGACTGGTACGACTCACTGAGGCGCTCCGTCGACGCGACACCAACCGCTTGCATGCGCCGCAGCACCGGCAGCGCCTTGCTGGGATGATCCGAATGGGCGTCGCGCAGCATGCGGCGTGCGTGCCGGCGCAGGAAATCGGTGTTGGACTGCGGTGAGGAATGAGGGGGGCAACTGAAATGCATACCATGCTCCTTTTTCGCGCCGCTCTCGCTACGGCAAAGGTTGGGTAACAGGTATGGCACTGACACGAACTCCGGCGATCGAAGATCGCGCATTCACTGGCAGGTGCGTCGGCTTTTGCGAGAGCGGGCGTCCTGCACAGCCCGGTGGCATGTTACCACGGGTGTGGCCGCAGTGGTCCGACATGCGTTGATTTGCGGATGGCGATGGGCGGGATGGCTCCCGTTTCATGGGCGCTTTCTCTTCGGTGATGCGGTTCGGTAGTCACTCCGTGGTGAGTAGCCGGGACTGGCCCCGGCGGGGAGGGAATTGTTGCGGTCTTGGCCATCGCCGTCGATGCCTTATGCCAAGAGTGCGGTTGTAATGATCGCGAGGCAAGCTCCGGTCGAGCTAAAGAGGCTGTGGCCGTTGAAGTCCCGCTGTGAGCAGCCGAAGAAGGGAGGGGAAAGCGGATAAAGAAGCGAAATTTGTCTGAGCCGCAGGCGAGTTTATTTCGCTTCCCGCTTTGCCCCTCCCTTCTTCGGGTACCCCCGCAGGGGGCTGCGAGCCGCGGTCGCCTTTTTTGCTTACTTTTTTGGCGAAGCAAAAAAGTGAGCGGCCCGCCGGGGCCGGTCCCGGCTAGCCTCCACGAAGAACAACACGTATTGCATCATCGAAGAGAAAACACTCAAAGCAACCGTTCGACGGGAGCAGTCCCGCCCTCCTCCATCCGAAAACCAACGCAAGTCGAACTGCTAGATGCGCCAGGTCAGGTGCCGGAAGCGGCAACTTCCAGCAAGGCTCTGATCTTCGGTTCCGGCTTCCAGTAGTTCGGCCCCTTCTGCACCTTGCCGCGCTCATCGTAAATCGGCTTGCCGTCTTCGCCGAGCTTGGAAAAATTCGATTGCATGATGATGGCAAGCACTTTGTCGAGTGGCAAACCGAACTTCGCCATTTCCGATGCGCAGTACACCTGGATGTCGCCGAGCAGGTCGGCCAGCATCGTCAAGATTTCCAGCGGCGGCTCGCCGCGGTCGGCAGCGGCGATGATGTCGTCGATCTCATCGACCTCTTCGTTGAGGATGCTCTTGAACGCCTTCAGCCGTTCGGTCACGGGGACACCGACGTCGAGCGTCGGTTTTGCGCTGACCGGCAGTTTGTAGATGCCGTTGAATTGTTCGATGTCCCTGGAAAATGCGCTCATCCTGATTGCCCTTGCGTTGTTGAAATGACCCGATACTATACCGGGCCGCACGGCAACCAGCGCCGTCAACGCAATCAGAACTTGAATCCGACTCCGGCCATCGCATGGAAATTCCGCGGCGCGATGTCCATCTGGCCATCGGCATAGCCGCCGCCGCTGAACTTCGCCTCGACGAAGGCCCCGAGCCGCTCCGTCATCCTGAAGCGCACGCCGCCCATCAACTGGTAGGCGAAACCCGACGCCTGCTGCCCTGATTCACGCAGGCCGACGCCGGCATCGTCCGCGCGCCGCCAATAATGCGAAAGGCCGGCGCCGACATAGGGTTCCCAGCGGAAGCCGGGAATCCGCGGGTCGCGCGTATCCCGCCAGCGGTAGACGGTGTTGAGACTGAGGACATTCATGCCCCGGGAAACGCCCACATACTGCGCATAGCGGTCGAAGGCGGAAAAGCCGTTCGCCGCCGATGCGTCATAGCGGATGCCGTCAGCCTGGATGCGCCCGTTCCTGTCATAGATGTTGTAGCGGCTGAAATCGAGTGTCGCACTCCAGTTCGAATAACGCTGGTTAACGTGCGTCACGCGCACGCCATAGTACGGAGCCGGGGTGAACGGACGCACGCCCCATTCCGCATCGTGCAGGACCAAGCCGGTACCGAGCCCGGGCTGTGCGACACGCAGACCGTGGGTCTGCGCGAACGCGGAACCGCTGTGGATCGAGAAGACGTTTTCGGCGGTTGCATGACCCTGCATGAAGAGCAGACCAACCATGATCGATATGACAATAGAACTCTTTTTATTCGCCACGGTCATCCCCCCTGATCGTCGAGTTTTCAAGATAGCGCGCATGGCGGGGAAATGCAAAATTTGTCGTGCGGCAATTGATGAAGCGCAGCCGCTGCCTCAAATTTGAGCAAGCGAATGTACCGCGATCATGAGAAAAACAGGGCCAGACATGAACGCAACGAAGGGCGCTGCAGTGTTGTTGAAACGCCACGGAGAATCCTGGTCAGCAGACGCGGATTTCGCTGCTCTGCACAACGGTGGCCGAGATCGAAGTCGCCGCCTTGCTGAAAGTTTAACGGCTCCCGCAAGCGGAACCAAATCCGGTGCCGATCGTCATCACGGGTATGAACAGACGAGTCCAACTCATCACTGCAATGCGGCAAGGGCGGTCGGCGCATTGCCTGCGCAATGGCATCTGCATCGCACTGACGGCGGGCATGCCGATTGCCGCAATGGCTGCGGTACAGGAGGATGCACTTGTTGATGCTATCAATGCCTATCGCACTTCATCGCATGCGTGCGAAGGCAAACAGGCGCCGCCGGCCGGGCCGCTTGCACCGAACCCGGCGTTGTCGCGGGTGAAGATTTCTCCCGGCGGCCAGTTGCAGGATGCGCTGGAAAAAGCCGGTTACCAGGCTGGCCGGGTGCAGGTGATCTCGGTGCAAGGCCCATCGAATGCGGACGAGGCGATGGCATTGATCAGGCAGGCGTATTGCGGCCTGCTTTCAAGCCCGCGGTACGCGGACATCGGCGTCTCGCATAGCGGCGGCAGTTGGCAGATCATCTTCGCCCAGCCCTTGCTGTCCCCCGATCTCGGCGGCTGGAAGGAAGCGGGAAAAGCCATCCTGCGAAAGGTGAACGATGCGCGCAGTACGCCGCGCACCTGCGGCAAGCAGCGGTTCTCGGCGGCGGCGCCGCTCGCGTGGAATGCGAAATTGGCCGACGCTGCGCTTGCGCACAGCCGCGATATGGCGAACGGAAATTACTTCGGCCATCAAGCAAAGGATGGCCGCGATGCGGGTGACCGTGCACGGCATGCGGGTTATGCGTGGCGTGGCATCGGCGAAAACATCGCTGCCGGACAGGGTTCGCCGCAGGGCGCGGTTTCCGGCTGGCTGGCGAGCCCGGAACACTGCGCCAACATCATGAATCCCGACTTTGCCGAGATGGCCGCGGCTTATGCAGTGAACAAGAACAGCGACGCGACGATTTACTGGACACAGGTGTTCGGCACCCCGCGCTGATTCCACTGCGCCAAAAAATTTCACTGCATTGTTGGCGTACCTGGCGTGTCCGGAGCGAACAGTCTTGTCCTGCAGAGCAGCCGGCGGCCTACCGCTTGGTCCCTTTCCCTCCGCTCTCGTCCAGTCGGAACTCTCTCCCGCATCGCATGGCCCAACCAGCACACGCTGGATCTCGGAAGCAGGCGCGACAGCTATTTCCATGTTCCGCCACAATACAGCCCGCAACGACCCGCGCCACTGGTGTTGCTGCTGCACGGCGCCGGCGGTCACGCGCAGCAGGGATTGAACCTGCTGCTCCACTTGTCGGATGAAACAGGCATGATCCTGGTGGCGCCCGCTTCCACTGCGCATATCTGGGACGTGGTCATCAACCACGTGTACGGTGCGGATGTCAGCTTGTTGGACCAGGCGCTGGCGCATGTCTTCGCGCATTACGCAGTCGATACCGCACATCGCGCGCTCGGCGGGCGGCGGACTGGTTCTTGAAACCGCATGCCACGTGATGCTAGCGTCTTCGTCTGCGTCTGCCGGCGCGCACCTCGATCGTAAGATAGACCAGTGTCGCCACCGCCAGCGGCGCAAGGTAGTAGATCGCGCGGTAGGTGAGCAGCGCCGCCAGCAGTTCGCTGCGCGGCAGCTGGTCCGACAGCAGTGCCATGAACACCGCCTCGATCACGCCGAGTCCGGCCGGCACGTGGGCGATGACGCCGGCGATCGCGGCAACCAGCAGCACACCGAGCACTTCCGGGAAGGCGATCCTCTGCTCCAGCAATGTGAAGATCACGCCGGCAATCAGCAACCAGTTGAGCGCCGACATCGCCAGTTGCAGCAATGCCAGCCGCGCCGAAGGCAGGGTCAGTTCCATCCCGCGCACGCTCCAGTCGCGCCGCCCGGCGAATGCGCACAGCAGCACGTAGGCAACGGCGGCCGCGGACAATGCCGCCCCCAGCAACTGCAGGCCGAAGGCATCGAGCTTCCAACCGGACGGCGGCGAGACCGGACGCCACCAGAACACGATGCCGGTGAGCAGGAGATAGCCGAGCCAGTTGGTCAGCATGCTGATCGCGACCACGCGCGTGACGGTACCGGTGTCGAGTCCGTGGCGCGAGTACAGCCGGTAGCGAAAGGCGATGCCGCCGATCAGCGATCCAAGGTTGAGGTTGAAAGCGTAACTGATGAAGGTGACCGTCATGACCTCGCCGGCAGAGAGGGGATGGCCGGTGACGTATCGGCCCAGCAGGTCGAAACAGCTGTACAGCGCATGACTGGCGGCAGCCAGCGCAACGGCCGCCAGCAGTACCGCCGGCGGCAGGCTGCGCATGTTTGCGAACACTTTGTCCCATTCGATGGTTTGCGCCTGGCTAAACAGCAGGTAGGCTACCAGCGCAAAGAATGCCAGCGTGAGCATGCGCTTCGCCCATGGCCACCAGCGTTTCGATGCGATGCCGCATTTCGGTACGCGCGCACCGTTCATGGCTGCGCCGTTTCGTCCACACGCCCGGCGCCGTCGGCCGGCAGCGCGGGCTGCAGCGGCGCCAGCTTCGGCGCATGGGCGGGCAGCAGGCCGGCCCATGCCGGATAGCGGCGCAACACATGGAACAGGAAGAAGCTGCGCAGCTTGCGCCACGCGCTCGGCTCGTTCAGGTCGCCCGCCTCTATCTTGCGGCAACCGCGCTCCACCAGGCACTGCAGCTTGTCGCCGAGCTGGCGGTTGAAGCCGCGGTCATACACCATCACGTTGGCTTCGAGATTGAGCGACAGGCTGAGCGGGTCGAGATTGCTCGAACCGATGGTTGCCCACTCGTCGTCGACCAGCGCGACCTTGCCGTGCAGCGGGCGCTCGATGTATTCGTAGATGCGCACGCCACCGTGCAACAGGTGGTGGTACAGCATCGCCGCCGCCGTCTGCACGATCGGCATGTCGGGATTGCCCTGCAGGATCAGCGATACGTCGACACCGCGCCGCGCGGCGTTGCGCAAATCGCGCAGGAAGGTGTAACCCGGAAAAAAATAGGCGTTCGCGATCACCACGCGCCGGCGCGCCAGCCGGATCGCAAGACGGTACTGGCGCTCGATATCGTTCTTGTGCCGTTCATTGTCGCGCCAGACGAACAGGGCATGTGCAGAGCCTGCAGCGGACGGCGGCTCCGGCTCGTCCTCCGGATGGCGCCGGTGGAACCAGCGTGCGGCCGGTCTGCCCTGCGCGATTGCGGCGTGCATGAAGCGCCGGATGCGCGCAACGATCGGGCCTTCGACCTCGACCGAGTAATCCTGCTTTGCCGCCGGTCCGTAGTCGGCGAGGTGATCGGCCGAGAAGTTGATGCCGCCGACAAACGCATGCCTGCCGTCCACCACCACCAGCTTGCGATGCATGCGCCGGAAATAGTTGATGCGCCGGAACGGCCGCGGCGCGGGATTGAACACATGCAGCCGCACGCCGGCCCTGCTCAGTTCGGAAATGAAGTCGTCGGACAGATTGGGCGAACCGAAAGCATCGACCGTGACGTCGATCTGGGCGCCGCGGCGTGCGGCCGCCAGCAGTGCGGCGTGCAACTGCCTGCCTACCTTGTCCTCGGACAGGATGAAGGTTTCCAGCAAGACTTCGCGCTGTGCGGCTGCGATCACCTCGAATACGCGCGGGAAATATTGCTCCCCGTTCTCCAGCAGCGTGAAATGATTGCCGCCAATCCATGGCTGGCTCACGGCGCACTTCCCTGCACTGAGCGCGTATCACTCGCGGCAACCCGGCGGTTGTCTGAAGATGTAACGTGCATACCGCAGTATGCGCAGGGAATCGGCGGCGCGGGTTGGCGTCGATCAACGCCGGGCTAGTAGTCCGACACGTTTTTGGCTTTCAGATTGGGATGGGTGGGATGACTTCTGTCTTACGGTTGCTTTGGTTGTTTTTCTTCGGTGATGCAGTTCTGTTGTCACTCCGTGGGGACTAGCCGGGACCCTCCCCGGCGAGGGAGGGAATTGTTACGGTCTTGACCATCGCCTTCGATACCTGTTCCAAAACTTTGATTGGATGCTCGTGAGGCAAGCTCCGATTGAGCTAAAGAGGCTGTGGCCGTTGAAGTTCCGCTGTGAGCAGCCGGAGAAGGGAGGGGGAAAGCGGATAAAGAAGCGAAACTTGTCTGAGCCGCAGGCGAGTTTGTTTCGCTTCCCGCTTTGCCCCTCCCTTCTCCGGGGACCCCCGAAGGGGGCTGCGAGCTGCGGTCGCACCTCGGCGGCCCCCTTTTTTGCCTACTTTTTTGGCGGCGCAAAAAAGTAGGTGGCCCGCCGGGGCCAGTCCCGGCAAGCCTCCACGGAGTGACTACAGAACCGCATCACCGAAGAGAAAACAACCAGAGCAACGCCGACGAAGACCAACCTCCCCGCACATCAGTTCGCCAGCGATCTTAATACGAAAACCAACGCGGGTCGAAACACCAGCGTTCAGGATGTGCGCGCCGCCGGGCCGCTCAGATTCACCCAGTCGCGATCTTCGAGCGAGGCAAGTTCCTTCAGGCAGGCGAGTTCCTGTTCGGACAGGCCCTCGACCACCTTGGCGTCCTCGATATCGAGCCGGCCGTTGCGCACGAGGATGTCCATCTTGCTCAGGTAATCGCCCTTCAGCAGGATCTTCCCGAGCGGCGACAGACGCGCCTCCAGTGCATCCGATTCCTGCTCGCGGATCGCGTTCATCACGCTGTCCGGGAAATGCCACTCGTTGCCGATGTTGATGGACAACGCGCGGCCGTGACTGGCGAGGGCGTTGCAGAAGGTGGGCGAGCCGACCGGCTGCCTCCCGTCGGAGATCTTGTCGATCACCCTCAGCGATACGGTGATGCCGACGTTCTGCACCAAGCCGGCCAGGAAGGCGTCGAGCGGGTCGACTGACTTGCCGCGCGCAAGCAAGCTGCAGGCAGCGGCGCAGCGTTCGGACTGTGCCCATAGGCGCGGTGCGAGTTTTTTGGTGAAGCTGCCGGAGTTGAGATTGATGATCGGCCGGAACGCGACACCGGTGATCAGCTGGCGCAATCCATTCTGGCCCAGCACGAGGACGGCATGGTCGATGCTGACGATGGGCGAGCCGGGGTTGTAGGCCGCGCTGTTGGCGAGACGCAGCACTTCGGCCACCAGCACCAGGTCATGCGAAATCTTGCGCGCCAGTTCGGCGCCGTCGAAATCGCTGCTGCGCAGGCTTTGCAGCAGTTGCGGGATCACGCCCGGCATGCGGCGCACCATGTGCGCGCCCGCCTGCTCCGACTTCACGACCTCGTCGAGCGCCGCGAGAATCGCGTCCTCGTTCCGGTTGGTGAACACATCCGGATGTTCCTCGGCCTCGAACAGCCAGCTGGAAAAGATGAAATCGATCTGGTTGCGCTGCATCGACGACACATCGTCCGCCGCAAAATGGCGCGCCGGCGGCGCGGCGGCCGGCTTCGCCTGGGCGGGGGCGGGACGGGGTGTTGCGACGGGAGGCTTCGAATCGGAGGAATCGGAGAAAAGGCGGCGCAGCCAGGCGTACATAGCGGATCGGGGCGGTTGTGTTGTTCGGTGTGCAGCCGTTACCGGCCGGAACGCAGCCTCGATTTAAGCACGGTATTGCGGCAGTGTCGATTGGCGGATGGCGGAATTGCTGGCACGGGAATGCATCGGTACGGTACCATGCTGCCGCAGTGCAAAAATGATAACCATATACTCAGGGAGAATCCTCATGCGACACCGCCTCTTGCTGAACGCCGTTCTCATCATCGGGGTCTTGGCGGCCCTGTGGTTAATTACGCCTTTCGCCTCGGTGCCCGCAGGCCACCGCGGCGTGATGACGACCTTCGGCAATCCTTCGAACACGGTATTGAGTGAAGGGCTGCACTTCCGCCTGCCTTTTGCCCAGCATCTGAACCTGGTTGACGTCACCATCCAGAAAGTCGAGGGCGACGGCAATGCCGCCTCGCGCGACTTGCAAACCGTGCATACCAAGATCGCGCTCAACTTCCACGTCAAGCCGGAAGCCAGCGTCACCGTTTTCCGCGACCTCGGCAACCAGCCGGGCGAACGCATCATCGTCCCGTCGGTGCAGGAAGCCGTGAAAGCAGTCACCGCGCGGTTCACCGCGGAAGAACTGATTGCCAAGCGCACCGACGTGCGCGACCAGATCGTTTCGCAGCTGCGCGAACGGCTGGCGCGGCACGGCATCGTGGTCGACGAATTCTCCATCGTGAACTTCAATTTTTCGAAATCGTTCAACGACGCGATCGAAGCGAAGACGACCGCGGAGCAGTTGAAGCTGAAGGCCGAGCGCGACCTGCAACGCATCGAGGTCGAAGCGCGCCAGAAAGTCACCCAGGCGAAGGCCGAAGCGGAAGCATTGGCCGCGCAACGCCAACAAGTGACAGCCGAATTGATCCGCCTGCGCGAAATCGAAAACCAGCGGGCCGCGATCGAAAAATGGGACGGGCATCTGCCGCACGTTTCCGGCGGCGCGGTGCCGTTCGTGAATGTGAAGTAGGCGCTGAAGTGGGCGCTGCAACGCACCAAGCTGGTTCACCGCACTCTTTTTCCCCTTGGCATGGATGATGCTTTCCACTCAGTAATAAACAAGCATTCGCGCCGATGAGGAGCAATCACCATGTCACAGCCCAGTTCCACAAGCATCGTCAATCGCAACTTCGCCACACAACCGCTTTCCGGTGACGTGTACGGCGCACTGATCAATCTGTCGGGCCGCCGCCGCTTCACATCGCAGCGGCTGGTGCTGTACGCGGTGCTGGCCTCGCTCGGGCACGACCATGCGGTCGCGTCATCGCGCGAAGCGCTGGTCCTGTTCCGCGATGCGCATGCGGCCCTGATCGACGGCAAGGGCGAATTGCCCGGCGTGTTTTGCAAGGAACTGGAGGACGCCTACTTCGGGCCGTCGCAGGGCGATCGCCGCATCTGCGAATTCATTCAGCTTGCCGAAAACACGCTGGATGCGATCGAATCGGAGTCACGGCAGGCGCGGGCGCTGCTGGACGAACTGGTGCGCAGCGCCACACCCCTGCTGGCGACGCTCAACCGCATCACGCAGGTTTATGAGGACCTGGCGAAGCGCAACGCCCAGCAGGTGAAAAAGCAGTTGCACGGCATCATGGGCGACATCAAGTCCATCGCTAAGCAGGCGCGGATGGTGGCATTCAACGCGCAAATCGTCGCCGCGCGCGCCGGCCAGGCCGGGCGCGAGTTTGCGGTGGTGGCGGGCGTACTGACCGACATCACCGGCGAGATCGACGAACTGGTGCATTCGGCGCTGACCAGTTCGGCCGCGTGAAGACGCCTCAGGACACCCAGGTGCTCCTGAGGCAAAGATGGTCTTCGGGCAGCGTGGTGTGGATGTTTGCGGTGCGCAGGAAGCGGTACTCGGTCGCCGGATCCTGCAAGTGCAACAGCTGCGCGGCCATGACATCGTAGATAGGGATATCGCCGCCGGGCCGCACGCACAGCCGGTGCCTTACCTTGCCGTCGCTGCGCAGCACATCGATGTTGGCGATCATGTCCACCCGTATCCGGTAGATGTCGCCCGTGCTGCCGCCAGTGACATGGAAGTACCGGTGCTGCCGGAATTCGCGCCGCTGCTCCGGATCCATCTGCCTCAGCAAGAGCACCAGCGACCTGCGCCGTGCGCGCCGTTCCTTGCGCATCGTCTCGCGGCAAAGCCATTCGCCGTCGCGCCGCGTCTCCTGCATCTGCTCCTGGAAGCGGCGGCAGACATCATCCCAGCGGCGGAAGGCGGCGAACAGCATGTCTATCGCCTGCCTGCTCCGGTGGACACCGCCGGTGCGGTTGACTTCCGCGCCGGCGGTGTCCGTAGGGGCAGTGAACCGGCGGATGGCTTCCCTCATCCGGTTCAGGCCGGGCATCTCAACCTCCAACCGTGCGCGGCACCATGACCAGTTCCACCATGGTCGGATCGAACGTCTTGACCAGCCGTTTCGGCTCGTCCGTCGTCCTGGAACCGAATCCTGAATAGCCCTTCTCCATCAGACGGTCGAACGTCACCTGCGCGGCCTTGACCTCTTCCGGCACATCGGTGTGCCACTTCAACTCCTTGTGACCGGAGGCGTCCATCACGCTCATTTCACCGATCAGCGATGCGGGTGCCTTATTCATCGTTTACTCCTTGCGATCTGAATGTTAAGAAACTCCCTGGCCGAGCAGGTTGTCACGGCATCGTTGCGCGTAAGCTGCCGCGTGTCGATGCACCTTCACTCGCCATTCCTTAAGGGACAGCGGCGGCGCGAACAAGATCAGTCCGCCGCCCGAGAATCTGTGATCTAGATCAAGCGCGCGCAGAGTGATCGGCGCACGGCATTTCTCTTCCACATCGGCAGCCGCAGCAAGTGGCATTCTTCGGGCCGGGAGGAATCTCCGGCCGTTCATCGGCAGCACCTGTTGCAGGCGTTCTGCACCCGATTTGCTCGCGATTTGCACCGGTTTCGCACCTGCTTGCGGCCGATGACTTAACATGTGCATGTCGATACGCAAACAGGAGAACAACATGACGCAGCAACGCAAGCATGTCCGCGCCGGCATGTCGGCGGGACATCGGAAACCGGCGCCTGTGCCGCTCACGGTCCGGTAGGGGGAGACTCGTGCAGGCAGTCATCTCCATCAAGGATCTCACCAAAACCTACGCTTCGGGCTTCCGGGCTCTCAAGAACATCAATCTCGACATCCGCCGCGGCGAAATCTTTGCGCTGCTCGGCCCCAACGGCGCCGGCAAGACCACGCTGATCAGTATCGTCTGCGGCATCGTCACGCCGGGCAGCGGCAGCGTCACTGCCGACGGACACGACATCGGCCGCGACTACCGCGCCGCGCGTTCGAAAATCGGTCTGGTGCCGCAGGAGCTGGCGACCGACGCGTTCGAGAGCGTGTGGGATACGGTCACGTTCAGCCGCGGGCTGTTCGGCAGGGCGCCGGATCCCGCCTACCTGGAAAAGGTGTTGAAGGACCTGTCCCTGTGGGAAAAGCGCAATTCGAAAATCATGGCCTTGTCGGGGGGCATGAAGCGCCGCGTGATGATTGCCAAGGCGCTCAGTCACGAGCCGAAAATCCTGTTCCTCGACGAACCGACCGCCGGCGTCGACGTCGAATTGCGCCGCGACATGTGGGACATGGTCAGGCGGCTGCGCGACAGCGGCGTCACCATCATCCTGACCACGCATTACATTGAAGAGGCCGAGGAAATGGCCGACCGCATCGGCGTCATCAGCAAGGGAGAAATCCTGCTGGTCGAGGACAAGGACGCGCTGATGAAAAAGCTCGGGAAGAAGCAGCTGACGCTGCAACTGCAGCAGCCGCTCGACGCCATCCCGGCTGCCCTGGCCGGCTATCAACTGGAGCTGTCCGCGGACGGCAGCCAGCTTGTCTACACCTTCGATGCACAGGGAGAACGCATGGGCATACCGGAACTGCTGGCGCGGCTCGACGCGCACGGCATCCACTTCAAGGATCTGCAGACCAGCGAAAGCTCGCTGGAAGACATCTTCGTCAGCCTGGTACGGGGGCGGCCATGAATTTGCATGCCATCAAGGCGATCTACATTTTCGAGATGTCGCGCACCTGGCGCACTCTGCTGCAGAGCATCGCGTCGCCGGTGATCTCGACCTCGCTGTACTTCATCGTCTTCGGTTCCGCCATCGGCTCGCGCATGGAGTCGATCGACGGCGTCACCTACGGCGCGTACATCGTGCCCGGCCTGGTCATGCTGTCGGTGCTGACCGAGAGTATCTCGAACGCGTCGTTCGGCATCTACATGCCGAAATGGGCGGGCACCATCTACGAAGTGCTGTCGGCGCCGATCTCGGCGTTCGAAATCGTCATCGGCTATGTCGGCGCGGCGGCCAGCAAGTCGGTGATCCTCGGGTTGATCATCCTCGCGACCGCACGCGTGTTCGTCGATTACTCGATCGCGCATCCGTGGTGGATGCTCGCGTTCCTGCTGCTGACTTCGGTCACCTTCAGCCTGTTCGGCTTCATCATCGGCGTCTGGGCCGACGGCTGGGAAAAGCTGCAGGTGGTGCCGGTGATGATCGTGACGCCGCTCACCTTCCTCGGCGGCAGCTTTTACTCGATCAACATGCTGCCGCCGTTCTGGCAGAAGCTGACGCTGTTCAATCCGGTGGTCTACCTGGTCAGCGGCTTTCGCTGGAGCTTTTACGGCGTGTCCGACGTCAGCGTCGCGATCAGCCTCGGGATGACCCTGGTGTTCATGGTGGCGTGCCTGCTGGGCATCCGCTGGGTCTTCAAGACCGGGTACCGGTTGAAAACCTGAGGCACCGATACGGTTGCCTCGCGTCTCGGCTGCGCTGTTCAGGTCACCACGCCCTGCTCGCGCAGCCAGGAAAACAGCCGCTGCAGTCCGCGCTGGTCGATCGACATCGCGCTGCTTGCCGGATGCTCTCCGGCGACATGTTCCTTGATCTGCACACGCACCGATGACTGGGTCTCCGGCTCCAATGTGACGATCAACTGTTCCGGCCCTTCGTCAGTGACGTTCTGGATCACCGCCTGACCGAGCTGGGTTTCGTGAAAGGTTGATTTCATCTGGTATCTCCTGGGTTTGAGAGAGTAAGAGGCCGGAACGCGGAAGCCGGCCGCCGGACTTTTCCCGCGCGCCTGCGCACGCCGCTCACACCTCGGCAAGCACTTGCCGCAACGCCTGCTCGAACACTTCGACCGGCTGGCCGCCCTGGATCAGGTAGCGGTCGTTGATGATGACCGCCGGCACCGAGTGGATTCCCTGATCCAGATAAAACCGTTCCTGTTCCCGCGTTTCTTCGGCATAGGCATCCGACGTCAGGATTTCCCGCGCGCGTGCCGCGTCCAGGCCGACGTCGCCGGCGAGGCGGACCAGCACCTCATGCGCTCCCGGATTTTCGCCGTCGGTGAAATATGCCTTGAACAGCGCGTGCTCGAGTTCCCGCTGGCGCCCCTCCTCGGCGGCCCAGTACAACAAGCGGTGAGCGTCGAAGGTGTTGTAGATGCGGCTGCGCTTGTCCATGCTGAAGGTAAAGCCGACATCTTCGCCGCGGGCGCGGATCGCTTCGCGGTTGCGTTGCGACTGTTCCGGGGTGGCGCCGTATTTTTCGGCCAGGTGTTCGGTGATGTCCTGTCCTTCGGACGGCATCCGCGGATTGAGCTCGAAAGGCTGGAAGTGCAAGTCGGCACTCACCTTGTCGTCCAGGCGCTGCAACGCTTGTTCGAGGGATTTCAGCCCGATGATGCACCACGGGCAGGAAACGTCGGAAACAAAATCGATCTTCAAATGGTTCGGCACTGCAATTCCCTGTCATGATGGTCTGTTGTCTTGCGGCTGCGCATCGACATGTTCGATGGCGGACTTCAGGCGCCGCAGCCGCTCATACTCGTTCGGATCTTCCCTCGCCAGCCGGCTCTCCCACCAGCGGTAGAAAATTGCCAGCCCCAGCATCGCGGCTGCGCCGATGGCGAGTTTTCCCTTGTAGTCGGCAAGCAGGCTGCCGGAGTTTGCTCCGGTGACCGAAGGTCTGTCCTGCGCTTCGGAAGAAATGTCTTGCGCCTGCTCGTCGACCGTCTGCTTGTCGACGTCGAGCAAGGATCGGGGAATCCTTGCAGCAAAGGAGTGTAGTGTAGACGAATGATGTGTAGACATGATGGTGCGGCCTTTCCTTTGCGAATCATGCAATGTCTAGGTGCTACCTGATTAGTCCCCGAAGCCGGTCCGTGGTTCACCGGCCGATCCGTCAAATGGCTGCGTTCCTGTCAACCCATGCAAACGGCAAGCCGCGGTCACGCCGGTTGTCCGGCCCAAGCGGGAACAGCCGGCCGTCGATGAAGATGCTGCAGCAAGTAGTGCCGGCGCCCGCATGCCCTCCGATGTTATGAGGAACTGGGTGGCAGCGCGACGGGCGCCGCGCCCTGAGCCGGTCTCAAACAGCCTCTTCCGTCAATTCGTCTGCACTGCGACGGCGCGTGTTCTTGAGCCAGACACTGGTTTGCTTGCCGGCATGACGCCATGCGCGTACCGGCAGCGCACGCAGGAATGCGCCGAATGTCGGCGGGTCGAATGCCATGGCGCGCAACAAGCGGCCGCGTGCACCCCGATCCGCAATCAGCGGTCGCCACACGGATGGACGGACGAGAGGGTGGCGTACCGGAGCGACGCCGGCCGTCAGATACCGCATACCGCACTCGCGCGGCGCCGGCATGATGCTTTCCGCAACGAAGTTGAGTCCGCACCATACCGCAGCCGTGAGCGACGCCCAGAAGCGCGGATTCGATTCGATCAGGAACACGTTCCCGGTTGCCGTATCGATGCGTGCATCGACATGCATGACACCGTGAAAGGCGCTGGCGCGGCACAAGGCAGCGGCCATTGCTTCGAGCGCAGGATGGGACAGGAAGCGTATGCGCGCGCCATCGACCTGCTGGATCGCGAATGCCGACATCATGCCGCCGATCGAGAGCAGGCTGATGTCGATGTCCGGACCGTCGATGTAACGCTGCACGATCAGGCGGCCATAGTCGTAGCACGGATCGCGGCGGATGCCTTGTTCGAAATCGGCCCTGCTGCGCACCACCCGCACGCCGGTCGAGCCGGCCAGGTTGAGCGGCTTGACCACGAAGGGAAGACCGAGATCGGCCACGATCGCGTCGTAATCGAGCGCGAACCTGGAGTCGACGTAACGCGTCTCGGGCACCGCAAGACCATGACGCGTGCAGAACTGGTGAAAACGCCACTTGTCGTCGAGCATGTCGAGCGTGGCGGCATCCGGGATCGGCGTGATCGGCACGCGCAGGCGGTCGCGCACGCGGTTGACCAGCCGTATCGCATCGCAGTCGGCTGGGATCAGCATCACATGTCGACGGCGATCGACCACGGCATTGACCGCATCGACGAACGCATCGTCGTCGTTGCCGTCGAGCGCCAGCGTGATCTGCTGCTTGCACAGGGTCGACCAGCGCAGCACCGCGGTCGCCGGGCCGCCAATCACCACGCACTTGGCATCGGTGAAGCTGCGCATGGCCTGCAGTACCGCCGATGTGACCCGGCTGCATTTCCCTACCACGATGAAGTTGACCATGCGTTTCCCAAGGAGAAAATATTGTCATGTGTTGCCGGAAGTGACTTTACCGTTGGAATGCAAAGCTTTATTGAGCATGCGCAAGTACTTGTCGCGCATCAGGGAAAACAGCGAACAATGAACCCTGCTTTGTCCTCCATGTCTGAGTTACAACAGGAAAATTCCGGGAGCTGTCGTGCCGAAGCGCGCCTTGCTTGTCATCAACCACAGAAGCCGCAATGGCAACGCAGATGCCAATGCCGTGACGAGTTGCCTGCGCGAACACGGCATCGATGTGCTTGAGCGGCGGCCGGAGCGGCCGCACCAGATCGCGGAAACGATCCGGCGTTTTCACAAGGAGGTCGACTGCGTGATCGTCGGCGGCGGCGACGGCTCGATGAATGCTGCGGCACAAGTACTGGCGGACACCGGACTGCCGCTCGGCGTGCTGCCGATGGGTACAGCCAACGATCTGGCGCGCACCCTGAAAATCCCGGTCGACCTGGATGCGGCGGCGGCGGTGATCTGCGCCGGACTGCTGCACAAGATCGATCTCGGCCGCGTCAACGGCCATTACTTTTTCAACGCCGCCAGCATCGGCCTGGGCGTGCATGTCGCCCGCAATCTGTCGACTGAGGTCAAGCAGCGCTGGGGCGTGTTCGGCTATGCGCACAGCCTGATCCGCGCGGTGAAGTCGTTCCAGCCCTTTCACGCGGAAATCGTCTGCGACGGCCGGCGACGCATGATGCCGACGGTCCAGATTACCGTCGGCAACGGGCGCTATTACGGCGGCGGCATGACGGTCGCCGAAGAGGCGAGTATCGATGACGAGCTGTTTTTTCTTTACAGCATCGAACCGGCCGGATGGTGGAAGCTCGCGCGCTTAGGACCGGCATGGCGTGCCGGACGTTTTGAAGAACACCATCCGGTGCTGGTGGAACGCGGCCGGCAAATCGACATCTGCACGCGCCGCTCAAAGTCGGTCAGTGCCGACGGCGAGATCGTAACGCGCACGCCGGCCAGGTTCGAACTCGTTCCGGGCGCAATCAAGGTGTTCGTCCCGGCCGCCTACCTCGAAGACAAACAGGAGACCGTCCATGTTGCTCAGGGATGAAACGCAGTTGGCGATGAACCGGGTGGAAACACTGTGCTTCGAAGCGGCCGGCCGCTACGACAATGCCGCGCAGCGCGTGGATGCCGCGGAGAAGGCAAGCCTGTTTGCCGACCGCGCGCAACAGTTGCGCGCCCGCAGCGCGGACCTGGCGCCGCATATCCGCCGGCTGGGTGACCTGCCGCAGCAACCGGACCCGGATCGTGAAACAGTGAGTGAAGTGCTGAGCGGAATCAAGGCATTCCTGTCGGGCGATCCGAACCACGCGCTGGCCGAGGAGCAACTGGATCTGGAGAAGCAACTTGCGGAGGCGATCCGTTCCGCATTGCGCTGTGATGTCGCGGCCGACACGCAGAGCTTGCTGGAACAGATGCTGGGCGAAGCGGAGACGACGCAGCGGCAATTGAGGGTCGCGTTGGCGTAAGCCTGCGTCAATTGCGCAGGCTTTTCTCTCAACCAGTTTTTCAGGCAGTTCGGATCACAGCCGTTCGATCACCGCCGCAATCCCCTGCCCGCCGCCGATGCACATCGTGATCAGGCCGTAGCGCTTGTTGGTGCGGATCAGTTCGTACAGACACTTGATGGTGATGATCGTGCCGCTGGCGCCGAGCGGATGGCCCAGGGCAATGGCGCCGCCGTTCGGATTGGTGCGTGCCGGGTCGAGGTCAAGGCCGCGGCAGACGCCGAGTGATTGCGCGGCGAAGGCTTCATTGGATTCAATCACATCCATGTCGTTGAGGGACAGGCCGGCGCGCTTCAGTGCAAGCTGCACCGCGGGGATCGGACCGGTGCCCATGATCGAGGGCTCGACGCCGGCCACCGCGTACGACACTAGGCGCGCCATCGGCTGCAGGCCGGCACGCGCGGCGGCGCCGGCTTCCATCAGCACGCAGGCAGCCGCGCCGTCATTCAGGCCGGAGGCATTGCCGGCAGTGACGGTGCCGCCTTCCTTCTTGAATGCCGGCTTCAGTTTCGCCAGCGTCTCCAACGTGGTGTCGGCCTTCGGATGCTCGTCGGTGTCGAACATCACGCTGCCCTTGCGGCCCTTGATCTCGACCGGCACGATCTGCGACTTGAAGTTGCCCGCCTCGATCGCGGCGACCGCCTTCTTCTGGCTGTCGAGCGCAAACGCATCCTGCTCTTCGCGCGAGATGCTGAATTTCTCCGCGACGTTCTCGGCGGTGATGCCCATGTGGCCGGCGCCGAACGGATCGGACAGCGCGCCCACCATCATGTCGATCATCTTGAAGTCGCCCATGCGCTGACCCCAGCGCGCAACCGTTGTCGAGTACGGCGCGCGGCTCATGGTTTCGACGCCGCCGCCGACGGCGATCTCGGCGTCGCCGAGCTGGATCGCGTTGGCCGCGGTGACGATCGCCTGCAGGCCGGAACCACAAAGACGGTTGAGCGTCAGCGCCGCCGATTCTTTCGCCATGCCGGCCTGGATGCCGACCACGCGCGAGACATACATGTCGCGCGGTTCGGTATGGATCACGTTGCCCATCACGATCTGTCCGGCCTGCGCCGGGTCGACCTTCGCGCGCGCGAAGGCTTCCTTGACCGCTACCGTGCCCAGGTCGCAGGCGGAGATATCCTTCAGCGAACCGCCAAAGGTGCCGATTGCCGTACGCGCGGCGCCGACGATGACCACGTCCTTCATGTTTGCCATTTTTCAGTCCTTTTTCATTGCATTGAATTGACGGACCCCGGGACCAGGTCCGGGGTCCGAAGACAGGGAGCATTCCCGAACGATCATACGCTTTTGTTGCACTGCGTGCTGTCACAACGGCGACATTGTTGATCGAATCGTATCAGCCCCTGCGCGGAGCCGGCCAGAAGTAGAGGCTCACTTTGCCGCGCAGCCATTTTCCTTCGCGTACCGCGGTTTCCAGCCGGTCGCGGAACGAGAAGGCAATCGACACCACCGGTGTTCCCGGTTCCAGCGTGCGATCGAGCAAGGCCGCAACGCGCGGCATCGGCTTGACCATCAGGTAACAGACGACGGCATCGGCGTCGCGCAGGTCAGCGTTGAAGAAGTTGCCGCGCGTCAGCCGTACGTTTGCCATCTTCCTGGTGCGCAGGCGCGCAACCCAGTACGGCAACGGCGACAGCTCGAAGCCGCGCACCTGCGCATCGGGGAAGGCTTTCGCCAGCGCAATCACGAGTGTGCCCCAGCCGCTGCCCAGCTCGTAAATCACCGCCTGCTCGTCGATGTCCGCCTCCTTCAGCAGGGCGACGACGTCGGCGCGTTCGCGTCTTGTGCTCGGCATCGGCGGCACGCCGGTGACGAACTGGTAGGCGAGGATGGTCACGGCCAGCAGCACGACCACGGCAATCGCGGCGATGGAAAGAGTGTCCTGTATCGGCATCCCGGTCCCCGGATCAAATAGGCAGCATAGCATTTTGCGCCGCCGGCAAAAGCGAGACCGTCGTGTTCTAATTCAGGCGCGCCATCCGCCGAGGAGCCCCATGTCCCGCACCCATGTTTTCGTTGCAACGACGCTTGCCATGATCGCGTTTGCAGGCAATTCCCTGCTCTGCCGCCTGGCCCTGAAGGAAACCGGCATCGACGCCGCCAGTTTCACCACGCTGCGCATCGTCTCGGGTGCGCTGGTGCTGTGGCTGATCGTGCGTGTGCGCGACCGCAGCTTCGCCGTCGGCGGCGACTGGCCGGCTGCGCTTGCGCTGTTTGCGTACGCGGCCTGCTTTTCGTTTGCGTACGTCAGTCTCGCGACCGGCACCGGCGCCCTGCTGCTGTTTGGCGCGGTGCAGGTGACGATGATTGCGTACAGCTTGTGGCAAGGCGAGCGCTTGCGGATGCGCCGGGTGATCGGCCTGGCTTGCGCATTCGCCGGCATCGTGGGTCTGGTGCTGCCGGGCGTAACGGCGCCGCCACTGGCGGGCGCCACGCTGATGCTGGCGGCAGGCATTGCCTGGGGAATGTTTTCGATTCGCGGCAAGGCTGCGGGCGATCCGACACGCGTGATGGCAGGTAGTTTCGTGCGGGCGGCGCCGCTGACGCTGGCGCTGAGTACCGTAATGTGGAACTCCGCCGCAACGGATCCGGCAGGCATTGCCTACGCGCTGGTGTCGGGTGCGCTCACCTCCGGCGTCGGCTACGTAATCTGGTACATCGCATTGCGCAGCCTGAGCGTGACCAACGCGGCCACCGTGCAGCTTACGGTACCGATGCTGGCGGCGGCCGGCGGCGTGCTGCTTCTCGGCGAACCGGTCACCGCTCGGCTGCTGATCGCGTCAGCGGTCATCCTCGGCGGCATTGCGCTCGCGCTAACGGACAAGCCGCGCTGAATGCGGCGAAGGCCAGGCACAATTTTGGGTAGTGCAGGCCTCCGTGCCTGCACAGCATAATTTCGAGAACCCGTTCATGCCGGATCGATCACCCGGCTTACCCTTGCGGCATGATTGATCGAGGACATGCCACGACGCAGATCAGCTCGGCGCAAAGTGCGGGTACAGTATCCGCTGCAACGTGACTTGGGAGAGATGTCTTGCGTACATTCAGCTTCAAGGCCGCGGCCGTGCGGCGTTTCGGCAATCTACTGCAAGCGGCGCTGCTCGCAGCCGTCGTCGCGTTTCTCATGCAGCATGCCCATGCGGAAGATGTATTGCGCATCGGTTCCAAGCGCTTCACCGAGTCCTACATCCTGTCGGAAATCGTCGCCCATACTGCCGCCCCCTTTGCACCGGTGGAACAGCGCCAGGGCCTGGGCAATACCGCCATCGTGTTCGAGGCGCTGAAGTCGGGCAACATCGACGTCTACCCCGAATACCTCGGCACCATCGATCTCGAAATCCTCAAGCATGCACAGCCGACCTCGCTGCAGGAGATCAACCGCGAGCTGGCGCCGCTCGGCCTGGGCGCAGCAGTCCGCCTCGGCTTCAACAATACCTATGCGCTGGCCATGCGGGCCGGCGACGCCGAACGGCTGGCGCTGCAGCGCCTGAGCGACCTCGCGCGGCATCCCGGCCTGCGCTTCGGCCTGTCGCATGAATTCCTCGGGCGGGCGGACGGCTGGCCCGGCCTCGCACGCCGCTACGGACTGGCGCAGAAACCGACCGGGCTGGACCACGGAATTGCCTATGAAGCGCTGGCCGGCGGGCAGGTCGATGTGATCGATATCTATTCCACCGACGCCAAGATCCGGCAATTCGGCTTGCGCGTGCTGGACGACGACGCCGCCTACTTCCCGCGCTATGACGCGGTGCTGTTATACCGGTTGGATGTTGCGCAGCGTTTTCCGCGCGCATGGCAGACGTTACGCGGCCTGGAGGGACGCATCACGGAAGCGGACATGATCGCGATGAATGCGGCGGCGGAACTCGACGGCCGCCCCTTCGCCACCATCGCGCAGAACTTCCTCGCACAGGAACCGGCAAACAATGCAGAGCGGGACGGACTGCTTGACCGGCTGTTCGACGGCAACCTGGGGCGGCTGACGCGCGAGCACTTGCTGCTGGTGCTGCTGTCGGTGGCAGCGGCGACCGCACTCGGCATGCCGCTGGGCGTGCTGGCCGCCTATTCGCCGCGCCTGCGGCAGGCGGTAATGGCGCTGGTCGGCGTACTGCAAACGGTGCCCTCGCTCGCGCTGTTTGCGATGCTGATCCCGCTGCTCGGCAGCATCGGCACCTTGCCGGCATTGATCGCGCTGTTTCTTTACGCGCTGCTGCCGATCGTGCGCAACACCAGCACCGGCATTGCGCAGGTGCCGCCGGGTTTGCGCATGGCGGCGCTTGCCCTCGGCCTGCGTCCGCACCAGCGCCTGCTGCATATCGAACTGCCGCTCGCGATGCCGGTCATTCTCGCCGGCATCAAGACTGCCGCCGTGATGAGCGTCGGCACCGCCACCATCGCCGCCTTCATCGGCGCCGGCGGTTATGGCGAACGCATCGCAACCGGACTGGCGCTGAACGACAACGACATGCTGCTGGCCGGCGCGATCCCGGCTGCCTTGCTGGCGCTGGCGACGCAATTCGCGTTTGAAGCGGTCGAGCGCATTGCCGTGCAGGTGCGTAATTGATTCGACACGATGAAGTCGCTCTCATCGTGCCTATTTCTCACCTTCTCTCTCTGGGAGCTGAGGATTACCCACAAATTGGCCAATGTTTGAACTTGCATATGAGGAGCGTGCCGTAAGGCTCGTTCCTCCTCGCAGGCGTAGGCCGCCATAGTTATTACAACTCGCGCCACAAGCGTGCAACCGACGGGCGCTGGTTAATGCAACCGACCTGCGCCGATCAAATGAAGGGAGGTAAAAGACGGAGGGTTAGCCGTTTTGGTTGGCCCTTTTTGCTTTGATGCGGAAAGCGTTGAGGGATTCCGGCGACAGGTTGCTTGTTTCGTCTTACCGGACATTGAGGGATGTTGCTGGGATGTCCGTAGTCGGCTAATAGCGGGCACTCGGAGTGCTGGGGCATTTACCACTTGAGTTCAAGTTGAGGCAATCCCGAGATACAACACCGTTTCTTAGCTAGCCAGTTCTTCTTACACAGAAGTCGGAAATAAAGACGACAAAAGCATGTTCACCACGAAGCTCACTCTTCGTAAGCTTCGTGGTTCAAGATTTTTTCAAATGCACACTCCTGTTGTCCAACTTTCTGACTTCTCAGTAATGACAGCACTAGACACATACTTGACGCTCGCCGCCTCAAAGTGACTGTTTTGTGTAGCTAAGTACTCTCCGTAGTTACATAAATCCGTAGCCAATGGCACTCTGTCCTTCCAAACGCTATCAACCACTTGTACTGCATGAAGGGCAAGAATGTTGGCCTGCTTGCTTTCATTTAGGTATTTGTCAATGTACTGTTGCAGAACGGCTTTAGCTTGACTCGCAAGCTCGCTGGCATTATCGCGGAAGTACTGGTGTGCCTTTGCTATCCCTTCAATATAGGTTCGAATGAAAGCTCTAAGGTCGACCGTTTCCCCATAGCCAATCAGTTCATCTAGGACCTGCTGTTTAAATTTCTTGTCAGCTTTTAATTGGTTTACATCGACACGTATTTCGACCCTGGAGTGCAGCGCGCCCTTTTCTCGTTCATTTTGCACGCTAAAAATCACAAGATGAACTGGAAAAATCCGGTGCTGACATGCATTACGAAGTTCTTCCATTAGACGGTACCCAAAGTTCTCGCTATGTGCGGTTCGAAACATCTTCGTCGCCTGCTCAGCACGTGAATCGGTTGGCCCAAAAATTTCCTTTACGGCGTGACGCTGATGGTCCATGTACGCACGTGCAGCGCTGAGGAAGTTAAGTACTCGTCGATTGAGGAGGCGTCGAGCCGACATGTTTTTTGTTACATCGCTCAGCGTTGCATAAGTGAATTCGAGCGTCGTTGCGAGGAGGTCAGATTCCAGATCGAAGAAGTTTCTTGCAACCGCATCAAATTGCTCTTCTGATGAGATGATGTTCTGGAGAGTTGTGTAGGCCGCCTGCAGACTGAGGAAATCATTTTCGGAAATCTCAATCTGCGGCCCGGGGCGCAAGGCGTATCGAATTAGTATGTATTTTGTCATTGTCGCTTAAAAATGGATCTCGAAGCAGGAGCGGCAGTACGCGGGGCACTCAGCGTATTGGATGCGCAAAGTATATGCTTTTCTGTAACAAGTCTGGACTTCTAGAGGATCGGGAGATTGGCTGGTCTGCGACATCTTACGTGATCCCGGCAGCAGGTTCCCTGAATGGCTGCTTTGGGTTGCCTCCAACCCGTCGCCACTCCCGCTTGAGTGACTGCTTTCCTACTTGCTCCAGACGCAGAAGCGGATGGAGCCGCCGAGGTACGCGCCCCGCAAGGGAGGGGAATGCGGCTCCAACCTTCACCATGCCGCATCAATAGCAGAAAATTCCGCCTGGAATGCGCTGAAGTTGAGATCGTGCAAGACGCCTGCACCGAACCTGTTCGATCATGCAGGCAGGCAAACACATCGACAAGGCCGGACATGCATGGGGAGTGCGATCCGGCCGTTCCACCGCACATGACTTCAGAACGTACGCTTGCCACCGTCTACGAAAACTGCATACCTGCGTTTGTCGCCCCTGCGCTGGAACGCCTTTACCAGAACGTGTTTTCGTCGCTGCCGTTTCTCCGTCTCTACTGTCCGGCGATCAACCGTCTCAGCACTTACGTCGCCAGCCGCGAAGGCGAACCGGCGGCGATCCTGCTGTTCGAGCTTGCCGGCAGCAAGGCACGCGTGTTCAATGAAGGTTTCCGCATGGACGCCGGCGAAGCCTCGCGTTTCGCCAGCCATCTGTTCTCGCGCTATCCGTCGCTGAGCGCGATCTTCTTCAACGCGATCCGTCCCGGCTTTCAGCGGCTGCCGTTTCCTGTGCAAAAGACCAACTGCTCCGAGGATATCGTCGTCCCGCTGCCGCCCAGCGTCGACGCGTACCTTGCGCGGCTGGGCAGGTCGACGCGCAAGAACATCCGACGCTATATGGCGAAGCTGGAACGCAGTTTCCCCTCGGCACAGCACGAGGTGTTCGACGGCGCCGATGCAAGCGAACGACATCTGCGCGCCATCATCGGTTTCAACCGGATGCGCATGGCGGCCAAGGGCAAGGTTTCCACTTTCGACGAAGACGAAACGCGCCGGCTGATCCGCCTGGTGCGCGAATGCGGACTGGTGAGCATCGTGACGGTGGACGGACGCATCTGCGCAGGGGAAATCTGTTCATGCGTCGGCAGCCACTACTTCGCGCATGTCGGCGGGCATGATCCCTTGTACGACGATTACCGTCTCGGCACCCTGTCCTGCTATCTCGCCATTGCCGAGTGCATCCGGCGCGGCGGCAGCGAATTCCATTTCCTCTGGGGACAGTACGATTACAAGTTCATGCTCGCCGGCGTGCAGCACGACCTCGAGCGCGTCGTCATCTACCGTTCGCGCGCGCATGTCTGCTTCAACGGCGGCATGGCGACGCAGCTTGCGCTCGGTGCGTGCTTGCGCAAGCTGAAGGCCTCGGCTTCCGGCATGATGGGCGGCAAGGAGCGGAGCGGCTCGCCGCTCATCGCGCATCTCGTCGCCAACCTGCGCGGCGCGCGGCGCCGGGCTGTGGGAACACTGCTCCGTTAGCCGTTGGCGCGGAACAGCGCGAGCGTGCGTTCGCGCGCCAGCTTCGCGCTTTCTTCGTGGTAGTCGCTGCGACGGTCGGAATCGAATCCGTGGCCGGCATCATAGAGGTAGACCTCGACCTCCGGATGGCGCGCCTTCACTTTTTCCACGCCTTCGAGCGAAATGCTCTTGTCGTTCTTGCCGAAATGCAGGATCACCGGGCAACGCGGCGTTTCGTCCACCAGTTGTGGAATCAGGCTGCCGTAGTAGCCCGATGCGGCTGCCAGCCCGTCGCAGCGGCAGGCTGCCGCCCAAGTCACCGAACCGCCGTAACAGTAGCCAGTGATGTAGACCGGCCCCTTGTCCTTCAACAGATCGATGCAATGCCGGGTATCGGCGATGGAGAGCGCGAACGGATGCTGTTCGCGCGCGATCTTCAGCGCCATCTGCCTCCCTTCCGGGCTGTAACTCGCCTGCAGGCCGGGCGCTTCGCGGTCGAAGAGCGCGGGCGCGATCACTTCGTAGCCTTCGGCGGCGTAGAGGTCGCACTGTTCCCTGATGTGTTCGGTGACGCCGAAAATTTCCTGGATCAGCACCAGGCCGCCCCGGCGCGGGCCTGTCGGCTCGACATGGTAGGTGCCGATGGCGGCACCGTCGCTCATCGTGAGGATGATCATCTTTCCTCTGACTGGCATGGCAATTTCCCTTGTCGTGGATGTCGCAGGCCAGTATACCGACGCGGCAGAAAAGCGTTTTTTGCGTCATCCGCGACTGTTTCCGGCAAAATATCCGATCCCCATCCCGTCTTGTCGAAACATGGCTGCATCACCGTCCGACTCGGATTACGTCAACCAGGAGTTCCCCCCGGGCGCAGGCCTGGAGAACCTGGTGTACGGCATCTGGGACGTGCACGCCGCCGCGCCGGTGGTGCTGATGATGGCGTCGCTGGCGCTGGTGCTGAAGGGGCATGTCGGGGTGGTTCCCGCACTGGCCACCGGCGAAATACTGACGGCCCTCGGCATCCTGAGCTTCGCGGCAAACCTGTTCATTAACGTGAAGCAGGTTTGACCGAACGCGCGTTTGCCTCGCGTTCGCTCTATTCGAACAGGTGACCGCAATCCGTCACCCGATTCTGCATCCCGCCCTGAATGTGGTCGATGCCGTTGTTTGCACCGACGGCATCCTGGGTCACGCAGTAGACGCCGGTCGGTCCGGACACCCGTGTCACCCTGCGGCCGTCGGCAAGCGTCCTTTCAACCATCCCCGGCGCCGGTCCGGCGGCGGCCGCAATCCCTTTTTCCAGCCGGCGCTGTACTGAATCCGGCGCCCGTTGCGGCTGATCCTGGGTCGGGAACGCCCGGCGCAGTTCGCGGTCGATGCCGCCGACCGCCCGCCTGGCGTCAAGCATCAGGCTACCCCTCGGTTCGGCCGGCGGCGACGGGGAGATGGCCTGCCCCGCACCCGGTGCGGATGGCGTGATGTCGCTGCGCTCCGGCCGGGCTTCCACCTCCTTCCGTTGCGCCCGCTGTGCCGGCGCGGCAGGCACGGGTGCGGCCCTCCGCATTTCGCGCTCGGTCTTTTGCGGCATGGTCAGCGTTATCGTCAGGGATTTGGCAACCGATTGCGATGACGACCGGCCGGACGGTGCCGGCAGGGAATACACAAGCGCGAGATGCAGCAACGCCGACAGCACCAGCCATATCAGGTAGCCGGGACGGACGGATGATTCTCGTGTTGCTGCGATTGACATGATGAGCCGCACCGGGTGCGGAAGCGTTGTTTTTTAAGCAAGGAATTGTAATGCATGGTGCATGCAACAACGCTGTTTGCACCCGCCTTGGCGGTTGTCATCGACGGCTTGTACGGCATCTGCTAAGTTGCGGAAAAAAGGAGCGCCACGATGACTCTTTCCTTGTCCTTCCGCATTGCCGCCTGTCTTGCCGCCTGTCTTGCCGTCAATGCATGTGCCGAGGATGTGGTCGCGCCGGCGCCGCCCGGCCAGGGCGCGACCACGGTGTACCGGCAAGTCATGCCGGACGGACGCGTCGTGTATTCCGACAAGTTGCTCAAGGGCGGCAAACTCGACCACACCATCAATATCGAGCCTCCGATCAAGGGCAACCTGTGGAGCACCGAATCGGGCTCGCTGCCGGCGAGGCCACCGCGCAGCGAGCCGACGCCGGTCGGACGCGTCGCCTCGATTCCGGAACCGGGAAAGCGCAAGACGGTGGAAGAAGCAACATCCGATGTGATTCGCGCGGAAATGTTGCTTGAAGACGCGCGCAAGCGCCAGCGCGACGGCGCGGAACCGCTGCCGGGCGAGCGCAGCGGCACCGCGTCCGGCGGATCGCGCCTGAATGATGCCTATGCGCACCGTCAGGAAGCGCTGGCAAGGCAGGTCGACGAGGCGCGCGCCGCACTCGACAGGGCCATCTCCGAACGCGACGCACTGCGCAGCGGCCGCTGACCTCACCGCTGCGGCATGAACCAGGGTCGCAAACGCAAGTCGAAACTGTATCCGACCATGACGGAACAGCCCATGCGACCTTCAATTTCTTTCACCTTGCTGCTGTCTGCGACGCTGGGCCTTGCCGGCTGCGGCGACATGGCGCGCTTCCCGGTCGAGGCCGGTTACGGCCCCTCCCCCAGACTGCCGCCGCCGCACGGGTCATTGCTGCCCACGGTCAACATCGCGCCGGCAAAAGGCTGGCTCACCGGCGAAAAGCCGGCCGCCGCGCAGGGCTTCGAGGTCAATGCGTATGCAACCGGCTTCGACCATCCGCGCTGGCTGCATGTGCTGCCCAACGGCGATGTGCTGGTCGCGGAATCGAACAAGCCGGCAAAGGAAGGCGACGGCGGGCTGCGCGGATGGATCATGAAGCTGGTGATGAAGCGCGCCGGCGCACGCGTGCCGAGCGCGGACCGCATCACGCTGCTGCGCGACAAGGACGGCGACGGCGTGGCCGAGACGCGCAGCGTGTTCCTGAGCGGACTGCATTCGCCGTTCGGCATGGAACTGGTCGGCGACACGCTGTACGTCGCCAATACCGACGCGTTGCTACGTTTTCCGTATCGCCGTCGCGAATTGCAGATCACCGATCCCGGTGAAAAGGTCGCCGATCTTCCGGCCGGAAGGATCAACCATCACTGGACCAAGAACGTGATCGCCAGCCGCGACGGCCAGCGCCTGTACGTGAGCATCGGCTCCAACAGCAACGCCGCCGAAAACGGCATCGAGAACGAGGAACGCCGGGCAGCCATCCTCGAGGTCGATCCAGTCACCGGCAAGTCGCGCGTGTTCGCCTCCGGTTTGCGCAACCCGAACGGCATGGGCTGGCAGCCGGAGAGCGGCGCCTTGTGGACGGCGGTCAATGAACGCGACGAACTCGGCAGCGACCTCGTGCCCGATTTCATGACCTCGGTCAGGGACGGCGGATTTTACGGCTGGCCGTACAGCTATTACGGCCAGCATGTCGACGAGCGGGTGAAACCGCAGCGTCCTGACCTGGTGGCCAGGGCGATCGTTCCCGACTATGCGCTCGGTTCGCACACTGCGTCGCTGGGGCTTGCGTTTTATGAAGGCAAGCTGTTTCCGAAGCGCTACCGGGGAGGCGTCTTCATCGGCCAGCACGGTTCATGGAACCGCAATCCGCTCAGCGGCTACAAGGTGATCTTCGTGCCCTTCTCCGACGGCAAGCCCTCCGGTGCGCCGGAAGATGTGCTGACCGGTTTTGTCGACGAACAGGGCAATGCGCGCGGACGACCGGTCGGCGTCGCCGTCGATCATAAAGGCGCGTTGCTGGTGGCCGACGACGTCGGCAATGCGGTATGGAGAGTGACGCCGGCCAAGCCGGCCGGGCGCTAGCGCCCGGCTATTGTGGAAAAATCACACGGGACCGAGGTAGACACATGGTTTCCGCGAAAAATCCCGACGTCATCCCGCTTTGTGCGCCGCGGCGGCCGCCGCTGTATCGGTGAACTCGCGGAAGCGTGTGACCTTGCCCTCACGAATCGTGAATACATGAGCCCAGTCGCTTTCGAATACGCGATCAGTGGCCTTCACGCTCCATGCATAGTGACCGAGTGCAATCACGGTGTCGTCTTGCGCAATGAACTGGCGCGGATCGAATTGCAGCGCTGCCTGGGTCTTGTCGAGCACGCTGAAGAAATGTTCGACCTGGTCCTTGCCGTGCCGCATGCCGCTGAATGGCACGTTTTCCGTTTCGTCGAGCTGCCATTCGACATCGTCGGCCAGCAGCGCCAGCACACCGGGAATGTCGCCCGCTCTGAAGCGTTCATAGGCGTTCTTCACCAGTTGCGTGTTTTGCTCTTCGTTCATCGCGTTCTCCTTTCATCTCCTTGCACACACGATTACCGATTCACCATAGGACAAGGATGACCCGGCCGTTTGTGTCAGATCAAAGCCGTATGCCCGGCTGCGATGGTAGGCAGGGGCTATACTCGGATTTCGTTCCACAAGGAAAACGCCATGATGTGCATGAAATATCGCCTGCTCCGGCTGCTGACGGTATTGGCCGGCGGCGCATTCTGCACCGCGCTGCTGGCCGCGCCCGCGGCCTGGTATACCTGGGCCAGTAAGCTCGACGGCACGCATGTGTGCGCGCAGGTCTCGCCCGGCGAAGGCTGGACAAAGCTCAAGGGCCCGTACAAGGATGCGCAATGCACGATAGAAGGCCGGCCCGGATACTGATCCTTTCCCCCACCGAGTAACGGACGCATCCTGGCAACCGAGGTCGACGTGCCCGGCGCGGGAAAGCCCTGAGCGGCGAAGCAATATCCCCGTTGTGCAAGCAGAGGTCGATTGCTTTTGAGCTTCCTCAATGACAACAACAGCGGGTCATGAAATGGTCACCTAGCGGCACTGCATGTGAACTTTCTGATCTCCAAAGGTCTTACATAGCAGTTTAACAACCCCCTCACCTGCACATTGTATGAACCCGATCTCCGTCGACAATGTTGTAAACACCTATCGCTTTTATGCCCCCCTCTACGACAGCCTCTTCGGCGCAGTGCTCGAACCCGGGCGCCGCGCGTTGACCGATGCCGCCTGTACGCTGCGCCCCGCTTCGATCCTCGAAGTCGGCGTCGGCACCGGGCTGACGCTGGGCCGCTATCCGCCGACCTCTTCCGTGGTCGGCATCGACATTTCCAAGGACATGCTCGACATTGCGCACGAGCGGGTGCGCAAACTGCCCGGACGCAGCATCCATCTCGCTGCGATGAACGCCGAGTCGATGGACTTGCCGGACGGATGTTTCGACTGCGTCACCGTGCCCTATGTGCTGTCGGTGACGCCGCATCCGGAACGGCTGGTGGCGGAGATCCGGCGTGTGTGCCGCAAGGGCGGCACCATCCTGATCCTCAACCACTTCAGCGGTAGCCGCTTCTGGTGGTTCCTGGAGCGGGCGGTACGCTCGCTCGCGAACCGCATCGGTTTCCGCTCCGATTTCTGCTACGACGAGCAGATCCTGAAGTACGATTGGGAAATCCAGTCGGTCAGGAAAGTGAATTTCCTCGGCTTGTCCCGCCTGGTCGTCGTCCGCAACAACTAAGGGGAAGAAAAAGCGGCATGAAAACAAGTGCCGCGGTAGTGTGGTAGACCGGTGCGCCGCTCACAATCGAAGAAGTGGACCTGGAAGGATTGCGTGCCGGCGAAGTGCTGGTCGAAGTGAAGACGACCGGCATCTGCCATACCGATTACTGCACGCTGTCGGGCGCCGGCCCGGAAGGCCTGTTCCCGGCGATGCTCGGCCATGAAGGCTATGGCCACACCTACTATTTCATTTCCAGCTTCGTCGAAGACCATCTCGCTTGCCATCACCGCATCCTCGGCGTCTGGAGCAGGCATGCGCCGAGGGCGCTGACAAAAAAGCATCATTTCCATTTAGCAAAAACTTATTGAAGCTTCGCCTCCGCGGTTCTATGATGAAAAATATTGATTTTCATCAATATGCATGCGCCAGAGAGGTATATGTGCGGATGATGGCCCCATGAGAACCGGTGCAGACTGGTTGAAAGCGGCAAGGAGAGCGCTCGCCGACTGGCGTACGCAAGGCGGCATTTCGCGGGGCATCGCATTGCCCACGCTGTCGCTGACTGCGATCCTGACTGCCGGCGCCGGCGCCATCACCTGCGTGGTACTGGCTTCGGTATTGCGCGAGAGCATCGACAACGAACTCGAACTCGACAACCGCCTGTTGCGGCAGAACCTGGAAACGGAGCTGGGTACGATTGCGCTGGACCTGGCGACGCTGGCAGCCAGCCCGATCATGCTGGCAACGCTGGAAGATCCGGAGAAACGCGCCGCCAGGCTGCAGTCGGCGATCGACACCTATGTGCCGCCGGTACCGCGCTTCGTTGCGCTGGCGGTCTACGACGCCCAAGGCACGGTGGTCGCTCGCAACTCCCCGGAAGCGTTTCGGCCGGGCGCCATTGTACTGGAGGCGGCTGCCGCCGCAAACGGCGCTGCGGCGCGCGTGCGGCCGGCGCCGGACGGCACGCGCATGCTGCAACTGATCTTCCCGCTGCGCACGACCAACACGGAGTCGGCGCAAGGCATGCTGGTCGGCATGATTGACCTCGACCGGCTCTTCGGCGATGCCACCCGCCTGCTCTCTCCCCAGACCTCCCGGCGCATGCTTGCCGCGGACAACGCTGATTCCGTGCCGGCTCCCGTCCCTCCGGGTTTTACCGTACGCACCTGGCGCCCGGCGCTGGCGCCGCCGCTCGACGAACTGCGGCTGCAGGTACAGATCGGCCAGGCAGAATCACCGATGTATGTGCGCATGCGCAACACTGCATTGCTGTTTGCCGCCTTTACCGCGCTTGCCCTGCTGGCCGCGCTGTACGTCATCCGACATATCGCACGGGGACTGGAGTTGCCGTTGAATGCCTTGCGCCGCACTGCAAGCGCGGTCGCGGCGGGCGGTTCGCTCGACTTCAAGGCGGACGTCAACGGCCGACGCGAGTTCGCCTTGCTGGCGCAGGCGTTCAACAGCATGCTGGACCGGATGCGCGATTCACAGTCGCAACTGCTGGCACACAAGAGCGTGTTCAAGACGCTGATCGAGAATTCACCCGACCTGATTGCGCGCTTCAACCGCGAGCTGCGCTGCATCTACGTCAACCCGATGGTGCAGGTCTATTTCGGCGTACCGCCGGAACGCGTCCTCAATCGCAGCGTGGATGACCTCCGCATCCGCAAAAGCGTGCGTCAGATCATGCTCCGCATTTTCGAGCAGGGCGGCGAACAGACTTATGAATATCACGTCGGCAACCATCACTATGAAACGCGTTTCATCGGCGAAACCGGCGTCGACGGCCGGGTGGCATCGGTGGTCGGCATCATGCGCGACGTCACCGCCCGCCATGCGGCCGAAGAGAGTTTGCGCATGGCGAGTCGCGCGATCGAATCGAGCGACAGTCCGATCCTGGTGACCGGATGTGCGCAGGACGATTATCCGATCAGGTACGTCAATCCCGCCTTCGAGCGCGTGACCGGCTACAGCTCGGACGAAGCGCTCGGACGCAACTGCCGCTTCCTGCAAGGCGACGACCGGGACCAGCCGGCGCTGGAGGTGCTGCGCCTGGCCCTGCGCGAGGAACACGAAGCGCGCGTCGAACTGCGCAACTACCGCAAGGACGGCAGCCTGTTCTGGAACGAGCTGTGCATCTCGCCGGTGCGCGACGCCAAGGGAGCGGTCACGCACTTCGTCGGCGAAATCATCGACATCACCGCCAGGCACGAGGAGCAGGATCAATTGCAGCACCTGGCCACGCACGACCCGCTGACCGGGCTGCCCAACCGCAACCTGCTCATCGACCGCCTGATGCAGGCAATCAGCTACGCGCAGCGCTACCAGCGCATGATCGCGGTGGCCTTCCTCGATCTCGACAAGTTCAAGCAGATCAACGACAGCATGGGCCACGATGCCGGCGATGAATTGCTGAAGATTGTGGCGGACCGGCTGTCGGCCTGCGTGCGCGACTCGGACACCGTGGCACGGCTCGGCGGCGACGAATTCGTGCTGGTGCTGTACGACCAGGCCAACGAAGACATCACCTACCACGCGATGCAGCGCGTGCTGTCGAGCATTTCGCAACCGATGGAAGTGCACGGCCGCGAACTCGCGGTCACCTGCAGCATCGGCTTCGCCGTGTATCCGCAGGACGGCGAGGGCGCCGAGACGCTGATCAAGAATGCCGACACCGCGATGTACCGCGCCAAGGAACTGGGACGCGACAACTTCCAGTTCTACACGGAAGAGCTGCACACCCGCATCAACGAACGGCTGGCGATGGAAACCGGCCTGCGGCGTGCGCTGGAACAGCAGGAATTCGTGCTCCACTACCAGCCGCGCATCAACCTCGGCAGCGGCAAGATGACCGGGATGGAAGCACTGATTCGCTGGAACCATCCCGAGCTGGAACTGATCGAGCCGCGCCGCTTCGTGCCGCTGGCGGAAGAACTCGGGCTGATCCACGAAATCGGCGAATGGGTGCTGCAGCAGGCATGCCGGCAGCAGAAGACATGGCACCAGAAGGGTGTGGCCGACCTGCCGATGGCGGTCAATATCTCGGCCGCGCAATTCCTGCAAAAGGACTTCACGCGCCTGGTCGCCGCGGTGCTGCGCGAGACCGGCATCGATCCAACCCGGCTGGAACTGGAAATCACCGAGTCGCTGTCGATGCGCGATCCCGATGCGACCATCGATGTACTGCGCGAACTGAAGCAGATGGGCGTCAAGGTCGCGATCGACGATTTCGGCACCGGCTATTCCAACCTGTCCTACATGAAGCAGTTCCCGGTCGACACCATCAAGCTCGACTGCAGCTTCGTGCGCGACATCGTGCACAATCCGGAAGACCTTGCCATCTCCGACGCGGTCATTTCGATGGCACACAGCCTGCACCTGAAAGTCACCGCAGAAGGCGTCGAAAGCGCAACGCAACTGGCGCTGCTGGCAGACCGCGGCTGCGACGACATGCAAGGCTTCTACTTCAGCCCGGCGATGCCGGTCGACGGCTGCACCGCGATCCTGCTGGAAAATCGCACGCTAGCCGCCGCGGAACTGGGACGGAGCCAGTCCAACCGCACACTGCTCCTGATCGATGACGAACCGCACGTGCTGGCCGCACTGGAGCGCGTCCTGCGCCGCACCGGCTGCCGCATCCTGAAGGCGCCCAGCGCCATCGCCGCCTTCGATCTGATGGCAATGCACGAGGTCGGCGTGATCCTGAGCGACCAGCGCATGCCGGAAATGACCGGTGTCGAATTTTTCGCCCGCATCCGCCACATGTACCCGGCCACCGTGCGCATGATCCTCAGCGGGCACGCCGACATCGACGCAGTGACCAACGCCATCAACATCGGCGCCGTCTACAAGTTCCTGAACAAGCCGTGGGACGCCAACGAACTGTGCGCCATCGTCGACGAAGCGTTCGACAAATACGAAAGCGACATGCAGCATCCGGAACGGATCGGCATGCGGGGCACGACCACGTGTTGAACGTACCGCATCAAAAAGTCGACAGGTAGTGCAGGCCTCCGGAGCGCCGGCCGCCGTGCCTGCACCGAGGCCTGCCTTCCATCGAAGCGCAAACCGCCCTAGCGGAAAGCCTCGGCCAGCGACATGACGCGCGGCGTAATCTTGATGTTGAAGCCGGCGAACACCTGTTCCATCGCTGCGAGGTTGGCATCCTTCTCGGCCGCGGTCCAGCCTTCGAAAATGTCGGTGCCGACCTTCTGGAAATGGAGGTCGACGATCTTCTTGCCGTCGTGATGGGTGTATGCCTTGGTGTGCATCTGCTTGAACCCCATGCCTTCGACCGCTTCGATGAACGTGGTGGGCATGTTCACCGCGTCGACCGCGACGTAAATCATGAAGGTCCTGCCCGGCGGCTTGGCAGCGACATCCACCGTGAACACACCTGGAGCGACCGGCGCGGTGGTACTTTTCAAAAATAACATCTGCTTCCCTCTTCCTCTCTGTTTCGCGGTCTCTGCATGGGCACCGCTTTTTTTGCTTGTCTGCGCAATATGCCACAAATACGACGGCGTTCAAACTGTTGTCACATTGTCCAAAGACAGTCCGAACCGGCTGCGCAGGCTGCCATTTTTTGGCTGCGCTCGGCTATCATCTCGGCAACAGGGGAGGACAAGAACATGTTCATCGGCCACTATTCCGCGGCATTCGCCGCCAAGCGGATCGCGCCCGCACTGCCGCTGCCGGCGTATTTCATCGCCTGCCAGCTGATCGATCTTTTCTGGGGTGCGCTGGTGCTTGCAGGCGTGGAAAAGCTGCGGGTGGTGCCGGATTTCACTGCCTCCAATGGACTCGACCTGTATTTCATGCCCTACACCCACAGCCTGTCGTCGGCCGTCATCTGGTCGCTGTCGGCGGCCGCCCTGTTCTGGCTGCTGGCGCCGACGGGCTTGCGGCGAGCGCGCACCGCTGTCGTGGTAGCCATCGCGGTCGCCTCGCACTGGATGCTGGATTTTCTCGTGCATGTGCCCGACCTGCCGCTCTGGTTCAACAGCATGAAGGTGGGGCTGGGCTGGTGGAACTACAGAACCTTTGCGCTGCTGCTGGAATTGGTGCTGTTGTGGGCGAGCGTGCTGTTCTGCCTGTCGGCAGCCGAGAATCGTGCGCGCACCCTGTTGCTGGCGGCGGTCATGAGCGTCGTACAGGTCGCCAGCCTGTTCCTGCAGCCTGCAGAAGGTAGGATGGTGGCCGTGCAACTGCTGTTCACCTACCTGGCGCTGACCGGCGCCGCATACTGGGCGACAAGGCCGTCTGCTACAACGGAAATGCGGCCAGCGGCGTGACAGCGGTGTCTTGCAACGGCGGCGTGCGTGCGACGTTCATCACCATCGAGACCGTCGTGAAATAGCCGACCAGGCCCAGCATGTCCACCAGGCCGCGCTCGCCGAAACGCTGCGCCGCGCGCTCGTACGTGGCATCGGACAGGCCGTGCGTGCGAACCAGTTCTTCGCATACGTCATACGCGAGTTCTTCATCGTCCGCCATCCCCGCCGGGCGCCTGCCCTGCGCCAGCGCATCGAGCACCTCCTGCTTCACGCCGGCCTTGAGCGCGAGCGGATAATGCATGCACCATTCGAACTGCTGCGTCCACTGGCGTGCCACGACCAGCATCACGAATTCATTGATGCGGGTTTCCAGCGCGCTCTGGTAACGCAGGTACTCGCCGACCTTCTGCAGCCGGTCCGCCAGCACGGGGCTTCGCAGCAGCGGGATGAAGGGGCCTAACACCGCGCCGCGCGGCCCGGCGATCAGTTCGCGCGCAACTTCCTGCTGCGCGGCATCCATTGCGCCGAGGTCAAGAGCGGGCATGCGTTCCGGGCCCGGCATGCAGGCGGCGGCTGTCGGCGTACTATGACTCATCTTGTTTCTCCCTGGTTAAATTCAACAGCAGCGCACTGGCTGCTAGCATCGATGCGGCAACGATCAGCGCCGTCGAAAACACGCTGTTGCCGCCGCTGCCGGCGCCGACCGACAGCGGCCCCGCGATCTGGCCCACCGCGAATGCCGACGTCATCGCCGCGATCAGCACCGTCGCGTCGCGCCCCGCCACCCGCCTGGCTTCCTGCAACGCAGCCAGCGTGATCACCATGAAGGTGCCGCCGACGCACAGCGCCGCCGCGAAAACCGCAGGCAGACGCGGCCACACTACCGGCAGCACGATACCGAACGCCATGATGAAATGGCAGGCCATCCACAACCGCAGGTTGCCGATGCGGCGCACCAGCGTTGCGACGCACAGCGTCGACAATGCCGCCGCCAGCCCGAACACCGGCCATGACCAGCCGAACAGGTTCGATCCCTGCAGCGCGTTCTTCGCCATCACCGGCAGGAAGGTAGCCGGAATGATGTAACCGAAGCCGAATGCGCCGTAGCAGAGCACCAGCCGCAGCGACTGCGCATTCCAGTGATAGCGGTTGCGCACCGCCCGGGCATTGCCGGCGTGCGCGTGCGGCCGGAAGAAGCGCCACACGCATGCCGTGACGATCAGGGACATCACGCCGAGCACCATCCACGCGGCAGGCGACTCCGCGTTCCAGTGAATCAGCGCAATGCACAACAGTCCCGCCGCGGCGATGCCGCTGCCGACGCCGGCGAACACCAGGCTGTTGAGGAAAGGCCGCTGATAAGCGGCGAGCGATTCGAGGCACCAGGCGGACACCGAGATTAGCACCCAAGCGCTGGCGACGCCGGCAAGCAGGCGCAACAGCGCCCACACAACGAACGGCAGCGGCGCGGCCATCGCCAGCGTGACGATGCCGATGGCGAGCAGGCCGCCGCGTATCGCCCTTTCGGGCTGGATGCGCAGCACCAGCGCACTGAGCGCACCGAGCAGGTAGCCGAGATAGTTGGCCGAGGCCAGCACGCCGCCGGCGGCGATCGACAGGCCGGCGTCCTGCAGCATCATCGGCAGCACCGGCGTGAACGCGAAGCGCCCGATGCCCATCGCCACCGCCAGCGCCGCCAGTCCGGCCAGCGCCGCGGCAATCGGTGACGCTGGGGCGCTGGAGCGCCGCACTTCGCTGAAGGAAGTATCCTGAGGATTCATGCCTTCAGTGTAGCTTGACCAGGTTATTCATAAAAATGAATAATGAAGAACGGAGGTTCTCAAAATGAGAAACATTGACCTGGATTCGTTGCACATCTTCAAGGCTGTCGTCGATCATGGCGGCATCACCAAGGCCGCCGTCCACCTGAACCGGGTGCAATCGAACATCACCACCCGCGTGAAGAACCTGGAAGACCGGCTCGGCGTGCAACTGTTCCTGCGCCGGAGCGGCAGGTTGCTGCTGTCGTCGGAGGGCAAGCTGCTGCTTGCCTACGCGGAACGCTTGCTGCGCCTGTCCTCGGAAGCGGAAGCGGCCATCCGCAGCGGCGCACCGCACGGCAGCCTGCGCATCGCCACCATGGAAAGCACGGCGGCGGCGCGCCTGCCTCCGCTGCTGGCGCGCTATCACCAGCAGTATCCGGAAGTGCAGATCGAACTGGTGACCGGCACCTCGGGCGCATTGATTTCCCGCGTCAACAGTTTTGATGTCGAAGCCGCTTTCGTCGCCGAACCCTTCAATGCAACCGATCTGGAAATGCAGGAAGCGTTCGTCGAGGAACTGGTTCTGATCGCGCCGGGCAATTCGCCGCCGATCAAGACGCCGAAAGACTTGCAAAAACACACCCTGATCGCGTTCAGCACAGGCTGCTCGTACCGGCGCATTCTCGAAGACTGGCTCGGCAAGTCCGCAGTGGTTCCGGACCGGGTGCTGGAACTGGCGTCCTACCACGCGATCGTCGCCTGCGTCGCCGCCGGTTCGGGCATCGCGATCGTGCCGCGCGCGGTGCTGGCAACGGTACGCGCGGAAAACGAGGTCGCGGTGTTTCCGTTGCCGCAGCGGGTCGCGTGCGCTCGCACGCATCTCGTATGGCGCAGCGGCCATCGCTCGGTGGCGCTGGATGCGCTGCGACACGAGTTGCGAAGCAGGAAGCGTTGATGCGGATGCACTGAGCCTAGCGTCGGTATTTTTTCTATCGCCTGCGCAGCATTTACCCGCCTTGTGCCGGCGACAGGCAATGCCATGCGCGGGAACGCCGGTTCAGGAACTGGCACGAAGACTGCATGAGAGACGGATCGTCGCCTTGGCGGCCGATGCACTCCGGAGGTCCTCTCATGAAACCCTGCGCACTTCAACTTTTCCTGCGCGCATGGCTTGCCGCCATCAGTGCGCTGGTTCTCGCGTCCTGCGGCGGCGGTGACGGCGACAGCGGCGGCGGCGCCACACTGAACCCGCCGGCATCCACGCAGGCGGCGGCAACCGAACTCGTCGACGCCTATGCGGCAACGCTGAGCGGCGCGGCGGAAACACCATCGACCGGCAGCACCGCCCAGGGCTCCGCCACCGTGGTGGTCGACCCGGCCACGCGGCAGGCACTGGTGACGGTGACGACCAGCGGTATCGCCGACACCGCAGTGCAAATCCGCGCAGGCACGCCCGGCGCCACCGGCCCGGCCATCGTCACGCTGACCGAGACGGCCGACAGCAGCGGCGTGTGGACGGCAAGGACGACATTGACGCCGGAACAGCACAGCGCGCTGCAAGCAGGCAATTTCTATGTCGAGGTCTCCAGCACCGCCTTTCCGAACGGCGAAATTCGCGGACAGATCGCGCCCCAGCAGGCAGCGGCGGGAACCACAGGTTCTGCCGCCGCGTCACCGCTGGGAACAGGCGGCAACAACGGCCTGATCTTTCCGTCAAACCCGTCCACCACGACGTTCATTTCATCGCTGAAAGGCGCGCAGCAGGTGCCGCCTGTACCGAGCGCCGGCCGGGCCGCAGGGTCGGCGACCGTCAACCCTGCGACAAGGCAACTGGTCGCGGCCGTCAACACCTTCGGTGTGCAGGCCACCGCGGTGCAGATCCAGGAAGGCGCTGCGGGCGAGAACGGCCCGCTGGTTATCCCGCTGACGGAGACCCCCATGGGCAGCGGCAACTGGGTGGCGCGCACGACCTTGACCGATGCCCAGTACAACGCGCTCGTGCAAGGCAACCTCTACTTCAATGTGCTCTCCGCCGCATTCCCCGCCGGTGAACTGCGCGGCCAGTTGCTGCCCCAGGCCCGGTTCGTCGCCAATCCGCTGCAGCCGGCCGGAGGAACATCCACCGGCATCGGGACCGGTTCCGCCATCCCGGTCGTGCCGGTCACCGGCACGGTGACGCCGTCAGGCATCGGAACCGGCTCCCCGATCCCGGTCGTACCAATCACCGGTACGGCCACACCGTCAAGCATCGATACCGGCGTCACCGGCACCATACCGATTACGCCGGCAACGATCACTCCCGGCATCCCTGGAACCGGAGCCACACCGGCAGGATTGAACATCGGCATCGGCACACCCTCGATAGGCACGCTCACCCCGCCGAGCCTTGGCCCGAGCGTGCCTCCGCTGGGAGCGACAACGCCGACCGGGACGGGAACAGGTTTCGACACGGGCATTGGCACTGGCACGGGAATCGGCACCGGCACGGACATTGGCATCGATACAGGACTCGGCACCGCGACGCCTTTCGGCACCACGGGAACAACGGGAACGACAGTCCCCGGTGCTACACCATCGATGGTGCCGGGCTTCTGACGGCGCTACTTCCCCGGCATCATGTCGCTCAGCGGCTTGACGCTGCCGCAGTCGGCGCCGAGCCATTTGCCGCTGCCCTCGTGGTGCTGGCTGACCGGCTGTCCGTGCATGGTGCCCTTGAAGTCGTAGGTGGACGTGAAACTGTCGTCCCCGGAGAAGCTGCCCTGCGCCTTGCCGGCCCCCTTCATCGCGGCGCCGTTGCACACGATATCGACGCTGTAGCTGTTGCCGTTGCGCTGCATGTTCTTCGACTCGCAACCCGTCTCGTTGTCCTGCATGCCGGGCAACCGATCGCTGTCCGCCATCTGCTTCGTCACGCAGACCTGGGTCACAATCCCGCCGTCCCGCATCTGCGGAACGTTGATGCCCATCTTGCGCATCTGCTCCAGCTGCTCGGGCGAAATCTTCGGCATGTTCTTCATGGCGTCGGACTTCATCGTCATTTCCCACAACCCCGGTTTCATCTGGTCGGCGGCCCAGGCGGAAGCGGACAGCATCGAACACAGCAGGAACGGAATAATCAATTTACGCATGGCATCTCCCGAAGAAAACAAAAAGCCGGTTTGCGGATTTGCGATTTTCCCGGCGGCACTTTCAACCGGGAAAGCGCGCCGGACCTTCACGGCATTCTAGCAAGCGCAGCATTTCGCGGCGCGGTGTATCCCGTACCACTTCATCTGTGCTTGTCCTGACGCAGATTGCAGCAAGGCACACATGCTATCCTTGCGGATCGATTGATAGCACGTTGCCATGTACACCCAATTCTTCCGGCTGACACAGGCCCCGTTTTCGATCTCGCCCGATCCACGCTACCTGTTCATGAGCGAACGCCACCGCGAAGCGCTCGCGCACCTGCTGTACGGCGTCGACAGCGGCGGCGGCGTGGTGCTGCTGACCGGCGACATCGGCACCGGCAAGACCACCGTCTGCCGCTGCTTCCTGGAACAGGTGCCGCCCAACTGCAATGTCGCCTACATCTTCAATCCCAAGCTGACCGTCGGCGAACTGCTGCATGCGATCTGCGAAGAATTCCACATCCCGCTGAGCGGCGACACGCACACGCGCGGCGTCAAGGATTACACCGACGCGCTCAACCGCCATCTGCTGGCCGAACATGCGGAACGCCGCAATAACGTACTGATCATCGACGAGGCGCAAAACCTCTCGGCCGAGGTGCTGGAACAACTGCGCCTGCTGACCAACCTCGAAACCAACGAACGCAAACTGCTGCAAGTCATCCTGATCGGGCAACCCGAACTGCGCACGATGCTGGCGCGGCCGGAACTCGAACAGCTCGCGCAGCGCGTGATCGCCCACTACCACCTCACCGCGCTGTCGGAGCAGGAAACCGCGACCTACATCCAGCACCGCCTCAGCACTGCCGGACTGACGACCGTATCGCCGTTCCAGCAACCGCTGATGAAGCGCATCCATCGCCTCACGGCAGGCGTGCCGCGGCGTGTCAACCTGCTGTGCGACCGCGCGCTGCTTGGCGCCTATGCGAAGGGCATGCATACCGTCGACCGCCGGATCATCGAAACAGCCGCAACCGAACTGTTCATCAACCACGGCGCAGCCGCGCCGTCCACGCGAGGCCGCCGCATCGCGCTCGGCGTACTTGCCGCGGCGACACTGGCCGGCGCAACCGCCTGGGCCGTGAACAACAGCGCATGGATGCATAGCATCAATGCCGGTTGGGAAAACTCGACAGCAGCTGCTAGTGAAGGCTTGAAGAGCGCGCTGCGACTGGTGTCGGTCGACCCGGCGCCCCGCATAGAACCGACGGCAGCGCCGGTTGCATCGATTGCGCCTGCAGCGGAACCGACGGCCGCAGTTGTTGCCGCTCCGGTCAAGGCAGCGCAAGACGGACTGCTGACCGAAGCGACGGCAATACGGCGGCTCGGGCAACTGTGGGGCGTGTCCCTGCAAGGCGACGATCCCTGCAACGCGGCGGGAGAATCGGACCTGCGCTGCTACCGCAGCAACGATGGCTTCGCCGAACTGCAGCAGCTCAGGCGCCCCGCCGTCCTCAAGCTGCAGGGCCGCGGCGACCAGACTTACTACGCGCTCCTGACGGCGCTGGGCGACGCCGCCATGACGCTGGATACCGGCGGCGGCCCCAGGACCATCAGCCGGCTCGGCCTGGCACGTCGCTTTCGCGGTGAGTTCGTGACGCTGTGGCGCGTGCCGCCGCTGTTCGGCAGCACCGTCGAAACCGGCGACAGCGGTCCCGCGGCCGACTGGGTTGCGTCGACCCTGGCGAGACTGTACGACTTCCCGCCACCACCCGCCGGGACGCCGTTCACTCCCAGCACCCGCGGGCTGGTACGTCAGTTCCAGCAGGTGCACGGATTGTTCGTCGATGGCATCGTGGGGCCGGTCACCGTCATGTATCTCAACCGTGCCGGTGGACTGGATGAGCCGCGTCTGCAGGATGTACAGATGGCACGGCAAAACATCCCGGACGGGAGGGAATAAGCGATGTCTTACATCCTCGACGCACTCAGGAAAGCGGACGCCGAACGACGTTCCGGAACGGTGCCGGGCATCCACGCGCCTCCCGCTTTTTCCGCAAGCACGACACCGGCGCCGCCATGGCGCTCACGCTGGTTATGGCTCTCGGTGCCGGCGCTGCTCGCTGTGGCAACTGCCGCCTGGTTCGCAACAGGACCCGCGAAGAGTGCCTCCACCAAGCCACCGGTCGTGACGGCTGCAGCCGCACTGCCGCCTCCGCCGTTACCGACCGCGCCGCAAACCGAGGAAACGCCGCCGATCGTCACTCCGGCAAAGAAAAAGGAAAAAACACCGAAGAAGGAGGCCGCGCACAAGAGCCGGCCACCCGCCGAAGACCCGAAGCCCGAAGCTGCCGGCGCGGTCGCCACGCTGGCGGAACTGCCGCCGCAGATCCAGCGCGAACTGCCCGCGCTGGCGGTCGGCGGCTATATCTACTCCGGCAACAAGGCGGAACGCTCGATACTGATCAACAAACGCCTGCTGCGCGAAGGCGACGAAATCGCGCCCGGCCTGCGGCTGGAAACAATGACGCCGGCCGGCATGGTGCTGAACTACAAGGGCTACCGTTATCGCCGTTCGTATCAGTGAGGCAAGTGAAGCGTTAAACCACGCAATCCATGAATTCCGGAACCTCCGCCGGAAACCTATGGATGCGGCACGGTGAAGGTTGGAGCCGCATCCCCTCACCCCGGCCTTCTCCCAGAGGGAGAGGATAAGAAATAGGCACGATGACATAAGAGACTTCATCGTGCCGAATCAATATTCCGCCACCGGCCGCAGCTTGGCCCGCACGGGCAGGAATGCCAGCAGATTACCGGCCAGGACGCCAGTCAGCCCGATGAAGGACAACATGCTCCACCGATAATCCTCGAACACCGTGGAGATACTCAGCGCGACGACCGGAAACAGCACCGTGCAATAGGCGGTGCGCTCCGGTCCCAGGCGTCCCACCAGCATCAGGTAGGCGGTAAAGCCGACTACCGATCCCGGAATCGCCAGGTACAGCAACGAACCGACGTAACGCGGCGTTGCCTCGATGGCGAAGGGCAAGCCGAGCAACAGCCCGATCACCGTCAGGATCGCGGCGCCGAAGAACATTGCCCAGGTATTGGTCAGCCACGGCGTCAGCCCGAGCGCCTGCATGCGGCTCGACAGCAGGTTGCCGGTCGAGAAAAACAGTGTACCCAGCAAGGCCAGCCCGAGGCCCAGCAGCATCGTCGCCTCGCCCCAATGACCGCTCATCTGCGGCAGGAACAGCAGCACGATGCCGCCCAACCCGAGCATCGCGCCGAGGACCACCTGGGGCTGCAGCGGCCGCCCCAGGAACAGGCGGCCATTGATCGAATTCCACAGCGGCGCGGTGGAGAACACCACCGCCACCAGGCCGCTCGGCACCCACCGGCTGGCATAGTAAAAGCAGAGGAAATTGCAGCAGAACAGCGCCAGACCCTGCGCAACCAGGTAGCGCCAGGCTTTGCGCGGTGGACGCACCGGCTTGCGCATCGCGAGCAGGACCAGCAACAGCACCGTGGCCGCGATCCAGAATCGCAAGGCGATCGATACCGGCGCCGGCACCACGCCGAGCTGCCACTTGATGGCGATCCAGGTCGAACCCCAGATGAGGACGGTAAGCAGGTAGAGGAAAGCATTCATTGCATCGCTCCGTTGATTGAATGCGATGCAGGATGCGGCAAGGACGTATGCGCGACTTGTCTGGAATTGCGCGCTTGTTCGGGTGCTTGTGCGGCTTTGTCTGTTCTTGCGCTTTTTTACGCCTCCAGGAACCCGTTTGCGCATATCGCGACCGGAAGTGGTACATTGAAACCCGACTTTGCAAACAGGCAAACCATGCCCGCCGCTCCCGCTTTCCCGTTGCCCGACGCCGAACCCAGCCTGATCAGGCATGCGGTGTTCAATACCCTGCGCGGCACCAATGCGGTGCTGGAGCGCTTCGCTTGGCTGGGCGACGAACTGGCAGTGGCGATCTGGCGGCGCGAAACCCATGAGGAAGAAACCACCTACATCCGTCCCGGCCACCACACGCTGTCCTACTATCTCGGCGGCGGCTATCGTACCGAACGCAACGAACTGCCCGGCCTGTACGGTAGCCCCGGCCGTCTGTGCACGCTGCCGGACCAGCATGAATCGCGCTGGATGGTGCGCGACCAGCTGCGCTTCCTGCACGTCTATTTTCTTCCCGCGCATTTCACGCGCCGCGCTGTGATCGAACTCGACCGTGAACCGCGCGAACTGACGCTGGCCGACCGCACCTACTTCGAGCACGCGCAGATTGCCCACCTGTGCACGACGCTGGAACGGATGCCGTGGCAAGGTGCGGATGCGCAACTGCGGGTCAACGAAACGGTGCATGAAGCGCTGAGCGCGCTGCTGCTGTCGCAAACCGCGGTGCTGCACGACGTGCGGCTCAAGGGAGGACTGGCGCCGGCCGTGCGGCGACGGCTGGCGGATTACATCGAGGCCAACCTGGAACAGGCGCTGACGCTGGGCATGCTGGCCGATATCGCCTGCCTGTCGGAATACCACCTGGCCCGCATGTTCCGGATATCGTTCGGCATGCCGCCGCATGCATGGATCGCGGCGCGTCGCTTCGATCGCGCACGGCAACTGCTGAAAAACGCGACATTGCCGCTACAACAAGTTGCCGATGCATGCGGCTATGCCGACCTGAGTCATTTCAGCCACCGCTTCCGCGTGGGTGCCGGGGTATCACCGAGCCGTTACCGCCAGGTTATCGGCGCATAGCCGAAACGATGCACACAGTGCATATCGGTTTCACCACGAAGTGCACGAAGGACACGAAGAAATCCTCTCATCCTTCGTGTCCTTCGGGGTTACGGCTTTTTCTCGCGCCGTAACTCAGTGAAGCCTGTTCCGCACGTAGTCCTCGATCTCGCGCGCTTCCAGGCCGGAGATATCCTTCGGCACTTCGTCTTCGACCATCTTTCGCACTTCCTTGCTCAGGTTCCGGCGCATCAACCCGAGAAATTTCGGATAGGCGATCAGACATAGCTTGTCGTAGCGGTGCTCGACGCGCGCCTTGTCCAGGTAGTCGCTGACCTGTTTCGAAAACAGTTCCGTCTCGTGCTCTACCGGTGTCACATCCGGCTGCCCGGTGTTGGCCGGCTGTGCACCGCCGCCCGGCCCGGCAAAGCGCCCCAGATTGTCGGTTTCCAGGTTGCGGTCGGTGGTATGGCCGCCGGGATTGGCGAAATCCTCGATTTCGCGCAGATGGTCCCTGGCGCCATGGACTTCGAAGATGCGGGCGCGGCTGTCGTCCGCCGCAAGTATCCAGGTGGTTTGCATGCGAGCCTCCTCATCATCATGGCCGTCACCGTGCGGCCGGAAAGATCAATGAACCTGCGTTGTCGCGGTCGGCGCCGCGTATCGTTGCGCGAGCTCGGGCACGGCGCCGACCGCGATCGCCGCCCGGTCGATAGCCGCCATCACTTCCTGCGGCGCGACATAATGCACCATGTGGCCGGCATCGCGCGTCACGTGGAAACTGCTCTGCGGCAGTTCCCGGTGCAGGCGCTCCGATTGCTCGCGCGTATCCACATAGCGGTCACTGTCGCCCGCCATGATCACCATCGGCAGCACCATTTCGTGATAGCGCTCGCGCATCGAGTAGGCGGCGGGAATCATCAACGCCGACTCGGCGGCGGCGGCACGCAGTTGCGACGGGCGCAATGCCATCCACACCGGAAATTCGGACTTGAAGCGCGGCGGCACTTTCGCCGGACGGAAAATCCGGCGCATCATCGCCGGCCAGGCCAGGCGGCCGATCAGCGGCGAAATGGTGTAGCGCATCAGGTCGCCGATTACCGGGATGGCTGGCGGCGCCAGCAAGGGAACATCGACACGGGCGGTCGGATAGTAGTAGCCGGACAGCAGCACCAGGCTCTTCACGTCGTCGGCGAAGTCGAGCGCCATTGCTACCGCAACCATCGCGGCCCAGGAGTGGCCGAGCACGATCGGCTGCTCCACGCCGAGCTGCTGCAGCGCGTGATGCAGCAACCGGGCTTGCGCCTGCGGCGTCCAGACCGTGGTGCGGGGACGCCCGCTGTAGCCGTAGCCGGGACGATCGAAAGCAATGACGCGGTATTTTTTCGACGCCATCTCGATCAGGCCGCTGATCTGGAAATCCTGGATCATGCTGCCATCACCGTGCAGCAGCACCAGCGGCTGGCCCTGGCCGCGTTCAATGTAGTGCAGGCGCACGCCGTCGACTTCGATCGACCGCCCTTGCGGCGGGTGTTGAATTTCTGCTTCGCGCGTGCGCTGGCGCACGATCAGGGCCGACGCCGCCAGCGCCGTGCCGGCAAGCAGCCATGCCGCTCGGCGCGACGATGCCCGCGAGCCGCCGGTTGCGTGGGCGTCAGGATTGGCACGGGAAGTTGAATGGAATCTCATTCTTCGTTTCCGGAATAGTGTATCGATCCCGTTGGAATTGCATGTCCGGCACTAAGTTCAATCTTGCTTTGGCTATGTTCCGTCCACCCGGTTTGACAATAGATGCATATGCATCTATATTCATCGTCATCAAGCAGCCGGCCGCCCCTTCCCGTGAAACCCATCAAACTTCCCTGCTACTGCGGATCGATCCGCCAGGCATCGCGCATCGCGACCCAGATGTACGATCAGGCGCTCAAACCCTCCGGCGTAAAGATCACGCAGTTCGGCATCCTGCGCCTGCTGAGCGCCTGCCCCGGACTGACCACCGGCGCCATTGCCGATGCGCTGGTGATGGACAGCACCACGCTCACGCGCACGCTGAAGATCATCCAGGACAGCAAGTGGATCGAGGTCACGCCCGGCGAGGACAGGCGCGAACGTCACTGGACGGTGACCGCAGCCGGGCAGGAGCGGCTACGGCAGGCGATTCCGCTGTGGAAAGAAGTGCAGAAGGAGTTCGCGCGTCTGGTTGATGACGTCGACATGGACGCGCTCACGCAGACCGTATTCCGGCTGGTACAGAAATCGGCGCAGTAATTTTTTTGACTTGATGTATGCATATACATCTTTTAAAGGAGAACGGCATGGGCACATCGGAACTTGAAGTCCTGCATGGAGAAAACTTTTCGGGTGCGCAAGTCGGCGATTTCGCCGGCCTGACGCACTACCAGTTCTTCCATCCGCTCGGCAAGGGACGCGGATTCCCGGGCAAGCTGTTCCTGAAGGAAGCGCTGCGCATGAGCGGCATGGAGGTGTCGCTGAACAAGCTGCCGGCAGGCCAGGCCATGCCGTTCTATCATCGGCATCGCATGCACGAGGAGCTGTACATTTTCCTGAAGGGCCGCGGCCAGTTCCTGGTCGACGGCACGGTCATCGACGTCGAAGAAGGCAGTGTGATCCGCGTGGCGCCGGACGGTGTGCGCACCTGGCGCAACCATTCGCAGGAAGACCTGTACTACATCGTGGTGCAGGCCGCGGCCGGCAGCCTGGACGCAGGGAACATCGAAGACGGGGTCATGATGCCGGAAAAGGTAAGCTGGCCGGCCTGACAGGCTGGCCATTGAATCTTGTGTCTGCAAGCATGCGGACGGCAGGAATTTCTCATTGCGTTCAAAATGGCGGTGGATTTTCCTGATGCAGCAGAAATGACTTTCACCAACTCACAAAGGCAAGCCATGCAAATGGACAAATCGAACATGAACGCCGAGTTTTTCAACCGCATCGGCACATCCTATCTGCCGGAATTTCTCGGCATTAGCATCACCGGCGTCGGGGCCGGCACGCTCAATGCCGAACTGGCGGTGCGGAAATCGCACCTGGCGCCGAACGGCTACCTGCATGCCGGCACGGTGGTGACGCTGGCCGATACCGCCTGCGGCTATGCCTGTGTCGCCAACCTGCCGGAAGGCGCGAGCAGCTTCACCACGATCGAGCTCAAGAGCAATTTCCTCGGCACCGCACGCGAAGGCACGATCGAATGCGAAGCCACCGCGGTGCACGTCGGCCGCACCACGCAGGTGTGGGATGCCCTGGTGCGGCATCGCGATACGGGTAAACTGATCGCCACCTTCCGCTGCACGCAGATGATCCTGTGGCCGAAGTAAACCTTTTCTCCTGCCACGCATGACCGGACCCGCGATGACACCCGGATTGTTCGACGACGATGTGAACGATATGGCATGGGAAATCATCCCGATGCCGGACGCGGACGTGAAGTTTTTGCGCCGCTTCTATCGTGCGCCGCAAACCGGACACTATCTCGCCGCATTGCTGGACGAAATCGACTGGCGCCAGGAAACCATCCTGCTATGGGGGCAGGAGCGCCTGCAGCCGCGGCTGTCCGCCTGGCATGGCGACGAAGGAAGCCACTATGCCTATTCGGGCCGGCAGTTCCAGCCGCTACCATGGACCGCAACCCTACGGCGGATGAAAGACGACATCGAACACACCACCGGTCACCGCTTCAACAGCGTGCTGCTCAATCTCTACCGCGACCAGCACGACAGCGTCGGATGGCATAGCGACGACGAACCGAAGCTCGGCACGCAACCCGTGATCGCCTCGCTCAGCCTTGGCGAGACACGCAGCTTCCGCTTCCGCCGCAAGGGCCGCAAGGGAGACAAGCCGATCTGCCTCAACCTGACCGACGGCGGCCTGCTGCTGATGGCGGGCAGTACGCAACGGTTCTGGCAACACAGTATCGTCAAGGAGCGCGGTACGCGTGGCCGGCGCATCAATCTGACGTTCAGGACCATCTTGCAGAATAAACGCCCGTGAAAATAACAGGATCTACCGCACTGTTCGTCAACCCGCACGTTTGCACTCGGGCTCCCTTTGCACAATCCCTTGCGGTCTTGCCCTTGCCGTCGGCTAGCGGTTATCCTTATTTCTTATGAAACAAGTCCGGTACTCCCACCGGGGACTTGCTCCCCATCAGGTCATGTCCATGTCGGGAACACACCTTCCATTCGACACCGCCTGCTCCGCGGCTGCTCATTAAACGTTAAACCTCAAATTCGCCATGCCTCGCACCCTCATAGATTCCAATCTCTTTGAACCAATCGGTCCTTACAGCCACGCTGTCAGGGCTGGCAACCAGGTCTTCGTGTCCGGCACATCTGGAGTCGACCCGGCCACCGGCAAGCTTGCCGGTGACTCAGCCTACGAACAGACCAGGCAAGCCATCAAGAACATCATCGCTCTGGTTGAAGCTGCAGGAGGAAGCGAGAAAGACATTGCTTGCGTCCAGGTAAACTTGATTGACGTCGCCAACTTTGCGGAAATGAACCGCGCTTACGCCGAGCAGTTCTCGATGCCTTACCCGGCACGGACCGTTATCGGTATTGCTTCGCTACCAAAGGCTGGCGCGCTCCTCACACTCAACGCTACGGCAATTCTGCGCGAGCAGTAAACGGACCGGCTCCCCGGAAAAAATGTAACCGGATGTAAGGCAGACCGGCGGAGCTCCCCGAATCCGCAACCGGCCTTGCCACTCCCGGTTACATTCCACTACAACAATTTTTCCCTTCGATACCGGCAGTCGTTCATGATGGAGGCTGGCACGGTGCCGGACGCCGTGCCGCCACATGGAGGAAAAACATCATGAAACGTCATACCGCTGTCTTGCTCGCTGCGAGCGCCTTCTGCCTGGGCATGAGCGTCCCCGCCCTGGCCGACCCGCCGCCGTGGGCGCCGGCGCATGGACGCCGCGCGAAGGAAGTGCATGAATACCGCTATGTGTACTACCCGGCCCAGCAGGTGTATTACGCGCCGGAGCAGCAGCTCTGGTTCTGGATGGGCGGCGGCGGCTGGCAGGTCGGCGTCAACCTGCCGGTGCAATATCGCACCCGCACCTCCTCCGGCGTGCAGGTCGTGCTGCAGTCCGACCGTCCGTACGTGAAGCACACGTATGTGGAAGAACACTATGGCCGCCCGTGGCGGGAAAAGCACAAGCACAAGGAAAAGCACGGCAAACACGGCGGCCGGGACAATTGATCTTCGATCCGGCAACCGCCGGAGAAAAACCGCAGCGGCGGGCGCAACAGCGTCCGCCGTTTTTATTTCCTTCCGCCGGCGACGGATGGGACATTGATAGAATGGAAGACCTTTACGGATCAGTGCCGGAGGAGCGACGCACCGGGAAGCCGGCTTTGCTGCGGCAGGCACTCGTCCGGGAATACCAGACCGTACAAGACACTTCATGAGCTATCTCGCCGTCAAGCACCTTCACATGAGTTTTGCCGCACTCAGCGGCATCCTGTTCTTCGCGCGCGGCATGCTGATGCTGCGCGAATCAACCCTGCTGCAAAGCCGCTGGCTGCGCATCGCGCCGCATGTGATCGACAGCCTCCTGCTCGGCAGTGCGCTGGTGATGGTGATATGGAGCGCGCAATACCCGTTCGTCCAGCCGTGGCTCACCGCCAAGCTGCTTGTCCTGGTCGCTTACATCGTAGCCGGCGCCGTGGCGCTGAAGCGCGGCAAGACCAAAGCGGTCCGCGCCGGCGCCTTCGTGATCGCCCTGCTGCTGTTCGCCTATATCGTCAAAGCCGCCGTCACGAAACAGGTCCTGTAGCCGCCAACGAACACGCGAGACCACCTTGGAACAGTTCACCACCTTCGGCGCCTCGGCTTATACAGTCGACGATCTGCATCTGCTCCAGGGCTCAACGCAGGCGGGCACTGCCGCCCTGCTGGCCGATTGTCCGGTGCTGCGGCTGCCGGCAGGGCAAGCGCTGGACGATACCGGCGACAAGGATGGCCGCCTCTACATCGTGTTGCGCGGCGCGCTGACCGTCACGCACGCGGAGGCCCGCGCCGGCCATGCCGAAGGCGCACCGGCCAAGGTGCTTCCCGGCGAATGTGTCGGCGAACTGTCGGTGCTCGACGGCGAAGCCAGTTCCGACCGGATCTCGGCATTGAGCGACTCCGATGTGCTGGTGATCGATGCCGCCACCTTGTGGAAGCTGATCGACGAATCCAACGACGTCGCCCGCAACCTGCTGCGCCTGCTGTCGTTCCGTATCCGCGCCGCCAATGCGCATTTGCGCCGACGCCAGAAGGTCGGTGAATTCTATCGGCAACTGTCGATGGTCGACGGACTGACGGGCCTGCAGAACCGCGCGTGGCTGAACGAGCACTTGCCCGGCATGATCGAAAATGCGCATGTGCTGAACAGCCCGTTGTCGCTGATCATGATCGATCTCGACCATTTCAAGCAGTTCAACGACCTGCACGGCCATGTGCCGGGCGACCATGCGCTGCAGGTCGCCGCCAAGGCGGTCGCGGCCGGCCTGCGGCCCACCGACTTCGCCGCCCGCTTCGGCGGCGAGGAATTGCTCGTGATCCTGCCCGCGACCCAGCAGAAAAGCGCGCTCATGGTGGCGCAGCGGCTGTGCGAGCGGCTGCGCCATGCAGTCGTCTTCAGTGAAATGCGCAAGCCCTTGCCGCACATTACCGCATCGATGGGCGTTGCCACGCTCGAACCCGGCCAGCATGCGGAAGCGCTGATCTCGGCGGCGGACGCGGCGTTGTATCGTGCGAAGGAAGACGGGCGGGATCGGGTGGCGCTGTAAGACATTTGTTAAGGCGCCTGTTGAAACGCGAATTGATACAATGGCGCTCCTGCCCACCCGGATCGAACCATGCCCCACCAGCCCGCCCTCCTCGCCTTGCGCAACGCGCTCGGCGACCTGCAGCACAAACGCATCCCGATAGACAGTTTTTGCCGGACATGGCGTGCTCAAACCGCGCTGCTCGCCGGATTGCCGCCGCGTTATACACAAGTGATGGAAGACCTGCTCGGCCGCATGGAAGCGGGCAGCCTGTTCACCGAGGAAAGCTGTTCGTTCAGCCAGGAAGACCTGCAGGCGAATCTTTCCGTGTGGCTGGACAAGGCCTCGCAAACCCTGGAGGCCTGACATGCAACATCTCGAATTCATCCTCAATGGCGAACATGTCGAACTGAACCAGTTGCTGAAGCTGGTCGGCATCTGCGACAGTGGCGGCGCCGGCAAGGCGATCGTCGCCAGCGGCGAAGTATCGGTCGACGGCCAGCGCGAACTGCGCAAGACCGCCAAGATCCGCGCCGGCCAGGTGGTCAGCCTGGGCGACGTGCGGATACGGGTGCTGGCGGGCTGACAGCGATTCTTTGAACCTGCGCGGCGCCTTTACTTCGCCGCCCTGGCTTCCTTCGCCGCCAGTCTTTTCTGCCACTGCGTCGACCAGCGCTGCAAGGGCATCAGCGCCTCCAGCAACTGCCAGCCCGATCGCGTCAGCGTATAGCCTCCAGGCTCTTCCAGCATCACGATGTCGGCATCGCGCAACTCGTGCAGGCGCTGGTTGAGCACGGTCGGCGACATCGCGTCGCAACGCTCGCGCAACTCGCGAAACGTCAGCGGCGTGTCGCGCAATTCCCACAGGATGCGCAGCAGCCAGCGCCGTCCCAGCAGATCCAGCAACGCCATGATCGGCCGGCCGGTCTGCGAACCCCTGACCGGCGATCCCGGTTTTGGTAAAGCCATTTTCACCTCACTACGTATACAATAACCATATGCTACAGTAAACGTAGCATCCAGTCCATACGGATGCGGCCTTTTCACATGTTCAAGGAGAACCGCATGACCTTGCCCGACACGCCGCGCATCGCGCCGATCGATGCTCCCTACCCCGCCCAGGCGGCGGAACTGTTTGCCCGCGTCACGCCGCCGGGACAGGAAACCCTGAGGCTGTTCCGCACGATGGCGCGCAGCCCGCGCATCCTGCAACGCATGTTCGCCGGCGGCCTGATCGACAAGGGCGCGATCGGGCTGCGCGACCGCGAACTGATTATCCTGCGCACCTGCGCACGCTGCGGATCGGAGTACGAATGGGGAGTGCATGTTGCATTGTTTGCCGCGCAAGCCGGTCTCGACGAGGAACAGGTTGCCGCAACGTGCGGCACCGCGCCGCAGAACCGGTTGAGCGAGCGCGACATGCTGCCGGTGCGGCTGGCGGATGAACTGCATGACGGCGCGACGATATCGGATGCGCTCTGGGAAAGCCTGTCGGCGAGCTTCAGCGAAGAACAGTTGCTGGAGCTGATCGCGCTGGCCGGCTACTACCACACGATTTCATTCATCACGAATGCGGCGCGAGTTGAGCGCGAAGCCTGGGCGCCGCGCTTCGCCGCCTGACATCATGAAAAAGGGCCGCATTGCGCGGCCCTTCCGGTATTACTTCAAAGCCTGATTCAGCTCTTCACCGGTTCCACAACTACCGGCAACTTGGCGCCGAATGCTTCGGCAGCCTGCTTGCTAGTCTTGATGAACTGCTCGTAGCCGGTGCTGGCGTTGCCCAGTGCGGACTTGACCATGGCGACCATGCTTTCGGAACCGGCCGGGGCACTCTTCGTTGCTTCTTCGACCAGCTCGCTGACCTTGCGACTGACCTGTGCGATCTGGGCTTCGGTAGCCTTGGTGAATTCGGCCTGTGCGTTGGTCGCGATGTTGGCGAAATGACTGCCGTAGGCGATCGCCTTGTCGAAATTCGGCTTCGCCTGTGCGCTCACCAGCGACAGGAATTCCTGCGGGTCCTTGGCGCCGAGGATCTGGCGGGTGGCAGCCGACGACTCTTCCATCGAAGCCTTGGCAGCGGTGAAATTCAGGTGGATCAGTTTCTCGAAGTTTTCCAGTGTCTTGCTGGTCAGGTCCGCATACAGCGCAACGTTGGCTTCGAGGTTGGCTTTCGCGGCGGCAGAAATCTGGTCTTGAATCGGGAACATGGCATCTCCATAAGGGGGCTGCAGACGGGCAGCGTGGGGCAGCAAAATGTTGTCAAAATTTGTTGCGCAGCAACATCGCCTATTCTAGAGATGGATCGAATCAAGTTCAAGCTTGTTTTTGTGCAACGCGGTAACAAAATCTTTCAATGACGATGCGCGCGGTACGCGTTCGATGACAAGCTGTTTACAAAACAGCCCGGTTGCTCGGCGCACAGTAAATCCGGCTAAGATGAAACAAGCAACGTTCGCCTTCGCACAACGAAGGACGTAACGGGCAGCGAACCTCATTTCGGAGATCCCTTGATGGACAATGAACATCCGCGCGCACGTCTTTATTACCTGTTCGGCGTCTCGCGGCATCCGCAACACACTTCCTGGCTGGCCCGCCTGCCGGCCAGCGCCTTCGGGGTGTCGGTCGGCTTGTTCGGCCTGACCGGCGCCTGGCGCCGCGCCGCCGCCTCGGGCTGGCGACTCGCGCAGGATGCGGCGGATCTGCTGATCTGGCCGGTCACTGCAATTTGGCTGTTGTCGCTGGCCTTGTATGCGCTGAAATGCCGGCGCCATCCGTCGGCCGTACTGGCCGAATTCAGGCATCCGGTACAAGGCCCGCAGCAGGCGCTGATACCGATGTCGACGCTGCTTGCGATCATGCTGCTCGGGCGTCCGGACCAGGGCATCTGGCTGGTGCTGGCGCTCGTTGCGCTCGGTCTGAGCGCAGTCATCGCTTACCGCGTGGTGTCGGTGCTCGCGACTGGAGAGATGCCGGCCAATGCAATCACTCCCGCGCTCTATTTACCGTTTGTCGGCGGGGCGCTGGTCGGCGCGATGACGATGGCGACCCTGGGTTACCAGGGATGGGGAGCGATGCTGTTCGGCGCTGGACTCTCGGGCTGGGCCTTGCTCGAAGCGCGCGTCCTGAGCAGCCTGTTTGCCGGACCAATGCCGGAGGCGTTGCGGCCGACCATCGGCGTGGAACTGGCGCCGCCGGTCGTTGCGACGCTGAGCGCGGCGACGGTATGGCCGCAACTGCCCGGCGATATCCTGGCGATCGGGCTGGGTGTCGCGATCCCGCTGTTTGCCGGCGTGCTTGCGCGCTACCGCTGGTGGGGCCGGGTGCCGTTTTCGCTCGGCTTCTGGTCGTTTTCGTTTCCGCTCGCCGCGCTTGCCAGCGTCGTCATCGAAGCCGTCCGGCGCGGCGGCTGGCCGCTGTGGATAGGCAGCGCCACGCTGGTCGCCGCCTCAGTCGCCGTCGCGCTGCTGCTGGCAGGCACGCTTGTCCTGCTGTTGCGGGGCAGACTGCTGCCGGTCGACTGAAAACCAGTTCTTCGTTTTCTTCCTTGACACCTTTTACAGTTCATCGGGACGCCTGGGACCGAAGCGCGATCGGTCGCACCACTTTTGCAAGGCAGTGTCGTCGAGAACTTCGGTGGAGGTGGTAATGACAATGGTGCCGGATTTTGTGTCTGCCGGCATTGGTGCTTGTGCTGAGCGCTTAGTGCGCGGAAAAACATGGTGCCGTAGCGTTACTGGCAGGTTGTGCCGCGTATGCCGTAGGGCCTTCGCCGTAATACACCTTGACCCTGCCCATAGGGATGTTTTCCAGGCGTGCATGCCCCTTCGCATCCCGCTACGATCACCAAATTGCACACCTTATTCCTGCGCGGCGCCTTATTGTTCCGTACTCCACCCCCAGATGGTGGCGCCGTAATCGGCACCTGCAAAGACCGGCATGAGCTCGCCTTCCTTGAAATACCGGCGGCTGCCCAGCTTTGCCGGGGTTTCCCAATAACCGGCTCTCGGACAGGGTTGGCCGCCTGCGACGCGGCCCGTCTGCGGCGCATCGTCGTCCGGACTGGTCCAGCGGTCATCCTCACGCAGCTTCTTGCCGTAAGCAACGAGGTCCTTGGGGTAGACCATGTGGTCGATCTGGCTATCGTCGAGATCCAGGATGTAGGCAACCGCGCCTGCCTCGAATGCCCAGTAGCCATAGTAAGGACCGGTGTCGTCCTTGATTTGGCGATGCCCGTCGTACCAGCGCGGGTGGTCCTTCATCGCCGGATACCAGGCCTTGAGATATTTTTTCAGAAGTTGTATTGCCTCAGGATCGTCTTCGGTAGTAACGATATCGACCAGGAATCGATATGGTTGATCGTGAAATAACCGAGTTACATTACGTGGTTCGGCGACATAACATTCGATCAGTTCTTCAAGCAGTGCATCAGTTCCCCGATACCAACGAAGTAAATGAATAATGCGTTTAACGGACTGGATATCACGCAAAAGGATGGCGACACTTAGTAGCTGCAGTGCATCTTCGTAATCCATCAGCACATCAAAGTCGGGTGCTGCAGCATATTCATAGGGGCCATCTTCCGGAAACTTTACTCTCAAGTTGCGGAGATAATCCTGAAAAACCCTATCCCATTCTTCGAAGGCATCCACGATTTCTGTAATGCGGGGAGCAAGTTCCTCGATCGGAACTCCCGCGGTGTAATCGAGCATCCAGAGCCAGAATCGCTCGCGATAAAGCATTTCATAAGTGCCTGAATGGGATTGTGTCCCTGGAATCACCTCCTTTAAATTCTCGCTTTCAACGCGTATAAGTCCAAGCTGATTAAGGCGGTTTTTTTCATACAACTTCTCATAAAGGAATTGCTGACGACGACGCTCTTCAAATGAAATCATTATTGGCCTTTCTTGCGTTTTTTTGATGGTGGTGTAGCACGCTCATTGGTATCTTTGCTTTCCCCTTGGGGGGATTTCTGCCTTTTAACGGCTGTCCGACGTTCTGCTACCCAATCAATTTCCTCATGTGTAAATGTTTCACTCACGCCCTTTGTGGACGGGATTTTATGCTTGTCATGCAATGCAATCGCATAGTGATCCTCGGCGGCGAGAATTTCCAGCGCTGCTTCGATATGCTCGAACACTCCGGGCGCCGTATCAAGGTTCAGACCTTTCGCATCCTTGCGCATTTTGGCAAACGGATGGTTGCCTACCGAAGGAATCATCAGGAAAAGATAAACCCAGCGATTAGCCATGTTTTTCGCAGTACGCATAGGTTGATGTGACACACTCTTTTTAATCCACATTTCCCCCATCTGCGTTCCCTTCTTCGGCTCCCCCAGCAATGACCACAACGCCAGTTGCCTGTCATTGATATTGGCCGGCGGAGTCGGGATACTGCCATTCCTGATTTTCTTCTGCCCCATCCCGTACAGGCTGCCGGCCGACTCGCTGGTCTTCGCTTCGACAAAATGGAAGGTGGATGCGTCTGCCTGCCAGATGGTGTCGATCCCCGACATCGTGACCTTTGCCAGGTCTTCCGGCACCAGTTCACGCGGGCGTTCCCCTTTCAGCGTCGGGCCCACGATCCTGGGATATTCGGATTTCCATTGGCCGTCGACCTTGCCGTGCGGCCACGCACCTTCGGTCCTGAGCACGTGCTTCATATGGTAGTAATCCGCCATATGTTCGCCCACCAGACCGCGCGGGCCGAATTCGATCTCGTCCAGCATTTGCCGCATCGAACGCTTCCCGTAGTGGACATTGCCGTGCCCCGCGCTCTTGTCCTGGCGGTTGGCGTCGGCCACGGGTTTGTGGTCTTGATGCGCTTTCTTGTTTTCCGGCGTGGCTTTGACGCGCCTGGATAGCTGTTTACTGGAAGCGCTTGCATGGTTTGCCGAGCGGCCAGCCGGAATCGCGGACGCCGCACGGCCAGCGGCCTGTGCAACGGCGAGCGCATCTTCCCCCAGCAATTCCTTGACGAATTCTTGCAGTGCTTGCGAACCTTGCCGGATGCCAGAGAGAAGAGGGGCACGCGCTTGTTCGACCTGGGGCTTCAAGTCGCGTGCCAGATACTCGATATCGTCAGGCAACCACCAGTGGGGGCGGGAGATCGTGTCCAGCAAGGCCACGCAGTTGTCCAGTGCCGCCAATGCCAGGTCGATCGCCTGTTGCGTGTTGCCCGCCCAGTTCAAGCCCTTGAGGAACTTGATGGCCGCGCCGTGCCCCGCGCCCAGCATGCGTTCGATCAGCAGTTGACCGCGCAGCGTCGGCGTCAGTTTCAGCGCTTTTTTGCCTTTCCAGAGCGGCTTGAGAATCGTCTTGAAGAGACTGCCGACTTCCGGGATGCAGCCGAATGCCGCCAGCGCACAATCGATCCAGTCGTCCCTGGTGGCGTTTTTTGCGCCTTTCTTGCCGATCCGGAAAAGCATGCCCGCGACATCGCGCACATCCATGATCTGGTCCACAACCGGGACCAGGGAAATCAGCCCGCCGACGATCATTGCGGCATTGCCGGGCTGTTCTTCAAAATCGCCGAGAATCAGGTCTTTCAAAAATTTTTGGGTATCGGCCAGTAAGGTCATTGCCGGCCCCCGTTCTTTTGCGACAGACGCAGCTGCTCCAGTTCGCTTTTCGCCTGAGCCTGAATATCCGGCTTTTTATGAGGAGCATCGAGGTCCAGCCTGGGCGGCTCCCAGTCGCGCTGGTCTTCGCCGTATTCGACGACATAGGTTCCGGTGGGCACGCCCTTCAATAACTTGTACCCCTTGTCATCGAGTTTGCCGGTCAATACGGTGCCGTTTTCGAAGACAAGCTTGTAGGACGCGCCTTTGACCGGCTCCAGGTCGTCATAGTGATAATGCAGTTCGATCTGGTTTTGCAGATCTTGTGCCTGAGGAAGGTAGGGGAGGTCAACCGACAAACTCGCCGGCCCGCTCAAATCCTTCATCCCCGCCTTGAACGTCACGCTGCCCGGCGCATGGATCTGGATGCTGCCGTTGGCGATCTTCACGTAGGCGCCGCCGGCGGTGAGCAGCACATGCTCCTTCGCCGCCGCCTCCACCTTCGCGTGCGTGCTGGCAATGTGCACATCCTTGTCCGCCGCCACCTTCAGCTGCGCCCCCTGCGCCTGCACCTCGACCTTGCCCTGTGCCGCGTGCAGCTTGATCCCCTTGTCGCCTTCGTCCTTGCGCTTCGCCTTCGCGTCGCCCTGGGTGAACAGGCTGATGCCGGAACGCACCGCCACCGCCAGGTTGCGCCCGGCGGTCGCGCTGACATCGATGCCGCCGGTGACGGTGACCGAGGATCCCGCAGCCGCCTGCAGGTCTTGCGACGTCAGCATGGCGATACCGGCAGGGGCACTTGCTACGACCTCCGGGCGGCCGAATGCCGGCACGCTACCTCCGCCGCCGCCCGTCGCAGACCCGACGCCGTCCGCTGTTTGCTCCAGCGATTCGATAGGACGGGCAAGGGTCGTTTCCGGTTGTTCGTGCTGGTCCTTGTTGAACGTCTTGCCGATAAAGGCATTGTGCTTTTGCGCGGTGTCGGCCAGGTTCTTTTGCAGTTCATGCGCCTGCT
>CBIHRJ010000029.1:0-63927 GCA_966212445.1 uncultured Noviherbaspirillum sp. | reverse complement strand
GCGGTGTCGGAAGCGGGGCGAGAACGGTGAATTATCTCTTCGTGCATCAGAACTTCCCCGGACAATACCTGCACCTGGCCCGTGCGCTGGCCGCCGATCCGCGCAACCGGGTGGTCTTCATCACGCAACGGCGCGAGGGCAACCTGCCCGGCGTCGAGAAGGTCGTTTATCAGCCGCGGCGTGCGCCCGGAAGAGCCACGCACCATTATCTGCTGGGCGCCGAAGCGCAGGTGCTCAATGCGCAGGCGGTGGCGCGCGCCGCGCTCGCGCTGAAGAAATCCGGTTTCGTCCCCGACGTGATGATCGGTCACAACGGCTGGGGCGAGATCTGGTACCTGAAAGACGTCTTTCCGCATGCGCCGCTGGTCGGGTATTTCGAGTTCTTTTACCGGGCATCGGGCGCCGACGTGGGATTCGATCCGGCGTATCCGACCGGCCTCGACACGGGGCCGAGACTGAGAACAAAGAATCTCGGCAATCTGCTTGGCCTGGATGTCGTCGACGCCGGCATCTGTCCTACCCAATGGCAGAAATCCACCTACCCGCAACGCTATCACTCTGTGCTGGACGTGATCCATGAGGGTATCGACACCAATGTTGTAATTCCCGACAGGAACGCGCGGCTTTTGATTCCCGAGACCGGCATCGAACTCGGCACCGAACACGAGGTAGTCACCTATGTCGCCCGGAATCTTGAGCCCTACCGCGGCTTCCCGAGTTTCCTGCGCAGTCTGCCTGCGGTGCTCGCACAACGTCCGGATGCGCATGTGCTCATCGTCGGCGGAGACGAGGTCAGCTACGGCGCACGCCCGAGGGATGGGCGCAGCTACAGACAGCAGATGCTTGACGAAATCGACGCCAAACTGGATCTGCGCCGTGTGCATTTCCTTGGTCGCCTACCTTACACAACTTACTTGAAGGTGCTGCAGGTATCACGCATCCATGTCTACTTGACCTATCCCTTCGTGCTGTCGTGGTCGATGCTGGAAGCGATGTCGGCCGGATGCCTGGTGCTTGGTTCGGAGACCGCGCCCGTCGCGGAAGTAATCCGCAACGGCGAGAACGGCTTGCTGGTGGACTTCTTCGATGCCGAAGAGATCGCGCGGCAAATCGTTCTTGCGCTCTCCATGCCGCAAAATTATGTCGAACTTCGAGCCAGCGCCAGAAGAACAGCCGTCGGGCATTTCGACATGAAATCGGTATGCCTTCCACGCCATCTGCGATTCTTGAATGCACTGTTGGATGGAGCACCAGTTCTCGGAAAACAAACAGCCGTTCTAAACGAAATGAAATTTCAATATGAAAATCTATAGAGTTGTTGAGTCGAAAAGACGAAACACTTCAACTGAGAAAAAGAACTATCGCATCGCAGAAATCAAGTTCCACATTCTCTGCAGTCCAACTATCGAAAACTAACCATTACCAGCTAAAAAAGGATTTCCGATGGCTCATCACTACGATGAAAACAATCCTCGAAACGCAACAAAAAAACTCGCTCGCAATCCCTTGATTTGGATTGTTCCGGTTTGTATCGGGCTGACGGCTTTGTTTGCGCCTGTCGACGTACTCGACAGAATTCCGAAATTGAACGCATGGTGCGCGGAGTTGATCCACCGTTACCCGTTTCTCGGTCGCCTTGCACGTCAGTCGTCATTCCCGCAAGTCACGCGGCTTGTCGTCTGCATGACGGCAGTTTTACTCTGGGTGCATGGGTTGCTGTGCATGTTGGTGTGTTGGCAGGCGCGTAAAGACTATTTGACCCGCGCGAGCGTCGGCGATTTTCCGGTTGGCAAAACGTTATTCGCAGGAGCCGTATTAGTGATCATGGTGCCAGGCGCGCTTTTGCTTGGCGGTCAACCTAGTCGTTGCGACTCGTGTCTGACTCACTCGCGATGGATATTTTCTTTGATTTTTGGCGTTGGCAGTGCACTTGGCGGATGGCCTTACGGGTTGATCCCGGTGGCTATCTATGTTCATTTTATGAAATCTGATGTAAAGGGACGGACATGAGTACTTTCGAAGAGGAGTTTCTGGAGGAACTGCAAGGCAATATCAAGGGAGCGGTGGTTGACGGTTCCAAGAAGTTTTTCGAAGAACTGGGTCAACTGCAACAGAAAATGCGTAGCGGAGTGGTACTCGCGCAGGCTGACATCCTGAATTTTGCTTCCAAGGCGGAAGGGCTTTACGAAGCGATGCGTAAGGCCAATGCCACTGTAAGCGCCGCTTGGCAAGGTCTGGAAAATACGTTGACGCCGCAGGACCGGTACTTCCGCGACTTCGTCAAGCGAACGGAAAGTGAAGTTGCGGAAATCAGCAGGATATTGAAAGCGGAAGTCAATACCGGAAATGTGACAAAGCGCTTCGCATCAACTGCCGCCAGATTTTTGGGTATTGTTGGCAGCGTATTAACCGTATATGACATCGCCGCAGCAGACAACGGCGCCGAACGTGCCGGGGAAGTCACTGGGTTCTTCACCGGTGCTCTCGGTGCTTGGGCGGCAGGGGCTTTTGCTGTTGCTTTGTTCGGCACACCTGTGGGCTGGATAGGATTACTTGGTTTGGGCATTGTCACTGGCATAGGAGCGGTTCTCGGTGACACCATGGGTAGTCTCGCCGGAAAAGCAGTATGGAACGAATTAACTGAAAGCGAAAAAGAAGCGAAGCTAAACGAGCTGATTGCCAACGTCGAAGAGATCTACGGGCCGGACAGCCCGACAACACAGCAAGTCAAGCTGGCGCTCACCGATGCAGTCGATAAACTCGGTAACCTTGACGGCACATGGATGCAAGGTTTTTCCGAACTCTCGGCGGAACAAAAAGCCGATCTGACGGCTGCCTTGATTGGAAGCACGCGCGGACGCACGCCGGATGTATTGCGCGCCGATTTACGCGTGCTATTCGAAGGCGAGTGGGGCAATGATCGCTTGCCCTTGCGCGATGCATTGATCGGCATGATGAGCGACATTTCGCGCAACTTGTCGCTTGCTTACGATCAGCCTTACATTCATGCCGATGAAGGCGTGCTTACCCTCGATGTGCCCGTTGAGTTAATTAAAAGAAACGATGCTCTGAGCGATCTGGTGCAGACTGTGCTAAGTGAGCACGATGCTGCCCATGTCGGCATATTCGGTGTCGAAAAGATCAAGATTGCGCTCAGCGGCAACACCGTCACCGGGACAACCAAGGATGATCTCATTATTGGCAGTCCAAATGCCGAGGCCCTTACAGGCGATGCGGGCTCCGATTATTTGATTGGCAGCACCGGTGCGGATAGCTTGACAGGTGGTGCCGGCGGCGATGTTCTGTTTGGTGGCGCCGATAACGACTTGCTGGACGGCGGCGCGGGCAGTGACTACCTGTATGGTGGAGCAGGCAGCGATACCTACGTTTTCACAGGGACCTGGGGCAGTGACACAATCTTCGACACCGACGGCATCGTCAAGATCGATGGCAATCAGGTCAACGGTGGCAAGAAAGTAGCGCCCGGCTTCTGGTCCGATGACAACTATAACTACAGCCTAGTTACCAACGGTGGCGGAGGAACCGACCTTGTCATCAGCAAAGGTAGCAGCCTCGACACCATTACCGTTCGCAATTGGCAGGACGGGCAATTGGGCATTACGTTGAAGAATGCCGATGCTCCGTCGTCGACCACGTTTGACCAGACCATCGCCTTGCAGAGCAACAATGGCGAAGGATCTCACCATACTTCGGACCCTGGGAAGTACTTCGTCACGGGAACCTCCTACTCTGACGATATCAAGACCGGCGCCGACGACGACCAGATTGCCGGCGGGGGCGGCTTCGACCATCTGGACGGCGGGGACGGCAACGACCGCATCTATGCGAACGCCGTCATCGATGTCGAGGCGGCGGTGCAGGCGGCGGACATAGCACCGGCCCAGCCGGTCACTACTGCGGCGGTGATCGAAGCTGGACGCGGCGATGACCTGGTCATTGGCGAGGCGTCGAACTACCTGTATGGCGGCGGCGGAACCGACACCCTGGTCGGGGGCGGCGCCAACGACACGGTGCAAGGCGACACATGGCTTGGTATGTACACCAATGCGAACGGAAGCCTGAAGCACCATTTCGACTATGACGAAACAAGGCACAAGTACCATTACTACGTCAGCTGGACGACCAGCGGCGGGACCAGCTATTTTGGCCATTCGGGCTTGATCGCCGAGGACGGCGCGGCCGACAGGATCATCACCGGCAACGGCGACGATATCGCGTTGGGCGAGGTCGGCAACGATTATGTGTCATTGGGGGCCGGCAATGACGTGGGCGTGGGCGGCGAGGATTCGGACACGCTGCACGGCGGCGGCGACAACGACACGCTGTTCGGCGACTTCGGCTGGGATGCGAGCGCGCCGCCGGCAGGGGCGCCGCAGCAGGAACTGGCCGGGTATGAAGGTCTGCCGGCGGAGTACCACGGCAACGACGTACTCGACGGCGGCGCGGGCGCCGATTACATCGAAGGCAACGGCCGCGACGACCATCTCTACGGCGGCGACGGCGCCGACCGGCTGCTGGGCGACGACAAGATCACGCCGGGTGCGTATCACGGCAATGACTATCTCGATGGTGGCGCGGACGACGACATCCTCGAGGGCGGCGGCAAGGACGACGAACTATTCGGCGGTACGGGGCACGACAAGTTGTTTGGCGACGATGAACACGACATCCTGGACTGCGAATTCCACGGCCAGGACTATCTGGACGGCGAAGACGGCAACGACACCATCGAAGGCGGCGGTAAGGACGACATCCTGTTCGGCGGCGAAGACAACGACAAGCTGTTCGGCGACGCAATCGAGCCGGGGCTGGCGGCAGCCTACCATGGGAAAGACTATCTCGATGGCGAGAATGGCGATGACCAACTGGTGGGCGGCGGCAACGACGACGAGCTGTTCGGCGGCGACGGCAAGGATACCCTGCGCGGCGACGGCGACGATACGGTAATTGGCGGTGCCGCCCATGGCGCCGACTATCTCGATGGCGAGGGCGGCGACGATGCGCTGACCGGCGACGGCGGCAATGACATCTTGTATGGCGGCGAAGGCAACGATACGTTGCAGGGCGACTATGTCACATTGGCCGGCGAGTTCCACGGCGCCGACTATCTGGACGGCGAGGAAGGCAACGATACCCTGTTCGGCATGGGCGGCGACGATACGCTGGCCGGCGGCGACGGAGACGACGAACTGCACGGTGACGCTGCCACGCTGGCCGGCGAATTCCACGGCGCCGATCATCTGGATGGCGGCAAGGGCAACGACATGCTTTTCGGGTTCGGCGGCGACGACACGCTGGCCGGCGGCGACGGCAACGACCAGCTTCAGGGCGATGCCGGAGACGACATGCTGTCCGGCGGCAATGACGACGACCTTCTGCTGGGCAATGCCGGCAATGACTTTTTGATGGGCGACGCCGGAAATGACGAGCTGCAAGGCGGCGACGGCGGCGATCACCTGGAAGGCGGTTCCGGCGTCGACCTGCTGGCCGGCGAAGCGGGAGGCGACCTGCTGTTCGGCGGAGAGGGAGACGATATCGTCTCCGGCGGAGAAGGACAGGATCTGCTGGATGGCGGAGAAGGGAACGATCAAATGACCGCCGGAGAAGGCGATGACCAACTCCTCGGCGGCGCCGGCGACGACGCGCTGTTCGCGGACGGTGGCAACGACACCATCGACGGCGGCGCAGGCGCGAACTACCTGGACGGAGGCGCGGGAAACGACACCTATATCATCCACGAGGGAACCAACGACCAGCGGACGATCATTGCCGACTCCGGAGGAGACAACCGGGTCGTGTTCGACTTCGCCCTGACATCCACCACCTACAATTACACGAACTATACGGAAGCCGTTCTGGATGTCAGATTCCTGCCGGTGCAGGGCAGCCATGCCGACGCCGTGCTGCAGTTCGGTAAATACGGCCAGCATGAAGTCTATTTGCAGAATGGCCTGACGCACGCAACGATATCGAATTTCGAATTCGCCAATGGCCAGATCCTGAACCGCGCCGACATCATGGCGCTGGCGCCGGCATTGACGATCGTCGGCGGCGAGAACGACGATGACATCATGGGCGGCAAAAAGGACGACAACCTCAGCGGCGGTGACGGCGCCGACCGGCTGGCGGGTGGCGGCGGTGCCGACCTCCTGACTGGCGGATTGGGGAACGATACCTACGTCTTCAACCTCGGCGATGGCCAGGATCAGATCGTGAATGCAGCCGATGATCATGCCGTGTCCGTCGATACCATCGAGCTGGGCGCCGGCATCGCCGTCGATGATGTCGTGCTGAACAGAACCGGGAATGACCTGACCGTCAAGGTTGGAACGGCCGATGCCCTGACAGTCCAGAATTATTTCGAAACCGGCGGCGCGCAGAAAATCGACCGGATCCAGTTTGCCGATGGCCCGGTCTGGGACCAGGCCGCCATCGAGGAGCGCGTCGTGATCGCCGGCGCAACGGCAGGCAACGATACGATCAGCGGATTCTCGACCAGCGATATCCTCCAGGGATTGGACGGCAACGACACCATCTACGGCAACGGCGGCAATGACCAACTGTCCGGCGACAATGGCGCGGATAGTCTCATTGGCGGCAATGGGAACGATGCGTTCGACGGCGGACAAGGCGCCGACATCATGTATGGCTACGGCGGCAGCGACACCTACCTGTTCCAGCGCGGGTCGGGCACGGACACGGTGCGGGAGTATGACGCGCAACCCGGTGACGTCGACGCCATCGTGATGGGGGCGGATATCAAACCGGAGGATATTGGCGTGCGGCGCATCTACAATCAGGGAAGCAATCCGCAGCCGAATGATTTGCTGGTATACCTCAAGCGGGCGGACGGCGTTCCAGGATGGGATGAATACGTCCTCGTCAAAGACTTCTTTGCACGCCAGGACGGCTATTCGAGAGTAGAGCAGATCAAGTTTGCCGACGGCACCATCTGGGATGCGGACGTGCTCGGCGCGATGGCGGCCAGTCCGATCACGGAAGCCGGCGACACGATACTGGGTTATGCCTGGGATGACAATCTGGACGGACTCGGCGGCGACGATTTCGTGGACGGGTTGCAGGGCAACGACATTCTCGCCGGCGGAACCGGGAATGACACACTGAAAGGCGGCGACGGCAGCGATATCCTCTCCGGCGGCGTCGGCATCGACCAGTTGGACGCCGGTGCAGGCAACGACACGCTGGATGGCGGGGTGGGCAGAGACACCTTGAAAGGCGGCGCCGGCAACGACACCTATCTTTTTGGCCTGGGAAGCGGCAGTGACCGGCTCAATGAAACCAGCCAGACAGGCGGCAGTGTCGATACCATCAAGTTGAATGCCGGTATCGCACCGGCTGGCGTGGCGCTATATCGGCACGGCGACGATCTGGTTCTTTCCCTCGTCGGCAGCCAGGATCAACTGTGGGTCGGTTCATTCTTTTCCGGGAGCGGCGACTTCAAGATCGAACAGATCGCCTTCAGCGACGGCACCGTTTGGGACCTGAACACGATTCAATCCAAGGTCATCGCCGGCACCGCCAATGCGATGACCGGCACCGCCGGCAATGATACGTTCATCGTCGATCATGTGCTTGATGCCGTGTCGGAGGGCAGCGGCCAGGGAATCGATACGATCCAGAGTTCGGTCACCTACACCGCAAGCCAGAATGTCGAGAACCTGACCTTGACAGGAGTGCTGGATACCAGCGGCTATGGCAACGAACTGAATAACGTGATTCGGGGAAACAGCGGGAATAATGTTCTGTATGACGGTTCAGGCACCGATACCCTGTATGGGGGCAGCGGGGACGACTATCTTAACGCCGCGAGCGACAATGCTGTCGACATACTCTATGGTGAAGACGGCAACGACATCTTGTCGGACAACAATGGCTACAACCTTCTATATGGCGGGAAGGGGGATGATACCTATCTCTTGGAATTCAACAGCAATCCGTTGACGGATCCGCAAAGAATCGTCGAGCTCGCGGGCGAAGGAATCGACACGATCAAGGGGCGCGGCGGCATCATTCCCGACAATGTGGAAAACATGATCGTGACGACGTCGGCTTACTCCAATCGTGTCGTGACGGGTAACGTCCTGGACAATGTCATCGCAATCGAGAGCCTTGACGGTTACCGGCTCGATGGCGGCGCCGGTGCGGATACCTTGATCGGCGGCCAGGGAGATGATACCTATATCGTGGATAACGTCGGCGACCACGTGATCGAATCTCATTCGACTTGGGGTAAGGACGTTGTTCAAAGTTGCGTCAGCTACACCTTGGGAGAGAACCTCGAAAACCTTGTTTTGCTCGGTAACGCGGCAAGCAATGGCACGGGCAACAATCTGAACAATGTTCTTAACGGCAGTGCCTATGTGGATCCGGATACCGCCTCGGGCGATACCGGCAACCTTGCAAAGAACGTTCTGAGCGGGGGCACGGGGGATGACCTTTATTTCGTGGATGAGAACGACCTGGTTGTCGAACAAGCGGGTGAAGGAAACGATACCGTCAAAATCGCTTCCGCAAGCACATCCGCGGGAAGCTACTCTCTGAGTTCGTATGCCAACATCGAAAATCTCATTCTCACGAATATCGCGGGAGCTTCGAACGCGGCTGGCAGTGATGGCAGTAATTGGTTGACCGGAAATGTCTATGACAACGTCCTGAGCGGCGGCGCCGGCGACGATGGAATTGCCGGGGGCGACGGCAACGACACGCTGGACGGCGGGATTGGAAACGATTTGCTGTATGGGGCGTATCCGTCCGCTTCATCACAGCCGGCAGGTGACGATACCTATGTGTTCGGCCGGGGCGACGGACAGGATGTAATTTGCGATCATGACCAGTTGAACGGGCAGGACAAAATCCGGTTCAAGGCCGGCATTTCCGCGGCCGACTTGATCCTGTCGCGTCAGTCGAGCGATCTCGCGGGATTTGATGACCTCGTCATCGATATCCAGGGAAGTGGCGAGAGGATCACGATCAGGTATCACTTTCATGTCGATTCAGGCACCGGTGTTGCCGAATGGGCGATCGAGCGCTTCGAATTTGCCGACGGTACCATCTGGAATATGGCGGCCATCCAGGCGCGGCTCAATGACAGCAGCAATAGCGCCACGGCGGCCGACAACACGATTGTCGGCAATGATTCGGCGGATACGATCGATGCCTTGGAGGGGAACGATTTCGTATCTGGCGGGCTCGGCAACGACGTCGTTTCCGGGGGCGCCGGCAACGATATTCTCTTCGGCAATGACGGCAGCGACACGCTGGACGGCGGCGTCGGCAACGATGAGCTGTACGGGGGAGAAGGAAGCAATGTGTACCGCTTTGGACGCGGATATGAGCAAGACTTCATCGTCCAGTCCGAGACCGTCAACGGCCAGCTTAACACGATCCTGCTCGCGTCCGATGTCTTGCCGGCGGACGTTACGGTGTCGCGCGACGGCGATGACTTGGTGGTGAAGATCAATGATACGTCCGATCAAATTTCGGTTCGTGGTTTCTTCGCGGATGCGGCAAACGAAATCCAGCAGGTCACCTTTGCCGACGGAACGCAATGGAGTGCATCCGTCTTACGTCAACTGGCGGAGACGATTGCCGGCACCGATGACGAAGATGTGCTGCTCGGGACAGCGGACGACAACGTCATCTACGGTTTGGGCGGAAACGACATCATCAATGCTTATGAGGGGAACGATTTCCTCGATGGCGGAGCCGGCAGTGACGACATGTACGGGGAACTGGGCGACGACACGTATCTGGTCGACAATGCCGCCGATATCGTCAATGAATTCGACGGCGAAGGCATCGATACGATCTTGAGTTCGGTCACGTTGACCTTGAGTGCGAATGTCGAAAACCTGACGCTCACGGGAACTGCTGCCATCAACGGCACCGGCAATTCTCTCGCCAATATCTTGTTGGGCAATAGCGCAAACAATACGCTTGATGGCGGCGCAGGTGCAGATACGATGTCAGGTGGGGCCGGCAACGACACTTATGTGCTCAACAGCACAAGCGATGTGGTGACGGAAAATGCTGGCGAAGGTGCTGACCTTGTCAAGTCCAACGTGACATATACCTTGAGTACGAATGTTGAAAATCTCACGCTGACCGGCACGAGCGCGATCAATGGCACCGGAAATAGCTTGGATAACGTCATTACCGGCAATTCGGCAGCGAACACGCTCAATGGCGGGGCGGGACGCGATATCATTAATGGCGGGGCTGGCGCAGACAAGATGTATGGTGGCGTCGGGGACGACACCTATACGGTGGACAATAACAGCGACGTTGTGACGGAAAACGCCGGCGAGGGCGTCGACTTGGTGAACTCGCGCATAACGCACACATTGGGCGCCAATGTGGAAAACCTCACCCTGACAGGCACGAGCGCTATCAGCGGTACCGGCAATGGACTTGATAACGTTATTATTGGCAACTCGGCTGGCAACACGCTGACCGGTAACGCAGGCAACGATACGCTGAATGGCGGAGCTGGTGCCGATAAAATGCGCGGAGGCTCCGGAAACGATGTCTACATTGTCGACAACAAGAGCGATACCGTCACGGAAAATAGCGGCGCCGGGACGGACCTCGTACAGTCGTCCATTACCTATACGCTCGGTACGAACGTCGAGGCATTGACGCTGACCGGTACAAACGCAATCAATGGCACGGGCAATACCAGCAACAACCTTCTCATTGGTAATGCAGCAACCAATACGCTGAACGGCAGTGGCGGTACCGACCTGTTACAGGGCGCTGCCGGCACGGATAAATTGACCGATACGTCCGGCAACAACCTGTTCGACGGTGGTGCCGGCAACGACACAGTCACTGGTGGCACAGGTCGGAACTTCATTATAGGCGGTACTGGGAACGACACCATTGCGACCAATACCGGTGCGGATGTGATTGCGTTCAACCTTGGCGACGGTCAGGACACGGTCGCAGCTAGCACCGGCAAGGACAACACGCTGTCGCTTGGCAACGGCATCAGGTATGCCGACCTCCTGTTCAAGAAGAACGCCAACGACCTGATCTTGATGGCCGGCACCAATGACCAGATCACTTTCAAGGACTGGTACGTCAGTACGAACAACCACAGCGTCGCCAATCTGCAGATCGTGATCGAGGGTACGGCCGATTACGATGCTTCATCGGCCAACCAGTTGAACAACAAGAAAATCGAGCAGTTCAACTTTGACGGTCTGGTGACCAAGTTCGATCAGGCGCGGGCGGCCAATCCTTCGCTGACCAGTTGGGCGTTGTCGTCGTCATTGCTGAATTTCCACTTGGCAGGAAGCGATACGGCAGCTATCGGTGGCAATCTAGCATACCAGTATGCGAGGAATGGCAACCTCTCGGCGTTCTCCATGACGCCGGCGCAGGCGCTACTCGCAAGTACGCAATTCGGTGTGGCAAATCAGAACCTTCAGGCGACCTCCGCATTGCAGGACCAGTCCCCAAGGATGATATAAGCGGTGGCGTATGACGGACGGTCTCCGTGGATCTCAGTTCACGGAGACCTTTTTTGCATAAGTACATCACACATTCAGGAACGCCTGCGGTCGCTTCACGCCCGTTTCGGCCGTCAAAGTAATAGAGCGATTTTGGGAGACACATTGTAAGCAGGGCCTCGAAGGATGTAGCTTGTTGCTCTGGATTGGCCAATATCGAGCGCGGCTTCCGCGTACTCGAGATCGAGATCGGTCCGATCTGCCATCGACTACCTGGGCGGATACGTTACGCACGCAACTGTTGAACTCAGGAGTGCAGTATGCTTCATGCATGTTTGCCGGCGTTTCCCCTCTGTTTCTGATGCTTTGATATCAAAGAGTGTCGACAGAAAGCTCCGGCGATCCGAACGACCAGGGCCAAGAAAAAAATTCCTGCACCATCACCACACCCGGCAATGAACATCCAGATCGCCTCCGACCTGCACCTCGAATTCCTCCAAAACCGCTTCCCCGGCTACCGCATCATCGAGCCTGCCCCTGGCGCCGACGTCCTCGTGATCGCCGGCGACATTCATTGCAATACCCGGGCCGTGGAAACCTTCGCCGACTGGCCGGTGCCGATTGTGTATGTGCACGGCAACCATGAGGCTTATCACGAAGAATATTTCGATCTGGTCGACAGGATGCGCATTGCGGCAGCCGGCGGCAATGTGCATTACCTGGAGCGGGAAGATTTCGTGCTGAACGGCGTGCGCTTTCTCGGTTGCTGTTTGTGGACCGACTATCTGCTCGATCCGGCTGGCGAGAGTACGGCGATGGCGGAGGCGGAGCAAAAGCTGAACGACCACAGATTGATCCGCGTCGCACAGAGGACGTTCAGCGCGGAGGATGCGCTGCGTCTCCACCGGAGCGCGCGCGCCTGGCTGGAGGCGAAGCTGGACGAAAGCTTCGACGGACAGACGGTGGTCGTCACGCATCATGCGCCGCATCCGGGTTCCATCCATCCCCGTTATGCCGGTCTGTCGCTGAATGCGGCTTTCGTCAGCGATCTCACGCCTTTGCTCGGTAAAGCCGCCCTGTGGGTGCACGGGCATGTGCACGACAGTTTCGACTATGCAGTGAACGGGACGCGCGTCGTGGCAAACCCGCGCGGTTACGCGTTGAACCGGTCTTCGACCGATACGCCGGAAGGCTTGGAATGGGAGAATGACATGTTTGACCCGCAACTGGTCGTGAGCGTGTGATCCCGGGATGACAAGAAAGATTGTTGCGGCAGCCGCGCTCAGGGTGCCGTCGAAGGACACCCGGTAATTCGCGCTCCCGCCCAATCCGCGCTATCGAACGCGCTGCCGTTCCCGCCGTCGTTCACCACCAGCCGCAGTTCATTCGCCCCCGCCACGCCGACATTGACGGTCTTGCGCAGATCCCCGCCCCGCATGACACCGCTGTCGAACACTTTCGCGCCATCGAGCAAAACCTGAAACACAACCGACCCCTGCCCGGCGGCACTGTCGTCGACGCCGACATCGGCGACGAAGTTGCCCGCGCATGCACCGCCGAGCTGATAGCGGACGTCGGAAGGCGCATGCACGCCTAGCCCTTTCGCATAAGGAATACGGCCGAGCGCGAGGGCGGTTCCGCCGCTGTTCCTGTTCTTTTGAACCGGCCCAAGGCCATTGAGCGGCGTTACCGCCGGTGTCAGGTCGGCGATCTGGGTGCGCGGATAGACATCGCGGGTGACGACACTGGCCTGTCCCTGCGAGTCTTTCACAGTTAGGTAGAGACGGAGCCAGACGTTGGCCGCGTCCGCTTCGAAGACCGGCACCGACAGCGTGCCTTCGGTCGCGCCGCTGGCCGGCGCCATGAACGGGTGCGAGTGCGTATCGTGCATGAACTCGGCCTGCCAGGTATAGGCGCCAGGCGGCAGTGTTCCGTCTTCGGCGTCGGTCGCCGTGCCGGTATACGCAAGCTTGTCGCCGGGCGCATAGCCGCTGCCCTCCGTCGGACTGGTGATGGTAGCGACCGGGAGACGGTCGTTGGTGACGCTGAGGATCGCAGGCGTCGAGCTCGTGCTGCCCGCCGCATTGCTCGCCACCGCGGTGTAGGCCGCCTGGTTATCCGCTTGCGCGACGGCCGGAATGGTGTAGCTCGCCGACGTCGCGCCGGGAATGTCGACGCCGTTGCGCCGCCACTGGATACCGCTTGCGTCGTCCGCCGCGACGCTGAATGTAACCGGGTCGCCGATGAAAATGGTCTGCGACTGCGGATGCCGCGTGATGCGCGGCGCGAGCGAGTTGGTGAAACTGATCTTGCCGAGGGTGCCTGCCGCCGTCGGCGACGCGCCCGCTTCCTGGTTCCTGGCGAGGTAGTACAGGCTGCCGCTTGGCGCGACGGCGAGATTGACTGGATTGCCGATATCGGTGGAGAACACGGTGTACGCGCCGGGATTGGCCGGGTCGACCATGCGGATTTCGCCCTTGCAGAACTCCGCATACAGATATTTGCCGATGTACGAAGCGGGGAATTGCGGCGCCGTAGGGTTATAGAACACGCCGCCGGTAATCGCGCAGCCGTCGCTGTGCGAATAGGCGTGGACCGGATTCACATAGCGGCTGTCGCCGGATTCGCCTTCGACCGCCGGCCAGCCGTAGTTGGCGCCCGGCAGTCCTTCATTGATTTCTTCCCATGAACCCGCGCCGACGTCGTTGATGTACATGCGTCCGGTGCCCGGCTGGATGTCGAAGGCGAACGGGTTGCGCAGGCCGAGATTGAAATTGGCCGGATACGCACCCGGCGTGTTGATGTACGGGTTATCGGCAGGCACGCTGCCGTCGGCATTGATGCGCAGGATCTTGCCGAACGGGTTCGACAGGTTTTGCGAGTTGGAAGTGGCCACGGACAAGCGCTTGTCTTCGTGGCCGCCGACGGCGACATACAGTTTTCCATCGATTCCGAAATGCAGTGCGCCGCCCATGTGCCATTGCGTGCCGGGCGGCACGTCGGGCAGTGTCAGGATCACCTGCTCGCTGCCGGGGATGGCGATATCGCCTGCTTCCGTCACGCGCAGGATGCGGTTGAAACTGTTCGTGCCGTCCGTCACCGTGCAATACAGGTAGACATAGTGGTTGGATGCAAAGGCGGGATCGCTCGTCACGCCCAGGCATCCGCGTTCGGCAAACGCATCGACATTCTGCACCGCATAAAAGGTGGCCGGCAACAGCGCGTCGTCCTTGACCATGCGGACTGTGCCGCTCTGCTCGACAATCAGCACTCTTCCGTCCGGCAGCACAGTCAATGCCGTCGGACTCTTCAGTCCGCTTGCGATCCTGGAGTCGGCGAAGCCGGTTGGCACCCCGGCAGCATGCACCCCGTCGGCAAGCAATGCCGCCAGGAATGCCGCAATAAACAGCAGCAGCGAAGCTGCGCCGACATGCGCATTCGGGCGCGGAACAAGAGGTGAAAGGGACATAATCTGCTTCTTGGCAAGAACAGTGACGGGACGAAAAACAGCAGACGACTGCCGATGTTGGAGAACCCCGCGCGCCGCAAATTCCCGCCGCATCGATTGCGCACCGCTTTTCCTGCGCGGGGTATTGATGCATATCGGGAAATGTGCGCGATGATTTGCGTCGGCTTGCGCCTTACATTACATTGATGACACGCTGTTGTTTCCCGTATACATCACATTCCCGCACCAACCTCGCTCAAAGGCGCTCCATCATGACTGCAAGGAACCGGAACAGAAAGAAAATCGCGCTCGCGTTGCAAGGCGGCGGCGCACACACCGCCTACGCCTGGGGCGTGGTAGATCGCCTGCTTCAGAATGACGACATCGAGTTCGCCGCCGTCAGCGGCACCAGCGGGGGCGCGATGATCGCCGCCGTGCTTGCCTACGGCCTTAGCCTGGAACGCGACGCCAGCGGGCGTGAACTCGACGATGCGGGGCGCCGCGAACATACCCGCGAATTGCTCGACAAGTTCTGGCACGAGGTTGCGGCGCTCGGCGACCTGTACGGCAATCCGTACCGTTTCACCACCAATCCGCTGCACCGCTCGTGGAACATCGACGGCATGCCCGCGTCAATCGTCTTGAACATGTTGTCGGTCATCACTTCGCCGTATCAGTCCTGGTTCGGACCGCGCCAGAATCCGATTGCTTCCGCGCTCGCCGGCTGCATCGATTTCGACGCCCTCAACGCGGCCACGACCGGCCCTGCCCTCTACGTCTGCGCTACCAATGTGCGAACCGGGCAGCCGATGACCTTCGCGAAGAACGAGATACGCACCCCTCACCTGCTTGCGTCCGCTTGCCTGCCAATGGTCGACCGCGCGGTGCAGATCGGCGACGAATACTACTGGGACGGCGGCTATGTCGCCGACCCTGCACTGGCGCCGTTGATCGTGCACCACAAGCAGGAAACGCGCGACATCGTGATCGTCGGCGTCAATCCTATCGTCACGGCACGAACAGAAATCCCGCCCAACACCGCGTGGGAAATCATCGACCGCATGAACGAGGTCACTTTCAATTCCTCGCTCATTGCCGAGATCAAGCGCATCAACGAAGTCAACCTGCTGTTGCGCCAGGTGCCCGGCGACGCGCGCGCAAAGCAGAAAGGCGGAAAGCTGCACGACAAGGAGCAGATCCGCATCCACTACATTCCGCCGCATGTGGAAATGGCGAAATACGGCGTCGCCAGCAAGAGCAACACCGCGCTGCCGTTCCTGACCCACTTGAAGACGCTGGGGCAGGAAGTTGCGGCGGCGTGGGAGAGTGGCCGCATTGACGGCGGCGGCGCGAAGCTGCTGGGGAAATCGTCGGACACCAACCTCGGCGACCTGTTTATCGATCCGTATCAGGCGGATGCCGAACCGTTGCCGGAAGGGATGGAGACGGGCCATGTGGTGACGGACGAGGCGATCAGCGACAGTGCGTCGTGAGTGTGCGGCAGTATTTCCTCGGCATTATCCGGCTCGGCTGACGCGGGCGCCTTTGCCGCATCAAACAGGGCAGTGTCATTCCGAACGCGTGTGAGGAATCTCAACGCGGTGTCGCACATTAACTATCCGTTTATCTGCGCATCGAACGCGAGCATCTTCCAGGTCACGCCCAGACGCACGTCCGTCTTCAGTTCCACCAGCTTGCGCGACAGGTCCAGCAGTTCGCGCTCCTTGCGCAGCCGCTCGCCCAGCGGATTCTTCAGGATGCCCGCGCCCGCCATGATGCCTTCCAGGCTACCGTAGCTGTGCAAGAGCTTCGCCGCTGTTTTCACGCCGACCTTGGATACGCCGGGAATGCCGTCCGATACATCCCCTACCAGCGCCAGCAGGTCCGGCATCATTTCCGGCGGCACGCCGAATTTTCCTTCGACCCATTTGTGGTCGTGCCATTCGTTCTTGAAATGGTCCCACACCAGCGCGCCCTGCGCGATCAACCGGTGCAGGTCCTTGTCGGTGGACGCGATGATGGCATCACCCCGATCTTCACCAAGCCAGCGCAGCACCGCCGTCGCGATGACGTCGTCGGCCTCGACCCCGGGCACCGAGACGACGGTCAGGCCGAGTGCGGACAACTGCTGGTAGAAGTCAGGCAAATGCTCCGCGAGGTCCGCCGGCATCGGCGCCCGATGCTCACGGTACTTCGGATACAGGTCGTGCCGCCATGTATGACCGCCGGCATCGAACGCCGGCAGCACATGGGTCGGTTGGTGCGTGGACAGCAGCCGCCGGAGCGATGACAGCGAATGCCGCAGCACCGCCTCCGCCCTGACCGAGCCGTCCGGTTCCGTACTGGCTTCGTAGACGCGGCGCACGATGTGGAGGCCGTCGATAGCGAGAAGTTTTCCCATGGATCAGTGCAAGTGACTACGCCGACTGCGATCAATCCCGGTTTTGCGGGGAATCTGCGCCGGAGACATCAGGCGAGCAGGCTCCGTCCGCCATTTTCGCATGGCGGACGGGGCAGCCTCAAACCGGCACCGGTGTACCCGGCGTGGTGTCGTCGATGCGGGCCGGGGTTTTCGGCTGCACGCCGTACTTCGGCGGCCGCGGATCGATGCCGGCCATGATGTCGTTGACCTGGTCCGCATCCACGGTTTCCCACTCGAGCAGCGCCCTGGTCATCGCTTCGACCTTGTCGCGGTTTGCTTCCAGCAGGCTGCGCGCCAGCGCGTACTGGCGGTCGAGAATGCTGCGGATTTCATCGTCGACTTTCTGCTGCGTTTCTTCGGATACCGATTTCGACGGCATGCCGAAACCCGAGTCCTGGCCGTCGTCCATGTACACCATCGTGCCCAAGGCTTCCGACATGCCGAAGCGGGTGACCATCGCACGCGCCAGCTTGGTCGCGCGCTCGAAGTCGTTGGAGGCGCCGGTCGACTGTTGGCCCATGAAAAGCTCTTCCGCGATCCGGCCGCCGAACAGGATGGCGATGTCTTCCAGCATCTTGTCCTTGTACATGTTCACGCGGTCGAACTCGGGCAATTGCCAGGTCAGTCCGAGCGCATAGCCGCGCGGCATGATCGTGACCTTGTGCACCGGGTCGGCTTTTGGCAGCAGCTTGGCGACCACCGCATGGCCGGACTCGTGATACGCGGTGTTGCGGCGCTCTTCCTCGCGCATGACCGCGGACTTGCGTTCCGGGCCCATCACGATCTTGTCTTTCGCATCCTCGAAATCCTGCATGTCGACGATGCGCTTGTTGCGGCGCGCCGCGAACAGCGCCGCTTCGTTCACAAGGTTGGCCAGTTCCGCACCGGAAAAGCCGGGCGTGCCGCGTGCCAGCACATTGGACTGCACGTCCTTGGAAACCGGCACCTTGCGCATGTGGACCATCAGGATCTGCTCGCGCCCGCGGATGTCCGGCAAGCCGACCGTCACCTGGCGGTCGAAGCGGCCCGGACGCAGCAAGGCCTTGTCCAGCACGTCGGCCCGGTTGGTTGCCGCAATCACGATCACGTTGGAATTCGGCTCGAAACCATCCATCTCCACCAGCATCTGGTTCAGCGTCTGTTCGCGCTCGTCGTTGCCGCCGCCCATGCCGCTGCCGCGCGCCCGTCCGACCGCATCGATCTCGTCGATGAACACGATGCATGGCGCATGCTTCTTCGCCGTCTCGAACATGTCGCGCACGCGCGATGCGCCGACGCCGACAAACATTTCCACGAAGTCGGAACCGGAAATCGTGAAGAACGGCACCTTCGCCTCGCCCGCGATCGCGCGTGCCAGCAAGGTCTTGCCGGTGCCGGGCGGGCCGACCAGCAGCACGCCGTGCGGAATGTGTCCGCCCAGTTGCTGGAACTTGCTCGGGTCGCGCAGGAACTCGACGATCTCTTCCACTTCCTCCTTGGCTTCGTCGCAACCGGCGACGTCGGCGAAGGTCACCGTGTTCGTGTTTTCATCCTGCATGCGCGCCTTGGATTTTCCCATGGAGAAAATGCCGCCCTTGCCGCCGCCCTGCGATTTGCGCATAAAGAAAATCCAGACGCCGATCAGCAGCAGCATCGGGAACCAGGAGACAAGCACCTGCGACAGGAAGGAAGGGCTTTCGGGGTTGCGGACGTCGAACTTGATCCCGCTGTTGATCAGGTCGTTGATCAGGCCGCGATCGAGCAGCGTCGAGGTGGTTTTCAGGGTCACGCCGTTGTCCGTCACCGCCTGGATATTCGTGCCCTCGATCACGACTTCCCTGATGGTCTTCGCCTTGACCTCTTTCAGGAAGTCCGAGTAAGCGATCGGCGTCGCGGCGGTTTTGCCGGCGCCGCTGAACTGGCTGACGACCATGAAGATGGCAAACGCGATGGCTGCCCAGAGAGCTGCTTGTGAATACTTTGGGTTCACTCGATTTCCTAAATAGCAATATAACAATAACAACGTGTTTCGTCGGAACGGAGCGGGACTCCGCAACTTCGTTTGCTCGATGTCCGGGCCGGAGCAAATGGCACTGTCTGCAAGCCGCGTCGGCCCGACGCTTTCCGACAGCAGAACTCCCACATGGTAGCGCGAATTGCGAAACGGAATAAGCGAGCAAACTGGCGCGAATGATTCGAAAAAACGGGACGACTGCGCGCTTATGCCTTGCAGCGAAACCGGCAGGCATGGAAAACGATGCCGTTCATGCAACATGAAGATTGCCGGCATGACCATGTCGCCCACTGCAAAAACTCTCTACGACGCATTCCAAGGTTGTGACGTTTCAACCAGATATCAAGCCTGCATATGGATGATTGAGCATCCGCAGTCCTTCCGCCTGCTCGCGAACTACAATATACGGTTCAATGCGCGCCAACCAATCTACGCCCTCCCGGAAACCGTGATGACAAAGAAATTCCGTCGCTCCAAGCCGTCCGCCAGGACCGCCGCCCCGGCGCATGCCCAACTGGAGGCTGTGCGCCGGCTTTCCCAGTCGGGACGGGACGAAGAAGCGCGCGCCCGCGTCGAGGAGTTGCGCGCACGCTATCCGGACTTCAAGCCGCTGCTGGCGCTGGCCTGGGAGGTCGAAGACAACGCCGGCTACTTCGTTCCCGCCACCTTCCACGCATGGCAGTGGGCGCAGGCCTCACCCAACAGCACTGCCGCGCTGCAAGCGCTGGCCGATTCGGCGATGGCGATCGGCATGGTCGCGCTTGTGGCATGGGCCAGTCAGCAGTTGGCGCAAATCGAGGGCCAGCCCTTTCCGGATCTGTCGCCGGTGCATGGGGAGTTGGGCGACACGAGCTTTGAGCAGAGCGTCAAGCTCGACCTGTCGCGCCTGTTCCTGTCGAATGAGCGTTACGAGGACGCGGCGGCCGTGCTCGACGGCATCGACCATCCCTCCGCGCGCAACAACATCATGATCGCACGGTTCGCGCTGGGCGATATCGATGCCGCCCTGGCCGGTATCGAAGAAAACTGGCGCCGCGACAAGCGCAACCTGTTCGGCTTGCACCAACTTGTCCGCCTGCGCCTGTGGACCGGCGGACGCGCTGCGGCGGACGAACTGGAGGGCGCGCTGATCGAAGGGCGGCCTGCCCGTGCCGAAGATGCCTACGGCCAGATGTTCGGCCTGCTGCTGCTTGGCGCGCATGCGGAGGCGATCGACGCCTGGCGTGCCGTACGCGACGCGGAGTTCTGGGGCGACGATGGTGTGATGCAAGTGCGTTGCGCTTACTTTGCCGCCGTCGCGGCGCTGCGGGAAGGCGACTTTGCGCTGGCCGACGAATGCCTGTCGGAAGTGCTCGAGCTCGATCCGGACAACATTGAAGCGGATTTGATGGTCGAAGCGCTTGCCATGCGCAATCTCGGCATGCAACCCGATCCTGTCGCCGGAGAGCCCCACGACTGGTATCCAGCGACCTGGATAATGAAATTACGGAACGCGCACCCCAATGCGAATGAAACCGTCTTCGACGCGCTATACCGGCGTTGCAATGCCCATCCCGACTATCTGGCAATCGCCGCCGAACTGGGCGGAACGGCTGTGCGCATACTGGCGCTGGGAACGCTTGAACAACGCACCCTGGCCGGCGACCGCGCCGCGCTGGACACGCTGTTGAGTCTTCTGACCCGGCCCTGCGGTCCCGACGAGACAAGACTGGAATTGGGCAGATGGCTGGAAGAAAACGGCTACCTGGCGCCAGACCAGCCGCACCCGATGCTGACACGCGGTGAGGTGCACGAGCAGCAGCTCATCGCCATGCAACTGACTTCCGAACCCAAGGAAACCCATTTGCCGCCGGATGCGCATGCCAGGCATGAAGCCATGCACGGCCTGCTTGCGCGTAATGATCTGACCGGCGCGCTGCAGATCGCGCAACAGCTTGCCGCTGACTATCCGGACCATCCCATGGTGCTCGGCAATCTCGCCAGCATCAAGGAAGGACTCGGTCATGCCGATGAAGAGATCGACCGGCTCTACCGCCGCGCGGCGGAAATCGACCCGGCCTATCTGTTCGCGCAAACCGGCCTGGCGCGGCTCGCTATCCGGAAAGGCGACATCGACCTCGCCAAGACATTGCTCAAGCCCCTGTTGGGCCGCAAGGAATATCACTTCAGCGAGTGGCGGTCGATCCTCATGACGGAGCGCATGCTCGCGCAACAGCAGGGCGACCTGGGCGCTGTCATGAATCTGGACGAAGGATTGCGGGCGCTTCAGGAGCAGTTCGGGTGAAGTGCCTATCTTAGGCACTGCGCAGGAATAAGTTGCCCAATTTTGCTGGCCGCAGCGCGCCCGCTACGACCGCCAAATTGCACACCAACCCTCAAAGCGCTCTAAAAAAGCGGCCGGCGCGCTCTTCCAGGATCGCGACAAGCTCCGGCTGCATGTACGCGTACTCGTCCGGAATATCGAGGCAAATGACACGCTTTCCATCCAGGTAGCGCTTGAATTTCGTCGAGAGCTTCTTTCGGTGGACCTTCTCCATCACGAAGATGATGTCTGCCCATTGGATCTGCTCGGGCGAAAGCGGAACCGCCGCATCGGCGCCGATCCCCGCGGAATCGGTTTCCACGCCCGGCCAGGTTGAAAACACTTGTTCGGCGGTCGGACTTCGTAGCCGGTTGTGCGTGCAAAGAAACAAGGCTTTCTTCATCGGCTCGCCGTACCCTTGCACGCATCAGTTGCCGGTTCCCTTTGTGCAATCCGGATCCCTGCCGTCAGCATCAGGCAGGGGAGCCATACCCACAGCGCCTCCGACATCAACACCTCAAGCCCGCGGGAAGAAAGAAAACGCGACAAGCCGATGGGCGACACCTGGATCGGCTGAAACGGAGCAAAGAATCGGCTCGACGAAAACGGCCATAGCAACGCCACACCGTGCCCGCCGTTCGTCAGGCAATCGAGTATCCCGTGCGAGGCGATCGACAGAAACAGGAAAAGGAAGACCGTCCTGGCGCTGACATGAAAGTATCGCCACGCGATGGAACCTGTGAGGGCTGCCACCACGGCAAAGAGAATTGAATGGCTGAAGCCGCGATGTCCGAATTCGGACGCGTACTCGATGCCGAGCCGGAACCCGGCGACGTCGAGATCGGGCAGCATGGCCCCAAGCATTCCCGCCACGAGCAGGCGCCGCGAAATGGTGCGGCTCCCGAGGCCGGCTCCAATCGCCAGCGGTATCGCCATGTGTGTCAGAACGGTTGGCATGGACAGGTATCGGTCAGGTTTTCAGGGACGAGGTCGGCATTCATTTTTTGGCTGATAGCTGCTCGTCCAGCACCGTGCGGAAGAACGTATTGAGCTGCGCAATCGCGCTTTCCTGCCCGGTCTTTTCGACGGAAAGCGCTTCAAGCCGCGCGAGTTCGTCTTCGATGAAGGTGTTCAGGCTCCGTACCGGTGGTGCCAGTTCGCGTTCGGCACTCCGCTTTTTTCTTTCCAGCAGGCTGTGAATATCGGCTAGAAGTTTGTCCTGGCCGGCCAGAAGCGGCAACAGGTGTTGGAATTCGATCGGCGGCGCACTGCGGTAAGTCTCGATCCACCGGACCGCGAGTAAGGGGCGCAGAGCATAAAAGTACTTCTTCAGCGGCACCATATCTGCGCGCAGATAGCCGCGGTAGTTTGTCTTGGCCATGCTGCGGTAGTGGTAGATGCCACGCTCGCAGGAATACACCGACGGCAATAGTTCGCGCGCCGCGTGTACGAATCTCCCCGACACCATGTACTGGATCGGCGACTGGATCCATTCCACGAAGGCAGGATTGGAGCGCAGGAACAACCGCAACGCCTTGCGGATATCCCAGCCGTTCAGATCGATATCGTCAACGATCGGATATTCGATGACGTCGCGCTTGTCTTCCAGGTCGACAGACAGATACCAATCCGCTTCACGTACATAGATGAAACGCACATCGTAGTCGCTGTTGGGTGAGGCGAATCCCCAAGCACGGCTGCCCGACTCGACCGCGAGCAGGATGCGAACGCTTTCGTTTTCTTCGACGGCGGCAAGCCGGCGCAGTATGTCCTCGCGGACGTCAGATGGAATCATCGGTGATAGTTTGTTGAAGACAAGTGATGGTGCGTTAAGGCATATGACAAGATGTTAATTCATATTGTCCGCTGCAAGCCATCCCACGACAACCCGAACTTTGCCAGGTACTTCTTGAGCCGATCGGCGTCATTCGGTTTTTCCTTGGCGCTGCGCGATACGGCAAACAGTCTGCGGCCGGCGTCCGACAGTGACTTCGACCGAGTGCATATGCCAATGACGGCTTGCAACTGCATCGCGTCGAACAAATCGAGTTGCTCCGCCGCTTCCCGGCCCATCAACACCTCCAGGTCCACATCCTCCGGACCGTGGCTGCCTTCCGCGTAGTGATGCCACAGCCGCTTTAGCCGTTTGATCTCGTCCTCAACGATTGCCTCTGTAATCCGCCCCGCTTCGGCCAGCGTTGCCATGCGCAGCACAGAGGCCGACAAATCGCGGAAGTTGCCTGCCCAACGCGCCTCGGGTGACATCGCGAATTGCAGATAGCGTTCCCGCGCCTCCTTGTTGAAGCGGACCATTTGTCCGTTTTCAGCGCCGAACCGGGCGAGCAGGTAGCCGATGTTCGGCTCAATGTCCTCGGCACGATCGACCAGGCCGGGAAGCTCGTAAGTCCACAGGTTGATGCGCGCATACAGGTCTTCGCGGAAGCGACCGGCCACCACTTCCTTCGACAGGTCGCGGTTGGTTCCGGCGATCAGTTGAAAATCGCTTTGCACCTCATGGTCGCCACCAACCGGAAGAAAACGCTTTTCCTCGACGGCTTTCAGGAGCATCGCCTGTTCGTCGAGACCCAGTTCGCCGATCTCATCCAGGAACAGCAAACCCTTGTGCGCCGTGCGCAACAGGCCGGGCCGGTCGGATGCGGCGCCGGTGAACGCACCCTTGATATGGCCGAACAGGGTCGAGCCGGCGCCGTCGCCGTGCAGAGTCGCGCAATTGATTTCCACAAACCTGCCGTCGAGTTGATGCCGCGCCTTCTTCAGTTCGTAGACGCGGCGCGCCAGGAACGACTTGCCGGCGCCGGTTGGCCCCATCAGCAGCATCGGCGCCTTCGACTTGATGGCGACACGCTCGATCTCGTCGATCATCGCGTTGAACCGCACATTGCGCGTAGCGATGCCCGACTTGAGGAAGGCGACGCCTTCCTGCTGCTCGCGTGTGAAGCGCTGGGCGATCTGATCGTACTTCGACAAGTCGAGATCGATCAGCGCGTAACTGCCCGGATTGCCGATGGTCTGGCGGCGCGGCGGCGAAGTCTGCAGCAGCCGTCCCGGGAAATAGCGTGCCTCTGTCATCAGGAACATGCAGATCTGGACGACGTGCGTGCCGGTCGTGATGTGGATCCAGTATTCCTCGTTGTCCGGATCGAAGGGATAGTCCCTGGCGAAATCGAACAGGCTGCCGTACACCTCCCCGAAATCCCACGGATCGTTCATCTGCATGCGATGCGGGACGACCCTGGTCTCCGGCGACACCGACGCGATGTCGCGCGCGACCAATTCGGTCAGTTCGCCATGGCGGCCGTTGAACAGCAACTCGATCCGGTCGATCACCACGTCTTCGTGCTGGGTCAGCGCAACCGTCGGCCGCCACTTCTCCCAGCGTGCGCTTCCCTTGCCGCCATCGAGCTGGGAGCCGATGAAACCGATCACGACGATACGTTTGTTTTTCATTTTTTTGGATAAATGTTTATCTATATAGATAATTTATCACGAAAAATGAAGCAGTCATTATTTCATTGGAATCGTCTATTTCTGAAGATATTTTCTTGTAAATCAAATAGTTATGTTGCTCATGACAGCACATTTCCCCGCATTGGCATGCCCGTTGCAATAAGGAAGGCACAAACCAACAACAACGAGGAAATGAAAAATGGCGAACGCCAACTTGTTCCAAAGCCTGAAGGGGAAACTGCTGCCGGCCGCGAATGCGGTCAATGCCGAACAGGCGCCCGCTTATCAACTATCGCCGCAACATCGCCTGGCGCAGTATGCCGCGACCGGCTGCCTGAATGCGACCTTCTACGCGAATGCCGAGGCGCAACTGGATACGGTCCTGGAATTGAGCAAGCAAGTCGACGCGCGCTTCATCGCACAAACCGCAATCTACTGCCGCGAGCGCGGCTACATGAAGGACATGCCGGCCTTGCTGACCGCTGTGCTGGTAGCCAGGGGCGCCGTCGAATTGACGCCTGTATTCGATCGCGTGATCGACAACGGCAAGATGCTGCGCAATTTCGTGCAGATCATCCGTTCAGGCGCCGTCGGCCGCAAGTCGCTCGGTTCGCGTCCGAAGAAGCTGGTGCAGGCCTGGTTGAACAAGGCCTCGGAAAAGGCATTGCTGTCGGCAGCTGTCGGCAACACGCCGTCGCTGGCCGATGTCGTGAAGATGGTGCATCCGAAGCCGGCGGATGCATGGCGCGAAGCCTTCTTCGCCTGGCTGATCGGCAAGCCGTATAACGCGGATGCCTTGCCGGCGAATCTGAAGGCGTTCGAAGCATACAAGCAGGACCGCACGCAACCGCTGCCGGAGGTGCCGTTCCAGATGCTGACCGCGCTGGATTTGTCGGACACCGACTGGGCACGGATCGCGCTGCAGGGTGGATGGCAGATGGTGCGCATGAACCTCAACACGTTCGCGCGTCACGGCGTGTACCAATTGCCGGGCATGGTTGAAGCGATTGCCGCCAGGCTGCGCGACGCCAATGCCATTGCGAAGGCCAAGGTATTTCCGTACCAGTTGATGTCGGCTTACCGCTCGGCGACGCAGGACGTGCCGCCAGACATCCGCGACGCATTGCAGGATGCACTGGAAGTTGCGCTGGCCAATGTGCCGCAGATCGAAGGCAAGGTCGTCGTGTGCCCTGACGTATCGGGCTCGATGGGCTCGCCGGTCACCGGCTACCGCGCTTCCGCATCGACGGCGGTGCGTTGCATCGATGTCGCCGCGCTGGTGGCGGCGGCAATGCTGTGCAAGAACACGGGAACGACTGTCCTGCCGTTCGAGAACGACGTGGTGGACATCGACCTGAATCCGCGCGACACGGTGATGACCAATGCACAGAAGCTGGCGGCGATCGGCGGCGGCGGTACGAATTGCAGCGCGCCGCTGGCACTGTTGAACAAGAAGAAGGCGCAAGCCGACCTGGTCGTGTTCGTGTCCGATAACGAATCGTGGATCGACGCAACACGCCGCAGTGCGACAGCGACGATGCGCGAGTGGGAAGTGTTCAAGCAGCGCAACCCGAACGCGAAGCTGGTGTGCATAGACATCGCACCGTACGGAACGACGCAGGCAGCCGAGCGCGGCGACGTGCTGAACGTCGGCGGCTTCTCGGATGCAGTGTTCAACATCGTCGCCGCCTTTGCGGCCGGGCAGTTGGGAGCATCACACTGGGTTGGTGAAATCCAGTCGATCGATATCTAGGAGAAAGCCATGGGCTGGATGATCAGGGTAGGAAGAGCAGGTTTTGAGCGCGGTACGAATGCGGGTGTGACTACATCTTTCCAATGTCTCGTCACATCAGGTTCTTGTCATGCCGCTGCTCAATTGATGGTTACCCCGAATGCAGGCAGGACTACATCGGATAAAGCCGGTTCGATTCCGGCCTGCCAGGCGGAGCAAGTCTGGCAGAATGTCCTGTCGACTCTTGTCGGGTTTGATTGACAGATTTTGGCGAATGCCGGTGGAACTACATCGTTATGACCGAGGAGGTTGCGGGTTCGAATCCCGCCGGCGGCAAATCAGTGCTGCCGTAGCTCAACTGGATAGAGCACCGTGCGGGCAACCGCACACCGTTTCACCACCCTTGTCGCCAGTTGTTTTTGATGAATGCAGATGGAATTACATGGTAGAGCACCGAAGTTCGCTTCGGCCGTCCCCGGTTCAAATCCGGGTTGGCGCAAGCCAATAGCTCAGAAAGAATTTCATCGCCACTTGTCATCGCCCAGCTTATTGAAGAAGAGAAAATCATGAAACATGAAGACTACGATGTACTGAATATCGAAGGCGGACGTCCGGTCAAGATGTGGACGAAAGGCGTGCCGGTCGAAGACGATGCCAAGCGCCAACTGAGCAACACCGCGAAGATGCCATTCATTTACAAGCATATTGCGGTGATGCCGGACGTGCATCTGGGTAAGGGTTCGACGATCGGCAGCGTGATCCCGACGCTCGGCGCCGTCATCCCGGCCGCCGTCGGTGTGGATATCGGTTGCGGCATGATGGCGGCGAAGACGACATTGACGGCCAACGACCTGCCGGACAACCTGGGGCCGCTGCGCAGCGCGATCGAGAAGGCGGTGCCGCACGGCATGTCGCCCAAGACGCGCGGTTTCAAGGGACGCGACAAGGGTTCCTGGGATACACCGCCCATGCCGGTCGATGCCGCCTGGCTGCAGTTGAAGGATGAATTCGATGTGGTCTGCCAGAAAACGCCGAAGCTGAAAAACACCAACAACTACAAGCATCTGGGAACGCTCGGCACCGGCAACCACTTCATTGAGATCTGCCTGGACGAACAAGGCTTCGTGTGGTTCATGCTGCACTCGGGTTCGCGCGGCGTCGGCAACGCGATCGGCTCGCATTTCATCGAACTGGCGAAGCAGGATATGCGCACGCACTTCATCAACCTGCCGGACCAGGACCTGGCGTATCTGCCGGAAGGGACGAAGCATTACGACGATTATGTCGAGGCGGTCGGTTGGGCGCAGAAGTTCGCGCGCATGAACCGTGAAGTGATGATGCAGAATCTGGTCGTAGCGGTGCGCACGGTGATCACGAAGCCGTTCGAGACGCATGTGGAAGCGGTGAATTGCCATCACAACTATGTGCAGAAGGAAAACCACTTCGGCAAGGATGTGCTGGTGACGCGCAAGGGCGCGGTGTCGGCGCGGGCCGGCGAGCTCGGCATCATTCCGGGTTCGATGGGCGCCAAGAGCTACATCGTGCGCGGCAAAGGCAACCCGGAAAGTTTCCATAGCTGCAGCCACGGCGCCGGCCGCACGATGAGCCGCACCGAGGCGAAACGCCGCTTCACGGTCGACGACCAGGTCAAGGCCACCGCAGGCGTCGAATGCCGCAAGGATGCCGACGTGATCGACGAGATCCCGATGGCGTACAAGGACATCGATGCGGTGATGCAAGCGCAGAGCGAACTGGTCGAGGTAGTGCATACCTTGAAGCAGGTGGTGTGCGTGAAAGGTTGATGTTCGCATCGACCAATCGCGAAAAGTAGATTTCCATACTGGGATACTCGGACCAAGTAGTGTAGGCCTCCGTGCCTGCACTACTGTCGCGCTAACCAAGTCCTTGAATTCACCCGGATGATTTACCTCGCAAGAAAGAACAGGAAAAATGATTGAACTGGATGGATCGATGGGAGAAGGCGGCGGCCAGATTTTGCGCACGGCGTTGACGCTGTCGATGATCACCGGCCAGCCTTTCCGTATCGGGAATATTCGCGCCAACCGCGCCAAACCCGGCCTGATGCGCCAGCACCTTGTTGCCGTGCAGGCTGCGGCGCAAGTGTGCGATGCGGAAGTCGCCGGCGCGTCAGTGGGATCGCAAGAACTGACCTTCACACCGAAAGCGATCAAGGGCGGAGAATACCAATTCGCGATCGGCACCGCCGGCAGTTGTACGCTGGTGCTGCAGACGCTGTTGCCCGCCTTGCTGTGTGCGGACACGCCGTCGACCGTGCGCGTCAGCGGCGGCACGCATAACCCGATGGCGCCGCCCGCGCAGTTCCTGCAACGCGCATACTGCCGGGCAATGGCGGACATGGGCGCGACGATGGATATCCGGCTGAACCGCTTCGGCTTTTATCCGGCCGGCGGCGGAGAAGTCGTGGCGAACGTTCAGACATGCCGGCAATTGCGTCCGTTCGAGTGGATGTCGCGCGGCGAGCGCACGTCGGCATTCGCCGAAAGCTTCATTGCCGGCGTGCCGCTCAGTGTCGCAAGGCGCGAGCTCGAATGCATCGGCACCGGCATGGGCTGGGATGAATCGCAATTGCTGGTGCGCGGGCTGCCTGGCGACCAGGGACCCGGCAATGCGCTGCTGATCACGCTCGAATACGAACATGTGACCGAAGTGTTCACCGCGTTCGGTGAAAAATCGGTGCGTGCCGAAGCGGTGGCGCGCCAGGCGCTTCAGCACGCGCGTCGCTACATCGCGTCGAACGCCGCCGTCGACGAATACCTGGCCGATCAGCTCATGCTGCCGCTGGCCCTTGCCGGCGGTGGGCGTTTCACGGCGGAGAGCATCTCGATGCATGCGAAGACGAATGCAACAGTGATCGAGCGCTTCCTGCCTGTACGCGTTTCTTTCGGCAAGAGCGACGGCATTGACGCCTGCACAGTGGCAAAGCAGTGACGAGCGGACGTGCGATGAAAACAACAGTCCCGCCACATGCCGGCGCAAATTGTTTGACAGCGCGATTTCGTCTGGCGCAGAATCGCACCTCATCGATTTTTGATTAACGCATTTTCAAGGAAAGGAACGAGCATGCCGCGTAAGGCTATCCACAATTCGCAAAACACATAGCCCCGCGCAGCGCTGCTCGGGGCGTCGGCAACCATGCCGCCCCGAGCCGGTCGTTCCAATTCATGAACCCCGGTGAGGAAACTCGCCGGGGTTTTTGTTTTCAGGGAGCGCAGATCTTCCGGGACAAGAACGCCGGCATGACGACATTCCAAAGGAAAAGTTATGCCCATCGTACAAACACTGCACAAGGGACGCGTCCCAGTGCACATCTACACGGATGAGATCGATCATTCCGCCTTGCAGCAGTTGCTGAACATCGCCGGCCTGCCGATCGTGCATCCCCATGTCGCCGCGATGCCGGACGTGCATTCCGGCATCGGCGCCACTGTCGGCAGCGTGATTCCGACGCGTTCGGCGATCATCCCGGCCGCCGTCGGCGTCGATATCGGCTGCGGCATGAATGCCGTGCGTACCACGCTGACCGCGAGCCAGTTGCCCGACACCCTGGCGCGGCTGCGCAGCGCGATCGAAGCCGCGGTGCCGGTCGGCTTTGCCCAGCACGAGTGGAACAAGGTGCGCGGCTCGGCCCATGCGCGCGCCGGACGGCCGCTCAACGACCGCCTGGACCGCATCGTCGCGAAGCACGGCGGCATCATGAAGATGCAGCACAAGTTTGCGCAGACCTGGATCTGCCAGCTCGGCACGCTGGGTGGCGGCAACCACTTCATCGAACTCTGTCTCGACGAGGAGCAGCGCGTCTGGATCATGCTGCATTCCGGCTCGCGCGGCATCGGCAACGTGATCGGCCGCTACTTCATTTCGGCGGCACGCAAGGACATGCAGCGCCACAAGATCCATCTGCCGGACAAGGACTTGTCCTACTTCAGTGAAGGATCGACGCTGTTCGACGACTACGTGGAAGCGGTCGAGTGGGCGCAGGACTACGCGTTGCTCAATCGCCGCGAAATGATGCGCCGCGTGGTGGAAGTGCTCAACCAGCATCTGCCCGCATTCAAGCTCGACGGCGAAGCGATCAACTGCCACCACAACTACGTGGCAAGCGAAACGCACGGCAACGAGCGTCTGTTCGTGACGCGCAAGGGAGCGATCTCGGCGCGCGAAGGCGAGCTCGGCATCATTCCCGGCAGCATGGGGGCGAAGAGCTACATCGTGCGCGGCAAAGGCAACCCGGATTCGTTCTGCTCCTGCTCGCATGGCGCCGGTCGCCGGATGAGCCGCAGCGAAGCCAAGCGACGCTTCGATCGTTTCGACCTGGCGAAGCAAACCGAGGGAATCGAATGCCGCAAGGACGGCGGCGTCGTGGACGAGATTCCGGCTGCCTACAAGGACATCGACCTGGTGATGGCGCATCAATCCGATCTTGTCGACGTCGTGCACACGCTGCGCCAGGTCGTTTGCGTGAAAGGATAAGCATGAAGATCACTATCAAGACACCCAAGCCGCGCAACCCGCTTGCGTTGCCCGCGCGGCAACGCAAAGCAGGCGAACATCGTTCCGATCATCCGGCACGCCGTTCACGCGGTGCGCTGAAGCACAGCCTTCAACTGCTGCTGTCAGGGCGCAAAACAAAAGGGAATCCCGATGCGTGAAAGCGCATGGGCTTTCCCACTACAACATACCAAGAACAAGAAAACATCATGCAATCTGCAATTCAACTCAATCAAGCGCAGGCAATCGATTTCCTGCTGCATGTCGCCGTCGTGCGACCGGTGTTCCTGTGGGGGGCGCCCGGCATCGGCAAGAGTGCGCTCGTCAAACGTTTCGCCGGCGCGGTCGGGATGGAATGCGTATCCTTGCTCGGAAGCCAGCTCGCGCCGGAAGATCTGCTGGGTATCCCCAAGATCGATGGCGAGTGCTCGCGCTTCTATCCGCCGGCGAACATCGTGCGGGAGGAGCCGTTTGTCCTTTTCCTCGATGAACTGAACGCGTCGTCGCACGAGATCCAGAAAGCGTTCTATTCCTTGATCCTCGAACAACGTGTCGGCGAATACCGGCTCCCGCAGGGAACGATCGTGATCGGCGCCGGCAATCGCGCAAAGGATGCGGCGATCGTCAAGCCAATGCCTTCGGCCTTGATCAATCGGCTCGCGCACATCCATCTGCGTGCCGATCACCGGCAATGGCTGGCCTGGGCGATCAACGATGGCAACATTCATCCTTGGGTCGTCGAATATATCCAATTGCGTCCGGATCATCTATGGAGCGAGCCGCCCAAGCATGAAGAAGCGTTCTCGACGCCGCGGAGCTGGCACATGCTGTCCGATGCATTGCATTCGTTCGGCGACGGCGTTGGAGACGAGATGATCGAAGCCCTTGCCTGTGGCCTGCTTTCGCCGGCGCACGCGGCGCATTTCAAGGGCTATCTGAAGCAAGCACGCCAGAAACATGCACTGCACGCGATCATCAAGGGCGATGCAGCATGGCCGGCAAATCCGGAAGACCGCGATGTGCTGTATTTTCTGGCACAGTCCTTCCGCGCGCATCTGCGCAAGGAACTGCCGGACGACGAAGCATCGGTTCGCAATGCACATCAGGAACTGGCGATCCGCGCCAAGGATATGCTGCGCGATCTGGCGCGTATCAGCATCGAAATCGCGCAATCCGTGATGAGCGAGGATGAGGCGGGTCAACGTCTGCCTGCGTGGTTCCTTGTCGAAGTGGCGCGCGACCTGCCGCGCCTGGCCGGCCGTGACGCGAAGGTGCGAACATGAGCGGCAAACGACGCAACGATCCGGCCACGATTGCCCGTAACGAGGGATTGCATCTCGTGCAGACGCACGCGGTGCTCGCATCGCTGGCGGGGGCGGCTCGCTTTGTCGTCGATACCGACCAGCGGCACGTCGCGGGCAAGGGCTGGCTGGCGGTGTCTCCCCAAGGCACAATCTGGTTGCACGCCAAGCGCAGCGCCGATGCAACAGCCTGGGCGCGCCTGGCGGGAATCGCTTTGGTGTGCCTCGGCTTCGGTCTGGTGCGCCGGAAAGAGCCCTATGTGCTGTGGGAAATTGCCAGCTTTCTTGTCGCGGACCGGTTCTGCGACGAGCTGAGGCTCGGCGTCCTGCCCGAGCAGTTGCGCTACGCGGAAGTCGTCCAACCTGCTGGCGGGGCAGAAGCGCTATTGCGCCAATTCTGCATCGACGGCTGCGATGTGCGGCTGCAAGTGTGGTACGACGCTTTCGTAGAGGGCGGCTCGATGTTTTGTGATCTTGACGAGCGGCCTCACGCTTGGCAGCGCCCGACAAAATGGGATGAACTGCTGGCCGACGGTATTGCGCGCGGCGTAGGACGCGCGCTGCAAGTCGCGTCCGGCGCCGGACCCGGTGGTGAAATCAAGCCGCCGACGCGCGCGCAACGCGCCAAGCGCCGGTTGATCGATCACTATCCGTTGCTTGGGGCTCTGGCGGCGAGTTTTGATATCGAGGAAGACGTGCGCTTGTGCCAGCAATACGATATCCGCGTCGCTGCGATCGATGTCGGTGCGCGTCGTATCTGGATCAATCCGGCGGCTGGTCTTGCGGACGACGAATGTCTCTTCGTGTTTGCGCACGAATTGCTGCACGCGGGCCTTAATCACGCGTCACGCCGTCGTGGTCGTGACCCGCTGCTGTGGAATATCGCCTGCGATTTTGTCATCAACGGTTGGCTGGTCGACATGCGGGTTGGCACGCCGCCAGGTATTGGCTTGTTGCATGACATTAAGCTTGCCGGGCAGTCCGCCGAGGAAATCTACGATCGGCTGGTCCGCGATATGCGTCGCGCGCGCAAGCTCGCGACCTTGCGCGGCGCCGGTGAGCAGGATTTGATCGGCGAGGACAAGGGGAGCATGTTCACGGATGCGGAAAGCTATTGTCGTTGGGCGTTGGCGCAAGGATTCGATCGTTTCACCCATGGCCGCGGCCGCGGGACGATTCCTGCCGGTCTGATCGAGGAAATCCGCAGTTTGATTCAGCCACCGATTCCCTGGGACGTGAAGCTTGCGCAATGGTTCGACGAACGTTTTCCGCTGCCCGAACTGCATCGCAGCTATGCACGGCCGTCGCGACGGCAGGCGTCGACACCGGATATACCACGGCCGTCGGTTGCCAGGCCGACGGAGGAAGAGCGCCGCAGCAGGGTATTCGGCGTGTTGCTGGATACATCGGGTTCGATGGACCCGCAGTTGCTCGGCAAGGCATTGGGCGCGATCGCCAGTTACGCATTGGCGCGCGAGGTGGGCGCGGTACGCCTGGTCTGCTGCGATGCGCACGCTTATGACAGCGGGTGGGTTGAACCCGAAAGGCTGCTCGATCGTTTCAGCTTGCGTGGACGAGGCGGGACCGTATTGCAGCCCGGGCTGGATCGCTTCCATGACCTCGCCGGTCAGGGGGAATTTCCGCACCACGGTCCGCTGCTGGTGATTACCGACGGCGACTGCGAAGAACACATCCGGACCGCCATGGATCATGCATTTCTGTTGCCGGAAGGACGCCGCCTGCCGTTTCGCCCGCGTGGTGAAGTGTTCTTCGCAAGCTGATCGGCGTCAGCCGCCAATCTCAAGCATTCGCTTCACCGAGATGCGCAATCTCGCGCGTCATGTTGATGACGGCGCGCTCGTTGTACTGCGCGACAAAGTAAGCATCAGCATACAAGGCGCGCTCTTCAGCCTTCTTGCAAAGATGCACCAACGCCTTGCCCCGATGTTCGCAATAAACGGCATCCGGCACGTGACCATACTCTTGCCGTATCGCCCGCGCATAGGCATCGTAGACCTCGTCTTCCTGTCCCAGGATGGCAAGGTCGGCTCCGAGCATCACATCCTTGAGCCTGTGTCCGATCGACGATGCCTGGAAATGGTCGGTCGCACGAATCAGCGCGGCGATCTCGTCGGCATCCTCGCCGCCAAGTCCGCTGTCGATCCACATGCGCGCGCTGGCTTCTTCATTCGAGATCGGTTGCGAACCATGATCGTAGACGGCGTCATGGAACCAGAACGCCTTTTTCAGGATGTCGATGTCGTGCCGCTCCGCACCGGTATTCACCGCCCACACGCGGATCTCGGTCAGGCCATGCACCAGGTGATCGAGATTGTGATATGACCTCGCCGCTCCACCGTAGCCACTCGCGCCGGTAAGATGGTCGAACCAGCGATCGCATTGGACGATCGCATCGGCGTCGCGCGCGGAATATCGCCATAACACACACCACTCCTTGCGCAGCCAGTCGCGGATCCACGCCGCATACGCGGGACGCGGCATGAATTTCTGCACGCTCCAATGCCAGCCGACCGGCCCCTGCAGGCTTCTGACGAAGCTCGAACTGACCGAGCCGAGGTCGCGCGGCGGCATCACGAAGATCGTCTTCGCGCCCTGCAGCACATCGACATTGGTTTGCTGGATCAGGTTTTCGTAATCGAAATCGGCCGTGTTGCGGATGCCGCGGATCAGGTAATCGATACCGTGCTTCTTCGCCGCCCGCGCCGTGTAGTCGCCCCGGACGACGACGACCCGCACATTGGTCCACCCGCGTTCGGCAGCGCTTTCCTCGACGATCCGCTTGCGCTGTTCCACCGGAAACGCGGGTTTCTTGGACGGGTTCTCCGACAGGAATACCGTCACTTCTTCCGCCATCGCACGCGCCTCGCCGATCACCCACATGTGACCGTTCGTGATCGGATCGAGGGTTCCCGAGAAGGCAATCTTTTTCATCGTTTCTCCAAAAGACGAGGGTGCAATGCAGGCTGTCGACTGGCCGTCTGAACTTGTCGGCAGCGCCGCCGTTCAAAATCGTATCACGCGTGCAAGATGCGGCCGGCAAACCGGAAACGTTGCATGGCTCGGAATGACAAGCGTGTTTTTGATGCAGTAGGGCTAAGGCGCCGCGCAGAAATAAGGTGTGCAATTTGGCGGTCGTAGCCGGATGCGATGCAAGGGGGCCGCCGAGGTGCGTGTGACGCGCCGCAGTGCGAGCACCCTCGGCGGGCCCCTGCAAACAGCGCACAACGCAGCAGCGCGCCGGCTACGGCCAGCAAAATTGTGCAACTTATTCCTGCGCGGTGCCTAAACCAATACCGCCTCGCGTTGTCTGTTCAAAACCCTCTATATCCCAACCCACTCGATTCTTCTTCGAAAAAGACGGATCGCGCACACCGAACTGAAAGGACAAGTCATGCTTTCCGCTACGAATGGTGCCTCCACCTCGGTCTGGATGGCCACCGCATCTGTTCCCGTTTACCCGCCGCTGGCTGGCGACCTTGACGCCGATGTCTGCGTGATAGGCGCAGGCATCGCCGGACTGAGCAGCGCCTATCTCCTGTCCCGTGAAGGGAAAAGCGTCGTCGTGATCGACGCCATGGGTATCGGCGCCGGTGAAACCGGCCGTACCACCGCGCACCTCTTTCCTCCCGACGAGTGGTATGCCCCTCTGGAAAAATCGTTCGGAAGCGACGGTGCACGCAAGGTTGCCGACAGCTATTTCCATGCCATCGACCTGGTCGAATCCATCGTGCAGCGCGAGCAGATCGATTGCGAATTCGAGCACCTCGATGGCTATTTGTTCGCGCTTCCCGACGACAAGTTCAAGGATCTCGACAAGGAATACGATGCCGCGCGCCGCGCCGGCGTCGACGTGCAGAAACTGGAGCGGGTTCCGGGATTGAGCTTCGATACCGGCCCCTGCGTGCAGTACCGGAACCTGGCGCAGTTCCATCCCTTGAAGTACCTGAACGGACTGGCGCAATCGGCGGTCCGCAACGGTGTATCGATCCATTGCGGCACGCATGCATTCAGCGTCGACGGCGACGACGACCTGCAGGTCGTCAGCACGACCAACGGCAAGATCCGCGCGAAGGCCGTCGTGGTCGCCACCAACACCCCCTTCAACGATCGCGTCGTGATGCACACCAAGCAGGCCGGATATCGCACCTACGTGATCGGCATGCGCGTTCCCAAGGATACGGTGCCGCGCATCCTGTTGTGGGACACCGGCGATCCCTACTACTACCTGCGACTCGAAACCCCCGACCCCGTCGCCGACCATGAGATCCTCGTCGTCGGCGGCGCCGACCACAAGGTCGGCGGGGACGAGCACCCGGAACATCGCTACGACGAAATCGAACGCTGGGTGCGCGACCGCTTTCCCATGGCGCAATCCGTCGAGTACCGGTGGTCCGGCGAAGTGATGGAACCCGCGGACGGCCTCGCCTATCTCGGCCGCAATCCGATGGACGACAAGAACGTCTACATCATCACCGGCGACTCCGGCAACGGCATGACGCATTGCACGATCGGCGCCATGATCGTGACCGACCTCATCATGGGCCGCGCCAATCCCTGGGCGTCGATCTACGACCCGGCGCGCAAGGTCAGGCGCGGGATATCGGAATTCGTCTCCGAACAGGCCGACGTCCTCTCCCGGTATGGCGAATGGGTGACCGGCGGAGAGGTCGATTCGGCGCAGGAGATTGCCGCCGGTGCCGGTGCGATTATGCGCGATGGAACCCGGAAGCTCGCGATGTACCGCGACGAACACGGCGAACTGCATGCGCTGTCGGCAAAATGCACGCACCTCGGCTGCGTCGTCCACTGGAACTCGGCGGAGCGTTCGTGGGACTGTCCTTGCCATGGTTCACGCTTTGATACGGACGGCGCCGTGCTACACGGCCCTGCCGCATCCGCGCTGGAAGCGGTCACGCTCTCTCCCGATACGACGCGACCGCCTTCGGCGGGCGACGCGCAAGCTTCGCAGCAAAACATCAACCCGCATTGATTGCATCCGGTATCGACGGTTGAATGGACGCGGCTGCCAATAGTGCTAAATTATCGGACCTCGGCAGCCGGATATCACGATGGTTCTCCAGATCGGAGCAGGAGCCCGTGCCGGCCTGCATAACATTTGAACCGTGAGAAAGAGAGCCCACATGGCAATGGATGAAATCGACTACGAAATTTTTGGCACCGACATGCAATATGTCGAAGTGGAACTGGATCCCGGCGAGGCCGCCGTGGGCGAAGCCGGCATGATGATGTTCATGCAGGAAGGCATCGAGATGGACACCGTGTTCGGCGACGGTTCGCAGCAAGGCGGCCTGTTCGGCAAACTGATGGGCGCCGGCAAGCGCCTGCTGACCGGCGAATCGCTGTTCACGACGGTGTTTCACAATGAAGGCGCCGGCAAGCAGCGCGTCGCCTTTGCCGCCCCCTATCCGGGCAAGATCGTTCCGATCCATCTTGCCGAGATCGGCGGCACGCTGATCTGCCAGAAAGATTCCTTCCTGTGCGCAGCCAAGGGCGTGTCGCTCGGCATCGCGCTGCAGCGCAAGCTCGGCGCCGGCCTGTTCGGTGGTGAAGGCTTCATCATGCAGAAGCTGGACGGCAATGGCTGGGCCTTCGTCCATGCCGGCGGCACGCTGGTCGAAAAGACCCTTGCACCGGGCGAAGTGCTGCGCGTCGACACCGGCTGCGTCGTCGCTTTCCAGCCCCAGGTCGATTTCGACATCAAGTACGTGGGCAAGATCAAGTCGGCGATCTTCGGCGGCGAAGGCCTGTTCTTCGCCACGCTGCGCGGACCAGGCAAGATCTGGCTGCAATCGCTGCCCTTGTCGCGGCTGGCCGGCCGGCTCATGCTGTCCGCACCGACAGCCGCAAGCGCATCCGGCGGATCGCTGCTCGGCGCCGGGGCACTGGGCAGCCTGCTCGGCGGCGACGACGATTGAGGGCGTCTTCCTTCAGCGGCCGCCTGTTCGGTCCCGGCATCGCCGGGGCCGGTGTTGCCGCCACCGGTCACTGGCAAGGCGGCACGCTCGCACTAAGCACGAAGGAGGGCAGCTTCGACGTGCCGGCATCCGACCTGCGCATCGACGCCGCCGGCTTCAACGACGGGCACCTGCGATTGTCGTGGCGCTCGGCGCCAGGCGAGTTCGCCTTCTTCATTGAGCAGGCCGCTGACCACGAACAATTCCTGAAACAGGCGCCGCAGTCCGTCGCCCCCCTTCTCCATGCCGCCGGACAACGCCAGTGCCGCACCGGCACACGGTTTTACGCAGCGCTGTTGACCTATCTGCTCGTCCTGAGCCTGCCGTTGATCCTCCTGGCCGTGTTCCTGATGCACACCGACACGTTCGCCGGCTGGGTCGCAAAACAGGTGCCCATTCATCAGGAAGAAAAAATCGGCAAGCTGATACTCGCACAGACGCGCGCGCAAACCCGCCTGATCGACAGCGGACCGGTGTACGACGCGGTCAAGGCGATCGGCACCAAGCTGACGGCCGGCTCCCGCTACCGTTACCAGTGGCACGTGGCCGAAGGCGAGCAGGTCAACGCCTTCGCCGCCCCCGGTGGGGTGGTCGTCGTCTACACCGGCCTGATCGCGAAAGCCGCGCACCCGGAAGAACTCGCCGGCGTGCTTGCCCACGAGGTTGAGCACGTGGAGCAACGGCACGGCCTGAAAGCGCTCATCAAGAACGCCGGGTTCGGCGTCCTGCTCTCCATGGCGCTGGGCGACTGGTCAGGCACCGCGGCCGGCGGCTGGATCGCCAACCTGACCGAGCTGAAGTTCTCGCGCGATGCGGAAATGGAAGCAGACAGGGAAGGACTGCACCGCATGGCGCAGGCAGGCATCGCGCCGGAACACATGGCCAACTTCTTCGCAAAAATCGCGCGTGAGGAAAGCAAGGCGGCCGATGCACTGTCCATCCTTTCCACCCACCCCTCGTCACCGGAGCGGACGCAGGCGCTGCGCCAGCAGATAGCGGTGCTGCCCGAGAGGCGCTACGAACCGCTGGACATCGACTGGCCAGCGGTGCAGGCCGAGGTCGTCGGGCATCGTTGAACGGCAGCGCGGCAGGAGAAGCTTGCAGACAAAGGGCCGCGACTGAACCGGACACGCCGCCTCTCCCCAAAAAATTCCAGATTTCGCCCCGACAGAAGGCAGGGTGCGCGCTGCGCACCAGCGCGCTTGCAACAGAGTTGTTGCGCAACACGCACACGACACCGATATCCGCCGGCTTTTTTCGAGGTTCGCACGTCGCCGAAGCTGCGATAGCCTTTGAAAGTCAGTAATATTGCCAAAATGTTAAAACATCAGCACGTGCACATGGTCTGTGCGTGCGTTCAAAAAAGAGGTAGCGATGGTTCGCAAGCGTTGGGGAAGTGCTGTGTTGGTATCCGTTTGGACGTCTGCGGCCTTGTGCGGCTGTGGAGGAGGAAGCGGAGGTAGTGGTGTAAGCGGCACGGCGGCGTCCCAAACGACCTCGCCGGCACAGTCGGCAAGCGATCAGAGTCCGGCTGCCCCTGTCCTGTCGGGCGGCACCGTAACGTCCGGCGTTACGCTGGAAAGCACAAGCAGCTACGTACAAAACAATGTGCCGTTCACCTTCGGCCAGGTATTCAAGTCCGGCACCGTGCCCGCCTCGTCGCAGCTGGTCGGTGCGCTGCCCGACGGTTCCCTGGTGCCGCTGCAGAGCGACGTGAAATCCGTGTATCCGGACGGCTCGATCAAGCATGCGGTCATCTCCGGCGTGCTGCCGCAATTGCCGGCCGGTGAATCCCTTGCGCTGTCCCTGCAGCTCGGTCAATCGGAGAGCGGCGCCTGCGCCAAGCCGGCCGATCTGGTTGCGGCGGGCTTCGCCACCGAGATCAACCTGACCATCGCCGGAAAACACTATCGCGCCCGTGCGCAAGATGCATTGCAGTCCGGGGCAGCCAACACCTGGCTATGCGGCGGCATCGCGACGGAATGGATCGCCAGCGCGGCATTCACCTCCATCGACCCCGGCGATGCCGGCACGCAGGAATCGCATCTCACCGCGCGATTCGCAGTGCGGCAATATCCCGGCGCGAAGTCGGCAAAAGTCGACGTGATCGTCGAGAACGATTGGGCCTACGACCCGAGCCCGCAAAACATCACCTATGACGTCGCCGTCAACGTCGGAGGCCAGGCTGCCTATGCCAGGACGGCGCTGACCCATTACAGCCATGCGCGCTGGAAGAAAACGTTCTGGTGGGGAGATTCGCCGGAAGCGGGGGCATTGGCGGCGGGCGCCGACCCGGCGCCGAAACTGCATATCCGGCACGACCCGAACTACCTCATCGCGACCGGCGCGGTGCCCAATTACGACCCGGACGTCGTCATCTCCGCAGCGACGATTGCGGATACCGCCGCCCAATTCGCGAGCAACGCCGAACCGATGGCGACCGGGCTGACAATGCCCTACATGCCGACCACCGGCGGGCGGCCCGACATCGGCCTGCTGCCGGGCTGGGTGGTCTCCTATCTCCTCAGCCAGGAAGGCAGCGCGAAAGGCGCGATGCTGGGGACCGCCGACCTGGCGGGCAGCTTTTCGATCCACTACCGCGACCAGAACACCGGCAAGCCGATCAGCATCATCGACTATCCCTACATGACCCTGAGGGGAAACTACGGCGACACCTACAATCCAGCGACGAAGCAGCACGAAGCCTTCCCCGTCTGCGCCGGATCGTGCACAACGCCCAACATTGCCGACACCGCCCACCAGCCATCGTTTGCCTTCCTGCCCTACCTCGTCACCGGCGACCACTACTACCTGGAAGAACTCGAATTCTGGGCCGCCTACAACATGTTCTCCAGCAACCCTGCCTACCGCAAATATGCAGAAGGGCTGGTCTACTCGGACCAGGTGCGGGCGCAAGCCTGGATACTGCGCAGCCTCGCCGAAGCGGCCTACATCGTCCCCGACGACGACCCGTTGAAGAAACAGTTTGCCGGATTCCTCTCCAACAACATCGACTGGTACGTCAAGACCTACACCGGGAACGCGACCACCGGAAACGCATTGGGCATACTCACCAACGGCTACGCGTTCAGCTATGACAACGGTACAGCGATCGCACCGTGGCAGGACGACTTCTTCACCTCGGCAGTCGGCCGCGCGATCGAACTGGGATTCGCCTCAGCCAAGCCGCTGCTCCAATGGAAGGCCCGCTTTCCGGTCAGCCGCATGGTGGATCCGGGGTACTGCTGGATTCTCGGTTCCGCGTACTCCCTCAAGGTCAAGGATGCCAGCGGCATGCCCGTCTACACCACCATTCAGCAGGCCTACCTGGCAAACAACCCCGCCGAACTCACGTCCCTGGCATGCGCCAGTCCGGAAATGGCGGCTTACCTTCAACTGAAAACCGGAGAAATGGTCGGGTATTCGAGCAGCGTAGCGGGCTACCCGGCGAACATGCAACCCGCCCTTGCCTACAGTACCGACCCGGACGTCCCTGGCGGCGCAGCGGCGTGGACGCAATTCCAGCAGAGGACGAACAAGCCGAATTACGCCACCGGCGCGCAGTTCGCGATTGTGCCGAGACAGTAGTTGATGTGGCGATCCGAGCGCCCTGGGAAAAGGGGCGAGGGGCATGCAAAACGGTCGCGCCGACGTTGTGGCCAGATCGTGCCATGCAAAGGCGTTAATAGTTGGCAATTAAGGTGATTTCCGTGGATGAATATCCCATTGGCGTGGTGCAGACGGGATGCGCTGCAAGGCGGGACAACAGCAAAGACCTCGACAATATGACCGGCATCGTATTCCGCATCCTATGCAATTCGTGCCCGAACTTCACTTGTCTTGACATTCGCCCTCACCCCCGGCCCCTCTCCCGCCCGCGGGAGAGGGGAGCCCGCCACGTGCGCGCAAAAAAATGTGGGCAAACCTCAGCGCAAGCGGGAGAGGGCGCTGCCATGGGCCACACATTGCGCGTTGCATGTACAACAAACCCATGCCGGCTCAGTAAAACCGCTCCACCGTAAACGGCGCAAACCGCTCCAGCGGCATCTTGCCGCAAAGCGCCTCCGCCATCCACCGCCCGGTATTCACCGACCCGGTCACACCCAGGTGCCCATGCCCGAACGCGCACCACAAACCGGGATAGCGGCGCACCGGCCCCAGCACCGGCAGCGAGTCGGGCAGGCAGGGCCGGTGCCCCATCCACACCGTCGGCGCATCCAGCTTCAGTCCCGGCAAGCCCTGTACGGCAGCCTCGCCCAGCGCCGCCGCGCGGCGCGCGGTCGGCGGCATGTCCAGCCCGCCGAACCCCACCGTCCCGGAAATACGCAGGCCATGCTCCATCGGCACCGCAAACACCTTGCGGTCTGCAAACACGACCGGCCGGCCTATCGTCAGGTTGGACGAAGCCAGATGCAGGTGATAACCGCGCTGGCTCTCCAGCGGCACGCGCAGGCCCAGCGGCCGCAGCAAGCGCGCCGACCACACGCCCGCCGCCAGCACCACCTGCGATGCGCGATATCCGTGCTGCTCCCCCTGCACCATCCAGCCATCCGCCTCGCACGACAGTGCCTGCACCCGGTCACGCACGAACACCACGCCCCGTTGCCGCGCCGCCTCCGCGATCGCCTGCGCATACGCAAACGGATGCGTGACCGCGCCCTGTTCCGGCATGAACATCGCCACCGTGTAATCGCCGCTCACCGCCGGCTCCAGCGCACGGATTGCCGTCGCATCCAGCCGCTCGCAGCGTACGCCGTGCCGCTCGCGCAAACGCCACGAGCCCAACTCCTTTTGCAAGGCCGCCGCATCCCGATACAGATGCAACTGCCCGGTCTGCACCACCCGCTCCGGACACCCCACTTCCTGCGCCAGCGCGCGATGGCGTTCCACCGCATCGGCAAACAACGACGTCAGCGCCGCCGCGATCTCCTCCACCCGCTGCGGCGTCGCCGACGCCACGAAGCGCCGCAACCACGGCGCCGCGCGCAACCAGTAATGCGGCGGCACATACAGCGGACTGTCCGCTTCGAGCAGCATCTTCGCCGCACTCTTCAGGATGCCCGGCATCGCCAGCGGCGCGACCGAGCCTGCAGAGATCGCGCCGGCATTGCCGAACGAACACTGGGAACCGGGATCTTCCGGGTCGATCACCTGTACCGCGAAGCTTTCCTTGCGCAGCGCATAGGCGACGCACAGGCCGACGATGCCGGCACCGATGACGGTGATGGAATGACTTGCGTTGGAATGCATGTGAGGGAAAAGTAAAGCCGGTGCTCATGTCCGACAAGAACACCAGCCTAACGGAAAATCAGGAAGGTCACATGGCGGCGGCAGTGGAAGGACTCAGGCATAAGAAGGCGACTGAAATTGGCTCAGCGTCGTGCAAATCAAAGGATCAGTGCATACTTGGAATATGGCAATAGAGAAGGCGCATATGGCTGAGAAATCCGGCAACTGGTCCCGCGAACAACTTCTTGTCGCGTTCAACCTGTATTGCCAAACTTCATTCGGCAAGATGCACGCCCGGAATCCGGACATCATCCGCATCGCCGAACAGCTCGGCCGCACACCTTCCGCACTGGCGATGAAGCTGACCAACATCGCCAGTCTCGATCCGGCCATCACGTCCACCGGGCGCAGCGGCCTGCCGGGAGCGTCCAAAGCCGACAAAGTCATGTGGGATGAAATGCAGGGCGACTGGGAGGGATTTGCGCTCACCAGCCAGGCCGCACGCGACGCGATTGAAGCGGGCGCTCCCTTTGCAGCCGAACAGACCGCCGCCGAGTACGCAGCCGATGTGGAAGACGAACAGAATTACAGTGCCGAAAACAGATCCGTCACCACGCAAATCCGCATCGGCCAAAACTTCTTAAACGGAAAGCCCATGAGTGCTTTGACATGTGGGGCTTCTTCATTCCCTGCTTTCTCAGGAATGGACAACTATAAAAACAACCTTCGTTTTCAGTGTCTGGCAGGCAATGGACCGATACCAGTTGGAACTTATTACATCCTTCAACGAGAATCAGGCGGCAGGCCCGGATGGTTGCGCGAGCTTTGGACTGGCAATAACAAAAAAGAATGGTTCGCCTTGTACGCTGCTGATGGAAAAATCGATGATGAAGTATTTTGCAACAAGGTTAAACGGGGTGGCATTCCGCTTGCATCCAAAAGGACCATTGGGTATCAGTGAAGGTTGCATTACGGTGGAAAGCCAAGCTGACTTCATGACTATCAGTCACATGCTTAAAAGCAGTGTTCTTGAAAAGGTCCCAAATAGCGACATTCTTGCCTATGGAAAAGTGACGGTAGCCTGATGAAAACTGCCCTCAAAGTTCTTGGATTGTTTGTATGGCTTGTCCTGCTCACATTTTTTTACGGGGCTATTTGGAACAGATACCCCAATAGTTTTTTTCCTGCCCCACCTGAATCAGTCAGCAACTGGATAGCAACCCACTTTCTTGCTGGGTTTAATATTGAGGACAAAACAGACATTCTTGTTCTTTTGTTTTCTTTTGCCGCTTCGTGCTGCATTACCTTTTGCATTTGGATTGCATCCAAGTTTTGGAAAAAGATTCGCTGAAAGTCAGTCAGCAATTTTCAGGAGGACTGTTCAGCCCCCACCCCGAATTGGAGTATGCAACAGCAGCTATCAGAAAGGGAAAGTCGGCAGTGATACTTTCCGAAGAAGACGTCACATCGTCAAGAAGTTCCGGAAGCCGGGACGCCATCTCGTCGACCAGATGTTCTCTGCGCTGGAGCGCCGATGGCTCGCTGACAAGGGCGCGATGCGCTTGCGCCAAATCCTCGATTTGAGCGGCCTCGTCAGCGTAGATCAGCCTGTCATACAGTCCGTTCGGCAGGCGCTTGCTTGTTCCGCTGTCGCTCATTGTTTTTTCGAAGTCTTGCTCGATGGAATCGAAACTATAACGCTAATGCAGATGTTTCGATTCCTTTGGCTGGATGGTGCGGTATCGGCGGATGACAGGCAGACGCTGTAGAGAATGGATTACGGTTGCCGGGACGACGGCAATAGCGACCGCGGTCCGCCGCTGATTACCTCGACATGCCCGCCGGCGACCTGATCTTCTTCCCGGTTTTTATATCCAGCGCATAGTGGATGCCATTTTCCGTGACAGGCATCCGGTCCGGCGGCTCGTCGCCGGCCAGGGCGCCGGATACCACCGGCAGGCCTTCGCCCTTGCGCACCAGTTCATCCGAGCGCTCATACACATTGGGACAGCCGGTTTCCGCAATCAGGCTTTGCACGATCGGAACCTTCCAGGCTTCGACGCCGGCGGCCTGGAACTGGCATATCAGATAGCCTTTCGCACCGCCATACCAGTCCACCAGCAAGCCAGGCAAACCATCTTCCTCGCCCAGGACAAGATGAACCGAATTGCCTGGCACGTCCTTCTTTCCCGGGCCCGACTTGCCGTGTTTCGCGACAGCGGCGCGCACCCGGCGCTTGATCAGAGCATGGTCAACCGCCTCGTTTTCATCGAAGGTCCATACACGCGCGCGTATCTGGGAGTGCGGGCTGTAAGCGGCACGGGCGAGGAAGCGGGTGGAGGAAGACTGCACCAGCGCCGTTGTTCCCGGCTTCATCTTCTCGAACGGCTTGCCGTCCACGCGCTCGACGGCGGATGCGTAGATCCAGGGCTGGCGACCGAGCAGGCTCTTTTCTTTGCCTTGTTTAATGGTAATGACCAGCATGGGGGATCCGGAAATGAAACGTATGGTGAGAAAGCGTGATTGTAATCGACGCCTGTTCCTTATTCCCGTCCTCGACGGCAAGGCTAGCTGAGTTTCCGTACGGTCTCGGTGATGCACAAATGGATGATTGTTTGCAGCATTCGTATCTGCGCACCCCTCTTTTCCGGCGGCACATCGTTCCGGGCTTCGAATTCTGCGAGAAGTTCGTTTGCCGCGGGCAGAATGCCATGAACCAGCTTTTTGTACTCTCTCAAGGTCGCGTTTTTGGGCACCCCTAACTGCCTCGCAAACTCTTCCATGTGCTCGCGCTTCAGGTCCGCATAGGTCGTTGCTCCTCCGAAGGGATACGACAAAGCGATATCGGGCCACTTGGTCTCGCCGGGGCCAACCAGACCGGGTACCGACCAGGCCGCCGTACTGAGCAAGTCGTAATGCGGCGCCAGCATGTAGCCGAATTTTCCTGCAAACAAAGAGATGTTTTTCAGATGGGCATCGCTGTTCCCGACAAGGATGTTGAAAAGCGTCCAGCGAAACAAGGTTATCCGTGTAAGAAGCCTGCCTCGGGTTTTCTCGCTGATGTCGACAAGAGATTCGACGCCTGATTTTGCGTACTTCGCGCCGGCAGCCAGGGTCAACAACTGGCTTGCGTCGAGCGCATGCAGCCGGGACACCGGAGACGTGCTGCAGTCCCTGTCGAACCGTTTGATGATGTAGACGGGCGAGGGCACGAACCTCAGATCGACGTCCGGAACATCCAGCCCCAGCTTTTGTGCAAGGCGCGCGCAGAACCACTCGTTCACCGCACTGCAGGGAGTGTGCTCGCTGGCTGCATCCGGCTTGAGGATGTGCGTCGAGGCAAAGGCACCAACCGGCTCGAACAATGCCCCGTCCTCCCCCACGACGACAAGCAGTTTTTGCTGAGCCCCCGCCACGGACATTTTCTTGGGAGCGTTCGCCGCCAAAGGCTGCCGCGGCATGGCCTGGATTCTTTGCTCGAGTTCTTCGTTCGTCAGTGGTTTGAGACCTCCTTCGCCCAGTGCAGTCCCAGGGGGCAGCAAGGAGAGCGCGCCGGCGGACTCCGCCCCAAAGAGGGAGAGCAAATGCCAGGCATCAAAACTCGTCGTGTGCGAGACCGTGTTGATCAGCTGCGCCCGTGCCGATTCTTCAGGCAAGAGGTTGTCAAAGAACCACTGCACAGGGCGGACAGACCCGGTGTCGACGATTTCTTCGGCTTGCAAAGGCAGGCCCGGCGCCAACGCGAAACCATCCCTGGTCCAGTCTTCCGAGTACTGGAAGGACCATATCCCTGTGTTTTCAGACAAGATGCCGACTAGGACCTGGTCGATATAGACCTCGAGCTGCCGGCGCGTCATGGCCTGGCCCTTGAGTGCTTCAGTCCCAAGAGAAGCTTGTTCTCGTCGATATGCACATTTGGTGGGAGCTCGACATGGAACTCGATGCCAAGCTCTTGCATCGTCGCAAATAGCATCTCTAAAGCCTTGGTGGGCTCACCGTGCTCCTGCCGGCGCAAAAGCGTGTGCGAGGTCTTGAGTGCTTCCGCCAAGTCTTGCAGAGGTATTTTTTGAGCAACTCGCGTTTCTCGAAGGATGAAGCCGAGCTGCTCGAGCGAATCAATTCGCACAGCAACCTCCTAAAAGAGTGATTTCGCTCCATTATAGCAAGTCGCCATCTTCCTCGGGTACTAATAGAGTGATTTTGTTCTTTTGTGCGCCAAGTGGAGGCCTCGCGGCATTAAAAGAGCAATTTTGCTCTGTTGGGGGATTTCGCGGTTCCTTAGAAAGATAAGTGATGCTCTCAGTCGAACGGAGGTGATGGGTGACAGACATGCAAGGAATGAGGCTGGGCGATGGTGCAGGCAACTTAATCGAATATGGCTCCATATTGTCGGGTAGCACTGACAACAAGGTCCAAGGGGGATTATCCGTAGTTTGTGTGACTTGTCGCCATCATTAATCCATCATTAATAACATGGCCCTTGCAACACCGGTCTTTTAGAATAGCCGCCCCAACTTTCTTTTCCCCTAAGCTGGACCGGTCGTGGCGAAACGCCCAGAATAGTAAAGTTTTTCTGCGTTGAAACATTTGATACAAACTTTATGCCTTTAACTCTGCCTCAACTAGAACGACATTTATTCAAGGCCGCCGATATCCTCCGCGGCAAGATGGACGCCTCCGAGTTCAAGGAATATATCTTTGGAATGCTCTTTTTAAAACGTTGTTCTGACGTGTTCGAGCAGCGGCGTGAGGAGGTCATTCGCCTTGAAATGGAGGCTGGCAAAAGCAAAGCCGAGGCGCACCGCTCGGCCGACACCAATCCACGCTGGTACAAAAAGGAAGGCTCCTTCTGGGTGCCGCCGCAATCGCGTTACGAGACCCTGGTGAATGATGCTCACCAAAACGTCGGGGACTTTCTGAACAAGGCCCTTGCCGGCATCGAGACGGCCAATACCAGCCTGTACGACGTGCTGGAGCACATCGACTTCACCCGCAAGGTCGGACAGAGCAAGATCCCCGACATCAAACTGCGTCAGCTGATCACCCATTTCGGCATCTACCGTTTACGCAATGAGGACTTCGAGTTCCCCGATCTGCTTGGCGCGGCCTACGAATACCTGATCGGTGAATTCGCCGACTCGGCCGGCAAGAAGGGGGGCGAGTTTTATACTCCACGCTCGGTCGTGCGCATGATGGTGCGGCTGATCAAGCCCGCACTCGAGCACGACATCTACGACCCCTGCTGCGGCTCCGGCGGCATGCTGATCGCTGCCAAGGAATACATCGACGAACACGGTAAGGACGGTCGCAAGGCCAACCTGTTCGGCCAGGAGTTCAACGGCACGGTATGGTCCATCGCCAAGATGAACATGCTGCTGCACGGGATCAGCACCGCGAACTTGCAGAACGACGACACCCTGGCCGAACCGCAACACGTCGAAGGCGGCGAGTTGATGCATTTCGACCGGGTGCTGACCAATCCACCTTTCTCGATCAACTGGGGCAACACCGAAAAGAACGCCGACGGCACTCCAGCCTGGTCGCCGAAGTTTCCCGAGCGCTTCAAGTACGGTCAGGTGCCGCTGGGCGCCAAGAAAGCCGACCTGATGTTCCTGCAGCACATGCTCGCCGTCACCCGCGACGGTGGCATGATCGCCACCGTCATGCCGCACGGCGTGCTGTTCCGCGGCGGCGAGGAAAAGACCATCCGCGCCGGCATCATCGAAGACGATTTGCTCGAAGCCGTGATCGGCGTCGCGCCCAACCTCTTCTATGGCACCGGCATTCCAGCCTGCATCCTAGTGCTGCGCCAGCAAGTGCAACAGGGCGCAAAGCGCGTCAGCGGCAAGCCCAAGGAACGACAAGGCAAGGTCCTGTTCATCAATGCCGACCGCGAATACTTCGAAGGTCGGGCGCAAAACTACCTGTTGCCGGAACACATCGAGAAAATCGTCACGACCTTCGATGCATTCAGGAAGATCGACGGCTTCTCCGAGATTGTCGACATCGCCACGCTCAAAACCAACGATTACAACCTCAACATCCGCCGCTACGCCGACAACGCCCCACCGCCCGAGCCGCACGACGTGCGCGCGCACCTGTTGGGCGGCGTACCCAAGGTCGAGGTAAACGCCGAAGCCTTGGCCAAGCTGTTCAAGGCCCACGGCCTGAATCCGCTGGACCTGTTCATCGAACGCGAGGCGAAATACTACGACTTCAAACCGGAACTGGAAAAGCGACAGGACCTCAAGCCCGCCGTCGAAGGCAACGCCGGCCTCGTCGCCCGCGAGGCGGCGCTGCGCGATGCCTTCGAACGCTGGTGGGTCGAACACGGCACGCGCGTGGCGCAACTGCAAGGTGCAGGCAACGGCGTGGGATTACGCAACGACTGGTTGGCAAGCTTTTCTGAAGCCCTCGAACCCGTGGGCCTGCTCGATACCTTCGCCGTGCGCGGCATCGTCGCCGGCTTCTGGGACGGCAACAAATACGACTTCGAGACCATCCGCAACCGCGGGCCCCTGGGCCTGGTGCGCGGCTGGCGCGACACCATCCTGAGCGAACTCGACGACGAAGAGCAGAAGAAGAAAGTCAACCCGCTGGAGCACAAGCTGGTGCGTTTTCTGCTGGGCGATTTTGTCGAGGCGCTTAACGAGCTTGAAGCGAGAAAGGCTGAACTGGACAGCCAGATCAAGGCCGCCAACGCCAGCAACGCCGAAGGTGAAGACAGCGCAGACGGCGCAACGACGGAGGACGAAGACAACGCCGTGAGCGAAGAACAACTCACGGCCTGGAAAAAGGAACTCGCCGCCGTCAGGAAGCAGCTCAAGGTCAGGATGGGCAGCTTCACCGCCCATCTGAACCAGGATATGGACGGCCTCGCGCCCGAGATCGCGGCCGAACTGCTGCTGACTATCCTGCACAATGACATGAAAGCCATTGTCGAGCGCTATATCGCAGCTCAGCGCAAGCAGATCGTGGCAGCTTTCGAGAGCTGGTGGGACAAGTACCGCGTGACGCTGACCGAGATAGAAGGCAAGCGGGATGCGGCGGCGAAGGCGCTGCAGGGGTTCTTGAGGGGGTTGCAATATGTCTGAATGGGTCGATGGTCATCTTTCCGATTCCATTGCAGCCCTTGATGCCGGTGTAAGCGTCAACGCTGAGGACCGTCCATATGGAGCGGGCGAGCTCGGCGTACTCAAGACAAGTGCTGTCAGTGGTGGAAAGTTCTTTCGCGAGCAGAACAAAACTGTGCTTCAGCATGAGCGGCGTCTTGTGGCGGAGCCAGTGCAGGGCGATTCGATCCTAGTTAGCCGCATGAATACACCGGCACTCGTGGGAGAAGCCTGTTATGTGCGGAACCCGGAACCATCTCTATTCCTGCCGGACCGGCTCTGGCAACTAAAGCCGAAGGATCGTTCAATCATCCACATGCGCTGGTTGTCGTTTGTGCTGCAGTCTACCGCATACCGCCGCTATGTCGAGGTCCATGCGACAGGCACCAGCGGCAGCATGAAGAACTTGCCCAAGTCCAAGCTGCTGGGTTTGCCCGTCCGTTATCCCGTACCGAGAGAGCAGGCAAAAATCGCTGAAATCCTCGACACCCTCGACACTGCCATCCACGAAACCGAGGCGATCGTCGCCAAACTCAAGGCCGTCAAGCAGGGCCTGTTGCACGATCTACTGACGCGCGGCATCGATACCAACGGCGAACTGCGCCCGCCACAGGGCGAGGCACCGCATCTCTACAAGAAGTCGCCGCTAGGGTGGATTCCAAAGGAATGGGATGTTCGCAGGTTAGATTCCTGTGCCGACATATCAAGCGGCCTTACGCTAGGCAGAAGCGTAAGTGGAATTGGGCTACTAGAGCTCCCCTACCTGAGAGTGGCGAATGTACAAGATGGTTATGTGGATTTGACTGAAGTAAAGACAGCTAAGATTCTTTCGTCAGAGCTTGAGCGTTTCGCACTTGCAGATGGGGATGTGTTGATGAACGAAGGGGGAGACTACGACAAGCTTGGGCGAGGCACGGTTTGGCGCGCGCAGATTACCCCATGCCTGCACCAAAATCATGTTTTTCGGGTGCGCTGCAATTGGAACGTGTTAATTCCAGACTACCTTGCTGCTTATTCAACATCGCAGCGAGGTAAGACATTTTTTTTGCAGTCATCGAAACAATCCACAAATTTGGCGTCAATCAACTCAACGCAACTCAGGGCATTTTCTATCGCGTGTCCAAACCTAGCGGAGCAACTCAAAATCATTGAGCGCCTTCGCGCGGCAGATGATCGGTTGTCCCAAGAAGAAAGCAATCTGAAGAAACAGCAGGTGTTTAAATCTGGCCTGATGGACGACCTCCTCACCGGCCGCGTCCGCGTCACGCCGCTACTGGAGGGCGCCACACCATGACCCACCGCCTCCCGCCCGCCGAGTCCCTCACCGTCGAATTCAAGAGCGACCGCAAGCGTCTCTCCGACGCCGAGCTGGTCGAGGCGCTGGTCTGCCTCGCCAATGCCGAAGGCGGCGAGTTGTGGCTGGGCGTGGAAGACGACGGCACGCCCACGGGCCTGCATTCCGATCACCTGATGCTCGTTGGCCTGCCCGGCATGGTGGCCGCCCGCACCTCTCCATCCCTTGCCGTGCAGGTGGAAGCGGTGAACCTAACCGGCGTGCAGGTGGCGCGCATCGCCGTACCCAAGGCCCGGTCCGTTACCTCCACGCACGGCGGCGTGTATCTGCGCCGCCGCATCAAGCATGACGGCACACCCGAATGCGCGCCGATGCTGCCGCACGAGCGCGAGAGCAGATCGGCCACCCTGGGCCTGACCGATGCCTCGGCGCAGCCGGTGACGGGCGCCATCTTGGCCGACCTCGATCCGCTGGAGCGCGAGCGTTTGCGCCAGGCGGTGCAGCAGTATGGCGGCGACCGCGTGCTGCTGGAGCTGGACGACGAGGCGCTCGATGGCGTGCTGGGGCTGACCGCGCGCCAGCCGGATGGGGCACGCGTTCCGACGCTGACCGGCCTGCTGCTGGTCGGCCGGGAGAGCGTGTTGCGCGAGCTGGTGCCGACGCACGAGTTCGCTTTCCAGGTGCTGGCGCAGCAGGCGGTGCGTTTCAACGAGTTCCGCCGCTTTCCTTTGCTGAAGGCGCTGGACTGGCTGGAAACCAACTTCCGGCCTTACAACCCGGAGGATGAAATCCAGGTCGGGCTGTTCCGCGTGCCGGTGCCGATGGTGGATCTGGCGGCTTTCCGCGAGGCCGTGGCCAATGCGCTGATCCACCGCGATTACCACCGGCTGGGCGCGGTCCATGTGCGGCTGGAGGACGATGCGCTGGTGGTGAGCAACCCGGGTGGCCTGGTCGATGGCGTGACGCTGGCCAACCTGCTGGTGACGGAGCCGCGGCCGCGCAACCGCACGCTGGCGGATGCGATGAAGCGCATTGGCGTAGTAGAACGTTCGGGCCGGGGTGTGGACACGATTTACCGCGGCATGCTGAAGTTCGGCCGTCCGGCGCCGGATTACGGCCGCACCGATGCGAACGGCGTGGTGGTGCGGTTGATCACCGAGCCGGCCGACCTGGACTTTCGCCGGCTGGTGGTGGAAGAGGAGCGACGGCGCGGCAATGAACTGCCCATCGACTCCCTGATAGCACTGGCGGCATTGCGCGAGCTGAAGCGCGTCAGCGCTGACGAACTGGCCAACCGCATTCAGCGAGACCCGGTCAGCGCCAAGCGCACGCTCGAGGCATTGACCGAGGCGGGGCTGGTGGAGGCGCATGGCACGACGCGGGCTCGCAGTTACACCCTTTCTGCCGCCGTGTACCGGGTGGCCGGCGACAAGGCAGGCTACACGAGGCAGGCCGGATTCACGCCGCTCCAGCACGAACAATTGGTGCTCAGCTTTGTGCGCCAGCATGGACAGATCAGGCGGGCGGATGTGATGGAGTTGTGCCGGATCAGCGAAGGCCAAGCGAAGGAACTGCTCCGGAAACTGAAGGAGCGGGGCGAGTTGGTGCAGCACGGTGAGCGCCGCACCGCCTATTACACGGCCGGCTCGTGACTTGCCACCGGGATTTTGGATGTTTATGGATGCGTTATGGATGATTATGGATGGACTTCCAACCAACTCATTGAATTAAAAAGAAATTTTTGAAATAGAAAAATGGGCCGGATTTGGCGGGAACTGGGAGCCGTATATGGGTTGGGAACTGGAAGACGTTGAAAAGCCGTTTGTTGCCCAGCTGGAAACATTGGGCTGGACCCATGTCGACGGCAGCCTCGATAACCCTGCCGCAACCGGCCGCGCCAGCTTCGCTGATGTCATTCAAGAAAGTGTGCTTTATGAACAACTCCGAGCACTGAATCCTGGCCCCGACGGCAAGCCCTGGCTGGACGACGCCCGCCTCTCTGAAGCCGTGGCCGCAATCGCACGCCTGGGCGTGCACAAGCTGGTGGAGGCCAATGAAAAGGCCACCGAATTGCTCGTCAAAGGCCTGACCGTCGAAGGCTTGCCGGGGTGGGACGGCGGCCGCGGCCAGACGATCCGCTATGTCGATTGGGAAACGCCGGCCAACAACCGCTTCACCGTCGTCAACCAGTACCGGGTGGACTGCCCGCCGGGGTTCAACAGCGCCAAGGCTTTCATCGTGCCCGACCTGGTGCTGCTGGTGAATGGAATCCCGCTGGTAGTGGTGGAATGCAAGAGCCCGTCCATCCCCGAGCCGCTGGCCGAGGCCGTCGATCAACTGCGCCGCTACAGCAACCAGCGCAAGGCAGCCTTCGAGGTGGACGACAACGAGGGCAACGAGGCGCTGTTCGCCACGAATCAGTTGCTGATTGCCACCAGTTTCGATGAAGCGCGCGTCGGTTGCGTGGGAGCACCCTTCGAGCACTATGCACAGTGGAAAACAGTGGTCGGCCCGGACGGTGCGGGCAGCGAGATCGATGCAGCACAGCGCTTGGGCAAGTCTAGCCTGTCGGAGCAGGAACGTCTGATCGCGGGACTGCTGGCGCCGACGCACCTGCTGGACGTGGTGAAGAACTTCATGCTCTTCATGCAGACGGGCGGCCAGACCATCAAGACGGTGTGCCGCTACCAGCAGTACCGCGCCGTCAATCGGGCGATTGCCCGGCTCAAGACCGGCGACACCCGTTTGCAGCATGGCGAGCATGACCAGCGCGGCGGCATCATCTGGCACACCCAGGGTTCCGGCAAGAGTCTGACGATGGTGTTCCTGGTGCGCAAGATGCGCGCGGATGCGCAACTGCGGCGGTTCAAGGTGATCGTGGTCACCGACCGCAAGGACTTGCAGAGCCAGCTTTCAGTGACCGCCACGCTCACGGGCGAGGTGGTGAAAGTGGCCGAGAGCACGGCGGGAGTGAAGGCGCTGGCGCGGCGCAAGGGCCCCGGGTTGATCTTCGCCACCATTCAGAAATACCGGGATGCCGATACCGCCGGCGAGGCGCCACTGACGGCGGACGATCTGCCCAGGGTGGAACAGCCGAAGGCCGACTACAAAGTCGACGAGAAGTTCGAGGTGCTGAACGAGGACGACGCCATCCTCGTATTGGTGGATGAGGCGCATCGCACCCAGGCGGGCGATCTGCACGCCAGCCTGCTGGCGGGCTTACCCAATTGCGCGCGCATCGGTTTCACGGGCACGCCGATCATCATGGGCGAGAAGAAGCGCACCCACGAGATCTTCGGCGAATTCATCGACCGCTATACGATCAAGGAGGCCGAGGCCGACGGCGCGACGGTGCCGGTGCTCTACGAGGGACGCACCGCGAACGGCGCGATCAAGGATGGCGCCAGCCTCGACGAGTTGTTCGAGGACCTGTTCCGCCAGCACTCGCAGGAGGAACTGGAGGCGATCAAGAAGAAGTACGCGACCAAGGGCCAGATCTTCGATGCCCCGGCGCTGATTGCCGACAAGGCCCGCGACATCATCCGGCACTATGTGACGAACATCCTGCCCAACGGTTACAAGGCGCAGGTGGTGGCCTACAGCCGGCTGGCGGCAATCCGCTATTTCGACGCGCTGCGAACCGCACGAGACGAGTTGCTGGCCGAGGCTCAGGAGCTATCGCCGGAAGACAAGGCGCTGGATGATGAGGCGCTATGCCAGCGGCCGGCGAAGGTGCAGGCGGTCGTGCAGGCCTGGCGTTATCGCGACACGCTGGAGCGCATCGAGTTCGCGCCCATCATTTCGGGCAGCAACAACGACGATCCGGCGTGGAAGCCGTGGACCGACAGCGCGGCGCAGGAGCAGTTGATCAAGCGCTTCAAGAAGCCCTTGTTCCATACCAAGCCCGAAAAGACCGACCCACTGGCCTTCCTGGTGGTGAAGTCGATGCTCTTGACCGGTTTCGATGCGCCCATCGAGGGCGTGATGTACCTGGACCGGCCGATCCGGGAAGCGGAATTGCTGCAGGCGATTGCGCGCGTCAACCGTACCGGCTTCGGCAAGCGCTGCGGCATCGTGGTGGACTACTACGGCGTCGCCCAGCACTTGAAGGAGGCACTGGCTGCCTACGCCGATGAGGACGTGGAAGGCGCGCTGGCCAGTTTGAAGGACGAGGTGCTGGTTCTGCGCAACCGGCACCTGCGCGTGGCGGACCTGTTCCGCCAGCGGGGCATCGAGACGCTGGACGACACGGAAGCGTGCGTCGAGGCGCTGGGCAACGAGAAGTTACGGGCCGAGTTCGCCGTCAAGCTCAAGGCCTTCCTGGCGTCGCTGGATACGGTGCTACCGCGCCCCGATGGCCTTCCGTATTCCGGCGATGCCAAGCGGCTGGCCTACATTTACGCCCGGGCGCGCAACCGCTACAAGGACACGCCCGTTCTGGGCAAGGATGTCGGCGCCAAGGTCCGCAAACTGATCGACGACCATGTGATCTCGCTGGGCGTTGATCCGAAGATCCCGCCGATTCAGCTTACCGATACCGAGTTCGATACCCATGTCGCCCGCGCAGCAGGCGACCGTGCCAAGGCCTCCGAGATGGAGCACGCCATTCGCTCCCATATCCGCAAGCATGTGGATGAAGACCCAGTGCTGTATCGCAAGCTCTCGGAGCGCCTGAATGACATCCTGAAGACGCTGGGTGAGCAGTGGAGCGAGGTGATCACGCAACTGCAGAAGATTATCGACGAGCTGCGCACTGGCAATGCCGGTACTGCTGACACGCCTGGCGACCTGCCGGAGCATGTCGCCCCTTTTTTACGAACGGTGCTGGATGTGGTTTGTGCGGACCAGTCGCCCTCCCCGGCCGACCTGCCGCGCTTGAAGGATGTGACGGTCGAGCTCGTGGATCTGCTGGTGCAGGAGCTTCAGAGCAATCGCAATATCTGGAGTCCGCACAAGCGTGCGGCGCAGGATGATCTGAACGGGCAGTTGTTCGATCACCTGATGCGTCTGCGTCCGCCGCTGGTCGATGCGGACAAGGCGGGCGTGCTGGCCGATAGGCTGATGGAACAGGCTCGCGCGAGCCATGACAAGCTGGTGCAGGTCTGAGGTGATATTGGCAACCAAGAAAGTTATCCACGATCAACCTGATGGCTCCCTCGCAGACGCTGCCGGCCGCTTCTGGGTAGATGACTTGCAGTTCACGGTCCGGCGAAGTGGGCGCCGCCGGACGATGCAGATCACGGTGGAGCGCAGCGGCGATCTGATCCTGAGTGCGCCGCCCGATGTCGAGCAGGAGCAGTTGCGTGCGTTCGTGCTGGAGAAGCGCTTCTGGATCTATACCAAGCTGGCCGAGAAAGATCGGCTGCAGCGCCAAGTGCCGCACAAGGAATTCGTGGGCGGAGAGGGCTTCCTGTACCTCGGACGCAGCCATAGATTGAAGCTGGTCGATGAGCAGGATGTGCCGCTGAAGTTGGTGAATGGCCGCTTTGCCTTGCGCCGCGACGCCTTGCCCAGCGCCCGCGAGCATTTCACACGCTGGTATAGCGAGCGGGCTCGGGTTTGGCTCACGGGCCGGGTGGCAGACTACCAGTCACGGATGGAGGTAGCACCTGCCGGGGTTAAAGTGCAGGACCTGGGCTACCGCTGGGGTTCTTGCGGGAAGGGCGACTGGCTGTACTTCCATTGGAAGTCCATCTTGCTGCCGGCACGGATTGCGGAATACGTGGTGGTGCACGAAATCGCCCACCTGCACGAGCCCCATCATACCCCGGCGTTCTGGCTGCGCGTGGAGCGCGCGATGCCCGATTATGCGCAGCGCAAGGCCTGGTTGGCCGAACATGGAATCGATGTCGAAGGAATCTAAGAATAATGGCGGACTATTTCACCAGTGACCATTTCAAGCTGCTGAATAAATGGAAGGGGCAGAAGCGAGACGAGTCAAACCCCGAGCAGAACCGAGCCTACGAGGAGCTGAAGAAGGCGTATGAGGTGACCGAGGCGTGGGCCGGCGCGATCAAGGCAAAGCTATTCCCTGTGGGGCGGATGGAAACTCGTCGTTTCGCTACTGAAGACGGAAAATTTGTCAGGTACATTGGGGTTCGCATTTATCCCTATGCAGGCTCTCCCAAGGAATTGGCTTACACCGTTTCCGTGGATCCTGAGGATGGCTTCGTTGTAAGGTTGGGAACAGTCGGCCTACCGATGGATGATCCTATCCGCAAAGCCTACCTGCAATTGCTGAAGACGCATGGAAATGACAACCTGAACGTCGCGAAATTGCCTGCTGATGAAGGATTATCCAAATCGGTTTCCGAATTGGTCGAATGGAGCGTTCAGACAATTCGAAGTTTCAAGCTTCGGTACGACGACGTGGTGACGAAACTGGACCTGGGCAAGAAAATCAGTGATGAAGACTTGCTTAAGCATTTCGATGCCAAGCCCGCTTTCAAAACCTTTCGCGCCTCTTGGTCTCCGCAGGACAAGGCGCTCTTCTGCCGACTGGCACGAGCAGTCCATGCCGCCGGTCTGGACTGGTGGCACATGGGCAAGGGTGTCCAGGTTCGCTTTGGGCGCAAAAACCCGGGCAGCGAGCGCGCAGTCGGGGTGCTGGGCGTCATCCGAGGTACCCGTACTCGCAAAATCAGTTGGACACGGCCCCTGGGTGTCGTGGCCAAGTTGCATCGCGAGCCGCTGGCGGCGGATCTGGTTGCCAAAATCGAGGCGGCGTTGGCGTCCGAACGTGATTCCCTGAGCGATTGGCTGGTGCTCGAAACCGAGCGGCCGGGCCTGTGGCCAGATGAGCTACGTGACGATCCAGAGGATCCCGGCGACAATTCCAATGACGAAGAAACCAGTGATGCCGACGTGATGAAGCAGCCGTTCAACCGAATCTACTATGGTCCGCCAGGGACGGGAAAGACTTACGAGCTGTCAAAACTGCTCAAGCGAGAGTACGAGGAGGCCATGACCTCCATGTCCATCGAGGAATGGCGGCGGCAATTCATCAGTGATCGCATCGCAACCTTGACCTGGTGGGAAGGGGCCGCCGCTGCCCTGTTCGACCTTGGCGGACGGGCGAAGGTTGGGCAACTCTTCGAACATCCCTTTATTCAGGCAATCGCCGCTGCCAAGGCGCGCAATCAGAATGTGCGGCAGACCTTGTGGGGCACGCTCCAGCATCACACGATTGAAGACTCAAGGACCGTCAACATCAAACTGCGTCTGGCACCAGCGGTATTCGATAAGACAGCCGACTCGGTATGGCAGTTTGCGGGGGATTGGCAGGACGCTTGTGTCGACCTCATTGAGGCAGCGAAGTCCTACAGAAAGGGCCCGCAGCAGGTTGGTTCGGTTCAACGCTATAGCTTCGTCACCTTCCATCAGTCCTACGGTTATGAGGAGTTCGTGGAAGGGTTGCGACCGGTTCTCGATGGTGACTCAGAGGCCGGCGAGATCCGCTACGAGGTCCGGCCGGGTGCGTTCAAGGAGCTGTGTCGCAAGGCGCGACAGTCGCCGGATCAACGCTTCGCGATGGTCATCGACGAGATCAATCGAGGCAATATCAGCAAGATTTTCGGTGAATTGATCACGCTGATTGAACCAGACAAGCGCGAAGGCGCTGTTAACGCGGTGTCAGTGACGCTGCCGTACTCCCAGGAGAGCTTCTCTGTGCCTCCCAACGTTGACATCATCGGCACAATGAATACGGCGGACCGATCCCTGGCGCTGCTGGATACGGCATTACGTCGGCGTTTCGAGTTCGTACCTGTCATGCCCGATGCGCGCGATGATCCTGGCGCCCCGCTTGGTGGCTTGCGAGTCCGCTTGGGTGAGCAGGTGATCAATATTCCTGGAATGCTGTACGCCATTAATCAGCGCATCGAAGCACTCTATGATCGTGATCATTGCATCGGTCATGCCTACTTCACTCCTTTGGCAAGTGTCCCCGATGGAGATGAGCGGCTTGTCGCGCTGCAACAGGTGTTCAGCAATCGCATTATTCCTTTGCTAGAGGAGTACTTCTTCGAGGACTGGCAGAAAATCCGCTTGGTTTTGGCTGACAACCAGAAACCTGAGTCTGCGCGTTTCGTCGTCGAAAGCCAGGACCATGAAGAAGATCTGGCTCGCTTGTTCGGCAATGATCATGGCCTCGACACCTATGCCACTAAACGCCGCTATGTGGTTCAGGTCTCAGCCTTCTCGAACCCGGATGCGTACATTGGCATCTACCAGACGTTGGCAGTCTGATCGCCTTGTACCAATGAGCGGCATCACGATCTACGAGTTCGATACGCTGGTGGCAACGAAGCCGGGGTGCAATAGCGCCGATGGCTTGCACGCCATCTCGGCAAACGTTTTCGGATGGCTGGAAAAGCAATGTCTGCGGGCGGCAGACGTCGGGAATGTTCCTTGGATTCGTCTAACGCAGCGTCGGGGCCGCCGCGCCGTTCAGGTAACCAGCTTCGTCGGCGTGATTCGCGCACCGGATGGATACCAGATCGAGGTGCTCCCCAAGGTCGGTAAAGCAATAGGCGGCGGCGCCATCGAGGCCCGACAGTTGCTCATCGAGATGCTCTGTTGCCTTCAGGGGTTTCGGCACGTGCAAACGGACAGCGCCAAGCTCTCTGCGGCTCGAATGCCGTTGCTGGAAATTTTTATCACCGAGTTCCTGCGAACCGTAGAGCACATCGTCAAACGCGGGCTGCGCAGCGACTACTCCAGCCGGCAGGACAACCTGTTTGCCTTACGCGGCAAGCTTCTAGTGGCGCCGCATCTGCGGCAGAACCTGTTCCAGGCGGACCGCTTCTTCACTGAGCACGACGAATTCACGACAAACCGTCCAGAAAATCGATTGCTGCATAGCGCACTACGCCAGGCCTTACTGCTCTCGACTTCTCAGACCAACCAACAGCTTTGCCGTGAACTTGGGTTCGTGTTTGCGGACGTACCAGTATCCAAGCAGCCTCGACTCGATTTCCAACGCATTCGCTTGGATCGCGGCATGGGCTATTACGAAGATGCGCTGGCCTGGGCGCGACTGATCCTCGAAGAGGAGTCACCTCTGACTGGGGCGGGAAGACACATAGCGCCGTCGTTGCTCTTCCCGATGGAGGCAGTCTTTGAGGCTTTCGTCGCCAAGCATCTGGCGAGACAGTTGGTACGGCCATTGATCTTGAAGGCTCAGGCGCACAGCCACTATTTGGTTCGTCACCGCGAGCAGAATTGGTTTCGCTTGAAACCTGATTTGCTGATTCGGGAATCGAACCGTGACATGCTGGTGCTCGACACTAAGTGGAAGCTTCTGGATGCGCTGAAGGCCAATGGCTCGGAGAAATACGGCCTATCTCAGGCCGACTTTTATCAGTTGCACGCCTACGGTCAGAGCTACCTGGACGGAAAAGGCGACGTGGTGTTGATCTACCCTAAGACGACCGCGTTTGACCAGCCGCTGCCGGTGTTCGAGTTCTCCAAGGCTGAAGGGCTGCGGCTTTGGGTACTCCCGTTTTGCCTGAAGTCGCGTTTACTATTGGTCCCAGAGGGCGCGTCCTTCGTGGGTAGTTTTGCAACGCCTTCTTGAGTTCGAAATCGAGGCCTTCCTGCGAATCAATGTATGCCTGCAATTGATCGATGGATGTTTTCGTAGCGGATCGGTTATCGATAAGACAAAATGGGGCTCATCAAGAGCCCCATTTTAAATACACGCAACATCGCGTTTACACGTCAATATTCCCCGCCTGCAACGCATTACTCTCAATAAACGCCCGCCGCGGCTCCACATCATCCCCCATCAGCGTGGTAAAGATCTGGTCCGCCGCAATCGCATCCTCGATCTGCACCCTCAGCAGTCGCCGCACGGTCGGGTCCATCGTGGTCTCCCACAACTGCTCGGGATTCATCTCGCCCAGACCCTTGTAGCGCTGCTTGGACACGCCGCGCTCGGCTTCGTCGCGCAGCCAGCTCATTGCTTCGTGGAAGTCGCGGATCGCGAATTCCTTGGCTTTGTCGCCCTGGCCGCGACGGACCATTGCGCCCTGGCCGATCAGGCCCTTGAAGGTGGCGGCGGCGTTGGCCAGCACGCCGTAGTCGGAGCTGGCGACGAAGTCGGCGTCGATGACGCTGACTTTCTGGTTGCCGTGCAGGAGGCGCTGGATGCGCAGCAGGTGCTTGTCGGACAGTTCGTCCGACTTGACGATGACTTCGACGCTCGGGTCGTTGATGGCCCGGGTCAGTGCCTGCGCGGATGCTTCGGCATTTTCCGCATTGTCGAGGTTGAGCGTGACGCCGGTCATGATGGCCGACAGCGCCGCGTCGTCGATCGCGCGGGTCAGGCGCATGATGATGGCGTTGGCGGTGTTGTACTGGCGGACCAGTTCGGCCAGCGCGTCGCCGATGATCGGTTGCGCGTTGTCCTGCGGAATCAGGGCGGCGTCGTGCAGCGCGATCTGCATCATGTAGCTGGCTTCTTCGAGGTCGTCCTTCAGGTAGCGCTCGTCGCGGCCGTGCTTGACCTTGTATAGCGGCGGCTGCGCGATGTAGACGTGGCCGCGCTCGACCAGCGCCGGCATCTGGCGGTATAGCAGCGTCAGCAGCAGCGTGCGGATGTGGGCGCCGTCGACGTCGGCGTCGGTCATGATGATGATGCGGTGGTAGCGCAGCTTGTCGGCGTTGAATTCGTCCGGGCCGATGCTGGTGCCGAGGGTGGCGATCAGGGTGGTGATCTGCTCGGACGACAGCATCTTTTCGAAGCGGGCTTTTTCGACGTTGAGCACCTTGCCGCGCAGCGGCAGGATGGCCTGGAACTTGCGGTCGCGGCCCTGCTTGGCGGAGCCGCCTGCGGAGTCGCCCTCGACGATGTACAGCTCGCACAGCGCCGGGTCTTTTTCCTGGCAGTCGGCCAGCTTGGCGGACAGGCCGAGGCCGTCCATCACGCCTTTGCGGCGGGTCAGTTCGCGCGCCTTGCGTGCGGCTTCGCGGGCGCGCGCGGCTTCGACGATCTTGCCGCAGATGATCTTGGCGTCGTTCGGTCTTTCCATCAGGTAGTCGGTGAGCGTCTTGGCGACGATTTCCTCGACCGGGCCGCGCACTTCGGAGGATACGAGCTTGTCCTTGGTCTGCGAGCTGAACTTGGGTTCAGGCACCTTGACCGACAGCACGCAGGTCAGGCCTTCGCGCATGTCGTCGCCGCTGACTTCGACCTTGGCTTTCTTGGCGAGCTCGTTTTCTTCGATGTACTTGTTGATGACGCGGGTCATCGCAGCGCGCAGGCCGGTGAGGTGGGCGCCGCCGTCGCGCTGCGGGATGTTGTTGGTAAAGCAGAGTACCTGTTCGTTGTAGGCGTCGTTCCATTGCATGGAGACGTCGACGGAGATCAGGGTGCCGTGTTCGGACACTTTTTCGCCGGTGGCCTGGAAGATGGTCGGGTGCAGGACGCTCTTGGCCTTGTTGATGTATTCGACGAAGCCGCGGGTGCCGCCTTCGAACGCGAAGTCTTCTTCCTTGCCGGTGCGCTGGTCGGTGAGCCTGATGTGCACGCCGTTGTTGAGGAAGGACAGTTCGCGGATGCGCTTGGCGAGAATGTCGTAGTGGAACTCGACGTGGGTGAAGA
>CBIHRJ010000028.1:0-65098 GCA_966212445.1 uncultured Noviherbaspirillum sp. | reverse complement strand
CGCTCTGGAAAGGCAAAAAAGCGCTGAAACTGACGCCGACGCTGCGCGGTCAACTACTGATCGAACGCATGCTGGGCGCAGGGCACGGCGCTGCCATCAAGTTCCTCAAGGGCTTGAACTGGGCGGGCAACACGCAACAGGCAATCAACCTGGCATTGGCGGCACTGGACAACTGCGTGGCCTTGCTGGACACAATCTCCCGCCCCCACTGGTGGTTGCCTGACGATATCGAGTATCTGGCACGCGACCTGAAGCCCCAGGTCGAACAAGTGCGTGCCCCTCTTCTCTCCGGCATCCGGCAAGGTTCGCAGGCGCTGCAAGAATTCGTCAAGGAATTGCTGGGGGAGGATGCGCTTGCCGTTGCACAGGCGGCTGGCCGCGCGGCGTCCGCGATCCCGGCAGGCCGCTCGGCAAACCATGCAAGCGCTTCCAGCAAACAGCCATCCAGACGCGTCAAAGCCACGCCAGAAAACAAGAAAGCGCATCAAGACCACAAACCCGTGGCCGACGCCAACCGCCAGGACAAGAGCGCGGGGCACGGCAATGTCCACTACGGGAAGCGTTCGATGCGGCAAATGCTGGACGAGATCGAATTCGGCCCGCGCGGTCTGGTGGGCGAACATATGGCGGATTACTACCATATGAAGCACGTGCTCAGGACCGAAGGTGCGTGGCCGCACGGCAAGGTCGACGGCCAATGGAAATCCGAATATCCCAGGATCGTGGGCCCGACGCTGAAAGGGGAACGCCCGCGTGAACTGGTGCCGGAAGACCTGGCAAAAATCACGATGTCGGGTGTTGACACCATCTGGCAGGCAGACGCATCCACCTTCCATTTTGTCGAGGCGAAGACCAGCGAGTCAGCCGGCAGCCTGTACGGGATGGGGCAGAAGAAAATCAGGAATGGCAGTATCCCGCCCCCGCCGGCCAATATCAATGACCGGCAACTGGCGTTGTGGTCATTGCTGGGGGAACCGAAGAAGGGAACGCAGATGGGGGAGACGTGGATTAAACGAAGCGTTGAGAGTGATACTGCCACCAGTTCCCGCAACATGAGGAATCGGTGGGTTTACCTTTTCCTGATGATTCCTTCGGTAGGCAACCATCCGTTTGCCAAAATGCGCAAGGATGCGAAAGGTCTGAACCTTGATACGGCGCCCGGAGTGTTCGAGCATATCGAAGCAGCGCTGGAAATTCTCGCCGCCGAGGATCACTATGCGATTGCATTGCATGACAAGCATAAAATCCCGTCCACAAAGGGCGTGAGTGAAACATTTACACATGAGGAAATTGATTGGGTAGCAGAACGTCGGACAGCCGTTAAAAGGCAGAAATCCCCCCAAGGGGAAAGCAAAGATACCAATGAGCGTGCTACACCACCATCAAAAAAACGCAAGAAAGGCCAATAATGATTCCATTTGAAGAGCGTCGCCGTCAGCAATTCCTTTATGAAAAGCTCTATGAGAACAACAGAGCAGGCAGACTAAGGAGAATTGAAGCGGAAAAGGAAAATTTGCGTGAATATCAGCCGGGCACTGAAGGGTACGTCTCTTGTTACGACTTGATTTACCGTGAGCGATTCTGGCTCTGGATGCTCGATTACACTGCAGGAGTTCCGATCGAGGAACTTGCTCCTCGCATTGCAGAAATCGTGGATGCCTTCGAAGAATGGGATAGGGTTTTTCAGGATTATCTCCGCAACTTGAGAGTAAAGTTTCCGGAAGATGGCCCCTATGAATATGCTGCAGCACCCGACTTTGATGTGTTGATGGATTACGAAGATGCACTGCAGCTACTAAGTGTCGCCATTCTTTTGCGTGATATCCAATCCGTTAAACGCATTATTCATTTACTTCGTTGGTATCGTGGAACTGATGCACTGCTTGAAGAACTGATCGAATGTTATGTAACCGAACCACGTAATGTAACTCGGCTATTTCACGATCAACCATATCGATTCCTGGTCGATATCTTTACTACCGAAGACGATCCTGCGGCAATACAACTTCTGAAAAAATACCTCAAGGCCTGGTATCCGGCGATGAAGGACCACCCGCGCTGGTACGACGGGCATCGCCAAATCAAGGACGATACAGGTCCTTACTATGGCTACTGGGCATTCGAAGCAGGCGCGGCGGTGTACCTTCTGGACCTTGACGATAGCCAGATCGACCACATGGTCTACCCCAAGGACCTCGTCGCTTACGGCAAGAAACTGCGTGAGGATGACCGCTGGACCAGCCCGGACAACGATGCGCCGCAGACGGGCCGTGTCGCAGGCGGTCAACCCTGTCCGAGAGCCGGTTATTGGGAAACCCCGGCAAAGCTGGGTAGCCGCCGGTATTTCAAGGAAGGCGAGCTCATGCCGGTCTTTGCAGGTGCCGATTACGGCGCCACCATCTGGGGGTGGAGTACGGAACAATAAGGCGCCACGCAGGAATAAGGTGTGCAATTTGGCGGTCGTAGCAGGATGCGAAAGAGCATGCACGCCTGGAAAAAATCCCTGTGGGCAGGGTCAAAGTGTATTACGGCGAAGACCCTACGGCATACGCGGCACAACCCGCCAGTGACGCGGGAGCCACTACCCTGGAAGCCGTGCAAAAGGAGCTCAGACAGCACGGCCTGCCAGCCGACTCCGACAATATTGAATCGCTCATTGAATGCATGTCAGGGAGGAACTTGCAATGAGCGACGCGACCGCACAACCTCCGGAAAGCGCGCAAGATGACCAGGCCGCCATGGCCGACGCGATCGAAGACATCGGCCTGGCGGTGGCGACCGGCCTTGTGCCGTTCCTTGGGCAAGCCATCAACATCTATGACACGGTCGAATGCCTGATCCGGCTGCATAACAGCACGGCCGAGACCGACAAGATGGAGGCCAAGTTCGACCTGGTCTTGGCGCTGGTCGGCTGGATACCTGGCGCAGGTGGCGGCGTCAAGAAGACCCTCCGCATCGTCAACAAGAACCCGGACCGCTTTGCCCCCATTCTGTTCGACGTACTGCGCTTGATATGCGACAAGATCGGCATCAAAACCAGCCCGGAAGCCTTGCTCGATGAGTTGTTCAATGTGGCCGGCCTGAAGAGCCAGCTTGGCACCGTTCAGTCAGCCATCGAAGGGTCATGGCTGTATGAAGAAATGCCGCTGGCCGGACAGCAGGTAGTCAGTGCCGCCATGATGACTGTGCGCAGCAATTTGCCGGCGATGGTCATGCTGGTGACGAAGAAGCTCGCGCATTGGAAGACCAAGCAGCGCAATAATTCGGCTCATGTGGTTGGCACGGAAAGCAAGGCCAAACCGACCGAACCGAAACCCGACAAGAAGAAAGAAGAAGTCGCAAGATCGGGCAGGAATGCTCCAAGCACGACCCAGACCCACGGCACGCTCAATACCCAGGTCGGAACGCAGGCACTGGAAGAACTCACCAGGAGCCTGACCGGCATCGTGGGCGAACACATTACCGATTACTTCCTCTATGAAAAGTTTCAATGGGGCAGCGGCTGGAAAAAGCACGACGAAGGCGCGGAAGGCCGATGGAACGAGCAGCCGGACAAGACCCGACCGGGCAAGCTCAACGATCGCAGTGAAATGAACAAGCTGTTCGCGCTGAAAGCGCGCGGCACCGGCATTGACGGTGTGTGGCGCGTACCGGCAGGCAATCCGCACAATGGTGGAAAGCCGTATGCGATTGTCGAATCCAAAGCGTCGGTGGTGAAAAAGGCGCCGAAGAACCCGAAAGGGAAGCCCAGGATTGATTCGAAGCTGGGTGTCGCAGGGCGTGTGAAGGAGGCCGTGCTGCCCAAGCCAGATGAACTGCTGGAGCCGGATACGAGTGAGGGAACTGCGCCTTCTGGTGGTGGCGGGAAACCGGGTGGGAAGCCGAGTGGCGGCGGAAAGCCGAAAGGTGGAGCAAAAAGGACTGTACAGAACCAGTCGGCTCCCCAAAACAGCAGCGCGCTCGCAGCAACTCCTCCGGCTAGCAATACGTCTATAGTGCAAATGAGCCATGTTTGGATTGAGAAAAACATTCGCAACGCGATTAAGCCAGGTTCCGTTCCTGACGCAAGAACAATCATCACGGACATCGAAGCATATGGAGCAAAAGTCTACTCTCGTCACCTCTTTTACACACCGTTTTACCTACCATCAGCAGCATTACATGAAAAAGCTCTGCTTGAGAACGAGCCTGGAAAACATGAGAAGCACACAGATCACGATATTCCACCAACACACCGCCATGATGAAAGTGATGTTAAAGCGGCCGTAAACAGAAAGCACACCAAACTCGGCTTGCCGCTTGAACCCTAAAATATGACCAAATTGTGATCAAAGTTTAGTCAGGTAACCATTATGAAATTCCATGAAAAGCGTCGACAGCAGTTCTTGAATGAGCATGCTTTTGAAAAAGACATTCAATATTTCAATGACACATCATTAGCCAAATTCTTGGAAGTACTACATGCACCCGATAGCGACGCTAATGATCGGCGGCGTGCATCTTGGGCAATCGCTGATTACACGTTCTGCAACTACATGCTGCGGTATACCGCAGGAGAAGCGCTGGATGTACTGCGGGAAGACCTCACCACTGTGATAGTCCGTTATGAACAACATACGGTTTACCTAAGAGAGTATGCAAAGAACCAATCCTTCCCACCATTTCGTTTTGTCGAAATAGACGAGTACGAGCGGGTAATGCAACTCATAGGCCTTTGCTACTTGCTGCATCGCCGTGATCTATTGCCGCGTTTAGCATCCATGCTTGATAAAGGTTCTGGTAAAGACACCTTGTATGAAGACTTGCTCGCGTATGAGATGAAAGGTCGGTGCGACGTGGACGAGTGGTATCACGACTGTCCCTACCGCGATCTTATAAATAGTCTGTATCGGGACACACCAGAGGAGAGCATCGCAGATATCGAGAAGTATTTGCGAGCCTGGTATAAGTCGATGAAAAAAGCGCCGTGGCATGATAGCCATTTGAATATGACATCGGAGGGTTGCGGGGCATATTTTGGCTATTGGTCCATGGAGGCCGGCGCTGTTGCTTATCTCCTGGAATTGGACGATAGCAGTTTCCGGGAGCATATCGTTTATCCCAAGGATTTGGTTGACTATGCCCGTGAACTCGATAAACGGCCGCAGTCATTGGCTTCTTCCGAGGGGCCGGGCGGCGATATGCGTCTGCGCGTCGAAGGTGGCAAATCGTGTCCGCAGACCGGGTATTGGTTCACTCCCGCGAAAGCCAATAGTCGTTGCCATTTCAAGGAAGGGGACATCATGCCTGTCTACGGCGGTTCGGATTACGGCGCCACCATTTGGCAGTGGAGTCAGGAGCAATAGTCGTTGATTGGATGGCGCTCTCGACTGCAAAAGTCCAGAGAGTTACGAAGGCTAAAGCGACTGCAGCAGGTAGGGGACGCAGAGGTATCGAAAAACCGAACAGGAAGCCAAAGATCGATTCGAAGCCGAGCGTCTCCGGTCGCGTGAAGGAGGTCGTTCTGTCCAAGCCAGATGAGCTGTTGGAGCCGGATACGAGTGAGAAAGAAAGCTGAATTTAGCTCGCCCCTTGTGCGCTGAACCGCCAATAGCCCTTTTCCGCTTTCAAATTATTACTATGGAATTTCACCTTAAGCGTCGTCAGCAGTTCTTAAATGAGCACTACTATGAATACTTTTGCAAAAAAAGGACTGAGTCTTTGGCATTTTGGAAGGTAAATCTTCCGGCGAATGGTAATGACGACCAACATCGTAAAGTGCTTGCAGCAAGTATGGTTGCGGATGAGGCTGTCGAGCTTTTTCTTCTGAAATATACCGGCGGCGAATCTCTTGATGACCTACGCAAGGAGTTGACGAATGTAGTGGAAATGTATGAGCGGTACGCAAAGTTGTTGCGGGCCTATCAAGGCAAGTCTGATTTCCCGGTATTTGGATTTCAAGAGATCGCAGATTTCGAGCGAATTGCCCAGTTGGTTTCCTTTGCTATTCTTTTTCACCGTCGTGAACTGGTTTCGCGCATCCATGCTCTTATTGCGGATTCTGCTTACGATGGGCAGGACGCTATGTATGAAGAACTTATCAGCCATGTGTTGCCTGATCGGCCCTATTTAGAAGCTTGGTATCATCAATCTCCCTATCTGCATCTTCTTAGTGCAACCGATTTGGAGAGCTCTCAGGAAAAGATCGAGCAGATGCAACAGTACCTGCAGGTTTGGTATAAGGCGATGAAAGCCGCGCCTTGGCACGATACTCATTTCGATACAACGGAGAATGGAGGTGCCTATGTTGGGTATTGGGCTATTGAAGCGGGCGCAATTGCATACCTTTACAACGTCGATGATGACAGTTTCCGGGAGCATATCGTTTATCCCAAGGATTTGGTTGACTATGCCCGTGAACTCGATAAACGGCCGCAGTCATTGGCTTCTTCCGAGGGGCCGGGCGGCGATATGCGTCTGCGCGTCGAAGGTGGCAAATCGTGTCCGCAGACCGGGTATTGGTTCACTCCCGCGAAAGCCAATAGTCGTTGCCATTTCAAGGAAGGAGACATCATGCCGGCCTACGGCAGTTCGGATTACGGTGTCACCATTTGGCAGTGGAGTCCGGAGCAATAATCGTTGATCGGATGATGCACCACGGGGCGAATGGTCAATAAGATGGTGAACGCGCCGCGCATGTGGTGGCATACAAAAGGTTGAGGCTGGGATGTGTTTATCTTTTCTCATCCCTTCGACGGTGGTATTGGCTTTGCTCACCTTCCTGCTGTACAGGCCGCAGGGTTGGAACGCGGATGTTGTTCCTTCATACGGAGTGGGCTTTCCCAGAAATTTCGACTTCCGTAGGTGACGTAAAATCAACATTACTGTAGAAGTTATGGAATTTCATGAACAGCGCCGACAACAATTCTTGAGCGAGCGCTATTACCAGTATTTCTGCAAGTGCAGAACAGAATCTGCAGAGTTTTGGCGTGTCAACCTTCCGGCAAACGGAGAGAGTGAGAAGTATATGGGGTCAGACACGACATATCGGCCATAGGTCGTGTCTGACCCCATATATGACGCATATATGACGACAAGGAGCTGTTCAAGGGCCAGGGCGCGGCAAAGCAATGGGCGCAGCAGGTCGGAAGCGAGATGGGGATTCCGGTCGAGGCGCGCAAGATCGGCACTGGCTGGGCATTGGTCGGGACCGTTGATGGCGTCGAGACCGTATGGGGTATCTACGGTCAACGGCTCAAGCGCATCTCGCCTTTATCGAGCGAGGATTGAGCGTTTTGGATTGCGCTCGTTAGGCAGGTAAAAGGTAGGATTAGCACCAGAGCTGCACGGGCCTTGTTCAGCGCCTGCAAATTCCAATCTTAACGGTCTGGCTATCGGCGCAGAATGGCGCCTTTTGAGAGAAATGTTGGAATATTAGAACTGCGCCCAGTGCCCGTGCTCTAATCCAAGTGTCGCCACAAATACCAAGAAGCGACAGAACGATAAGGCCGCCACAACTGGGCGACATGTTCTAACGTGGCCTCACCTCTGAATAGGAGCCGGACGGCCCGCTGCAATCCAGCATCTCCTATGGAGAGCACATCCGGCCGGCGCAAGCCGAAGATCAAGAACATTTCCGCCGTCCATTGCCCAATGCCGGGCAGCTCTGTCAGCGCCGCGATGACATCCTCATCTGGCACGTGCGGCATGGATTCAAGGTTCAGGCGCCCATCGCTCACGCGCTGGGCAAGCTCAATAATATAGCGGGTCTTGGCCGATGACAGTCCGGCAGCGCGCAATGCCTCGGGAGATACGGCCAGAAATCCCGCCGGCGTGAATCCGGGGACGATAGCGTTCACCCGGCTTTCTATCGTGTCGGCAGCCTTGGCCGATAGCTGCTGACTGAGGATCGAATTTGCCAGCGTCTGGAAAGGACGGAACTCGCGATCTGCGAGAGAGCATGGGCCGTGCTTGGCAATCAGCTGCGCCATGACGTTGCATGATTGGCGCAGATGCCTTTGTGCATCCTGTACGGTCCGTTTTGAAAGTGACTTTTGCCCCATGCGCTGACTATTCGCCACTTTCAGCGGCTTGCCGCAATGCCAGAAACGCCTCTTTCAATGTCTGGCTGACGGCGGAATCCGGCTCGTTCAAAACCAGCATCTGATAGGCGTTCAGATAATCGCTCCGAACGCGGTGAAACAAATGTAGGAAATGCCGCAGGAATCCTATGCAGTCGAGAATTGCGATCTCGGTTCCGTCTGTCTTCTCATAGAACGTCGCGGCATACTCGGCCACAATGGGGTCGATCACGTCCGTCGTAACAAACAGGTAGTTATTGATCCTTTTCGGCGCTCTCGCGATCTTCGCCACTGCAGCGTCGATGTCGTCTTGCGTAACGCGCTTCATCTTCATTTCATAGGCGGTAACGACTGAATCCTCGCCCATGAGGCAAATTTCGACATCGCCTAACGAGCCGGTTTGAAGATCGGCGGCATTGTGTGAATTTAAAGGCAGCATGCTCTCCGCCAGTCGTTCCCCTGCTGCTTCATAGGCCGCCGCCACAACTAGCACCGGCAGACGGCTTGCGTTTTTGCATGCAAGATGCTGGCTTATCAGAGTGACGATTGCTTCTGAAGATAGCGGCAAAGCGCCCTCGGTGCGTTCCAGTGCGTCCATTAACGATGCCATCCGGGCGAGTTTCTCATCGCGCAACAACATCAGCACACGCACGGTTTCCACGAAAAGCGTGTCGGCTGCAATGCGTTGCAAGGCCACATCTTCCAGTAGCTCAAGCGTCTTTTTGTAGAGGTCGCGCGGCCGGCCGACAAGCTCGCGATCAGTCGTCAGGGGGTGGTCGATATTGCGTAGCGTCGGCGTCAGAAATGCCGTTGTTGGATTGACCGGGAGGCGATGCGCGTTGATGAATGTCGTCAAGTAGCGCTCGTCATATGTCCGCCCGGAAAAACTGTCCGCGCCGCCGATCTCGGTATAAGGCTTTCGCGGATCGACGTTCGGCTTGTCCAGCTTTCCAAGTAGGCACGACATCAGCAGACGAACTCCTGCCCGGTTGCTCATGCAACGGCAAACATAGTCAACCCGCTCCTGGATCAACAGGTCATCGATGACGGATGTGTTTAGCGTCGCTGCCGCCCGTTGCTCAATGCCTTGCAATATCTCTTCTGGTGTCATTGGAATTATTCTTAATTTTGTGGCCGCGACTGCACGAAAAATGTGCAAGTCGTCAGAATGGTATTGATACTCCATGCTTCAGCCGTGTTCTATTCAAACAGCCCTTTTTGCTTCTTGGGGTTGTAGTTCGTCCACAGGACTTCCGACCGCTTTCCTTTTGTGGAATGAATAGTCTTATCTGGGCCTTGGGTCTTGAACCATTGACCAGGCTTGAATAGCTCGTCCATCAGCGGGTGATCGTAGCCGGAAACGGCCACCATACCCTTGCACTCATTGACCGCTTCGGCAAATTCGCGGTGCTGACTCTCGTCCATTTCAAAGCCATAAGCCTTGGCATCGCCGCGCGTCGCGTGCAGGTAAGGTGGGTCACAGTAGAAAAGCGTTTTGGAGCTGTCGTAAAGGCGAATCACGTCAACGGCCGGGCGATTCTCGATTTGGACACGAAGCAGCCGTTGAGCGATTTCATCCAATGCCTCCACGCCACCCAGCCAGCGAGAAACGACGCCGGACATGCCTGCCCGGCTGGTATCTTTGCAATTTGCCCAGCGGCCAAGGGATGCGGTTTGGGCAAGCCCGGTCCGCGTCTGACGGGCCTTGATGTAAAACCGTCTGGCCCGCTCAACGTCAGTGATCCCGCTCGTGCCGCCATAAATGGCACGGTGGTATTCCTCGCGGGAAAACGGAGTCAGGGCAATGGCTCTAATCAGTTCTTCGTGGCGGTCCCGGAGCACACGAAAGAAATTCACCACGTCGCCGTCGATGTCGTTATAGGTCTCAACTGGCGCAGGCTCACGATTTATGAGCACTGCACCAGACCCCGCAAACGGCTCGCAATAGTGATGGCAATTCGGCAATAACGGCAGGAGCCAATCTAGATGTGAAAACTTTCCGCCATACCAACCGAAGACAATGCGCCGCCGTCTGCGGCCTCGCATGTAAATGACGTTTGACTGCTCCGGCCGGTCTTCCTCGTCCAGATAAATCGGAGAGACCCCCCGGCCACGTTTTGCGGCTACTGCCTTAGTCATGTTTTGTTTACCCAATTGCAAGTGTTTAAGTGCCGAAATGATTGGCGTTTCCGACGATTATATCCGTGCCCAGCGGAAGTCAAAGCAGGCTTTTCGCTAGTCGTCGAAAGGGATGCAACGCCGACCGTCGAGAGTGTTGTTCTTTTCGTCGCAATAGCGCCATGTTGACATGGCGAATTTTGGGGCTAGGACGGGGGTGAAGAATGCGAGAGTTTTCGCGTTTGCCCGTTAAGAGAACAGTATTGAGACCTGACCCCGCTTTCCGCTAGCGGCAGCTGGTTGAATTTGGGCCTTGTCAAAGCTGGTCCAAGATAACCTGCGCGGGGTCTCTTCTATCTTTCAAGCGTAGATGCGTCTCGAACATTCTGAGTAACTCAGATTGGCGACTGGTAACCACATCCTCATTCCATACAGCATGTCGTAGTACCTGAGTAGTTAGGACAAATGGTGAAACACCGCCTTTTGTGAAGTAAGACTTTTTCTTCTTATCGAAATCATAGTTTCGTGCCGAGCTATTCTTCCTGCGAGTCAGGAGAGTGAGATTTCCTAAGCGATGTGTCCAATGAATGCGTTTTGCAGGGTCTGGAAACCACTCCAACCATTCGCTTGGTGATGGTGGATTTTGGGGCAGCACATGCTCTACTGAAACCGCGCCGTAATCGTACGTTGCTCCGCCTCCAGACAATAGTGAATCAAGCCGCAGAAGAATCAGTGCCAGTGCCCGTGCTGAATGCGTATCATAGATTGGCCCCGCCAAAGCATGGTAGGTTTGATGCTGCTCTCCCGGCGCAAGCTGGAGCGGCGAGTCCTTGCCCCATAAATCTTCGTTACGTTCGATCGATGCAGTAAGTCTCGCACAACGCTCAATACGATCGTTGATACTCATCTTCCGGATAAGCATTGAATAGACGAGACGCTCCAAATTTATTACGAACGAACGTACTTTTGAAGCGTTATCGCGGTGGCGCACAAAAAATGCAAGCGTAGGCGCCATCCAATCTTTAAATTCTATTCTGTTTAACCAGCGAAGGCTTTCATTGACGGCTTCTGCATTTTCTTGACTCGTATAAGATGCATCAAGTACCTCCTCATACGCCGATGACATCGGCATCAGCGTGTCATCTATGAAACATTCAGCCTTCTCAATCTTCACGTGGTCGCGAAACTCTTTAAGCAAAGTACCTTGTGATTTTGCCTTTCGATAGATCGTCCGAATATAGCTGAACAGATCATTAAAAGCGTCACGCCCAAGATCGTCCTCAATGTCCTCCCATATTGCGGTGTAATGATCTCGCTTCGAGTCGTTGATCGTCCCGGTAATCTCAGCTTTTAAAATATCTGTAGCACTTAAATCGAGACCACGACTATTCAGTACGTTGAAGATCCGGAATGCCGATTCAAGATCAGGAGTGCAGACCACGACCAGATAGCATTTTGTTGCGATCAGCTGCGCCAAGCGTAATAGTTCGTCCTGGGATTTATTTGAAAGGTATGAATCGAAAACCTTAGCGTTCGCTCGCAAGTTACTCTGGCTATCGATCAGCCGCCCGTCCAACCCGACCAGCTTCTCAAAACCATCTTCAAGCTGAACATAGTCACGAAAGAAAGTCTTGTCTTTCTCTCTTAACGTCATCCGGTAGTGGTTTTCCGTATTTAAAATGACATCGCCTTGTTCATAGATTAGCTTTGAGATGCCATCTCTTGCCTGCGGCTTTGTGAGTTTTGCTCGAATTGCAGATAGCAACAACGTCAACGTTGTTAAACGCTGTTGGCCGTCGACTACCAGTGCCAAAGAACTACCATCTTCCTTAATAAGAACAATACTTCCTAGAAAATATGGCGACAATTGATCAAGCTTTTCTTCTAATTCTCCCATAGCACCGAACAGATCATCGACCAAATCGTACGCCTGCTCAGTCTTCCAAGAGTAGGGACGCTGATAGCCAGGAATTGTAAAAACGTAGTCGTCGCTGAAGATCCTCGAGACTGGTTGATCATGTGCTGATAACGTTCTTTTCATCTATTGGTTTCCTTGATTACATATCCATTAGCAAACGCGGCGCCAGGGGGCATGTCTTGCTTTTTTCTATTCATTTTTAACTACGCAAAACTCAAGATATGACTCCGTTTTTTGAGTGCGCGTTATGTACCTAACGCTTGCTTAAGCAAGTGCCTTCACTTCCTTGTATAGATCTCGTAAATGCGCAGACCCCATATCTAATATTGGCTCATACATAAACGAATTCAGATGAATATTCTCAGGCGTTATAAGGTTCACCTGTTCTAGCTTTTCAATTTCATCTCGACTTCCGAGATTCCTTCTTTTATATTCTTTGAGTAGTTCGATGGTTTGGTTTTCGAAAATTGCACCAACAAATACTTGATCGTTAATTCGCTTAATCATGTGCTTTTCAGCAATCAAGCGAATTGCAATAGAAATGACAATTTTTTGATCAAGCTCAATATGATCGTCTGTACCAGCAGCAATCTTTTCGGCATCTTCGACAAGTAGGTCAATCACGGCTTTATTGGCAGGCGCGAAGACCAATGCCGCTTTATCAACCAGAATTCTCTTGTAAACTGTGCAAAGATCATCAAGGGTAATTGATTCGGTATCCGCTTTCACATGCAACAGTGATGTCAACGTCAAATAATCAGCGCGGTGCCCACAATATTCTGCAAGATTGCGCACAAAAGGTATTGCCGAAATCAAGTAGGATGGCTCATGAAGGTTTTTCTTCCAGTACATGAAAGGATTCCGCTGGTACTTCTCTTGACTTAGCGTCAATTTCCGTCCGCTCTTAGAGGCCATCAACTTACACTGTGGCCTCAAATTTAGACGTCCACTAATACTTCTATAGAAATCGAAGTTGTGGAAAAGAAAGATGCAATAGAAATTCCCAGAATGAGCGATGTCTTTAAGGTACTCAATGATTGCGTATTTATTTTTGTAGTCGAACGAATCGGCAATATCGTCCACTAACAGAATCGTGATGCCACCTTGCTTCTGTCTCGATTGAATTTCAAAGAGAATATTCAAGATGTACAACGCACGTTTTTCACCTTGGCTAAGTACCTTAAGTAAAGAGTCCCGTGCAACCTCACCTTCTCGCTCCCCATCAGAAAACTTAAAGGCAATCGATGGCTTTGTTCCTTTCAGGATGACGTCTTCTTGATTTGAAACTGCCATCTTGAACGGAACATAAAACCGCTTGTTGAATCTCTCTACGACTTTCTCCCAATCCGTTCGTTCTTCTCTTGCTTGTTTGATTGCCGTTTCTATCGTGACTTTGCCAGCTTTATACTGTGCCAAAAACTGATCAAACAACTCCTTCTGGTTCGCAAGATAAGCAATCCAGACATCTTTTTGAAGTTGCTTAAAGTTTTTTAGCTCCGGCAAAATTTCTTGATTGTCGAACAAGTAATCACGAAATTTTCTGAGTTCGCCATTCTGAATCTTCTTATCAATCGCATCAAACTTACCTGCAAGGATTTTGTCGGTGAAGATCTTCTGTCGTTCTTCCTCAATTTTCTGCGTCAACTCGGCAGCAGAACTGATCTCCTTTCTGCCACTTTTTGTATACAAGTTAATGGTGTGCTGTGCATCGAAGAACCCATTGTCGGCTAACTGCTTATTTACAGCCCCCGCACTGTAGTGATTGAACTGTTTACTAAGAACATCTGACTTAGAAACAAGATCGTTATACGTTTGAATATATTCTTCGAGCTGATCTTTGATCGTGCCCGACTCAAGTAGTGTGATTGTCTTTTCATTGAAAATTTCACAGTAAACTAAATTTTCTAGCTTGCTTGGTGTAGTTTTCGCAACCTTCTGCTCCAGAGACTCCAGCAGGTCAGTAACACTGGTAGAACCAAATGTTTTCAAGAATTCGATTTCAGGGGTGATGGTTCGTCCAGTTAAGCCAGACAGTTGCTTGAGTTTGGCGAAAAGTAAAGTCAGCTTTTCAGAAATTTGTTTTAGAGCATCGTCATATTGCTGTTTTATCGTGCTATTGACTAACAATAAAGAGGTTCTATCAGAAAAAAACTCTTGGTTGTACGGTTCGATAACAAAGATAGATTCCGGTGCTACGTTTGCTCCAGCAGCATCAGTGATTGCTCTGTTAGAAACTCGATCTGTAAAGATGAGATCGGCTGAATCCCTCCCTTTGGCATGATCATCAAATGTCTTTGAGAGCGAAGTCTTCATGAAGCCATTTGGTGCATAGATCGCATAGGCGCTACTGTTCGTGAAATCGAAGCAATGTTCTAGCTCACTAATGCCGTAGCAGTTTTTCAAATCTATGTTTAGCTTCATAATTTCTCTTCAAAAAAACAGTTATTTGATCTTGGATAACTCACATATATCGAAAGAAGCGCCGACGCAGCGCTGTTCACTTAAACCCTCCCCAACACCCCCATCGCCTTCCTCACCTTCTCCCCCAGCACCGACTCCTCATGGTGCGTCATCACCAACTCCTCCGTCGCCCGCGTCATCCCCACATACAGCAGCCGCGCCTCGTCCTCCAGCACGTGTTCCTTATCGTCGGACGCGCCTATCGCCGGCATGCACACCAGCGGAAACTCCAGCCCCTTGCTGCTGTGCAGGGTGATGAGCTTGACGCTGTCGTGCAGGGGGGCGAACTTGTGTTTCCTGTCCTGCTGCCACTGGACCGGCACGCCCATGCGCGTGAGGGTGTCTACGACTTCCTTTCCGATCGCGTAGTGCCGGTAGAGCACGGCCATGTCGTTCCAGCGCATGCCGGTGCGGTTGGCCTCTTTCAATCTGTTGGCGAGGTGCGCGGTTTCTTCCTTCAGGCTGGGCAGCTTGATCAACAGCGGCTTGGGGCCGCGCCGGCCGGCGCTCATCGGCTGCACGGTCGGGGCCTGGTCTTCTTCGGTGTCGTGCGGCGAGAGCAGGTCGTCGGCGAAGGCGCGGGCGACCGCGAGGATCTCGGCAGTGTTGCGGTAGTTGAGTTTGAGGATGGTGGTGCGGCCCTTGGCTTGCACGCCGACGCTGGAGAACGAGAAGCGCAGTTTCTTCGGGCCGTTGTAGATCGATTGCGCGTCGTCGTAGAGCACCAGCAGCGAGTTGGTGTCGGGGTGGATCATCTGGACGACGAGCTTGAACCACTCTGGCTTGAAGTCGTGGCCTTCGTCGATGAGCACGGCGTCGTACTGGGCGGGCGGGATGTGCTTGCTGTCGACGCCGCGGATCACGCGTTCTACGCAGCCATCATGGAAGGCCGCCTCGTTGTACCGGTTGTAGGGCGGCTTTTCGATGTGGTAGGCGTTGAGCTGGCGCACGCACCAGGAATGGAAGTGCGCGACGTGCACCCGCTCCTGGATGCCCTTGGCTTCCATCACGCCGGCGAGCTTGGCGGCGAGGGTCTTGTTGTAGCAGAGGATGAGGATGGGGCGCTGGCAGAGCTTGGCGAGGTGCTCGGCGCGGTAGCCGAGGATGAGCGTCTTGCCGGAGCCGGCGACGCCGTGGATCACGCGGTGGCCTTCGCCCAAACTTCTGGCGAGCTGTTCCTGCTGGATGTCCATCACGCGCAGCACGTCGGGCAGTTCGATGCTTTGCTGGCCTGGTTCGTCGGGGTTGCTTGGTCCGTCGAACAGGCCGGCTTGTGTACCCTGCGCGGCAATGCGGATCTCGGGAAACAGGTGCCAGCGGATGCGGTCGATCTGCGGCAGCGAGAGCGGCATCTTGAACTTGTACGGGAACATCTGCCACAGGCGTTCCTGGAAGGCTTCGGGGTCTGCGCTTTCGGTCATCTCGTCCTGGCAGATGACGAGGTGGGGCGGGATCACGTCGCCGATACCGGCTGCGTCGAACTGCTTGCGGCTGATGTTGGCGAAGACAACGCCGTGGCCGTAGGCGATGAAGGGCTTGCCCTTGAGCGAGCCGCTGGGGAATACCAGTTGCGGGTCGCGCTCGAGGCGGTTGGTGATCGCATACATGTACTGCCGCGCCTGCTCCAGCGGGTTCAGCTCATTTTTGAGGCCGTGGTCGGTGAGGATGGCGGCGTGCTGCTTGTCGATGCTGTGCAGGGTGTCGAGCTTCCAGTCCTTGACTTCCAGCACCAGCAGGCCGCGGCTGGGGTGGAAGACGACGAAATCGGGGTGGCGGGTGCGCTCGCCGATGGAGACGTCGTACCAGCAGGTGTAGTCGGGTTCGAGCTTGTCTTCGAGGCGCCAGGCGAAGCGCTTTTCGCCGCCGGTCATGCGGGAGACGCAGGCGCCGATGGCGGGGATCAGGGTTGCCATGGTGTGCCCTGGATGAGGGGGGCAGCGGCAAGACCGTCGTCCGCGCGTGAGGAGGCAAGCGTCAGTGTCCGGGCCAGCCTTTCCTTTTTTCTTTTTCCGCTCATGCCTGTGACCAAAAGTCGAAGGGAACGGACCATTAGACACCATTGCTGCAGAGAAAGCCTGCCATAAATATGGGAGGACAGGCGATCGTGCGTCTTGAAAGTTCTGTATTCGGGACGGTTGCTGCACGCGGCGCGGGTAAGTAGCACGACGCCGGGCCGGATCGGGAAGATCCCTAAGGCAGTGCGCCGGAACTGGGGGATGCGTGAAGGCGGGCGTAACAGAAGCGGGAGCGGGAACAAGCGCGTGAGGCGCCGGGGAAGGAGTTTTACAGTGCACTCCTCACATGAAGGCGCCAATGTCAGCCGACTTGTGGGTAATCCTCAGCCCGCAGGCGGGCTACGGTATGCCCATATCTTTGCAACAGGCGTTCGATGGCGGGCATCGGCGGCTGAACTTGCTGTATAGCTCCGCCGCCGTCCTCGCGCAGGCCTCGGGGGGCTCCGCGGGGACCCGTAGTGCGTCTGCTCGCGTACCGGGCTTATGGGTCCCCGCCTTCGCGAGGACGACGGGGAAAGGACATTGCCGAATCTACCGGCGGTGCCCGCATTCAAGCAATACCATGTCTTGTGAAGGTCTGTGCATACCGTAGCGCGCAGGCCTCGGCGGTGCCGCGTTAAGCCATCACCCGATGGACAAGACCTGCTACGTCCATCTGCTCGCCAGCACTCGATACGGCACCTTGTATCTCGGCGTCACTTCCGACTTGATCAAACGCGTCCGGGCACATCGGGAAGGCGTCGTCGACGGCTTTACCAGGGCGCATGGAGTAAAGCGCCTGGTATGGGATGAACCGCACGCCGAGTATTCCGGACGCCAGTGCGCCTGCGCGGGGACGACGGGGGATGATGCCTCGCGCGGACCCGCTGCCGATACCTGCATGCGGGAGCGGGCATCCTCTCTGGTGAATCCTTGCGCGCCACGTCGCCTCTCTCGATCCGCCGGCGCCGCCCGGACGATCACCTGCGCCCGAACAGCGCCGCGAAGAAGCCTCGGTGCCTTTCTTCCTGCACGGGTTGTGCCTGCGGATGCAGTTGCGTCTTGATGGCGGCGGCCTTTTCCGCCAGCGACACGTGCTGCGCATGCTGTGGTTCGGGCGCCTTCGCGACGGCGTGTTCCGCATACCATTTTCCGAAGCGCAGGTCGTGCGTCATGATGTGGCCGACCAGCCATTTGTTGAGGAAGCGGCGCAGTTCCTGCACACGCTCTTCGCTCCATTCGTCGCCGCTGCCAAGAAAATCCGCGACGTGGCCGGCGAAGTCTTCGTGCAGCTTCAGGTGCTGCTCGAAGGCGGGGTAGCCGCTCTTTTCCATCAACGCCTGTTCGTTGGAGAAATGGACGACCACGTAATCGAGCAGCTCTTCGACGGTCTCCTCGACCGATTCCACGTTCAGCGCCTTGACGAGGGTGAAGAGATGCTGGTGTTCGGCATCGACCTGGTCGATGTTCACCTTGAATCCCTGCCGCCATTCGATCACGAACGGTTTCTTCGTGTCTTCCTGGGTCATGATGGTTCTCCTGATAGTTGCGATGAATGCGAATTCAGGGCAGCGCCGGCACGCGGCTCAGGCATGGCGGATGCGCGTGCCGGATCGGTGAAACCGGGTTCACGCGGACGGGAACGCGATAGGCGTTCATGGATGGGCACGCGGGGGACGCGAGGCGTTGCGACTGGGAACAGTGTACGGCGGGATACTTTTGGGCAACGTTGATCTGGGTCAAATTGTCCCGAGAGCGTGTGGGGGTTTGCAGCGTGACGGGATGCCGGAAACGCCGGACCGTCGATATACTGACTAATGACGTGCAGCGTCTGGCTTGAGCGGGCAATGACATGAGCGATCGTCTGGAACGACAATCGAAGGAAGGCAAGGCGGACCGGGTTTCGCGGTTCGTCGTCGCGGTGGTGACATGCGCGGGCGCGCTTGGCTTGCTTGCGTTGCTTTATTTTCCGTTGCGCTATCTGAACCAGTGACCGGTCATGCCAACGCGCGACGCGCTGCCGCGATCTCTGCCTCAAACCAGCGGCGCGGCAGTACACTGTCAGCCGGCATGCGTGTGCCATGCCTTGCGGCCATATTCCCTTCCTGCCTCTTATGTTGAAGAAACTCTTGCACCGGTTTTTCAGAAGCGCGGACGAACCGTCGCAGCCGGACGACCTCCCGCTCAGCCCGCTGACGATGCTGGCGGTGGAGCCGCCGCCAAGTCCGGTCGAGATGGTCGATGTGGACCATCTGTTTTTTCCGTGGCTGCTGGACATGGGCGACGCCACGGCGCAGGAGTTGAACGAGGCCGAGAACCGCATCCTGCGTGCGCTCAAGCGCGGCGCCGATGCCGCCGAACCATCGGTGGCGGACCTGGTGCCGCGCATTCCTTCGGTGATCCCCTTGCTGCTGCGCAGCCTGCGCGACCCCAATATATCGAACAGCCAGCTGGCGGCGCAGGCATCGCAGGACGCGGTGCTGGTGGCGGCGGTGCTCAAGCAGATCAACAGTTCCTACTTCCGCCGCACGACACCGGTCAGGACGATCGAGGATGCGCTCGCGGTGATCGGCCAGAACGGTCTGCGCATGCTGGTCGCCGGAGTCGCGTTCAAGCCGCTGTTCAAGGCGGACCTGGGCCATTTCACGATGCTGGGCGCGCCGCGCATCTGGGAGCTAACGGAACCGTACGGTGTCGCCAGCCGCTATTGCGCGAGGCTGCGGCATGTCGACGAGTTCGAAGTGTTTCTGGCGGGCTTGCTGCAGAACGTCGGCGTGATCGTTGCGCTGCGCTTGATGGACCAGGCGGGCGGCGCCGCGCAAGGTGAATTGCGCTCGCTGTCCTTTTATTCGTCCTTCATCCATTACACGCGGCGCCTGGCGCGGCTAGTGGGCGAGCATTGGGAATTTCCGGAGCGGGCCGTTGCGGCGATCGGATGCCAAACAATGCCGGCCAATGCCGATCTCGCTGAGGTGCTGCATCTGGCCGACAGGACCACGAAGATCCGCACGCTGGTGAATCATCACGCGCTGCGCGCGGAGCTGGCGGACGCCTGCCTCGAAGGCGACGATGCCGCCGCCTGCTATCGTGCATTGGCGGCGGAAGCCGACCGGAACCCGCCGTCCTGACCGGCTGCCGGCGGACTGGTTACTGCTACTTCTCGCCCGGCAAGTTCTGCCTGAGCGCGCTGCCGGCCTCTGCCGGGTCGTTGCCGCGCATGATCGGAACTTGACGCAACCGCTCTCATTTTCGGGTTTGCGTCGTTACACCTTGTTCCCTCTCTACGCTTTTTGCGTACATCCCACAGAAGTTGCAAAGAATCCGCACACCGGTGTTGTCCATGGCGCATCCGGTCCCAGGACGTGCGCCAGCATGCCATACGGGAAGCGCATTGCATTATGAAATCTTTGCATCACCTGCTTTTGTCAACGTGATAACTTAATTGCCCACAGGTGCTTGCCGCCTGGAAGAAAACAAGACGATGAAGATGACAGGAATGCGAGCGCGTTCCCGCCACTTCCACAACAACTAACGTCGATAACAAGAGGGGACAATGACCATGCATTTCATGCAGGGCAGGCCTTTGCTGGCCGCCATACCAAGGTTCGTGAACACTTCCTGTCGGGCAGCGTCCGGGAAAATCGCTCGCATCGTGCGCCCGTCGCAACATTGGGGTGTTGCCGATTTTTTCCTGTTCCGGGATAGCATCGCCAAACTGGCATGCGTTCAGGCACAACGCCTGTTCAGGGCGTTTTCTTTCACTGTTGTTTCGTTGCTGTGCGTCGCAATGACTGGTTGCGGTAGTGGCGCCGGCGGTAGCGACACCGGCAGTGGCGGCACCGGCAGTAATGACAGCGGCAATGCCGGTGGAGGCGATCTGACCGTAACGCCCACGCCGCCTACCCCGACCTCGGGAGTCTGCGGCAGCGCAAACGGCATCAGTGCCAGCACAGCGCCGGCTTCCAACCTGTGTGCCGCAGGCACGGCAAGCAGCGTCCTGACCAATGCCAGCAGCTATACGTGGAGCTGCAGCGGAGACAACGGCGGCGCCGTTGCCCAGTGTTCCGCGTCGAAATCGACCGAGCCGGTCAACACGGCGCTTCCCTACAGCATCCCCGCTGCCGGCCAGGCAATCGCGATCGGAACCAACACCGCAGACAGCATCAAGCCAGCCGGCATTTCCAGCTTCAACTGGTCTTACGCATTGTTCACGTGCTTCGGCGGCGGCGCCTTCAATCCCGATTATTCGGCATACGGCGCATTCGTCATTGCCGGTTCGGGCGGGCATACCTGCCCGGCAGCCAATGTCGACGCTGCGATATTCGACTTCAGTGACGCGACGTGGAAGCGACTGGCCAATGCAAACGGCATCGCCCCGCGCGAGGATGATTATGCGCAATCGGAACTGTCGAACGACGCGTACGTCGAGATACTGGAAGCGACCGCCGGCCAGATTCCTGCTCCGTCGCATGCCTACAACACGTCTCAGTATCTGCCGTCGAGTCTGAGCGGCGGGCCGAAAGGAAGCTTTCTCAAGATCGGGTCGCGTGCCGCAGCCATTTCATCGATTTCCGGGTCAGGGATTCACAAGATGGACCTGTCGACCGGGCTTTGGACACGCGCCACCAACGAGACCGTCGACTTGCTTAGCAGCTTCGAAACCAGCGTCATTTTCGATCCCGTGGAGCAGCGCTACTATATTCTTCCCGACGCGTTTCATGCCGCAACACACCTGCAGTACTTCGATCCTCAAACGAACACAGTCGGGTCGACAGTCGACTACCCCTACGTGTCCGGCGTGACCGGCACCTCGTATCAGGTTGCCTTTCTTGATCCCGTCCGTCGCCTCCTCCTGAGCCAGCGCCCCGGAAATCCGCTTCGCGCCCTTGATCTGAACGATATTGCGGCTGGCTGGGCGGCTCTGATCACCACAGGTACGCAACCCAGCGAGCCGAACCGCTGGGCGTTCTATGAGCCTGACGGCCGTTTCTACACCCGTGGGAACAATAGCGGGCAAACCCTTGTCCGCCTGACCGCTCCGGCCGACTGGAAAACGGGCACATGGATCTACGACACGGTCACCGTCGCCGGAGCGAGCCTGCCTAATTTCGCCACAGTCGGCGATTCAACGGTCCGACACTACAGCACGTTCTTCTACGTTCCGGCCCTGCAGTCTTTTGCCTGGGTTTCGGGAACCACCAACGAGGTAATCATTCTCAAGCCTCCGACTTGACGGTCGTGCGCTTTCACACGTCATGCAGCCCTGCCTGCGCTATCACTCGTCAAATCGGAGATTCAAAATGAAAGACACTCGCAACGTCTCGCGCGTCCCCACCGTTCAACCGGAAGCAAAGGAAGTATCAGACCTGATCCGGCAGGATCGCCGCCGATTCATCCAGGCCACGGGCTGGATGATGGCAGCCGGCGTTTCTCCCCTGCTGGCTGCATGCGGCGGCGGATCGGATTCCGCGCAGGGCACGTCGTCGCCTGCGCCTGAAACCGAGACAACGCCCCCGGACACCTCGACTCCGGAAGCGCCCGCGCCGGCACCTGGCGCTACGATTGCCAGCTTCTCTGTCGTCGGCAGTGCGACCGGCAGCAACGTGCCGTTTGTGCTGGGGCAGGTGTTCCGCAAGGGCGATGTGCCGAGCGGACAAGGCCTCATGCTCGATACGCCCGCATTTCAGGTCGTTCCCGTTTCGGCCTGGGACGATGGCAGCGTCAAGCACGCGCTGATCGCCGGGCGAGTGGACTTGAGTGCGAATGTGCCGCGAGAGGTCGCTGTTTCGCAGGGGAGCGCCAGCGGCACTGCATTGACCGAGGCTGCGCTCATTGCTGCCAATCCCGATGCTTCCATCAGCTACGGCGCCTATGGCACCGTGACTCTTGGCGCCCTCCTGGGCACAGGCGCCCTCGTGCTCGTCGAGCAGGCCGGGCCACAATATGCGGCCTTTCAATACATCCAGGGCTTCCCCAACGACAGCGGCGTACGCGCGGTGTTCTATGTGCAGTTATGGGCAGAAGGCAGTTACCGCGTGCGGGTGGCCGTCGAAAGCGGCACCGCACCGAGCAGCGGATCGGCCAAGAGCGGCACTGCCACGGTCACCATTGCCGGTGTTGTGCGGTTCTCGGGATCGGTATCGATGTCTGCCGGCACGCGCTGGGATGCGGTCGGCGCGAACTTCGCCATGCCGGACGTGCTGCATGACGTCACGTATCTGCGTGCGACCAGGTTGGTCCCCAACTTTGGCTACACGTCTCCCAGTGCAACTGCACTCAATGCGCTTCCGACCGCGTACACGCCCTTGGACGGGCTGCACTACGAAGCGGATATGGGCGCGCCCGGCTATGCCGAGGCGATCGGTCTGATGCCACACTGGGATGCTCTGTACTGCACCAGCGGCGACGCGCGGGCGCGCGACTCGGTTCTCGCGCACGGTAGAGCCTACGGCTGCTACGGCATTTTCTACCGTGACGGCAGCACCAGGAGAATGCCGGCCTTCAGCAACTTTCCGACCGCGTACGCGAATGATGAAGCGATCGCTGCAGCGGGATATCGCTGGGAGTTCGCGCATCATCCGAATGCCGGCTATCTTCCTTGGCTTCTCACCGCGGAGCGCTTTCATCTTGAGACGATCCACGCCAATGCCTGGGCTTGTTACTTCACGCTGAATCCGAACGGGGCAGGTACGAACCGGATATACAACTCACAAACGCGCGGCCGCGCCTGGCGCCTGCGCACACTGGCGGCAGTGGCTGCCGTATCGCCCACCAGTGATCCGGTGGCTGCGGATTGTCGAACCAATGTCGCAGCAAATCTCAGCCACTGGAAAAGCACGCACGTCGACGTCAACAGCCCGGCAACCGGACTAATCGGGATCTACGACGACAAGGACTCTGGAACGTCGGGTTTCCAGCACTCGATCTTTGAGTCGCTCTTTCTTGTGTCGAGCATCGGTTGGGCATGGGACATGGAACCGGGATGGACTCCATCACAAAAATCCGTGCATCAGACAGTCCGCGACTTCGCGTACAGGGCGCCAGTCGGACTGACAGGGCGCGGACCGGCAATCTATGGCGAATACTCTTATCGGCGGGCGCCTGGTCCGTATCAAATGACCATTGGCCCCGACTCAAGCAGCCTGTATTCAACCTGGGGCCAGGTGTACCAGGCAATTTACGGCGACCAGCTCGACTCGGCGGACGGACTGAGCATCATGGAGTCTTATGCCGACGACGCTGCCACAGCTGCCTTCCCGCAAGGGAACTGGGGGCATGTGATCACTGCGTTGTCCTACGCCAGGGATCACGGCGCAACGGGTGCCGCAGCGGGCTATGCCCGGGTGACCGGAGCCTCCAACTGGGACAGCAATGCCGTCAATTTCAACGACTGGCCTTCCTATGGCGTCTTGTCCAGAACTTGAATTGACGGAGTCCTGGACTTGCAGATCGCTTCCATCGCGGTGTTCATGAGGATTCCGCTTATGGGCACTCATGCAGGCTTGGCGGCAATGCTCATTCTGGGCTTATTCGCCTGCGCTCCACGGCTTCCAGATAACTATCTCAAGGCATGGCGAGCCGGGCACGGCTTGGAGAAATAACAGCGCGGAGCACGACACGAAGGACGTGCACCCGGCTCAATCAAGAAGAATCAATAGCGGAAGAATGGGAGAGGTTTCAAATGAACAAAAAAACTGAGGGCACTGAATGGTTTGACGAGGCCCCGCTGCTGACGCGTAGAGCGGCAGCGCTGCGGTTATTCGCGCTTACTGGACTTCTTGCTGGATGCGGCGGCGGCAATACCGCGACACCTTCTCCCTCTCCCTCTCCCTCGCCAACACCGACTCCGTCGCCGGCACCCGGCTCGGAAGACTCTTTCCTGGCACAGATGGCCTCTTCTATGTCGCCCGGTACGTGGGCACAGCTGGAAGTTCCAGGTCAGGACGCTCTTCTGGGTGTTGGCAGTATTTCAGGGACGATGCTGCACTACTGCAATTCAATGCCGTGGAATCCGGTCAACCGGTCAATAGAGATTCTTGCTTCAGACCATAACTACCCTTCGGTGCGCCACGTGCGGTATGACGAGGCGATGAACAGCTTCGTGCTGGTGGCGGATGATGCCGGGGTCGTATGGGGACACGGATATGACCACAACTGCGTCAATCCGGCGAACGGCGACGTCTACCACCGCGTCTATAGCGGCTTCAGCGGACAGATTAATGTAGCGCGGCGCACATTGCTCGGTTCGACGTTCGTCAACATACCCAGCGTCGCAGCTCAAGACCAGGTAGCCATCGGCGCCTGCTGGTGGTCAGGTTCCTTTTCCGGTGCCGGAAGTCAGGGTTGCCTGGTGATCTTTAATAGCGGTAACGCCACGGGCGCGGCCACCGATGGGCACATTCTCGCATACGACCCGCTGACAAACGCATGGTTCTTCAGCCAGGAAGGGATGTCGCCCAACTACGGTTCCGGCGCGACATATCACAGCGTGATCGAGTACAGCGCAGCAAGAAATCTGGCCGTCTTCGGCGGCGGCAATGTGGCCGGCAGCAAGCTGTGGCGCCTCAACCCGGATGGATCGTCGGTAGCACTTGCTTCCGTGCCTTCGGGAAAAGGTGTGGGGATGCAGCAGGGCCTGCTGGTGGACGATCCGGTCACAGGAAACTTCCTGCTGTTGAGTGCCGGCGAATTGTGGGAGCTGGACCCTACCGGCAATGGAACATGGAATCGCATGAACGGCTCGCGCACCCCACCCGCCGAGGTCGGTGTACCCGGCCCCACCAATCCACAGGCTGTGATTGCGTCTTCCATCTCGACGTACGGTGTGGTGGCCTTCATCACCCAGCCCAACCAGACTGGCGGCAACGTATTCCTCTACAAGCACGCGTGAAATAGCGCTCCGCTTCAGCAGCTCTGCCAACCGGCCAGCACGACATACGGTGACCGAAAGAATCAAACCGCATACACCTGTATGCGCATCAAAGACCTACAAGGAGACACGAAACCATGCTTTCACACGAATTCAGGCCCAATGGCACTCCGTGTTCGCAACAGTACAGGCGCGCAGCGTCGGGGCGGGCCTCTATATCGCTGCTGACTATCGCAACACTTTGTCTCGCATTCACCGCCTGTGGAGACGGGGGAGCGTCCGGCGCTCCAGCGAACGGCGGATCTGTAGCGGAGATCACCCCAACGCCGTCCCCTGAATCGCCTCCTGTTCTCGCCCCGTCCATCTCGACTGATTTCGCGACACGTTGTTCCGCCCCTGGCGTAATTCGGTGTGTCGGCTTCGACGGGCCCGCCGACTTCAACACCAACGGCGATTCCCCGAGCGGGGCGTATGGCGAAACTGCCGGCATCCTGCCCCCTTTTGGTACGGCCGACTTCACGAAGGCCACACGAGACACGACCGTAAAAGCATCTGGCGCCAGCTCATTGAAGTTCACCATACCGGCCAATTCAGGTGCAGACAGCTCGGGCTCGTACTTCACGAACTTCTCTGACGACTTGTCTTTGCAGTTCGGAGAGAATTCCGAGTTCTACGTCCAATGGAGACAACGCTTCAGCGCCACCTTCCTCGCTACAGCGTTTGCAGGAGGTGGCGGCTGGAAGCAGTTGATTATTGGAACCGGGGATCAGCCGGGAAAGTTCTACGCATCCTGCACGGCTCTGGAAACGGTCGTTCAGAACACGCACCATCGCGGATTTCCGCAAATGTACAACTCATGTGAAGGGTCAGCTTCACATGGTCCTTACGATCCATTTGAAGAACCGTTCAACGCCTTTGATTTCAAGCTGCAGAACGCGCGGCCTGATCCCTACTGCCTGTACTCTCAATCGGGCAGTTCCTACTTCGCGCCCAACGGTAACTGCTTTGGCTATACGCCCGACGAATGGATGACCTTCCAGGTGCGGATCAAAACCGGACCGCGCGTGAACAATGAGTTCGTCAACAGTTACGTGACTCTGTGGTTAGCCAGGGAAGGTCAGCCATCCGAAGAGATTTTTGCATGGGGCCCTTACAAGCTTTCCGCAGGAGACCCTGCCGACAACCAACGTTTTGGCAAGGTCTGGCTTCTTCCATATAACACGGGGAAGAGCGAGGTTGTGGAAAACCCCGTCGCATATACGTGGTACGACGAGCTGATCATCTCCCGTCAACGTGTAATAGATCCTTGACCCTACCAGTGCCCCGTATACCGTACCGTCCCAATGAGGTTCCTTTCAGCTTCACCATTGCAAATTGGCGATATCCGGCGGCAGCCTATGCTCTCTTTCTCGCTTTCCATCAACAACACCCTTAACTTCCAGCCATGAACAAAACAATCAAGTGGGTTCTCATCGTTATAGTGTTCGCTTTTGTGGCAAACGTGATCAAGGAGTCAGTCAAAGCTTCTAGTGAGACGGATGCGCGAATCATGTTTGAAGAGTCATGTGCGCAACAGGCCAAGTCTGGAGGCGCCATACCACTCGAAGAAATCACCAAGGTCTGTTCATGCACGACCGAGCGGGCTGCAAAACAACTCGGGTCCGGTGGGTTTGTTCGGCTTCAAAAGACAGGCAATGCCGCATCTGAAAGCGACCGGCAGATATTGACGGACGCACTACTAACCTGCACGCAGGAGCACGTGAATTCGCAATGACGTGCGCGCGCAGGCGGGCAGCATGCTGCCCGGATTCAGGCACGCGCCATCGTGTGGGACTTATTCAGGGTAGCCCTCGTTTGCGTCAACAAGCGGACGACTGGGCTCGGCTTTATCCATTTTGTTCCTTAAGCTTTGCGCAAAGAAAAAATATCGTGCGCACGGTTTGCCGCATTCCGTAGGTTGGTGGTGAGCGCAGCGAACCCCAACGAACCGCAACGTTCAGGTCAACGCGACCTATGGCGCCTTTGCGAGCGGCAATGTTGAGGTTCGCTACGCTCACCGCCAACCTACGACGAGCGTTCCCTGTTTTTCAGCGTCGCATTTGTCGATCGACCTGGAAAAAATCCTCGCCTGGGGTTCCAATCTCTTTGACGGATATGCCTTGCAAATGGATAAAATCCGCCAGTGAGGTCGAATCATCGCAGGTATTTGCATAACTGCATCACCCCCATCCCAGCCTTCCCCTACGAGGGGAAGGAGCCTTACGGCACGCTCATCTACTGATATTTTTCCCCCAGCAGATTCTGCTTGAGCGCGCTGTCGGCCGGATCGTTGCCGATCCAGATCTTCATGAGCGCGTTGTAGAAGTCGATGCCCGGCAGCGGTTCGATGATGGATTTGCCGTTGAGATGGATCACCGTGCCCTGGCCCGGCACCCAGTCGGTGGTGATGACGTCGCCCGTCTTGAGGCCGGGGATCGATGCGAACATCTCGCCGAATTTCAGGGTTTGATTGAGGATCTTCGACTTTTCCGCCTTGTCGGAATTGGCGTTGATGCCCTTCATGAAGCTCTGGCCGAAGTCGTCGCTGCTGACTTCGCGCATCATCACGAGCTTGATGCGGCGCGGGCCGTTGGATGCGAGCACGTCGGCGGCCGTGGTTTTCTTTTCCGGCAGGTAGAGGCCGGCGGCGTAGACCTTGAAGATCGCCTTGTAGCGGATGCCGGCGCCGTTCAGCAACAGGTTCTTGTCGCCGACCTTGGCCGTGTCTTCCAGCTTGATGCCGGCGACTTCCACCGCCATGGCGGCGCCGGCAAAACCGGCGAGCAGGCAGCTTGCGGCGAGCAGGCGTTTGATGATGTGTCCCTTTGTCATGGTGCCTCCATTGTTGTGCATGTCAAAAAATCCTGTGCATCCGCTTGCGCGGATCAGTGCGCGATCATCCTGGCGCGGCTCACCGGAAGCGGTGTGATCTTCGCCGATGCCGGTGCGACCGGTTCGGACGCGACGATGTCGAGCCTGGGCGCCGGAGCCGGGTCGCTGCCGTCGGGCAGCTTGAACACGCTGACGGTGCGCGCGAGGTTGCCGGACTGGTCGTGCATCGATTCGGCGGCGCCGGCGGCCTCTTCGACCAGCGCCGCGTTTTGCTGGGTCGCGGTGTCCATCTTCGCGATCGCGCCGTTGACGTCTTCGATGCCCATGCTTTGTTCATGACTGGCGGCGCTGATCTCGGCGACGATGTCGGTCACGCGCTTGATACTGGCGACGACTTCATCCATCGTGATGCCGGCCTGCCCCACCAGCTTGCTGCCCTGTTCGACCTTGTCGACCGAATCGCCGATCAGCGCTTCGATCTCTTTCGCCGCTTCGGCGGAGCGCTGTGCGAGGCTGCGCACTTCGGCGGCGACCACCGCGAAACCGCGCCCCTGTTCGCCGGCGCGAGCCGCTTCGACCGCGGCATTGAGCGCGAGGATGTTGGTCTGAAAGGCGATGCCGTTAATGACGCTGATGATGTCGACGATCTTCTTGGACGACGCGTTGATCGAACCCATGGTCTCGATCACCTGCGACACCACGCCGCCACCCTGCATCGCCACTTCCGACGCCGATGCGGCCAACTGGTTGGCCTGGAGTGCGTTTTCGGCGTTCTGCTTGACGGTCGACGTCAGTTCTTCCATCGCCAGCGCGGTGCGCTGCAGCTCCGCCGATTGCTCTTCGGTGCGCCGCGACAAATCCTGGTTGCCGCCGGCGATTTCGCGCGAGGCCATCGACATGGTCTCGGTGCCGGCGCGCACGTCGCCAACGATGCGCGACAGGCTGTCGTTCATGTGCCGGAGCGCGTCCATCAACTGGCCGGTTTCGTCCTGCGTCCTGACCTGGATGTCGCTGGTGAGATCGCCGTCGGCCACGCGCCGCGCAATGCCCACCGCTTCATTGAGCGGCAACGTAATGCTGCGCGTCGACAGCAGCGCGACCAGCATGCTCATGACGCTCGCGACGACGGCCAGCACCAGGATCAGCAGTTCCGTGCGCACGGCGGTCGAGTTGGCGGTGTCGCCGGACTGTTCCATCCGGCCATTCTCGTACTGGATCAGGGTGTCGAGCTGCTCGAAGTACTTGGACTGCAGCGGGCGGATCGAGAACATCAGCTTCATCATCGCTTCGTCCTTGCTGTCTTCGGACACGAGCTTGACGAAGCCCGCCTGTGCCGGCAGAAACTTGTCCTTGACTTCGACGATGGCCTTGACGTGTTCGCGCTCCTGGTCGTCGCCCGCTTCCTTGCCGAGGGTGGCGACGGCATCGTCGATGCGCTTGCTCTTGTCGCCGATGTTGGCGAGTTCCTTTTTGATCTGGCCGGCGTCGCTCATGATCAGCACGTTGAGCATGCTGCGCGTGACCTCGCTCAGGTCGGCCTTGATCCTGTTGGATACGACGGTCTTCGGATAACGGTCCTTGATCGTCAGATTGAACTCGCCGGCCAGGCTGGCGATGCGGGAGTAGGACAGTGCCGCCAGCATGATCAGCAGCGCGATGACCACGCCAAAGCCGAGGGCGAGCCGTTGTCCGATACGCAAATTCTTCAGTTTCATTCCGGGTCTCCTGCGGAAGCCCGTCGCGCGGGCCGTTGTTCAAATGGCACAAATAGCACGTTCGTGCGATTTTTTAAGCGGAGTTCGACGCCGACATGCGCGCTACCCCGGACAAAAACGAGAGGGACCTAACATACTGGAGGCACTTCCGGAAGGCAAAGGGATTTACTAGAGGCATGCCTCCAAAAATTGGAGGGCGTGCAGACGTGCCGAACGGCCGGCGGCTTGCGTGTCAGTGCTTACACCCGAAGTATGGGCGAATGTCGTTGAGGTGCGATGCGGGTATGAGGAAATGACGGCGCTATTGCCGGCCGCTTCCAGCGCGGCGCCCACCCCTCCGACCTCGCACCGTCAACGAAATGAAAACACTCATAGCTGAAGCGCGTTCTCCAGCATGATTTCCTTCGTTATTTGGCTTCTCACCGGAATGCGTCCAATCATCCCCGGATGAAATTTGACGTTAGCAAAGGCCTCGGTCATCGCACGTTCCTCCTCGCCGGAAAGCCGGGAATCCTCGACCGCCACCCGGTCGATACCACCCTGGTCGTTGATCCACAACCGCACGGTTGCCACTTGGGATGTGATGCCGGGAACAACAAGGATCCTGTCGCCGGCAAGACCTTGCGCGACAAGCGGCTCTTGCGTCAGTTCGTTCAATTGGAAATAGCGTATCTCGACCGGTCGCGGGATCGGAAGAATGGCGGACACGTCGATCGGTCGCTGCGCGACTGATGAGCGCTCAGAGGGATGCACCGATGATGCTTTCAGCGGTGACTCCTCGTATGCATCGGATGCAGGCAAGACGGGCGCTCCGGAATTGCCCGCCTTGTTCAGATACACCATCAGTGTCGCGGACGGCATCGCCCGCCTCGCCGCCAGGACGCCGGTCCCGCCGCCAGGCATTCCAGCCATCATGCCCAGCCCGAAGTGGGCCGCGGCAGACAGCAGCAATGCGAGCAGATGACGCCGCCGGATTTCCAAGGAAGGCGAATCTAGTTCGACAATTCGCGCCACAACACGCGCTTCGCGCCCGCGGCGGAGGCGCTGGGTGCGATTTCCAATTCGGTCGGAGCAGGTTTCTTGCCGTCCGCGGTAATCGGATAAATCACCGGTGTCCCGGTGGGGAGCTTGGACACCGTCAAGCCGACGATCGGCGAGGTGAATCTCATCCCTGCCGGCGTATCCGACTTCACATTGCCGCCGGTCTTGAAATTCAGTTGATACAGCCAGCCGTAGCCCCCGGGCTGGCATTCGGATGCGGTAGGCACCGTGCTGGCAAACACCAGCGTTCCAAAGTAGAGCTGCGGGTCGATGGTCACCCTTTCCCCATTGTCTGGAAGATTGACGTACCAGCCGAACTTGACGGACCAGTCCACCGGGTTCGCGCTGATGTCGCGCGTCGTTCCGGAACCGGAGACGGTTTGCTGAACGAGTTGCGATGTACTGGTGACCGTGGTCGTGCTGTCGTCCTTGATCCCGTAAATGGTCTGGACGCCGGCGTCGGTCAGATCGTCTTCGCCGAGGTAACGCCCGGTGCCGAAATACACCGCTTTTTTCCCTTCTACCTCGGCGATTTCGGGCGCGGCCATGATCGGCTTGCCTGATCCGAAAGCGGCCAGCTTGGTGGCCGTGCCCGCATCCAGATCGAAGCGCCACATATTGCCCAGCAGGTCGCCGCCGTAGGCGCCGACGACAGTGTTGTCGACGCTGAAATCGGCCACCTTGACGTTGAGCCGGGCCAATCCGCTCGGATCGGTGGTGGAGCCGACGTTGGTGGGAATGGTCTTGATGACGCTGCCATTCGCCAGGTTGAGCACAAACACGTATCCCTTGCCATCGGCGCCCGGATATTCGCTGTCTTCCGGAATGTTGTTGTAACCCGACGTGACGATGGCCACCCATGTACCGTCGCCCAGCTTGGCGATGTACGGCGTTCCATAGCTGTAACCCACATTATTGTTGGTGGCAGCCGTGAAATTCCACAGCGGCTTTGGATCGGCCGGATCGGTGATGTCGAGAGCGTAATATCCCCTGCCGCCTTTCCCCATCGCACCGATGAGAACGGTTTTCCAGCTGCTCCCGATATACGCGTCGCTGATCGTCAGCGGTCCATCCAGATAGAAGCGGTGATTGTTGGCGTAGTCGGCATCGGCCAGGCGCCAGAGTTCCGGCAAGACCATCGGCGGAACATAGGCCCAGCGTTCTTGTCCCGTTGCCGTATCGAATGCGTGCAACATGCCGTCATTGGCCGCGGCGTAGAGGGTAGGCAGACGGTCCGCATTGGCGCTCTTGAAACTGCCGTACCCGGCATCGGAAAAGTCATGCGGCGGCGCTTTCACGTAGATCGGTTGGGAGTGGATGATGTCGCCCAGGACCTTCTCCCGGTCGCGGTAGAGCCGCTCATACGCGCCATAGGCCGCATCGCGATCCTGGTTCTCATTGCGATCCTGGCCGCGCAGGTAGTTCACCAGCAGACCCGCAGTGGCTGCGGATTGCTGCGCCGTGGTCCAACTGCTGTACTGGCTCAGCTTGGTGTTGTCGAAATAGGCCAGTTGCGAGGCCGTCAACCCTCCGCTTCCTTCCTTGAACAGGGTACGGGTAGTGCCGTTGGCGGTATAGATGACGCGGCTGTCGCCATTCCCTGCAGTGGTGATTTTGGCCTTGAGCAAGGCATCGGCCTGCCAGGCGGTTGTCCCGGAAATGGCGCCGTTGTTCAGGTCTACCGAGTAGGCGCTCATTTCCCCGTCCCATTTCAGGGTACGGTAGGTGGCGATATAGATGTCGTTGTCGCCGGTCGTCGGCTGCAGGTTACTGGTTGCCGCGGCGGCGCCGCTGCCGGTCGTGCTGTCGATGCTGTTGAGCGCCTTTTTCAATCCCCCTTCCAGCGCACTCGGATCCTGGGTGCTGAAGTAGGTGCCCCGGCCATTGACGGCTGCATGCCAGAGGTCATCGATCGTCTCCTGGGTATTGGCCGTGGGTTCGGGCCAGTTCCTGGTGCCTTGCTTGATATCGAAGTAGTCGCCGGATGTGCTGGTCTTGTATGCCTCGTCATAGGTCAGCGTCCCGTCCACCCCCAGACCGATCGTGAAGGTGGTCATGTGCTGATGTTGCGCGGTGTCGTCGACGGACGCGTTCGTCCCCGACGGGGGCACATTGTCGGTGCAGACATCGGGACTGCTGCAGGTGCCGGAGCGCAGGTCGGTGTGATAGTAGTGGTAGGCGACATCGGCCAGCGTGTTCGAGGTATCGAGGCCGTCGAGAGATGGCCGCGTTACGTCCGTGGCGCCATCGGGGTTGCCGATGCCGGAATAGCTGTCGTTCCAATAGCCATCCGTAGCGAGTATCGTGAAGTTTCTCTGGCAGGAGTACTGCACCGGGTCTGCATAGGTGGTAGTGACACCCGCATACATTTTTCCGATCGCATCCAGCGAAGTGCGCAAGGGCGTGCCGCCGGACGGATTGATTGCATACAGATTGGAATAGAACGTGCTCTTTTGAGACGCATCGAAATTCGCGATGTTTTGAACCACCACCGGATCATTGATCGTCGTCAGGCCGATGCGGGCATGGAGAACGGTCGGATCGGCAGGATCGGCGGTGAGTGCCGCGCCGGTTTTCGGCGTGCCTCTGACATCCTTGAAGGCCAGGCCGATCGCGCTCTTCGTCATCTGCATGCGGGTGCGATACCAGGCGTACCAGTTGGCGAAGTTCGACATTTCTTCGGCATACGTGCAAGTCGTACCCGCGCAGTCGGTCCTGCCTGGAGCCTTGGTTAGAAAGCTTGTGGTCGGATTGATGTCCACCCGCGACCAATTGTAAAAGCGCACCTTGTCGTACGTACCTGTTTTCTTGGCCTGGCAGGTACCGGCTTTACCATAATTCTTGTAAGGCGCGTTGTCCGCCGTTTTGCACCATTCCACGCTGACCTTGTAATAATAAGGAGCGCCATACAGCATTTTCAGAACTTTGTAGGTGCCGTTCGGATACAGATAGGCAGTGCCGCCATCCAGCGCCGATTTGCAGTTGGCGCTGGGCGGCGTGTCGCTTGCACTCTTGCACCAGACACGCTCCGGATATTCCGTGACCAGATTGATCGTGGCAGTTTTTCCGAATGTCGGACATGCTCCCCAGCCGCCGCCGGCGGAAGGCGTGCATGGACTGGTGCTGGGCTGCTCCGCACTGGAATCGTCAATTTTCTGGACACCATAGCCGTCGCTGGCGACAGCGCTCCACGGCGAACCGTAGGAAGTGCTGCCGTTAAAGTCGGCCTTGGGAACGCCGCCGGCATCGACAGGCCACACATATCTGACGTCCGGGTTGTAGTAGAGGCCATTGAAGCCGCTGGCGAAATAAGGCGGATCGCCGGGTTCGCAGACGACCAGCGTATTGTTGGTATTGGTGCCGCGACACCATTGGTTGAACGAGTGGGTGGAAAGGTAGCGGACATAGTCCGGCATGTAGTCAAACGCCATGCTGCCGGAATTGTCGAGGTCCAGCATGATGTTGGGCAGGATGGTCGCGGTGGTGGCATTGGCCAGGGGAATATCCGCCAGGTCGGTGGTCGCCGCCGACGACGGCGAGGACGCCAGCATCAGGCACAAGCCGATCGACATCAGCGTGGCGTACACGTTGTTCGAGATGGTGGTGAGGCGCATCACAATTCTCCTTCTCAGGCCATCCCAGGCATTGCCAGGACACATGAAATCCGTTCCGATAGGTGTGCTCGGGCCGCTGCTACAGCGAGACGACCGCTTGAACATAACTGGTGTTGTTTCTCGGCCCGGTAATTCGCGCCGTTATGCGGTAATACCCCCGGTTGGCGACCGAACTCCAGGAGCCTGGCTGATACCGCTCCATTTGCCGCGCGGCGCCCAGGCTGCTTCCAGCCTGAGTGCTTTGTTCGGTCGCACAGGTCGCACCATCGAGCGGCCCCGCGTTGTCGCACATGCGGTGGATGACGTAGGCCACTTCGTTGCCGGCGGCATCCTTCGCCAATGTCTTCACCGCGCTCGTGCTGGACCAATCGAGATTGTCGGTTGCGTCGTCCGTTGTCTTGTTCCCGGTAATATCCAGACTGTCCTGGCTGGTGGCGTAATAGCCGTTGCTCGCGCTATCCTGTTCCAGGCTGCCGCCATTGGCGCTCAGCCATGCAATGGCTGCCTCCACTCCCGCATCGCCGCTGGCCGTAGCGCTTTGCTTGAATGCCAGATTGCCGGCAATCAAGGTGCTGGTGTCGACCGAACGCACCATTGCAGCCCCGGCCAGGGACATCGCGACCAGTACGATCAGCACGATAATCAATATGACGCCGCGCTGTCCCGGCAAACGGCTTGTCCCGCACGATGCGGAGCAACGCTTTTGCGGAAGCTTGATGGCATCGTTCATAAATTGCCCCAAATGACGTTACGCAACGGGACAACCGTTTCGAAGACCTTGTAGCGATAGCACTGCCAATCGTCCGGGTAGTTCGTCGTGTCGAATGTCGCCCACTCGGACCATTGTTCCACCATCGCCGATGTCGTTGTCTTGCATGCTTCATTCGGCTTCGGCTTTTCATATTGGGTGCTGCGTGCCACGAGCGCGATGCGTATCGCCTTGATTCGCTTCCAGTCGGCGGGCGTCGGATTGGCCCAGGTGGCGCCGGTCGCATCGACCCAATCGTCGTCGACCGACTGGCTGCCGGCAGGTGCCACGCCATACTGGGCTTGAAGATCGAAAATCTCCTGCGAAACCGGTTCGTCCGTGAGGACGACAGGATTGGGATGGGCCGCCGTCGGTAGCGGGGTGTTATCCGACAGCAGCAGTTGCCGGGTGGCGGTGTCGATCGAATACACTCTCTGGAATAACGGACTGTTGGGCGACTGGCTGAAACACGTCAGCGTTGCCCCTTCCGTATAGGCGGGCCAGCCATTGGTATTCTGGTAGCTGGCCGGAGGATTGTAGATGCCGCTGGCGCCGGGATTGTGCTGGATCTTGAGCGCCGTACCCTGTATCTGCGTGATTTGCATCAGGGTGCAATTGCCCGCTTGCGCCGCCAGCATCAACCCGCCGTCCACGCAACCGGACACGCTGCTCACATTGAGTTCGGAAGATGACTGAGGCATGGTCTTGCGGATGGTCGTCATGGCGGGAAACCGGAATGTATCCAGATTGGGGTTCGCAAAGAATTGCGAGGTAATCGTGTCGGGATTGCTTCCGCCGTCCGTGATGCGCACTGAAGCGAAGGTCAAACCGGGCAGAGCTCCGGTTCCGCCGCCGCATTCCGCGCTCCCGTCGCAATACGAATAGGTCGTGTTGCAGTTGGCATAAAGGGAACTGTCGATTCCCCACCCGCCCATTCTTGCGTCCCGTTCAATCATGTACAAGGCAATGGCGCCATTGGTCTGTGCGTCCGCGCCTCCGACCGTCGTGCGCCTCTGTCCTTCGGACACGCCGAATACCTGCATGATGACGATCATGGAGACCATCCCGATCACCAGTCCCACCATGATTTCGATCAGGCCGAAACCTTTATGCGCAAATCTCATCCGCCATTTCCTCGTCTTATCCGTTGATCTGGGTAATGGTTGAATAACTGTGCGTGGCGGCTTCGCCGGGCATTTTCCAGGTGATGGTTACCGTCACCTGATTGCCGTCCACCGCAATGGTGCGCTTCCCGTTCGGCAGACTGCTGATGGTTTCATTTTCCACGGCATGGCTGGCCAGATTGGCCCGATCCGCCCACATCAGGCCGATGGACTGGTTGGCCAGGAAGCTGGCATCCACGCGGTATTTGGCATCGGTGGTGTGTTTGATCGCCGCGGCCTGCAGCCCGACGATGGCCAGGATCCCGAAGGAAAAAATCAGGATGGCAATCATGCCCTCAAGGAGCACAATCCCCCGCTGTTTACCAAGTGGATTTTCAGGATGCATTGACCTACTCCTTAGCTACAGCCTTGCGAATTGTCTGCAAAGACCAACGCGGGGTCGCACATGCGGATTTGTCCGCCAGTCCCAACTGTCACCACATATCTGCGCGCGGTGCTTATTGCGGCATTGGTGATGTCTATCCGTGTGATATCGGCACCGACATTGTCGGTCGGCACCCTGCCAAGGCCATTGAAGCTGACGCCGGCGGCCAGGCCCGTGCCTGCGGCTATTGCCGTGTCAAAATCCCCCGGCGCAGTCGGCAAGGCAATGGCGTCCGTACTGATGCCTACCCTGGCATTGACGCCGCCTTCGCCCGCAGGGCGGCTTTGTATCGTCGCAGGGCAGTCATCCGTGACGGTGGCGCACCCCACATTCCATGCCACCAGGCCAGTGGCGTCGGTCAAATTGAAGCGCATGACGGCATTGCGCCGGACGGCTTCGGTGCGCGCCAGTTGCAGCCCGTTCAGAATCGATTCGGCCGCGGTGCGATTCTGGGTGTTCTGAATCCAGAGGTTGAAGGAAGGCGCTCCCATGGCAAGCAGCACCGCAGCAACGGTCAGTCCGATCATCGTTTCGATCAGGGTGACGCCGCGCTGTCGCATGATCAGCATGCGCCACCTTTCTTGAGGACCCAACATGCAATGGGAGCAGTCCCCCAACCGGATGGAACAGCAGTCGTGGTCTTTGTGTTGTCCTGATCGATCGTATAAGTGAATCCGTTCATCGTCCCTGTTCCGGCAGCCTGCACCGTATAGGCGGTCGCAGTCAGCGTCGGACAGGTATAGGTGAAGTCGTCCGATGCGGGAAGCTCCGCCACGGTGCCGGATGCGCAAGCGCCGACATAGGTACGATTGTCCTGGAAGTACTGCTCCAGTTTCACGCGCATGCCGGCCAGATTGTTGGTGGCTTGGGGAATCCGTCCACGGATCACGTAATCAGTATAAGCAGGCAGTGCTATCGCAGCCAGAATCGCGACGACGGCAACGGTCACCATCAGCTCGATCAAGGTAAACCCTGTGCCTGACGATCTTTGAAAGCGGAAGAACGGATGACTCATAGTTCACATCCCAAATGAAATGTTGCCGAAAATCAATAAACTAGGGACAGGTTTTCCGGGGCGTCGTCCACGACCATGATGGTGGGTGTCGGGGCAAGGGAGGGCGTGTTTTGCATCGGCTCGATCTCCGGGAAAGAGGAAAAGGCAGGCAAATTTACAATCTGTAAATATTACCTTCAATCAGGCCGTTTTTTTGCTAAAAAACAGCGCTTCCGCGCCAAAGATCGCTACTGCAGGGCGGTAGGTGTGGCGAGAATGCAATACAAAGGAAACCGGACGTCAGCACTGATGCAATATGGCGTCGGGAAATGCTTACCAAGAAGCAATCAGACTTTCCATTGCTGTTCCGCAGGCCGGGAAGCAGATCACCAACTTGATGTATTCAGAGCACGGCAGGCCCGAGATTGACTTGCACGGGTCCGCAAGCCTTACCAAAAACTGCAGGTGAGGACGAACCTGACGGCACCTTCCCCCTCCTCGGCCCAAAGCTTCCGCACTGCCCCGGCGTTCGTTCAGCCGCCGATTTCCTTCTTCAGATGAGTGATCGCCACCACGACCGCGCTGGATGCAGCGGGATAACCGCTGTCGCTGGCGAGCAATTGTTCCGCCTGCGCCTACTCGAACGCGTTGTAGCGCCGCTGCAGTTCGTCGCGCCGTTTCATCATCTTGTCGCCCTTGTCCTTTTGATCGAGCGCGTAGTACTGCTGGGCCAACGCCTCGGTCGTGTACAGATCCCATTCGCCGTTTGCAGCCAGATTCTGCTCCAGGATCTCGGCCGCCTGCTGATGCTCGCCCCTTTCCGCATAGGCTTCGGCGAGATTTTTCATCAGCATGTCGTAGGGATGCGCGTTAACGCCTTTCTTGTACCACTCGAATGCAGCCGCTTCGTCGTTCAGGCCTTCCGCGTCGCGCGCATGTTCCCAGCACTTGCGCGATTCGAGACGGTCGATGATCGCCGGGTCCTTGACCAGCGGCCGCATCGTATCGATGAAGGCATCCATTTGCTCGAACGAGCCGCCCCATTGCGGAAAGACATTGTTAAAGTAATCCAGCACCGGGCTTGCCATGTAAGGGTCGTAGATCACGGCCGCATCCAGCAGCGGCTGACTTTCTTCCATCGGGCGGTTCAACGCGCGATTTACTGTGATCAGCTTGCCCATGCAGAGGGCGCATGCGCTCAATTTTTCATTGGCGATGTCGAGGTCTTCCCTGGCACGCAGGGCCAGGCTGCGAAATGCGGCAAACTGGGCCTCGGAAGTCTCCGCAGCCAATCGGCTTCCTCGCGCTTCCCATGCCTTCACCAGCAGATACATGCCTCTGGCGAGGTAAGCATAGCCGCTGTCTTTCTGCGCAACCCAGGCATCGAAGCGGGTGAGGATGATGTCGTCTGCGTTGATGTCTGCCAGCGACTGGAAGCGGCCAGCCCATAGGTTCGAGTCCAGCTTTTTCCGGTCGTAGGCCTTGTTTGCCTTGGCCAGCGCTGCTTCCAGCTTGTCATACTCTTCGTTGACCAGCATTCCGTTCAGCACATTGCGTTCATGTTCCTCGTCGCGATAGCCGCAGGCGGAAAGGGAAAGAATGAAAAGTGCGGACAGTGCGAGCTTGTAAAGAGTTGTTTTCATGGAGAACGGTCGATAAGTTCACGGCGCATCTGCCGGAGGTGGCGGCGGGGTCGGGCCGGTTTGCTTCATTTGCCGCACCAGCATCCATGCCATCCCGGCCAAGACCAGCACGCCGGCAATCAACACGCTCCACAGCACACCTTTGGGCATTGCCGGTGAGCCATCCTCCTTGCTCGCTGCTGCTGCGGATTGCGCGGAGCCCTTGATTGTCACAGGCTGCAGAGATGCAGAAGATGCCGACCATTTGCCGCTGCCGTACCCCGGTATCAGCGTGCCGGCGGGTAACGCGGCATCCGGTATCGGTGATGCGCCCCATGCCAGGATGAATGGCCCGTCGCCGCGCGGCAGAAACACCAGGGTAAGCGGGGCGAATCCTATCTGCAGCGTGGGGGCGCCATTGCTGCCGAGGCCGCCGCTGCGTCCGTCCACCACCAGCCGCAGGCGGTCAAGTGCCGGCCGGTTCAATGCGATATCGGGCGAACGTATCTCGCCGCCCTGCGGAGACTGCAGGCGGAATACCACCTCATGGGAGAACGTTTGCCAGCCGGCGTGGCGGTGGTGGCGGCGCGACGCATCTTCCACGTACTGCTGAATGCTGATCGGCACCAAGGTATTTGCCTGCGGCAAGCCGATTCGCACATGCTCCAGCGGCATGCGTCCAGGCAGCGCGTATTCGTAGGCGTCTTTCTCCGTTCGCACAGGTACCATCGGGTCCGACCACAACATAGTCGTGCGTCCCGTCGATGTCTGCGTGGAACTGAGCTTCGCCTCGACAATCGCGGGCGCCTGTTCCGGCTGCGCCCATAAAATCCGCAGGTATTTGCCGGTGTCGGCTTCCCATTCCACGCTGTTTTTTTCGATGCGTTGACCCGCATGTTCCAGCCGCACCAGTTGCGCATCGCCTTTCAGAAGGCGCCACTGCTGCAAATCGTCGCTCGTTTCCAGCGTAAAGGAATGAAACGGCACGGCAGAGGCGCCGACTTCCAGCCGCAAGGAGTGCACGCTGCCTTGCTGAAGCCGGCTGGCGTCGAGTATGGCGCCGCGCACGATGCTTGCGCCCTTGCCGGATGCCTGCTGTTGCCGCACGGCGACCAGCGTGCCGTCGCCGTTTCGCCGAACCTCGACCGATATGTCATCGCCGCGACTCTCCTTCGATCCGACAATGGGAAACAGCGGCACGGCCGTTTCCGCCACTTGCGATACGGTGGCCGGCTCGATTCGCAACAAGGTATGCGGCAATACCTCGCCTTGCCCGTTGAACACCCGCAGGTCGCCCAGATCGTGACGCTGCACGCCCTGGTACACCGCCAGCGGCAGCGCCAGTTGATGGAAGGGCCCGGGGCCGCTCAACTCGATGCGGCTGCGATAGGCGAAGGCGTCGGGCGCGACGTGTGCCGGTTGTACCGGTTGTGCCGCGGCTGCGGCAGACAGCGCCATGCCCGGCAGCATGCATAAAATCCACCAGATCTTTTTCATGTCGAAACAGGCTCAGCAGGGTTGTGTTCCATGGAGGGCTTGGGCGGCAGCGGTGCGAAGTACCCCACCAACAATAGCAGCAGTCCGACCACGATAAACGAGATAATGCGCGCCAGGCTTCCGGTCGCTGCCAGTTCGACGAGGAAGAGCTTGGCCACCACCACGGCGATCAGCACTGCGCCGACGATCCAGACCGGGCGCCGCCTGGTGCGGTTGCCGGCCAGCATCAAGCCGATAGCCACGATAGCCCACGCCACCGACAATGAGGTCTGGACCAGATTCGACGCGAGCAAGGCTTGCGCGTCCCATGCGACCTGTCCCCAATGATGGCAGGCGCGCACCACGCTGCCGGTCAGCACCGCAAACGCCGTCACGCCCGTGATGCCCGCGATGAGCGATCCCTTGCCGCGCAGGCTCGCCTGTTCGCGCAGCGACCACCACCACAGTGTCACTCCCAGCAATACGGCCACATGGGCGATTTCCAGCGGGTTCAGCAGCGGCACATAAGGCAGCGGCGATGCGGCGCCGCTGCTGACGGCATTGCTGATCCACACCCAGGCCAGCAGATACAGCACGATCGGTATCGCCGCTGTCACGCGATACGGCGCCTGGTGATCGCGCATCGGCCAGATGCGCTGAAGTCTGGAACTGGTCAGCGCCCAGAGATAGGCGACCGGCGCGATCATCCAGCCCAGCAATGGCCAGGCGCTGTCGACGCTGCCCCATTGCGCGAACTGCCAGCGCAGTTCGACCGCCGCGAGCGCCACGAACAGCCATACGCCCGCGACATGGAACAGATCGAGCAGCGCGCGGGAGATCCAGGCGGTCTGACGACGCAGCAAAACGCCGTGCATCAGCAATGCCAATGGCCACGCCAGCGCGCCCCACGATGCCAGGGGATGTTCGACCACGGACAGGGTGGCCGACACCGCAATCGCTGTCAGCGCCGGCAAATAGGCCAGCGTCGCCTGACCGAGTTGAGGCCAGTTCCAGCGGCGTGCGATGCTGCTTGCACCCCATCCGGAGACGATGGCCACACCCGCCATGCAGGGGGCGACGGCCTCCGGCGGCATCACGCGCAGGATTTCGTTGGTCCATGCGAATGCCCACCATGCACCCGACCAGACCAGCCCGATCCAGCCCAGCGAAACTTCCATCTCGCCCGGCGCACGCTCGTCTCGGGGCCGGTGCAGCAGGCGTGCGCAAATCAGCGCCGCCAGCGCAATCAGGACCGGCCCCCAGAAATCGACAGACATGAACGGCCGGACAGACTCGGCCGTGCTATCGCCCGCGAAAACGACCCGGCTGCTGAAATGCGCGGCGCCGGCAATCGCTTGCAGCACCAGTCCGAACAGCAGCGCGCCCGCATGCCGCGTCCGCACCGCCCACCACAAGATCGCCAGCCCGGTCAGCGGCCATACCATCGCAGCGAAGTGCCAGGGCAATACAAACAACGGTGCAAGATTGACGAATGCCAGGCCGCCCAGCAGCGCAATGCTCGCGCCGCTGCTCAGCGAGGCGCCTGCGGTGGCGCCGCCGTCGGCGCCGGCCATGCTCTGGCGCACGACCACCCACACGCCGGCCAGCATGCTGGCACCGATCAGTCCGGCGGCAAGCAAGCCTGTCCAGCCGTTCATCAATACCGAGCCGCCGTCGGACGTGTGCAGCGTGGTCATGAACAATGCGCCGGCGGCCGCCTGGTATACCCAGCCCCAATGCAGCAACGACCGCTCATCCATGCGCAACGAGGCAAACACCGACGCTGTTCCCAGCAGCGCCAGCGCCGGGCTCGCCCATTCCATCGGCCACAGCAGGAAAGGAATCGTGCCGGTAAAGAACGCGCCGAATGCCATCACGCCGGGACGCAACCCGTCTTCGATGTCGCTCAATTGCTGCGGGCCGGCCTGACGCATCAGACGGTACGTCCACCAGGAACTGGCCGCCAGCAGCACGCAGCCGAGCAGAGATCCGTCCAGCGCCGGTCCCTGGTCGGCAATGGACAGTCCGAGCGCGAAATAGACGGCCGCTCCCATCAGCAGCAACAGCGCAAACAAGCGTGCATGCAGGCGCTGCTGGCGAATGCCGACCCAGTACATCCCGGCTGCCTCGACAGCCCAGGCGGCCGACGTCCATTTTTGTTCAAGGCCCAATGGGATCGCCAGGCTGCCGAATATCACGCCTATGGCAAGCATAGTTTCGGTCAGCAGGTAATAGCGCTGACCTGTCCGGCGGAACAGCACGAACGCGAGCACGACATAGACCAGCCCGAATCCCAACGCACTGAAGGCTGCGCCGTACTGCGTCGATTGCACCATCAGGTATTGCAAACCGAATGCGGAAATTGGCACGCCGAATGCCAGCGCGCCGTCCACATAACCGATGCGCGCTGCCGCCTGGCGCACCTGTACGCCGAGTCTTGCATTGCCGTCCTGCTCTGCCTGTGCCAGGGTGCGCCGCGCGAACAGGAAGGTGATCAGCACGTAGACGACGAACAGCAGCAACAGGAATGGTTCGGTGGTCGCGAACAATTCATCCCGGTAGTACTTGGCCGCCCATCCGCTGCCCAGTGCGAAGGAACCGGCGTAGCCGATCAGGTTCAGCACCCGCCATGCCTTGAACCAGGCAATCGCAACGATGCCCAGGTTCAGAATCGTGAGGTAGGAGAACAGGGCAATGTGGTTGCCGCTGCCGGTGGAAGCCAGCACCGGGGCGGCGAAACCGCCGAGAGTGCCGATCAGCGCCAGCGCAAGGGAGTCTTGCAGGACGGCGAGCAGCGCGGCGAATGCCGCCACCGCGATCAGCACGGCAAAGCCGAACTCCGGCGGAATCAGCGGATGCAGTTTCATCGCCGCCAATGTCGTCAGATACAGCACGGCGACACCGGCTCCCTGCAGAATCAGGCCGTAGTTGTCCTTCTTGTGGCGCCAGCGCCAGCCCGCCAGCAGCAAGCCGATGCCGGAAGCCGCGACCCCGGCATAGCGCCATTCGACCGGAAGCACCGCATGTTCGGCCGCATAGCGCAACAGGAAGGCCAGTCCGAGGAACAGGATCAGCACGCCGACTTTGACCAGCGGATTGCCGCCGAATACCCAGCGTTGCAGGAATAGCTGGAATGCCGAAGGCGGCGTCGGCGGTTGCGGTGCAGCTTCGGCTTGGTGGGCGGCGGGGGCGGCCGGCTGTTCCTCGCGTTCCTCGCGTTCCTTCATGGACGCTTGTACCGAGGTTTGCGCCGCGGGCTGCAGCGCCGCCGGGATGGCCGAACGGACCGGAACGTATTCGGGTGAAGACTGCGCAGGCACTTCTTCCTGCAAGGGCGGCGCCGCTTCCTCTTCCATTGCCGGCGCGGCGGGCTCGGGTGCCTTTTCGTCGCGAGTCGTTTGTTGCGCTTGTTGCGCTTGTTGCTGTGTGTCGGGGGTGTCGATGCCGGCGGTATCCGGCTGCAGGGAATCGCGTGCGGCCTCCGTGGCGGCCGGCGCTTGTACACCGAGCCGGTCTTCCAGCATCGCGATGCGCCGGTTCATGGACTGGAGCTGGCTCCGAACGGCTTCGAGCTGCACTTCCAGATCCGCCCGGCCGGAGCCGCGATTGCCGCTATCTCCGGCAGCGGACGAGGTTTTGCGTGAAAGGCCGTAACCGACTAAGGCACCGATGCCGGTGAATATCAGCATGCCCTCATAAAACTTGAAGAAAATTGCCAGGCCCAGTCCGATGAGCGCGCCTATCCATGCCATTTATACGACTCCTTGATTGGCGGATACCTGGCGAATGCGCGCCGGTATTTTCCGCCACTAGATATTGTCAAATCATTATCCCATGATTGTTTCCAAATAGAAAACACTTACCCTGCGAGGATCGTGCCCAGGCAGCCAACGAAAGACGCGGAGAAAAAGGAATGATAAATTCGAACGCCGCGAACGCGAGGTGCAGGCACGCATGACGCAAGACGGGGCCGGACGGCGGGAAAGATTCAAGGCATCAGGCGGCTCCCGCTTGGCCGCCATGCATACTGGACGGATCAAGCCTGTCAAACATTGAGTCGGAAACAACAATCCATGCGCAGTTTTATCCTCGCCGCAATCCGGACATATCAACGTTACCTGTCCCCATACAAAGGGTTTTGTTGCGCGTACCGTATCCACACCGGCCGCTCAAGTTGTTCTGCGCTTGGCTATCGCGCAGTCCGGATCCATGGTGCTCTTGCCGGGCTGCTTATCCTGCGCAAGCGCATGTATCTCTGTGGAGTGTCGCACCGGCGGTATACGCCGCCACGGCGGCGTCCGCATATCAAGCAACGGGGTGATTGCGATCCTGGCTGCGATGGCTGCGACGGCTTTGATCTGCCGAGCGGCAAGGGCCTCGGAAAAATTTGTGATCTTGTCAGTTGCTGCGACTGCGGAGGTTGTGATTGGCCCGAGCGCAAACGTAAAAAACAGAAGCAAGAGAAATATGTGTACATTCCGCCCAGGACGACTCGTTGATACCGAACGCTTTCGCAAGTACGGCAAAGCAACTTCGGGTATGGGGGACAAGCCGGTTTTTAGGGCCCAAGATTTTCCAGCAGCGGCCAACAACATTGCTGTGTAAACTACCGCCCTTCCGTTTTCCCATATTCTCCCCATGACCATCACCATCAACGACACCCTGCGCGCCTATATCGATCCACTCACCGAAGACGAGCACGCCGCGCTGGAGCGCAGCCTGCTCGCCGAAGGATGCCGCGATGCGCTGGTGCTGTGGGGCGATGTGCTGGTGGACGGGCACAATCGCTACGGCATCTGCCAGAAGCATGGCATTCCGTTCAAGACGGTGCAGAACGAGAGCTTCAGGTCGATGGACGATGTGTACCTGTGGATGATCGACAATCACCTCGGGCGGCGCAGCGTATCGGATTTTCAGCGTGGCGTGCTCGCACTGCGCAAGAAGGAGATCTTGTCTGCGCGTGCGCCCAAGCCACAGGCCGAACCCTCTCCCGAACAGCCTGTTGCCGAGACGGAAGCGCCGGTGAAGGTCGAGGCCGAACCAGCGGTGACGCGCGAGGCTCTTGCCCGCGCAGCGCGAGTAAGCAGCACGACATTGGGCCAGATCGAAAAGATCCAGAAGACTGCCGCGCCGGAGCTGGTGGATGCGGTCAAGGCGGGCGTGATCTCGATCAATGCCGCGGCTGCGGTCGCTTCGCTGCCGGACGAGCGGCAGAAGGCGGCCGTGGCCGGGGGCAAGAAGGAATTGCGCGAGGCGGCAAGGCAGGTGCGCGAGGCCAGGAAGCCGCCGAAGCCGGAGGCACCTCCGCCGCCCGCCGACGCGACACCCGAGCAGCTGGAAATCCATCGCCTGACGGTGCAGGTCGCGGAGCTGACCGAAGAGCGCGATCAGTTGAAGAAGAAGGTGCAGAACCTGACTATCGCGCTTGCGGAGGCGCGCGGCGGGCAACAGTAGTAGAAACAGGAGCAGATGCGCGCAGGGAGCAGGCAGGCATCAATAGCGAATTCAGTGCTGCTGCGCGGCTCGCTTTTTCTTCGGGTTTTGCGCGCCATCGAGAGGAAGGGCGATACGGTGAGCGGCTTGCCCGGCGACCTGCAATCCGTCCGCCACCGGCATCACTTCGACAAGGCTATTCAGCCAATGTATCCGCCTCGAAATCAACGCCGACGAAGGTGACGGACTCCGGAATCGTCATGTTGGCTGACGCGAGCATGATCTTTTTCCACTCCTGCGTGGACGGATGATCGACCTCGTAGACACGGAGACCCTTGTCCGCATACGGATTCCTGTAGGCAAACGTATCGAGGCCGGCACCCAGGAGGACATACTGTCTTATGGAATGTTCAATCGCGCGCGCGAGCGCATCCTCTGCAAGTCTGCTGCGGACGACCAATGCGGCACGCAGTCCGCGCGATAGCGGATCGTTGAACGAAAAGGGATTGTCGCGCAATGCGGTTTCCGTTTGCGTTCCGAGAATGCGCAGTGCCAATGGATCTTCAAACACCACCGGTTCGTCGATCAACTGGTGAACCGCGCGCAGCTCGGCCACCCGTAGCGCCGATGCGCTGGGCTGGCCGCTGTGGATCATGCTGGTTGGCGTTGACGACATAGCGTTTCTCCTTGTTGTCCATGATAAGCAGGGACAATAAAGACTGACGCAGGGTGAGGGTCAAGCGCAGAGTTAAACCTGGCTATTGTGGTGCGGCGGCCTGCAATGCACGGCGGATATAGTCACGCGCCCTGCTGCCGATCGCAATGCCTGACTGAAGTATCGGCTCGCGCGCGATGGCCGTCAGCAGCTTTTCCCTGACGAGTGGATCATTGCCGGTAAGGCGGTCGACCAGCTTGCTCCAGCGAAGGGCGAGCTCCCTGGCCTGACCGGAGTTCACCGGCACACCTTCCTGGATCAGGCGTTCCGCGATGTCGCCAATCGTGATCCACTCGTGTTCCGGAACGCTTTTCAGGCGTTTCAGTTCTTCCGGCCGGAGATGTCGATGAAATGCTTCCAGGCGCAGGTCGATGGCCTCGTTGATGAACCGGAAAAGTTCGGCGTCGATGCCGCTGTTTCCATGCGCGGCAGGCTCTTCCCGGCACATATTCCCCCAGCGCTTCAGCAGATCAAAGTCGCCATCCATCCATCGTAACGACAGCTCCATCCAGCGACGGGCCAAGGTCTGCGTTTCCGGGGAAGATGCAGAAGCATTCCTTGTCATCGTCTGACGGATGTCGGCAATCAACGGTTGCCACTCGGCCACGGTTTCGTTCCAGTTGATGAAGATTTTCCTGAGTTCGGCGGCCGTGAAGTATTTGCCATGGGTTGTCATGAGGCCCAGCGTGGAAAGCCATTCGCCCATCTCCGGATGATGCCCGGAGGCGAGTCGGTCTTGTATCAGCGCCAGCCGGCCGCGCAGCTCGGCCGCCTTCGCCATTTCATGGTCCAGCGCCTGAATTTGCCTGGAAATGATCAGCGGAAGGGATTCGCTTCCCTGATCGAACAGGCTGCCGATATCGTTCAATGGCAAGCCAAGATGGCGCAATGCCTGGATGCCGTGCAAGCGAGCGACGTCGGCCTGGCTATATAGGCGGTAGCCGGAATCCGACCTGCCGGATGGCTTGAGCAAGCCGATGCTGTCGTAGTAGTGCAATGTGCGCACCGTCAGTCCGGTGCGCTTTGCGAGTTCCCCGACCTTCAAAAGCACGATTCCTCCCAATGTACGAATCTGAAGTCCGCTTTGGTGGCTACCCAATACTTCCATGTGCCGCGCACTGTGCTTGCGCTGGAGCGCCAGGGCGTGCAAGTTGCAGGTACGGTTCACGCACGTTACTTTGAGATGCGCGACTTGTATAGCACCTTGAGGGAAACGATTGCCTATGTTGCGTACTATGCCAAGTCATAAGTCTTCCAATTCGGCGATAGTTACCGCTGCTAATCGGTGACGCAGCGGAGTTCGCGTTTTTCGCTTTCCTGCAGCACCCGCATGAACCCGGCACGCCAGTTCTCCGCCGGATGGAAACGGCAGCGCAAATTGCCGCCGGCATGGCGGGAATACTGCTTGCGCAGTTCAGCTGCCAGCTGGTCGGCCCTGGCGTTTTCACCGAGTGCGCGTTCTGCGTCAATCACCATCAGCGTCGCATCCGCATACAGCGGGCGACGCGCCAGGAGGTCGCCGGAAATGAGCCTGACGAGCCAGCTGTCCGACTCCGGATAGTCGTCTTGCCTTGCTTGTGCCGCGATGGCTTCGGCTCTGCTGGTGTGCCAGTCGCCCTGCGATCGTGCTGCAAAGGCGGCCGCAAGATGCAGGTCGCGGCGATAGCTGGATGGAATCGACGATGCGCTGTTCGCAGGGGTGCGAAGCGGTGCCATCACGCTGTTTGCCTCGTCGAAGCGCCCATGGGATACGAGGAACCAGCCGTGATCGCTGATGAGGCCGGCGACCAGATAGGGAGTGCTGACGCCGTTCTGCTTTTTTGCATCGGCGACGGCGGTACGCAGTTCCGTCTCTGCCGCATCGGTCCTGCCGGCCCGGTCCAGCGCGCGCGCAAGACTGCGGCGCGCATAGGGCAAACCCGGTCCTGCATAGTTGGCATGCAGATCGACGATCTCCTGGCGCAGTGGCAATTCCTCCTCCGGTGCGACGCGCTCGGCGCGCATACCGAGCACTTCGGCGAGCAGCATCGTGTCGTCCCGGTCGTCGCCGGAAGACAGCCGGGGGCGCAGCAGGCCTTCGGCTTCCAGCAGCAGGCGGTCGTATTCGGCCCCGCGTTCTCCCGAGAGATCTGTTTCGGCACCGATGGCAAGCGCCAGGGACTTGGCAGCGTCGGCGCGCTCGCGGCCGGACGGTGCGCTTTCGGCGGCTTGCGCGTAATACAGCTTTGCCAGCCGGAGCGCATCGGCGTAGTCTTCGGCCTCGCCGGCATCGTTGGTGAGATCGCGCAGCACTGCGAGGCGCTGCTCCGGTGTGGCGGTGGCCAGGCGCGACTCGCGTTCATCGCGCATCGTTTTTACATATGCGTCGATGCCGTCGGTGGCGGATGCCACGGTGCCGGCTCGACTTTCCTCGGGTATATCTGCGGAGAACCCGCGCGCCAACGCCGCGCGCATGTTGTCCGGCTCGACCACGAACAGGGCGATGGCTGCTGTCAGCGGCAGGACGATGCTCGCGACATAGATGCCCAGTCCGAGTGCGGTCTCGCGGATACCCGGCAGGCGTCCGAGCAGGCGCGGCAGCAAGGCAAGACCGACGTTCAGCCGCGTGCTGTAATTCCACTTGCCGAACTGCGGTTGCGACAGCAGATGATGCAACTCGCCTGCGACGTTCTGGAAATCCGTCGCGAGCAGCGGCTTGCCGCGCATGCTGCGCAACAATCCCGCACTGGCTCTGGCAAGCCGGTAGTGATGCGACGCGCCGAACAGGAAAAGAATGCCGAGCGCGCGCAACACGTTATCTTCCGTCGTGAATCCGGAATACAGGAGCAGCCCGCCGCTGCCGAGTGCAAAGACGAAGCGCAGCCATGGCAGGCGAGCGACGATGAACAGGTCGATGATCCTGCCGCCATCGAGAGGCAATACCGGCAACAGGTTGAGAAAATTGATGGCGAACGACGCCATTGCGCCGACCGCCAGCACCTGGAACCAGGTCGACGACACGTCGGGCGATCCGAATGCGATCCATGCGTAGGCTGCCATCGACAGCACAAGGCCCGGCAGCGGCCCAGCCAGGTAGACCAGCAGGTGCGTCAGCGGATTGGCGTCGTGTTTTTCGCCGCTGGTCGCAGCGCCCATGCCGGGCACGAAGAACACCTGCACGTCACGAAAGCCCGCAAGTTTCATTGCCAGCCAGTGGCCCGCTTCATGCACCGCCACCACGCCGGCAATCGTCAGCGCGGCCGCGACACCCCACCACCACGATCCCAGCGCAATGAAGCCGGCCGCCGTGACCGCAAACGCAAGCCAGCGGAACCAGCGCGGCGCGCGCAGACTGTGCAGAGTTCCAAGGGTGCGTGCGAAGGCGATTTTTTCCGCCGCGTGCCGGACAGGCGAGGGCGACTCCGCGCGTCTGAGGTCCGGCTGCTTGCCTCCTGCTTCCATGCGCTTGCGCGAGGCCATGCCGCGTCGCATGCGCCAGGCCATTTTCATGGCCGCGATCAGGCGCAAGCCATAGGTACGATGCTCACCGGCGCCGCCCTGTCGGTACGCTTGCCGTTCTTCTTCCAGGGTTTTCAGCAGCATCGCCGCCATTGCCTGGTCGATGGAGAACATTTCCGAAGCATCGATCCGTTCCCTGGGAAAGCCCTCACGCGCCTTCAGGTGGGCGGCAAGCTGGCCGTCGAAGTCCGGGGCATAGCAGTCATTTACGGTAACCGCACGCGGAAAAGGGATGAGCAGATGCGCGAGGCCATTGACGGTCAGCAGCGAGCGGCCGTCCCGGAAGCTGTTGCAGAGATAGATATCGAACGGCCAGCGCGGGGTCGGCATGCTGGCCACGTGGACCTGGGCGTGGACATCGTGTACGGCGTGATGGTAAACGGCGCAATAGTCGGCGCTCATGGCTGCGGATGCGACATGCGAACGGATTTTGCGCATGTGCGTGTAGCGGAAGCCTTGCTGCTCCAGCATCACTTGTGCATCGTCGAGCACCGCGAGCACATCCGCCGGGACGCTGTCGCGCGACACGGCCTGGGTAAGCGACGCCCATAACGGCAGCTTGACCAGCCGCACCGCGATGACGATCAATGTGACGCCCTGGATGAAAACCACGACGGCGGCAATGCTCGCCACGATGCTGAGGACCAGATCCACGTACCCGCTCTCCCTGATATTGTTGTTTGGCCGGTGCCGGCCGGCGCATCACGACCGCGTGCACGCCCGGAACGCATTTCACGGGATCATAGCAAGATTGTCTGCACCAACCGGCATGCGGGTGGCAGTGCGGCAGGAAGAATGATACGGGGGAATGTCGAGACAACAGGACCGAACCTGCGTTGCCCCTGGCATTCCGGGATGAGGGACGCCTTCAACCCGGCAGCGACGATGCGGCGGCCTCCGTGCCGGCTGCCTGCGCGACGACCCGGTTGCGGCCCTGCTCCTTCGCCGCGTACAAGGCCGCATCCGCCGCCGCTACCAGTTCCGCTGCTTGCAGCTGCGATGCCGGGCGCATTGCGGCGACGCCGAAGCTGGCCGTGATGCCGGACGCCACGCGCGAGGTCGCGTGCGGGATCTGCAGATCGATCAGCGCCTGGCGCAGTCGTTCGGCCAGCCTGGCCGCTTCCTCGACCGGCGTTGCGGGCAGCAGCACCACGAACTCTTCGCCGCCGAAGCGCGCGACCAGGTCGGCCGCGCGTTTCGGGATTGCCGACAGCGCCGCCGCGATACGTTGCAGGCAGGCGTCGCCCGCCGGATGACCGTAGTGATCGTTGTAGTTCTTGAAGCAATCGATGTCGATCATGATCAGCGCCAGCGGCTGGCCGTCACGCCGCGCGCGCCCCCATTCGATATCGAGGCGGCGGTCGAACTCGCGCCGGTTGGCGATCTGCGTCAGCGCATCCTCGGACGACAGGCGCGCCAGCAGTTCCACCGCATGGGTCAGCTCCGTATTGCGCTCCTGTTCGCGCAGACGGGCCTGGTAGGCGCGGCGCTGGTCCTGATCCATGCGGAAATTAGCGATCAGGCTGATGAGGACCGCTGCGAAGCAGAACATCCAGTTGTTGAGGCGCACCTCGGGCGGCATCGCCGACACCTGGAACAGCGACAGTCCGTAGGCCAGCGTCAGGATGGTCGAGGTGATCAGCGCGCTGCGGAAGCGCAGGTTGAGCACGATGTTGCCGAACAGGATGATCAGCGTGATGCCGGTCTGGTAGTGCATCGCGTTCGGATGCGTGCTGAGCAGCGCGATCCACGGCAGGCTGGCGCCGGACACGATCATCATCAGCGCCAGCAGCGTTTCGCGCAGGCGCAGGCTGTTCAGCTTGTACAGGCCGAAGGTGCACAGCAGCGTCAGCGGCACCACCAGCAGGAAGCGGATTGCCCAAGCCTCGCGGTAGACATCCGGCACCATGCTGCGGTCGCTGATCGCGAAGGCGCTGTACAGGAGCACCGCCACCAGTCCGGTTTTCTTGAAGCGGACCTCGCGCAGGCGGTCCATTTCGAGCTGAAATGCGGTCTCTTCCCGTTCCGGGAATTTCTGCCGCCTGATCCAGAAGCTTCCTTCAGCGTCGGCTTGCGGCCTTGCGTCTTCCTGCTGGTTCGGTTCACGGGACATGGCTGCGCGGTGGCCTTATGAAGTCGCGTCGGTCAAGCTTAGCGCTGCTGACGCACGGCGTCCAGCGCCTTAAAACTGCTGCGCGTAACGCAGCGCCAGCAGATGCTCCATCGCCGCGTCGGCGATATTGTTGGGATCGCGCCGCAGCATCCAGCTGACGCCGAACGACGATAGTGCGTCGAGCGGCGCCTGGTAGTTCAGTTCGACACGCAGTTCGCGCCCCAGCGGCGCCATCGAAAACACCAGGCGCTCGCGCGTCTGCACGCCGTCACCGCCGGCCGACAGCAGGTCTACCGCGATATGGCCAGCATAGGCGCGCAGCGGCTGCGACAGCGACAGGCTGAGGCGGTCGCCCTGCCGCAGGCGGTCGGAAGCCACCAGAGCCAGCGAAAACGCGTTGGTGCGCATCTGCGTGACTTCGGCGATCAGGCTGTCGCGCGGGCCGCTACCAGGGGTCACACCATAGGCGGCCTGCCCTGCCAGCGCCAGTTGCGGCGCCAGCAACAGCGCGCCGGACAGTTGCACGGAGCTGGTGGCCGCTTCGTCGCCGAGCGCCAGCGAGCCGGTCGACCAGGCGCCGAGCCAGGCATTCGATTCATGCGTCTGCGATACCGACAGCGACAGTACGGCGCTATCGAATTCCCGCGCGATTTCGACTACGCCGGCTGTCGCATGCGACATTGCGGCAGACGATGAAGGATAGCCCTGCTGCGACGCCAGCAGCGGCGCAAAGCCGGACGTCAGTGCGCCGAATTTCAGCTTGAAACCCAGTACCTCGTGCGCGACGGCAACATGCGATGCATGCGGAACCAGGCTGAAGTAAGCCGGCGCCAGCGCCGCGACCTGCGCCAGAGACACGCCCTGCGCGAGATGCAGGCCGGCGGCGCCGAAGTAGGCCTGTGCGGTGGCGCCGATGCCGAACGCGGTTTCGGTGCCGCCGGCCTGCATGCGCAGCGACAGCGCAGCCAGCTGCGGCTGCGCTCCGCCGTCGAAAGCCAGCGCGAGGCGGGCGCCGTTGTCGAGCACCTGCTCTGCGGTATCGATGCGTCGCGCCATGTTGTCCAGCACCTGATCGATCGGCATCGCTGGCGGTCGTGCGACCGCGGCACCGAGGTCGACGCCGAAGTCGCGTTCGAAGTCGTCGAAGCCGACCACGCGCAACTGCCCGCTCGCCGCCAGGCTCCACAGGCGGCTGGTGGCGGCCGACGGCTGCAGGCTGCCTTCCAGCACGCGGATGGTCTTGCCGTTGTAGGTGGTGGTGGTCAGCGCGCCGATCGGCTGCAAGGCCCTTTCGACATTCAGCAGGCCGCGCCCGTAGACCGGATCGATGCCAGGCGCGCCGAGGTCGGTGGCGGTCACGAACAGGATGGTCGCCACCTGCTCGGCGCGCAGCGACGGCCACAACTGCAGCACCAGCGCCGCCGCTCCGCTGACCAGCGGCGCCGCCATCGAGGTGCCGCTCATCCGGGCGTATTGATTGTCCTTCCAGGTCGACAGGATGCCGGTGCCCGGCGCGACCATGAACCATGCGGCGGTATCGCCTGCACGGTCGGAGAACGACGCGATGCGGTTGTCGGCATCGACCGCGCCGACTGCGATGATGCGGCCGGCGGCCCAGGTTTCCTTTGCGAAGCGTGCGGGCCAGCCGGGACTGGCGGCGCCGTCGTTGCCTGCCGAGGCCACCAGCAGCAGGCCGGACTGCACCGCCTCCTGCATCGCGCGGCCGTCGTAGGCATTGGCCGCGCCGACGCTCATGTTGACGATGGAAGCCTTGCCGATCGCATAATGCAGGCCGCGGTCGAGCGCGGCGGTCGAACCTGTGCCGCAGTCGGGAAACACCTTGACCGGCAACAGCGTCGCCTCGTAAGCGACGCCCATCATGCCGTGCCCATCGCGGCCGGCGCCGATGATGCCGGCGACATGCGTGCCGTGCCCCGCCCTGTCGATGATGTCGGTGCCGCCGTCGACCGCATTGAAACCCGGCAGCAGCCGGCCCGTCGCGAGAAATTCTGGATGGCCGGATGCGATACCGGAATCCAGCACCGCGATCGTCACACCGCGGCCGGTGATGCCGCGCAGATGCGCATAGTCGGCGCGGATGCGGCTCAGGGCCGGCGTGCTGCCCCGTTCGATGTCGGTGATGCCGGATGCGGACACAGGGTCCTGGCCTTGCGCGCGTGCCGTCACATTGGCGTTTGCGGCGGCACAGGCGGAAAACGCAGCCAGCAATGCCAGCGGCATCGCCCTGAGCGTGAAACGACGAGGGGAAAACATGTAGCGCCGTTCTCCGGCTTCTCCATCGGAAAAAGGGCGGCGCTACGCCTGAAACCTGCAGCGGCGGCCCCGCTGGCTTGCGAGGACGGCCGGGACATTGCCCGATCGATCACACGCGAAACCCGGAAGCTTTGCGTCCCCGCCTTTCGACGGGTTTGCCCTTACTTGACTGAATGCAAGTAGTTATTTTGCATGCCGGACAGGGAATTTGAAACGGAGAAAAGACGGCGCGCGCGGCGATAGTCGCTGGCTTACAACAGCATGTCAGGATGACAGCGGAATGAGGGGATCGGCGCGCAGGAATGTCGAAATCACTCGCCCGGCGCCGGCTCCCCCAGCCACTCCCGCCACACCGCCATCAGCACCGCAATGATCACCGGCCCGACGAACATGCCGACCAGGCCGAAGGCGGCAAGGCCGCCGAGCACGCCGAACAGCACCAGCAGGAAAGGCGTCCGCGAGGCGCTGCTGATCACCAGCGGCCGGATCAGGTTGTCGACCCAGCTCACCACCAGCGTCCCCCACAGCAGCAGGCCGATGCCGACCCAGGTCTGGCCGGTGACGAGCAGCCAGACGCCGAGCGAACCCCAGACGAAAGGTGTGCCGAACGGAATCAGCGCGATCAGCGCGGTGAAGGCGCCGAGCAGCGCCGGTGCGCGGATGCCTGCGGCCCAGTAGCCGATGCCGGCCAGCGCGCCCTGCGCCAGCGCGGTCAGCACCAGCCCGTACAGCACCGCCTTGGTGGTGCTGCCGACGGCCAGCAGGTAAGCGTCGGCGCGCGGGCCGATGAAGCGCCGCAACACTTGCGACACCTGCTTCAGCAGGCTCTCGCCGTCACGGTAGACGAACAGCACGGCCAGCACCGCAAACCCCATTTTCGCTGCGTTGCGGCCGACGCCGCCGACCAGATCCGCCAATTGCCCGAACCAGGTTTGCGCCAGCCCCAGCGCCTCGGTGCGCAACACATCCGGATCGCCGGCGATGCGGCTAAGCGCCTGCTGCAGCCGTTGGCCGACCCAGGGAATGTCGCGCACCATGTCCGGCAGCCGGTGCGCGCCTTCCTGCAGGTAGGCGGACATACCCTGATAGGCAACCATGAATTCCGACTGCAGCAAACCGATCAGCACCAGCAGCGGCAGCACGAAGGCGGCGGTCAGCAGCAATGTCATCAGGATCGCGCTGGCGGTGGCGCTGCCGAACAGGTTGTGGCGCAGGCGCATGTTCAGCGGCCAGGTCACGTAGGCGAGGATCAGCGCCCACAGCACCGGGACGATGAACCAGCGCAAGATCAGGAAGCCGAGCAGGAACAGTCCGCCCAGCAGCAGCCAGAGCAGGATCGTGCGGGTGGTGGACGGTGCGCCGGGTTCGGCGACTTGCGGTTCGGTTTTCATTTCCGGGAGAGGCAAAAGGATGACGGTGTCCGAAGGATTGTGCCATGCACGCGCCGCATCGTGGACGATTGTGCACGATTGATCTGGAACAAGGAAATCCGCGCCGGCATGCCGCACTGTTGAACATCTTCCAGGCGCTGACGATCAGCATGGACAAACACTACCTCAACCCGCTCTTTTCACCCGGCTCGATCGTGGTCTTCGCGGGCAACCCGCAAGCCCCCGAAGTGCCGACCCAGCATGCGCGCCTGATTGCCGAACAACTGCGCCATGGCGGCTACGCCGGCCGCGTCACCTTTCTCGATATCGGCATGAGCGGCGCGCTGGCCGACCTCGCCGAATCGAAATCGGATCTCGCGATCATCGCCTTGCCGCAGGAACAGTTGGTGCCCGCACTGGAAGTGGCCGCGCGTATCCAGAGCAAGGCGGCGCTGATCCTGTCTAGCGGTGTCGACGCCAAACTCGCTGCACAATTGCATAGCATCGCCAGGCAGCACGGCATCCACCTGCTCGGGCCCAACTGCTTGGGCTTCCAGCGGCCGCGACTGCAGCTTAACGCCAGCGTGCTCGGTCCGCTGGCGCGCGAAGGCTCGCTGGCACTGGTGTCGCAATCGGGCGCGCTCAGTTCGTCCATCCTCGACTGGGCGGTGAAGAACGGCGTCGGCTTTTCGGCGGTGGTGTCGCTCGGCCCCAATACCGCGGTCGACGTTGCACAGGCGCTCGATTTCCTCGCAGCGGACCGCAGCACGCAAAGCATTGTGGTTTACCTTGAAGGCATCCGCAACGCACGCCGCTTCATGAGCGCGCTGCGGGCGGCCGCCAATGCCAAGCCGGTGTTCGTGCTGAAGGCGGGACGCAAGCCGGCCGGCTCGACCGCCGCGCTGACCCACTCCGGCGCCATCGTCGGCAGCGATGACGTGTTCGACGCCGCGCTGCAGCGGGCGGGCGCGGTGCGGGTGCGCAGCTTAGTGCAACTGTTTACCGCAGCCAAGGGGCTGTCCGCGCCCAAGCTGCCGGTCGGCAAGCGGCTGGCAGTGGTCACCAACGGCGGCGGCCCCGGCGTGCTGGCGGCCGACTGGGCCAACGAACTCGGCCTGGAACTGGCGTCGCTGGACGCGAAGACGATTGCCGAACTGGCGCCGCAACTGTCTCCGCAAGCGACGCTGGAGTCGCTGGTCGACCTCGCCGAAGACGCCGGTCCCGCCCACTACCGCGCCGCCGTTTCCGCCTGCGCCACCAGCCGCGACATCGACGGCATCCTGGTGATCCTGTCGCCCAAGCCGGAACTCGACACCGCCGCCGTCGCGCAAGCGCTGGCCGACCTGCATCCCTCGCTCGGCAAACCGCTGATCACCTGCTGGATGGGCGACGAGCGCGCTGCCGTCGCGCGCACCATCCTCGCGAAGGCAGCGATCCCGACCTACCGCACGCCGGAAGCCGCAGTCGACGCTTTCTACAACATCGCCTCCTTCCACGAAAATCAGCAACTGCTGCACCAGACCCCGCCGCCGCTGTCGCCGCTGCCCAAGCCCGACATCGAAGGCGCGCGCGCATCCTGGTCGAGAGCGTGCTGGCGGAACGGCGCAAGGTGCTGACCGAAATGGAATCGAAGGCATTGCTGTCGGCCTTCCACATCCCGATCACCAAGACCATCCTCGCACGCTCGCCCAACGAAGCGATCCTGGTCGCCAACCAGCTCGGCTACCCGGTGGCGCTGAAGATCGACTCGCCTGACATCTTGCACAAGTCGAATGTGCAGGGCGTCGCGCTCAACCTGCAGAACGCGGCTGCGGTGCGCGATACCTGGCAGGACATGATGGCGACCGTATCGCACCTGCGGCCCGACGCGCGCATCAACGGCGTGACGATCCAGAACATGTCGGGCAAGCCGCAGGGACGCGAGTTGTATATCGGCGTCATCACCGACGAGCCCTTCGGCCCGGTGATTTCCTTCGGCGCCGGCGGCACCATGATCGAGCTGATCGCCGACCGTGCGATCGAACTGCCGCCGCTCAACCACTTCCTCGCGCAACGCCTGATCGACCGCGCACGTTCGGCGGAAACGCTGGACGCCTGGCGCGGCGCACCGCCGGCCGACCGCGAAGCGCTGGAACGCATCCTGCTGCGCGTATCGGAAATGGTATGCGCGCTGCCGCAACTGCGCGAGATGGACATCAACCCGGTGATCGTCGACGCCAGCGGCGCGCTGGTGGTCGACGCCCGCATCGTGCTCGACCATGCGCCCGGCGGCGCCGGCAAGTATCCGCACCTGGCGATCCTGCCCTATCCGTCCGACCAGGAACGCGAATGGCCGATGCGCGGCGGCGGCCGCTACACGGTGCGTCCGATCCGCCCGGAAGACGCGGAAATGCTGCAGGACTTCGTGCGCCGCATGTCGCCGGAAAGCCGCTACTTCCGTTTCGTGTCGACCATGCGCGAACTGTCGCTGCGCATGCTCGCGCGCTTCACGCTGATCGACTACGACCGCGAGATGGCGCTGGTCGCGGTCTACCGCGAACGCAAGCCCGACGAGGAAGGCGGCTTCACCGAAACCGAGCGCATCATCGGCGTATCGCGTTATGTCACCAACCCGGACCTGAGCACCTGCGAATTCTCGCTCGCGATCGCGGACGAATTCAACGGCCAGGGGCTCGGTTCACGCATGATGCAGTCGATCATGGACGTCGCGCGCGACAAGGGCCTGTCACAGATCGAAGGGCTGGTGCTGAGCAACAACGCGCCGATGCTGAAGCTGATGCGCGGGCTGGAATTCGACGTGCGGAAGTATGAGGAAGATCCGGATTTCCGGTTGTGCGTGCGGGCGTTGTGAGGGGATGGAGTATTTGCGCAAAAGGGTACAGCGCGATGCTCCCTACGCATTCATGCGGATGTTCCACTACTCGCATGAAGTATCACTGCGGAACGGCGACTGAGATTTGCCACGCACATACACGACTCACTTCTTTTCTTTGTTGACGTGACCGCGCTTTATGCGAACACATGCACCAAAGCATAAAACGGCAATCAGAATAGCCGCATAAACCTTGCCAAGAAAAATAGTCAATCCAACGCCGGTCACTCCCATTGCGCACACGACCATGTACGCAAACGCTTCAACTCCCTCCGGCGAAACGGCTTTTTTCAGGTGGAATCTTTTCATATGAAACCCGAAGAGTGTCACAACAATCGAACAAGATCCGTGGAATCAAATCCAGCCATTGTCCACGAACTCGATGATGTCGTACCGCCGGTTTTCCAGTTTGTTGGCGCAAATGGCCGAGATGATCTGAGCCACGCCTTCGGAATACGGCGCAGGGCCGAACACTTTCGTTTCAAGCGTGATGCTGCTCATCGCGTCTTCAATCACGATTCTGTGATACGCATGCCTGGCCAGGTGTTCAGGCGGTATTTTTAGGCTCTCTTCTTGCTCCACCGGATTCCGGATTGATCGTATTTCCTTCTGTGGAATACCGAGGTGTCGGGCCAGATCGACGGCCGTTCCCGGCGTGGATGACTTCTCCGCCTGATGCGACTCGACAAGCTGCTTTTCGTAATTTTTAAAGTGATGTCCATTCCTGGCCAGCATCGCCATGAACTTGAGCATCAGGATGTTGGTGTTGGGGCACAGCACGACGGGGAAATCGAGTTCGCGATGGACGATGTCCGTGCCCGTTGCCAACTCCATCAATGTGGACCGCGTTTTTCGGCAATAGGCAATGACATCTTCCAGCTCCCGGCCCGAGCCTGCATGCACGACGATGGAATTTCCATGGAGTTCGCCGGCTATATCGCCCCACGAAGCAACTTGGCCGGGATGTTCTCTCTTGAGAGACGTTAGAAGCTCCCGGGCCAGTTTTCCGGCGCCCGCTACGATGATCACAGTGTCGTTTCCTTCTTGTTGTGTCGGTGCTTGCAAAATTTCAATGCCGTTCACCCTGTGAGGCCGAACAGTGCCTTGGCAGGAACAGCCAAGGCATCATTGTGCCCGAATGCATGTCCCGGCATGCGCTTGCTAGGCGAACATCCCGATTACGGCAAGGAGGGCTACGCCAAGCAAACCTGCCCAGCCGGCATGCCTGCCCTTTGTGCCCACGAGAACCAGGCTCGAACTTGCGAGCATCGCGACCCGGCTGCAATTTACTGCCGTCATCCCTCAATGCAGGCGTCAATCCGGCTCGCACACCACCCGGTTGCGCCCAGTCGCCTTGGCTGCATACAACGCCGCGTCGGCGCGCCGCATCACGTCGTGATACGACTCCGCCCCATGCAGCGTGGCAACGCCGATGCTGACAGTGTACAGCGGGCCGCCAGTCTTCTTCTCCAGCGCCGCCCTCAGCCGTTCTGCGACCACCAGCGCTGCGGCGCGGCTGGTTTCCGGCAGCAGCACCGCGAATTCCTCACCGCCGACACGGGCGAAATAGTCGATGCTGCGCAGTTCGTTCTCGGCGCGCAATACCACGTCGATCAGCACCTGGTCGCCGGCGGCATGGCCGGAGGTGTCGTTGATGCGCTTGAAGTTGTCGACGTCGAGCAGCAGTAGCGACAGATGGCGGCCGGTGCGTTGCGAGCGCGACATCTCGCGTTCGGCGATGTCGAAGAACGCGCGGCGCGACCAGGCGCCGGTGAGGAAGTCGCGGTTGGCTGCGTGCTCGGCCTTGGCCATCATCGTGTCATGCACCATCATGACCGCGCCGAAGGTGAGTACCGGCAGCACGAAGGTGCCCGCTGCCAGGAAGAACAGGTTCAATGGGTTCGGCTGCAGCAGCGACGTCATGTCGCTGGTGTGCGTCAGGTAAATGATGGCGCGCGCGGCGTGCCCGAGCGCAACCACCACGGCCATTGCCTGCGTAAAGTAATACGGGTAGCGCGAACGCCATGCCTTGCGCGAACGGCGGATGGTGTAGGCGATCGCGAAACAGATGCCGCCCTGGAATGCCGCGACCGATGCGGTGCGTAATGCGAAGGAATCGACCTGGTAGTGAAACAGCGCGATGGCGCCGGTCAGCAATCCGATCGCCGTCGTCAGGCCGGGCAGCGACACGCGGAGTGCGAAGAAACGCCGGAAGCCGGCGAAAATCGCTGCCATCGCCGCGGCATAGACGGCATTCGCGACTTCATACGCGATAAAGGCCGGCAACTCCCTGCCGAACGCATACAGCACGAAGGCGACGCAGGCCAGTGCATTGGCGACGCCCCACTCGCGCAGCCCGGCAATGCCGCTGCGCAGCAGCGAAATGAGGACAAACAGCATCAGAACGCAGAACAGCGCGCCGACCAGCAGGATGGTAAAGGTGCTCGACATGGAAAATGAGGTTTGCAGCTGTGAGGCGGAACCGTGCCCGGCGATAAAGTGTAAGAGTTGCGGACCCGGCCTTGGGTTCAGCGTGCGGAGGGATGTCAGGCATCGCGTGCGCGGAAGATTTCCGGCGGCGTGCGCGGCAACCTCAGTTCGAACACCGTGCCGGCGTCGTCGGACGAGGTAGCGGTGATGCTGCCGCCATGGGCCTGCACGATTTCGCGTGCGATGAACAGGCCGAGTCCGAGGTTGGCGGCCGGGGACGCGGCATCGTCGACCTGGACCAGCGGATTGAAAATCACCTGCAAGGCGTCGGCGGAAATCGCGGGCCCGCGGTTGCATACGCGCAGCACCAGCGTGTCGGCCTCGCCGCACGCTTCCAGCGCGATCGGATGTTCCCGCGCACCGTGCTGCACGGCGTTGTTGAGCAGATTCCACAGCACCTGCTTGAGGCGGTCGCTGTCGACCACGCCATCGAGATTGCCTTCCATGTCCAGGCGGAATTCACGCAACGGATGGGCCATGCGCACTTCTTCCAGCGCGGAATGGCAGATCCTTCGCATATCGGCGGCTTCGGTATTGATCGGAATCCCCTTGCCGAGCCGGGTCTTGGTGAACTCCAGCAAGTCCTTGATCATCGCGTTCATCGCTGCGGCGCTGCGGTCGATGCGCGCCAGCGCCTCCGTCCGTTTCCCTTGCGATACATTGGGCAAACCGAGGTATTGCGTGGTCATCGCGATCGCGCCCAGCGGCGTGCGCAGATCGTGTCCGAGTATCGCGAGGAACATGTTGCGCGAGCGCTCCACCTCTTCTGCATAGCGCGCGATCGATTCGGCAAGTGCGCGGTCGACCGCATCGTTGAAACGCAGCATTTCCTGGAACGCCGATTCGTTCGCTTCCATGCCGTCCGCCATCCACAGACGGATCACGCTGTTGCGCAGCGCGCGGAATTCGGCGCTAAGTTGCAGCAGGTCGAAGCCGGCGTCATGGCGCAACGCGCCGTGGGTTGCGGCCGCCGTCTCGCGCCCGTCCAGGTCCGGCGCGCCGCTGCCGGCGCCGTGCTCAGCCGGAGCCTCGGCGACATCCGCGGCGATCGCTTCGAGGATCAGCCGGGAATGATTGCGCAAGCCGTGCCGCGTCATGGCCGCCGCCGCCGGGAGCAAGGTATGGGCGAATGCCTCCCACTCGCCGATGATCTGTTCCATGTTTTGACTGATGAAGGTCGATAGTTTCATCGCAACTCCATGTAATGAACAATCCCGCCTGTTCATGCGCGGAATATCCGGACCACTTTCATGACCGACTGCCGGCATCCGGTGCCATTCTACAAATTTCTGGTGGCGGGTGGATGCCTGCAATACGCTTGTTTGCTGCCCGTCAGGAAATAAGCGCCAGCCGCCAGAGCGAGGTCAGTTCGGCCGCCCGCGCCCCGTGCAAGGGGTCGTCGGGGTCGGCGGCTTTCGAATGGCGCGGACGGACATCGATGCGGCCGATCACCTGCAATCCGGCCGCGGCGATCATCTCCAGCAGTTCGCTGCGCGAACGCAGGCCGAGATGTTCGGCCAGGTCGGACAGGATCAGCCAGCCTTCGCCGCCCGGCTCCAGATGCGCGGCCAGCCCGCCGAGAAAACCGCGCAACATGCGGCTGTCGGGGTCGTACACCGCGTATTCGACCGGCGAACTCGGACGCGCCGGCAGCCACGGCGGATTGCAGACGATCAAGGGTGCCCTTCCCTCCGGAAACAGATCGGCCGGCTGCAATTCCACCTGGCCGCCAAGGCCGAGCCGTTCGATGTTTTCCTGTGCGCAAGCCAGCGCACGCGGATCCTGGTCGGTGGCAACGATGCGTTGCACGCCGCGCCGCGCGAGCAGTGCTGCCAGCACGCCGGTACCGGTGCCGATGTCGAAGGCCAGCCTGGCCGACGGCAACGGCGCCTGCGCAACCAGGTCGATGTATTCACCGCGCACCGGCGAGAACACGCCGTAGTGCGGATGGATACGCGCACCGAGCCCGGCTATCTCGACGCCTTTCTTGCGCCATTCATGCGCGCCGATCAGGCCGAGCAGTTCGCGCAGCGATGCGATGCAGGCTTCATCGCCGGCGCCCCAGGCTTCTTCGCAGGCGGCGCGCAAGTCCGGCGCGCGCCGCAGCGGAATCGCGTAATCCTTTTCGAACGGCAACAACAGCATGCCGAGGATGCGCGCCCGCTGTGCCTGCGCCATCCGGTGCAGGTGAAAGGCTTCGGTCGACGAGGCGGCCGGAGCACGCGGCTTTTTCGGCTTGCGGTCGGTGCGTCTTGCGAGCGCCTGCAGCAGTTGCCGCGCATTCTGGTAGTCGCCGCGCCACAGCATCGCCGTGCCTTCGCAGGCAAGCCGGTAGGCGGCGTCGGCCGTGGTGCGGTCGTCCGCGATGACGACGCGTTTCGGCGGCGGCACGCCGGCTTCGGAACGCCAGCGGGCGGAGTGCGGCTGGCCGTTTTCGGTCCAGGCGATGGTGGGGTAGGCGCTCATGAGGGCATCTATTTTAACGAGGAACGCCTTTGCGCAGCGCATGCTCCAAACATTGTTACCAACTGTTATCCCCTGCCGCCGCCATGAACGCAGACGCCTTGCCGGAACTGACCGAACTGGAACGCATCGTCAGCGAGCACGCAGCGTTGCTGACCGTGCGCACCATGGGCGAAGTGACAACGGACGGACGGCGCTTCCCGTTGTACGCGGCGGCAATCGGCAGCAACCGGCGATCGGCGCCGGCGGTCGGCTTTTTCGGCGGCGTGCACGGACTGGAACGGATCGGCACGCAAGTGTTGCTGGCCTTCATGCGCAGCCTGCTGGTCAGGCTGCGCTGGGACGGCGTGCTGCACCGGCAGTTGACGCGGGTGCTGCTGGTGTTCATGCCCATTGTCAATCCGGCCGGGATGTGGCGGCACACCCGCTGCAATCCACGCGGCGTCGACCTGATGCGCAACGCGCCGCTCGACGCCACGGCGGCGGTACCCTTCCTGCTGGGCGGACAGCGTATCAGCCGCTACCTGCCCTGGTATCGCGGCGCGTCGGGCGAACCGATGGAAATCGAAAGCCAGGCCCTGTGCGAGGTGGTGCGGCAAGAACTGCTGGAACGTGATTTCAGTCTCGCGCTCGACTGCCATTCCGGCTTCGGCCTGCGCGACCGCATCTGGTTTCCGTATGCGGGCAACGCGGCGCCGATCCGGCACCTGGCGGAGATCGGCGCACTGGAAGATCTGTTCAGCCAGGCCTATCCGAACCACACCTATGGCGCCGCGCAGAAATAAGGTGTGCAATTTGGCGGTCGTAGCCGGATGCGATGCA
>CBIHRJ010000027.1:0-65653 GCA_966212445.1 uncultured Noviherbaspirillum sp. | reverse complement strand
ACCTAAAGCCAAAACAGAAATGACTTGCAAACCGGGAGGAGTCCATATACGGAAAGGCGAAGCGACTTCCGCCGGATGATGTTCACATCACAGGTGCCGAAACAATTGTCCTGTCACTGGGGAGCGGCGTTGCGGCATGAGGGTGGAAGCTGCGTCGGCTTGATGCCTTCGCCGTTCGTGCAGCTCCAGACAATGCGCCCTTCGTCGTCGAGTGCGGGAGTGAAGACGATTTGTCCCTGTTTGAGCGTGACCGTGAGTTCCATCTGTTTGGGATCAAGTGACAGTTGCGTGCCGTCCGCCAATTGTGAATCGATGCCGGCGGCGCCCAATGATTCCGGGGACGTATGGTTGGACTGGTAGTAACTGCTCAGCGAATTCCGCGCAGCTTGTGAACCGATGACCGCTGCATTGACCTTGGCACGGACCGTGTAGTCCTGATATGCCGGTAGAGCGATGGCGGCCAGCACACCGACGATGTAGACCACCATCAGCATTCCGAATCCTGCGCCCAGGCGCCCGGCATACGGAACGAACAGCGCCAGCAGATAGGCGAAGCCGTTACGGCGGGGTATCGATGCCTTCTCACCCATCAGGCGTGCTGCGCGCTTGGTCAGCCAAGGGTAGCCGGCGGTCAGTTCGTGGAACGACATCCAGAAGCCGGACGAGTGCCTGGCCTGATCGATGTAGGCCGCAACATCGAGTTTTTTCCAGCGTTCGGCGCCTGCCGACAGCGCGGCCAGCGCACGCGCGGCACCTTCCGTCGACCCGCTGCAAACGAGCCCGTGGCGGTCGCAGGTACTTTCCCTGGCACGCGAATAGGCTGCGCCGAGCAGCGGCAGCCAAAGCACGGGCCAACGCAGCAAGTGTCCGCTCAGATGCTTCATGCGCAGGTGTCCAAGTTCATGGCCGATATAAAAGCGAACGCCGTCGTCATGCTCAGACATTGCATCGACGACCTCCGACATCAATACCACGTATTGGGTACCGAGGAACTTGGTGGCAAATGCGTTCAGGCTGCCGCTGCCGTTCAGGATATAGGCCTGCGGAAGCGTCTTCATCTGCAGCCGATCGCAGCAGGCGGCGAATTGCGCATACAAATCGGGAAACTGGGACTCCGACAGTTCGACGCCATTGCCCTTGATATAGGCAATCAAGGCCGACTGAATAAACAGGTACAGCAAGAAACCGACTGCCAGTCCGATCAGCGCCGCACCGAAAGTGCCGACTATCAGGCCCAGCCAGGCAAGCAGTCCGAGTACCAGAGTGATACGGCCGAGCGTCCGTTCGCGCGGGTAAACAAGTTTGTTCATGAGCCAGATTTCCCCTCGAATAGTAGGTGGTGCGGGTACAAAACATAAATTGCCCGCGCATCTTGCCATGGTCAAACTGATAACACAATCGAATTGTTGAGCGTTAGACAATGGATGACAGAACGCTCCCTCCCTTACAGGGCGCGAAGGACGTACGGAAAAGCGAAGCGCCTTCCGCCATTTGGGTAGTCACTCCGTCCCATCGATTTCACGCATCGCTACAGCCCGCAAACAGAATGCCTGTATCGGCCGGATCACTTGCGCCGCGTCGATTTCCGGTTCTGCGCCGTCGGTCCAGCTCAGCGGCCCTACCAATGCCTCGGAAAGCACCCCCACGAGCGCCGCCGCCGACACCGAAGCCGTCTGCGGAGGAAAGTCACCGCTGCGGATGCCGTCCTCCACCAGCCTCTGGAATACCTCGGCGTAGGCACGGCGATAGCGCAGACGTTCCGCGTCCACCAAGATATCCACCGGCTCGGCAATCAATGCGTAGGCGAGGCGCCGGCTGCGGATGGCGCGCGCGGCAAAGGCGTCGATGGCGTTGAGCAGACGGGTCGCGGGCCGACCGTCCGCCCAGGCATGGGTCCTGACCACGGCCACTTCCTTCTCCGTGGCCAGCCTGAATACCTCTGTGCAGAGATGCGCCTTCGACTCGAAGTGTTTGTAGACGGCGCCGGCGGCAATGCCGGCTTCTCCGGCGACGCTGTTGATGGTGAGCGCACCGAAGCCGCCGGTCGAGACAATGCGCAGGGAGGCATCGAGTATTCGCTGCCGCATCGCGGCCTTGCGGGCCTGGGTTTTTTCGGTAGGCCGGTATGGCATGGGCTGGGACTTATCCAATGGTGCCGGGCAGTGTAACCGAGGTCCGAGAGTGCCCGCAAGCAAGCGCTTGACAGGCGCGCGCAGGCATGATTCACTTCGCTCTAAACAAGTGAATCATAATTCACACTTTCATTGCACGGCTTCCGGGGACCTTTCCCCGGTTCCCCGATGGAGAGAGATATGCCCGCAATTCAAAATGAAAACCGCTTTTTTGCCGATACCCATGTCGTCGAAAACCAGCCGCGTGCGCTGGAAGACTACAACCTTTACCTGCAGGACCAGGCCTTGCGTGCGGCCGTGGCAAGGGAAGGCGCAGGATGGGCGGAAGACGAACTGCACGCATTCGGCACGCTTACCGGCTCGCGCGAACTGATCGAGCTCGGCTTCCAGGCCAACGAGAACAAGCCGGTGCTGCATACCCATGACCGCTACGGCCGCCGCGTCGATGAAGTGCGTTTCCACCCTGCGTACCATCGCCTGATGCAGATCTCGCTTGAGCACGGGCTGCATTCGTCCCACTGGACCGATCCGCGCACAGGCGCCCAGGTAGCGCGCGCCGCCAAGTACTACATGCAGAGCCAGGTCGAAGCGGCACACCTCTGCCCGATCACGATGACTTCCGCTGCGATTCCTGCACTGCGCCTGCAGCCTGACGTCGCTGCGCAATGGGAAGGCAAGATCCTCGCCCCTCGTTACGATTATCGCAATGTTCCGGCGGAGCAGAAGGAAGGCGTCACCATCGGCATGGCGATGACGGAGAAGCAAGGCGGATCCGACGTACGCGCCAACACGACGCGCGCCCTCCCCCTCGGCAACGGCGGTCCCGGCCAGCCCTACGAATTGGTCGGCCACAAGTACTTCGTATCGGCGCCGATGTGCGATGCGTTCCTGGTGCTGGCGCAGGCGCCCGGCGGCCTATCCTGCTTCCTGCTGCCGCGCTGGCGGCCCGACGGCAGCAAGAACCCGCTGCAGATCCAGCGGCTGAAGAACAAGATGGGCAACGTGGCCAACGCATCATCCGAGACGGAACTGCGCGGCGCCTATGCGGTGATGGTCGGCGGCGAAGGACGCGGCGTTGCCACCATCCTGAAGATGGTGGCGATGACGCGCTTCGATTGCATGATCGGTTCCGCCGCCGGCATGCGGCAGGCGGCGGTGCAGGCCTTGCATCATTGTGCCCACCGGACGGCCTTCGGCAAGCTGCTGGCGGAGCAGCCGCTGATGCAGAACGTGCTTGCCGATCTCGCCATTGAAAGCGAGGCCGCGCTGGCGATGACCATGCGTATTGCGCGTGCACTCGACAGCAGCGAACAGAGCGAATCGGAAAAACTGCTGGTGCGCATGGGTACGGCGGTCGGCAAGTACTGGATCTGCAAGCGCACACCGGGCCATGCGTACGAGGCGATGGAGTGCATCGGCGGCAGCGGCGTAATGGAGGATTGCATCATGCCGCGCCTGTTCCGGGAATCGCCGGTCAACTCGATCTGGGAAGGAAGCGGCAACGTGCAGTGCCTCGACATGCTGCGCGCCATGCAGCGCGAGCCCGGCTCGATGGAAACGTTCATGGCAGAAGTAGGGCTCGCAACTGGGGCGAACCGGCACCTCGACCAATATACGGCGCAACTGGAGCGGGAGTTTGCCGATCCCGCCGATATCGAATACCGGGCGCGCAGCATCGTGGAAAAAATGGCGCTCGCATTGCAGGGTTCGTTGCTGGTGCGGCATGGCGATGCGGCCGTGGCCGATGCGTTTTGCGTGTCGCGCCTGTCGGGATCGAGCAGCGGCCTGGTCTATGGAAACCTGCCGCGCGGTGTGGATTGTGCCAAGATCATCAAGCGGGCAACGGTTGGACAATAAAGGGAGGATTGGGGCCGGGTCTCAACACTGTTCGTTTAAATTGAGCAACTATGCAAAAGTTTTTTGATAGGTGTGCAGGCCTCCGTGCCTACCATAGCCCGCGAGCGGGACAAGGGCCGGGGAGGAGGGTGCTCGCCAAGGCTGTCGTCTGTCGCGAGCGCCCCGCCCTTCACGGCTCCTCGGTTTTGAACACCGCCAGCTTCCCGATCTTCTGTTCGATATCGTGATCGGTGTCGGCGTATCGAATGGCGATCGCGCGGAATTCGTCCTGCAGCGCGAGAAATGCGTCCACCATGTCGGGATCGAAATGCGAACCCTTGCCCTGGACGATGATTTCGACCGCTTTCTCGTGCGGCATGCCCTCCTTGTAAACACGTTTGCTGATCAGCGCATCGTACACGTCGGCCACCGCCATCAGCCGTGCGGATATCGGAATCGCGTCGCCAGCCAAGCCCTGCGGATAACCGCTGCCATCCCATTTTTCCTGGTGGCTGTAGGCGATTTCCTTGGCGTATTTGAGGAACGGGACTTCGATGCCGAGTTCCTTCTCCGCGGCCAGGATGGCGTCGCGACCCAGGGTGGTGTGGGTCTTCATGATTTCGAATTCATGCGGTTCGAAACGGCCGGGCTTGAGCAGGATGCGATCCGGAATGCCGACCTTGCCGATGTCGTGCAGCGGCGCCGATTTGAACAGCAGCTCAATGTTTTTCTCGGTCAGGAAATACCCGAAGCGCGGATGCGTGCTCAGCTTTTCGGCCAGCGCCTTGACGTACAGCGAGGTGCGGCGGATGTGGTTGCCGGTTTCGTTGTCGCGGGTTTCGGCCAGCGATGCCATGGCGTGAATGGTGACGTCCTGCAGCGCGATCAACTCCAGCGTGCGCTTGCCGATTTCGGTTTCGAGGAACTTGTTCTGGTCGCGCAGGAAGTCTTGCACGCTTTTCATCGCGAGATGGGTTTTGACGCGCGCGAGGACGATGGGCGGGCTGATTGGCTTGGTCAGGTAATCGACCGCGCCCAGTTCCAGTCCCTTTTCCTCGTCGGCGATTTCGCTCATGGCGGTGACGAAAATCACTGGGATGTCGCGCGTGGCGGGATTGGCTTTCAAGGCCTGGCACACCTCGTAGCCGCTCATGCCGGGCATCATGATGTCGAGCAGGATCAGGTCCGGCTTATTATCGGAAAAGGCGATCTTGAGTGCGCGCTCGCCGTTGACGGCGATCCTGGTACGGTACTTCGCATCCAGCACGTCGCACAACAGTTCGATGTTCTCCGGCGTGTCGTCCACCACCAGGATGGTCGGTTTGGGCTGGGACTCGCTCATGGTTTTTCCTTGATGTGAAAATTCGGTTCAACGTGCCGGCAAGATCATCCGGATTCATCCGGATGAATGACTGCGGTCCGGCACACCCGCCTACAACGCGATGTCCAGCGCTTGCGCGGTTTCTCTCAACTTGCCCGCCGCAGCGTCGAAATCATACTGCGACACAAGTCTTTTGAGCAGTTTCGCGGCGTCGCTCTGTCCCAGGGCGGCGAGCTTGTCGACAACGCTGTCCAGCCGCTTGACGGCCTGCGAATCGTCGTCGGCCAACAGCGCCGCCAGTTGCCGCAGTTCGGCGGCCAGTTCGTCCTTGTCGACCTGGATGGTCGTGACGGGCGGTGCGGCATCGGCGCCGGCCGGCCCCAGCGCCGCCGTCATGCGCTGCAACAGCGATGCGAGCTCCTGTTCCAGCGCTTCCAGCGCCGCCGGCACATCCGCGCTCTCGCCGTGCTTCAGCATGCGTTCAACGACGCGGGCCTGCTCGGACAGCGCGGCGGCGCCGATGTTGCCGGCCAGGCCCTTGAGCGTATGCGCTTCGCGCGTGGCGGTGTCCATGTCCCTGTTGTCGATGGCGGCTTGAATGCGCAGCATGGCATCGGCCTGGGTTTCATTGAAACGTCGGAGCAGTTTGCTCAGCCGGGCGGCGTTGCCGCCGACGCGTTGCAGCGCGCCATTGATATCGAGGCCGGGTATGCGAGGCAGGCTGTCGTCCTGCGCCGCGGCCGGTGCGCTTGCGACGACGGCGGCCCTGGGTTTGATCCAGCGCGCCAGGGTGGTAAACAGCTGGTCGACGGCGATCGGTTTGGCGATGAAGTCGTTCATGCCGGCAGCCAGGCATTTTTCCCTGTCGCTCACCATCGCATTGGCGGTCATGGCGATCACCGGCAGGCTGGCGAAACGCGCGTCCTCGCGCAGCTTGCGCGTGGCCGTATAGCCGTCCATTACCGGCATCTGGCAATCCATCAGCACGCCATCGTAATCGGCCTGCGCGATTTTCTGCAATGCCTCCGCGCCGTTGTTGGCGATGTCGATGCGGATGCCGGCATCCTCCAGGATTTCCTGCGCCAGTTCCTGATTGACCTGGTTGTCGTCGACCAGCAGCAGATAGGCGCCGCCCACCGCCTTCTCCGCTTCCTGATAATCCGCGTGCCGCTGCTGCTTGCGCGGGCGGCGCACGATTTCCTTGCCGAACGCAGACAGGATGCTGTCCAGCAGCGTCGAGGGACTGACAGGCTTGGTCAGCAGGCCGTCGATCTGCACGTCCTGTGCCTGCTCCAGCAATTCGTCGCGGCTATAAGCCGTCACCATCACGAAGGCAGGAGTCTTCGACAACTTGTCATTTGCACGGATGCGTTTGATGGCTTCTATGCCGTTCATGCCTTGCATTTGCCAATCCATCAGCACCAGGCCGTAGGGCTTGCCTTCGCGCTGCGCCTGTTGCAGGGCGGCCAGCGCCTCCGCGCCGCTGCCGACCGCGCTGGCGCTGCATTTGAACGAACTCAGCATGGAGAGAAAGATTTCGCGCGCGCTGGCATTGTCGTCGACCACCAGGATACGCAGCCCGAGCACGTCGTCGGTGGCGGCGACCGGCTGCTGTTCGGTCTGCAGGCCGAATTGCGCGTCGAAGTAAAAGGTGCTGCCGACGCCGGCTTCGCTGTCGACGCCGATGCTGCCATCCATCATTTCCACCAGCCGTTTGCAGATGGTCAGACCCAGGCCGGTGCCGCCATACTTGCGGGTGGTGGAAGTGTCGGCCTGCGTGAACGCATTGAACAGTTTCGCGCGCTGGACTTCGGTGAGGCCGACGCCGGTGTCCCTGACTTCGAAACGCAGGCGCACCTGCCCGCCGTCGACGGCGAGCTTGCGGATGGCGATGGTGATTTCACCCTTTTCGGTGAACTTGATCGCGTTGTTGGTCAGGTTGATGATGACCTGGCCCAGGCGCAGGGAATCGCCGACCAGGCCGGTGGGCACATCGGGCGCGATGTCGAACAGCAGTTCCAGGCCTTTGTCCTGCGCCTTGACGACGGACAGGTCGGCCACCTGTTCCATCACGTCTTCCAGATAGAAGTCGGTGTGCTCGAAGTCCAGTTTGCCGGCTTCGATCTTGGAAAAGTCGAGGATGTCGTTGATGATGCCCAGCAGGTTTTTGGCGGCGGCGTCGACCTTTTCGAGGTAATTGCGCTGCTTCGTGGTGAGTTCGGTTTGCAGTGCCAGATGCGTCATGCCGATGATGCCGTTCATCGGCGTGCGGATTTCGTGCGACATGTTGGCAAGGAAGTCCGATTTCATCTTGGTGGCGTCTTCCGCCGCTTCGACCGCGCGGCGCAAGCTCTCTTGCGCGGCCAGGCTGTGGGTCATGTCCTTCAGCGCCTGCAGGAGCTGCCCGGTTTCGTCCCTGGAGGTGACCTCGATCATGCTGGCGAGATCGCCATCGGCCACGCGCTTGGCGATGCCGACCGCCTCTTCCAGCGGCGCGGTGATGGAACGTGTCGCCCAGGCCGCGAAAGCGATGCCGACAATCAGGGCGGCGAGCCCCAATCCGATCATCAGTGCGCGGGACGACTCGATGTCGTGCTGGGCTTGCGCGCCCGCGTCGATGACTTGCTGTTTTTGCAAATCGACCAGCGCCCGGATATTTTCAAGAAGCGTATCCAGGGCCGGAAAGGTTTTACTGTTCATCAAGTCGGCCGCGGCTTCAGGCCGGCCTTCCTCGATCAGGTCGGCAACCTCGAGGAAGGAGACAAAATAGGCGGCGCGGCTGGCCTGAATTTTTTCGAGCAGGGCATTGCCTTCGGCGGTGGAAATGAGTTCGTGAAGCGTGACCAGCGCGGCATCGATGGTTTTCTTGTCGAGGTCGATTCGCTCATAACTCTTGGCGCGTTGGTCCCTATCCTTCAGGATGAAGAGCGCCAATGTCCGGCGGGCGTCTTCGCGCGCCGCGGCGTCAATGGTAGTGATCGCCGCCGCGCTGACCCAATCCTGTTCGATGATTTTGTTGTTGGCCGCGCTGATCGCGGAAAGGCGGATAACGCCGACCAGGATCACCAGCAGCATGAGCAGCATGAGGATGCCGAAGCCGGCACCGAGACGAACACTGATTCGGAAATTTTTGAAATTCATTGCGTTAATCCTGGATTGCGCCGGCCATGAAGCGTCATGCGGGCTTTGATGAATACATCAATTTCAGGATATTAACGCCAAGCACCTCAAAAAAAGAACAAGAGATGGAAGAGGCGTTCGATGGCGATGCCCACGCGGGTTACGAGTGCGCCCGCCGGACCTGCGGCTTTTCCCTGGCAAATCCGGGGTGACAAATGAAGCGTCGCGAGACTATGATGACTGCCTGACCGAAAGTGGAGGCGTTCATGCAAGGCCTGACCTATCGCTACCAATTCAACGACGGCAGCACGGCATCCTTCGCGATCAAGCCGGTCGCATGCTCCGACGACGCCGGACTGCCCGAGTGGACCATGCTCGGCTTTCATCAATGCCGTCACTGCCCCCTGTCTTCGGCGACGACACCCCGATGCCCGATGGCAGTCGCCTTCGTTCCCTTGATCGAGGCATTCGGCAAACGCCTGTCGTACGACACGGTGACGGTGCAGGTCGAGTCGGAAGAACGCACCGTCAGCAAGTCGACCTCGCTGCAGCAGGCGGTCGGCTCGCTGATGGGGCTGCTTGCCGCCACCAGCGGCTGTCCCCGGACCGGATTCCTGAAACCGATGGCACACTTCCACCTGCCGTTTGCGAACGAGCAGGAAACCATTTACCGCGTCGCGTCGATGTATCTCCTGGCACAGTACTTCGAGCGCGGCCGCGGCCGCGAACCCGACTGGGACCTCAAGCATCTCCGCCAGCATTACGAGGATCTGCAGCTGGTCAATGCGGCGATGGCGCTACGGTTGCGCGCCATCAGCGACAAGGACGGGACCTTGAACGCGCTGGTGCTGCTCGACCTGTTCGCCAAGGCGTTGCCGTTTTCGATCGACGACATGCTGGAGGATGTAAGGCCGGTATTCGAATAGCCGTCCGCGCCGGGAATCAATCCGAAAATGCAGTCACTGCCTGCACTGCCCGCTCCACCTCGACGCGTGTCACGTCGAGGTGCGTCACCCAGCGAAAGCGCTTGAAAGTGCGCTCCTTCACCCTCTGCGTGCCGCTTGTGACCCTGATTCCAGCGGCAGCAAGATGCCGCATCAATTCGTCCGCCACCTCCACGCCGACATCCATGAACAGGATATTGGTTTGCGCTTCATGCACGTTCGTGTTTTCCCTGAGCCTGGCATTCCCCGCGACCGCTTCCGCCAGCCCGCGCGACAGCAACGCCGCGTTCGCATGATCCTCCGCCAACTGTTGGACGTGATACTGCAATGCGTGGATACCGGCCGCGGCGAGGACGCCCGCCTGCCGCATCCCGCCACCCAGCATCTTGCGCACCCGCCTGGCCTGCCTGATGAATTCACCAGACCCGAGCAGCAAGGAGCCGACCGGCGCGCCAAGCCCTTTCGACAAGCATACCGACACCGAATCGTAGCCATCGCAAATCTCCCGCGCCTGGTGCACCGGGTCGCCTCCACCTGTCTGCGCAAGCGCCACCGCGGCATTGAACAGCCGAGCACCGTCGATATGCGTGCGCAATCCGTGTCGCTGCGCCAGCGCGCGCACATCGCGCAGATAGGCCGGCGGCAGCACCTTGCCGCTGGTCGTGTTTTCGAGCGCAATCAGCCGCGTGCGCGCGAAATGCGGATCGTCAGGCTTGACCGCGCCTTCGATATCGTCCAGCGCAATGGTGCCATCCTCCTGGTGCTCCAGCGGCTGCGGCTGGATCGACCCCAGCACCGCCATGCCGCCTGCTTCCCAGCGATAGGTATGCCAGCGTTGGCCGACGATCGCTTCATCGCCGCGCTGACAATGGACCATCAACGCGATCAGGTTGGTCTGCGTTCCGCTCGGCGCGAACAGCGCGGCTTCATATCCCAGCATGTCGGCTGCCAGCTCCTGCAGACGGTTCACACTCGGGTCGTCGCCGAATACGTCATCCCCCACTGGGGCTTCCATCATCGCCTGCTTCATTGCCGCCGTCGGCCGGGTCACGGTATCGCTACGGAAGTCAGCCATGATTTTCTCCATTCAAGTATCCGAGCACCCATTATGCGTATTTCGGGGAAGACATGATTGATGATTTGGAAAACGATCTGTGCATATAATGCACAGATGAAATTGCCGCCCCTGGAAAATCTGCGCATCTTCGAAGCCGTCGCCCGCCTGCGCGGCTTTACTGCTGCCGCAGAGAGCCTGGCGTTGTCGCACAGCGCTGTCAGCCGCCGCGTATCCGAGCTGGAAACACGCCTGGGTGTGCAGCTGCTGCACCGAACCAGCCGCCAGGTCTTGCTCACCGCGGAAGGCAGGATCTTGTTCGAAGCCGCGCAGGATGCGCTCAAGCGTATCGGCGAAGCCACCGCCGACATCACGCGACCGGCGCGCCCGAGGCCGCTCCTGGTCTCCTGCGAGCGCTCGCTCGCGATGCGCTGGCTGATTCCACGCCTGTCCGGCTTTCAGGATGCGCATCCCGACTTGCCGGTGTACTTGTCGACCGGCGGCGGTCCTGTCGACCTGGCACGCGAAAATATCGACCTTGCCATCCGCCGCGCCGATTTCATACTGGACCCGAACACGATCAGCGTTCCGCTGTTCCCGGAGTACATCGGGCCTGTCAGCGCACCACGTCACGCCCATCGGATGTCGGCCAAGGCGGAGCCTACCCGCCTGCATACGACTGGCCGACCCGATGCATGGCGTATCTGGACACGTCATGAGAAGAAGGCAGCCGGAAAATCCGACGGGAAGACGGCCCCGGTGCAGGCGAAGCACAGGGACCAGTACTTCGATCATTTCTTCCTGAGCCTGCAGGCGGCGGAAGCAGGATTGGGAACGGCGATTGCGCCCCTGTTCATGGTGATCGATAGTCTCAGGACGGGAACACTAGCCGCCCCGGCAGGCTTCACTGCAGACGGATCGCGGTACGTCGCCTTGCTGCGCACACCGCTGGAGCAGGATTCGCCGGAAGCACGGTTCATGCGGTGGCTGCGGCGCACCATCGACGAAACAGTGGAGCAGGTACGGCCATACAGCCCGGAATACCACGGCGCGAGCTGATATGGAATCCCGGCCATCGCGGTACGGCGTTCTGCAATCAGAACGCCGTACCGCTGTTGAAATCTGCCTTCGACCTGCCTGCCGACGTATCCCGTTCCAGCATGCTTACGGCGCTCCATTCACTATCCCACTCCTCGCACACGGTATACTGCGCGCAACCAATCTTCTTCGTACCGGTACGCAACGCGCACTACGTCGTTGGCGCCGGTGCAGAACCACCTGCGATACAAAGATAATGACCGGATCGACTACTTCAACAGGAACAGAACGCGGCGCTGCCGTCTACACCCCTCTCACCCTGAAGCTGTACGACTGGTGGGTTCTTGGCGTCTCCAACCGCTTTGCGTGGCAATGCCCGACCGGCACGACGCTGCTGCCGTTCTTTCGCAAGCATATGGGTAAGCGCCATCTGGATGTGGGGGTGGGTACGGGGTTTTACCTGGCGCATGCCGGCGTTCCGCCCGACACGCAGTTGACGCTGATGGACCTGAACGACAACAGCCTGCAGGCCGCGGCGCGGCGCAGCGGCCTGCAAGTCACCTGCCTGCGCCACGACATCATGCAGCCGCTGCCTCTGCCGCCGGACACCATGTTCGATTCCGTATCCATGTTCTATCTGCTGCATTGCCTGCCGGGGACGATCGCTGACAAGGAAAAGGCCGTCATCAACCTGAAGACGCATCTTGCACCCTCGGGCATCTTGTACGGCGCCACCATTCTCGGCGACGATGCCGGACATAACGGATTCGGCCGGCGCTTGATGGCGCTCTATAACCGCAAAGGCATCTTCGGCAACAAGACCGACTCGCTGGATGCCCTGGCGGCAATGCTCAGGCGTCATTTTCCGCAGGTGGACGTGCGCCGGCAGGGAAAAGTTGCGCTCTTCACGGCTGTGTCGCCGGCGGCGAAGGAGCGGGAGGCGTAGGGTATGCGTCCCCCGGCATGGGTTCCGGACCGCGCTCCATCACACATGGCTCGCCACAATCGCCATTGCCGATGACTATTGAACAATGGCAGCGTGGTCGGCAGCATCATCGCCGTCGTCATGAGTATCCACGCCACGGCATAGAGCACGATGGGCACGACCAAGTCACCTGCGGGAACCGCACGGCACAGGAATGCCGCCGGCCCCGATGCAGTCCAGTCGCCGTGCTCCAGATAGCGTCCGTACGGACTGCGCGCCCATGCCCACAAGCTGATCCATGCAAGCGCCGCCAGCCCGGCCAGCACCGGCAGGAACACGCGCCGGTGGCGCGATGCTCCGGAGGGCGGCCGGCCCGCCGCTGTGTTCATGCGTCGAAGACGAAGGTGCTCTGCAGCGCGTTATGGTTCTTGATGTCGAGGTCGATGCCGAGCGCTTCGTTCTTCGATCGATAGGTCGGCGCTTTGCCGACAAACACCGGTGCGCCGGGAACGGTCGAGAACACGGTGTCGGAAAGCGTGGTCTGGCCGCCGGTCGGACCGACATAGGGCTCCAGTTCTGCGTAATAGTTCGCGCCGATCTGAAGCTCTCCCTTTCCCTCATTGACGGTGAAGCGTATCGGCGCACGCTCCACCGATACGACCTCGCCGATCAGTTTGGCGAGTTCGGCGACCGGTCCGCCGGCCTTCCCGGTGTAGACCTTCAACAACGCCTCTAGCAGGGACAGAGCACGTTGCAGTTGCACACCTCAAGCAGACGACCTTCCAGGTGATAGCCGATATGACCCCCGATGATGCAAAGTGAACACTGACTTGCCGCCGCCCGCTCGCTGCAGCAAGGCTAAAAGTGCGTTTGCGCCAGACACTGCGAACATGCATGGCCAACAGTGAAAGGTAACTTGGTAAGCAGCCGCAGAACAGGCAAGGAGCCAACTTCGGCATCCTTGGGATATCTCAAGCATTCAGCATTCACGCCGGACTCACTTCCTGACAAGCTTTTCGGTGACGGGCAACTTGGTCATGACATCTTCAATCCAGACTGATGATCCTCCCTTGTCCAGATCTCCAGTCACCTCGTAATAGCCGCCAGGAACAGGCGCAAAGTCAACAACACCTTCGACCTCCCGGAATGTGCCGTTCGCTTTTCGCGCCAATGCCTGGGCCGGCGTGTCGGTAACATACGTTCCCCTGATTTTTACTTTCATTGGAACTGCAGGGATGTCTCTCCCGATGCACCGCGCGGGAACTGCCTGGCCCGCTGCGAACGCTCCGCATTTGTGAGGCAGCACATTCTCCGATGAAATTTCAACGATGGAAAACGACTGAAGCGTGGTCGCATCGACGACCCTGGCGGTTCCAACAACAGTGGCAACCGGGCCTTCATACTCCTGAGCGTTTGCGCAGCCAAAAAGACTGCCAGATAAGAAAAATGCCAGACAAAGACTGCGCATGCTTACTTCTCCCTTTGTTGTGGTTATGGACTTCCCCGTCCTGTGCCCGCTCATGATTTGAGACTACCCCGCCTGCCTGCGTTCGAGATATGCCGCCTTGATTTGCGCGGCCATTGCCTTGCAGGCAAGGCTGGTGCTGCTCTTCGGCAGGTACAGGCTTATCGCGAAATCCGGCAGGTCCGGAAGCCCGGATTCCGTTCCCAGTATGTCGAGATCGGAGGGCACAGTCGACGCAAGCCATGCAGTAACTGCAAGGTCAGCTCGCACAGTGGCACTTGTCGCTTCAATGCTGGCATTGTCGAAGACGATACGCCATTCGATATCCGCGCTTTTCAGCGCTGCGAAGATTGCCGGCCGAAAGATGCAGGTTTCCGAAACGAGGCAAATCGGCAGAGGACGTTTCGCATACGCTCCACCGGCACGGCGCCCCACCCACACCAGACGTTCAACAGCCAGGCATTCGCCGCGAACGAACTCTAACGGCTCTTCAACCAGTGCAAGATCGATCTTTCCATTTGAAAGTGCATCGGCAAGCTCCGACGATGACCCGGAAACAAGCGAAATGTCGACCGTGGGATAGCTGCGCGCATATGCCTGCAAGGCTTGCGGCAGATGCGTTCCGACAAGGTCGTACGGGACGCCGAGCCTGACCTGCCCGGTTATCTCCGGCATTCGTATGTCGGCCCAGATTTCGTCGTTCAGATCGACCAGCTTTCGTACCTTGCCGAGCAGCCGTTCTCCCGGAGTCGTCAACCGCACACCCTGTCTTCTGCGCTCCAGAATCACGGTCCCGAATACTTCCTCAAGGCGCTTGATCTGCTGGCTTACAGCCCCTTGCGACATGTGCAACCGATTCGCAGCGGCAGTCATGCTGCCCGATTCGGCGACATGAATGAAGGTGCGTAACAAACTGACATCCAGGTTGCGGGTCATTTTCAGCATTAGCAATCGTAATGCCAAACATTATATATATTCGATTTTCTATTGGCTGGCACTTCGCTATCCTTTGCTCCACGAGATGATTTTCTGGAGACCGCCATGCGGACAGGGATTGCAATTGGAGTTGCCGAGGCCTTGGAGCAGGTTCAGGCATACTGGACACCGCGAGTGATAGGACGCGTCAATGACCAGTACATCAAAGTCGCCAAGCTAAAGGGGGAACTTGCATGGCATGATCACGCGGACGAAGATGAAATGTTTTTCGTCGTTTACGGAAACCTCGTCATTCAGTTCAAGGACCGGGACGTACGACTAGGTCCGGGCGAATTCTGCGTGGTGCCAAAAAAGACACGACACAATCCTGTGGCGAAGGAAGAATGCGGGATTGTGCTGATCGAAACAGTCACGACGCGGCACACGGGAGATCTGGCTATTCCTCAGACTGTTTCGATTGAAAGGCAGTTGGAGTAGTGGCCAGCATTTATCCGGGACTGAAATACCGCATTCCCGGAATGGCGGCATTTCATGGCTCCCTTCCCCGCGAGGCATCGCCGATCTCATGCCGCGAGAGAATCAATCACGTCCGCCAGGCGACCGGGGCAAGAAAAGTATGCCGAATGGCTGGCATCGATGGATGACACCGACGCACACGGCGATGCCGCGATCATCTTCCTCTGGAGCGTGAGCGACACTGCCTTGTCCTGGGTCAGTTCGATATAGTGCCGTGGCACCGATCCGTATCTGTCTTGCGACAGCCGCAATCGGGTCAGCGCCGGCAGGGACGGTTCCGCCGTGAGCAAGGTCCTGGCCAGTGCGACGTCGGCGTCGGAACAATCGGCGTAGAGCGCCCGACGGTATGCGTCTTCCCTCAGGCTGTCCGTCAAGGTCAGTTTGTTGATGTGTATGTTCCGCGGTATCAGGGAATCCTTGTCCATCCGGAAGAAGTCGGCCACGCGTTCACCGTCGCGCAGCATATAGGCGGCCAGATATGCCAGTCCGTTCACCTTCCGCGGACGCATTTCCGCGACGGAGGAAGCGACGATTCCGCCCCGGCTGTGGGCAACGACGAGTGCGGGCTCCGGGAGAGAATCAAGCAATTCGCAGACTTGCCGCGCCATCTGCCTCAGTGTGATGCGGCCACGCGCAAAGCGCCAGTCACGGCCATGTGCGAGCAGGTCCGGAACGTGGACGGAATGCCCTGCGCCCTGGAGATGCGGCACCACCTTGTGCCAACACCACGCGCCATGCCAGCTGCCGTGCAACAGGATAATGTTCATATGCAAGTCCCCTTGTCTATTTGCGGTTTCGATGGAGCATTTCCGCACATAGAGTAGAGCCGCGGCGCCGGATTTTCTCGCCATATCCGGACATGGCAAGGAGAATAGCAAGCGCAGCCTGGATGGAGCGATGCGAATCCGGGTTATCCTGCTTCGGGTGTGTCGGGACATGGATATAAGGTCGAGCTTAGCAACTATGCGTGCTGGCACTGTCTTCCTGGCACTATCCGAAAGGCGGCAAATGCAATGCGCGCAATGCCTCCCTTACCTTTTCCAGGCCCAAGGGTTTGACGAAACCGTCTATGCCGGCTGCGCGTGCCGCAGGATCGCCGGGTTTAAGCGACAGGGCCGCGCGCGTCACGCGATTCCGCAATGTTTCATCCATCCTGGTTGACACCAGCAGGAAACGTTCGGGATACAGGGCGGTGGTATGCCTGTAGCTGAGCCCGTCGCGCCGCTCGTCGACGACGATCAATTCATTCAGCTTGATTTTTCCCTTGGCTGCCAGCGCTTCGATGATTCCGGTGCGCACGAATCCGGCATCGATGCGCCCCTCGTACACGGCCAGGACAATGTCGTCCTGTTTGTTGTTGTGCCGCAGGCTCTTCAGATCCTTGAATGGATCGATGCCGTTCTGGAGCAGATGATATAGCTGAAAGATATAGGCGCCGGCAGACGATTTTTGGTAGGCAAGAACATCCTTGCCCTTCAGGTCGGCCAACGTGGCGATGTGCCGGTCGCGCCGGGCGACGATGGTTCCCGCAAAATAAGGTATGCCATTGGCCTTGAGCGTACCGATGGCCACCGCGCTGCCGCTCTCGATGAGTTCGACGGCCGTCACCGGGTTGACGAGGGCAACGCTCAGTTTGCCAGCCACGAATTCTTGCCCGATACGGTTGGGCGGATGGCGAACGATGCGTACCGGCATGCCCAATGCCTGGGAAAAGTAGGATTCCATGGACTCCCAGGGAACCACTGCATCGGCATCATGCGGGGAAATGACACCGAAACGAAGCTGGGCTGCTGCAAAGATCGGGATACAAGACAATATCAGTGCAACGAGAATCTTCATGAAAACTTCTTGTCTTGCAGAAGGTGACTGCCTGCAAGTTTGAATTGCCGGAGCAGCAGTTTAAGCCGAATGTCGGGAGCAATACAATAACAAGATTGTTCCCGAGGCCGTGCATGCAGCCGCACCTTATGCGCTCTCTGCGCAGGAAGCAGCGGAATGGCTTTCCTCTGATGCAAACCTGTTCCTCTTTTGCTGCAGCAGCATCAGCGTTTTCTGATCCATCTCGGGAATCCACGCTCCGTTCTCGAAATACATCCATCTTTTCCGGAAGCTGTTTACCTTCCTTGATATAAAACGAACCGATCAATGACTCTCTTCCTCGCGCCGTGTTCTTGCTGAGAAATACCCCCCACGAAAACTCCTTCGTTTGGGAGCCAAGCTAATTAAAAAAGTTCGCCGCCGAATAAACGCCGTTTACCCATCGTTGGTGAAAATGCCGCCAGTAAGAAATAGTCAGTCCACTACATTTTCTGTAGTATCGAATGGCTCGAACAAAAACAGGGTTTCTGGTTGCGATAGCCGGAAAAAATTATTCATTCCGTGTTCGGCACTTGATGCAAAGGCCGACATGCAGCAGGCGAGAACTGAAGCATGTGACTCATTATTTCAACGTGAGTTTTACTTTTATTGCTCGCCGCGAGTGCCGTTCAATGGATGCGCCCGGACTGACGAAGCGGTCCGGGTCACGCCTTTTGCAGCGGTCGCCGCCCTCTTCTGAACAGGTCCTTGCCAATCCTGGAAATTTTCGGCATTATTGCCGGATGCATACGTATCTGCCCTCCGTGTCGAAACGCAAGACCAGCGCCATTGCCGGCGCCGGCATCGCTGCGTTCACCGGATTCAAAGGCAGCGTATCCATCCGCTCCACCTCCATCTCCATCATTCGAATTACCAAGGGTCGCTGAGCTGCGGTAACGGTGCTTGGCGTTCCCTGCCTTTGATCATCGCGTCTTCGCTTATGCGTTGGCGCGCGTTCGAATCCCGATCGGAGAATCCCCATGCTGCACCCGACCATGAGCCCCCTGCGGGGCTCCTATCCCACCCTGTCCGAGATCACGGACACCGCGCGGCGGTTATCCGGCAAGGTGCTGCGCACTCCCGTATGGCGCTGGCAGACCGGCGCGATCAAGGACATGTTCGACGATGCCACCGAGGTGTGGCTGAAGCTGGAACTGTTCCAGAAGACCGGCACCTTCAAGGTGCGCGGCGCATTGAACAGCGTCGCCGCGCTCTCCCCCGATGCCCGGCGACGCGGCGTCGTCGGCGTCAGCGCCGGCAACCACGCGATCGCGGTCGCCTATGCGGCGATGAATGCCGGCATCCATGCAAAAGTCGTGATGCCTGAACACGCCAGTCCCGCGCGCATTGCCGCCTGCGATGCATTCGGTGCGGAGGTGATCCTGATGCCGGACGTGCACCGCGCCTTCGAACATGGCTGCCGGATCGAGAGCGATGAGGCGCGCACGATGATCCATCCTTACGACGGACCGCTGATTGCGGAAGGCACGGCCACCGTCGGGCTGGAGCTGATGGAACAGGTGCCTGATCTCGACGCAGTGCTGGTGCCGGTCGGCGGCGGCGGTCTGTGCGGCGGCATCGCCGCTGCGGTGAAGCAGCGCAATCCGTCCTGCGCCGTCTATGGCGTGGAGCCGGCCGGTGCGGATGCGATGTACCGCAGCTTCCGCGCCGGCCGTCCGCAACGGCTGGAGCGCGTGACGACGGTCGCGGACAGTCTCGGCGCGCCCTATGCGATGGACTACAGCTATGGCCTGTGCCGACGCTTTGCCGACGACATCGTGCGCGTCAGCGATGAAGAAATCTGCGCCGCAATGGCTCTGTTGTACCGGGACATGAAACTGGTTGCGGAGCCGGCGGCGGCAACGGCGACCGCCGCGCTGTTCGGCCCGCTGCGTACGCAGTTGCGCGGCAAACGCATCGCGCTGATCGTCTGCGGATCGAACATCGATCCCGCACGTTTTTCCGAATTGCTGGGCCGCGGCTCGGCACAACAACACTGAGAAGGAGAATCGCAATCTATGAAACCCATCAAAGTCGGCATGCTCGGCATAGGTACTGTCGGATCGGGCACTTACCATGTACTGAAACGAAACCAGAAGGAAATCAGCGGCAGGGCGGGCCGTCCGATCCACATTGCGATGGTCTCGGCGCGCGACACGGCGCGCGCCAGACGGATCGTCGACAGCGAGGTGGAAGTCGTCGACGATCCGGCGCTCGTGGTCGATCATCCGGACATCGATATCGTGGTGGAAGTCATCGGCGGCTGTACTGTCGCCAGGGACCTGGTGTTGCGCGCGATTGCCAACGGCAAGCATGTAGTGACCGCAAACAAGGCGCTGCTGGCGATGCATGGCAGCGAAATTTTCGCGGCCGCCCGGGAGAAAGGCGTGGCGGTCGCTTTCGAAGGTGCGGTCGCCGTCAGCATTCCGATCATCAAGGCACTGCGTGAAGGCTTGGCCGCCAACCGCATCGAATGGGTCGCCGGCATTATCAATGGCACCACGAATTTCATCCTGTCCGAGATGCGGGACAAGGGCCTGGATTTCGATGCCGTTTTGAAGGAGGCGCAACGCCTCGGTTACGCCGAGGCTGACCCGACCTTCGATATCGAAGGCATCGACGCGGCACATAAACTGGCGATCATGTCGGCTATTGCGTTCGGCAGCCGGATCCGGTTCGATCAGGTCCATATCGAGGGCATTACCAAACTGGAGTCCGCCGACATCGACTATGCGGAGAGCATGGGCTATCGCATCAAACTGCTCGGCATCACCAAGCGCGCCCGGAGCGGCGTCGAGCTGCGCGTGCATCCCGCATTGGTGCCCGCCAAACGCCTCCTGGCGAACGTCGAGGGATCGATGAACGGCATCATGGTCAAGAGCGACGCGGCCGGCGTGACGATGTATTACGGTGCGGGCGCAGGTTCGGAACAAACGGCGTCTGCCGTTATTGCCGATCTGGTCGACATCACGCGCCTGGTCTCGGCCGATCCCGAACATCATGTGCCCTATCTCGCATTTCAACCGGAAGCGATGGCCGATATCCCGGTTTTGCCGATTTCGGACATCACGACCAGCTTCTATTTGCGCATGCGGGTCGCGGATCAATCCGGCGTGCTGGCCGATGTTACGGAGATCCTGGCGGAGTCGGATATTTCGATCGATGCGATGCTGCAAAAGGAGCCGGCGAATGGTGAGGATCAGACGGACATTGTCATCCTGACGCATCAAGCCCGGGAAAAGAGCATGGATGCAGCCATTGCGAAAATCGAGGCGCTGCAAACAGTTCCGGGCAAGGTGATCAAACTGCGCCTGGAAGAACTGGCGTAGCAAACGCAGGGCACGCTCCAGGCACCATTTCTTTCTCGGACATCCTTATGTTCCCCCGCGCAAGGCTTCCTCCCGGCCACCGCGCGGTGCCACTTTCTCCTTCCTCACCATCGCGCCAGGAAAATTTGCTCCGCAGCATCCTCTGGTATAAAGAACCTGTGCAACACCCCATGCTTGCCGTCAGCCTGCGCCAGACCCGGTTCGGGCATTGCTATGCGGGTGCCTTAAGGGCATCCGGTTCAGAAAACCAGTACGAGATATGAAAGGATTCACGGATGAATGATCTGTTCCACGGAAATCAACTAGGACGTTTTGCCGAGATGGCATGGACCATGGTGCTGGCGTATGCCCCCAAGGTCGTGCTGGCGATGATTACGCTGTTCGCAGGGCTGTGGCTGATCAAGCGCTTCATCCATATGCTGGACAATAAATTGCAGCAGAAGGATCCGACCCTCAACAAGTTCCTCTGCGGCCTGATCTCGGTGTTGCTGAAAGTCCTGCTGTTGATTTCGGTTGCGTCCATGATCGGCATTGCCACCACGTCGTTCGTCGCCATGCTGGGTGCGGCCGGCCTGGCGATCGGCCTGGCGCTGCAGGGCAGTCTGTCGAACTTTGCCGGTGGCGTCCTGATCCTGGTGTTCAAGCCCTTCCGTGTCGGGGACGTGATCGAGGCGCAAGGATTTACAGGTACGGTCGTCGAAATCCAGATCCTGTATACCATCGTCAATACCCTGGATAACCGCCGCGTGGTGATCCCCAACGGCCATCTGTCCAACAACAGTGTGATCAACTACAGCGCCTATGAGACGCGGCGCATCGAGATGAGCTTCGGTATCGGCTACGGCGACGATATCCAGAAGGCGAAGGCCTTGATCCGTGCTCTTCTGGACGAGGACGAGCGCGTGCTGCAGGACCCGGAACCGCTGGTCGTGGTCAGCGGCCTGGGTGAAAGTTCCGTCAACTTTACAGTGCGGGTCTGGGCCAAGTCGTCGGATCTCTGGCCGGTTTTCTGGAGCATGCAGGAGAAGGTGAAGGCGCGTTTCGACGCCGAGGGCATTTCCATTCCGTTTCCGCAGCGCTACGTGCATCTGCATCAGGCCAAGGCCGGCTGATCAGCCGCCTTCTCGCCCCCTCGCCCTCTCGCCTTTTCCCCGTCCCATCAGGCGGGGTCGTGCTTGCCGCGCCTGAACTGGCGCGGCGTCGCACCCGTGGCCTTGCGCATGAGCCGCCGCAGCGCGGTCGCATCGCCATAGCCGACGCGCGCAGCCACGTCGTCGACCGACAGTTTGCTGTTCTCCAGCAGCGCGCGTGCCTTGTTCAAGCGCACGCTTTGCAGCAAGTCCATCGGACTGCGGCCGGTCGCCGCCTTGATATGCCGTGCCAGCGTACGCCCGGACATGCAAAACGCCGCAGCCAGTTCCTCGACGGCGGGCATGCGCGGCAACGCGGCTTCCACGTGCGCGGTGAGTTGCGCAACCAGCTCGTTTCCCATCGACATCATTGCAGGAACGACAAACGGCGCCTGTGCCTGGCGGGCATCGATCAATAACACCCTGGCCACCGCATCGGCCAAGGTCACACCAAAGCGTGTCCGCAGCAAATGCAGCATCAAGTCCATCTGTGCCATGGCTGCGCCTGCAGTGATGATCGCGCCGTCTTCGATCACCATGCGATCGGCGTCGACCGTGCATGCCGGTTCAAGCCGATGCAGCAGCGACGACAGCCACCAGGAAGTGGTGACTTTTTTCCCGTGCAACAAGCCGGCCGCCTGCAACAGAAAGACCGCCGAACAGGAGGCTGCCACGGTCCCGCCGGCGCGTGCATGGGTGCGCAAGGCCGCGATCGCCAGCAAGGCATCCGGCTGCTCGAAGCGGGCGGCCAGCGCCTTCGCATTGGTGAGCCCCAGTCCCGGCACGACCCATATCGACCTGTCCGCGCGCGGCGACCTGGGCAGCGGCTTGCCGGCGACCGTCATGGCGTTGGACAGTGCGGCCTGCGCGCCGCCGGCGCACAGCACGCGCCAGCGCGGCACCGGCGCGCCCGTTCTGCCCGCCGTCGCTGCAGCGGCCGACAGCACGTCGAGCGTGGTCGCCACGCTCGACGCATTCGCGCCCGGAAGGATCAATACCGTAAAGTCATGCATATGGCGAATTTAGCATGAAAGGCGTCTTTTCAGACACTATGCGGCATCATCAAAACAGGGTGTACTGACGACTTCTATTGATGCGGCACGATGATGTATTGAGCCGCATCCCCTCACCCCGGCCCTCTCCCAGAGGGAGAGGGTGAGAAATGGGCACGATGAGAGAGACTTCATCGTGCCGAATCAATATCCCCAACACGAAAACAGGAGGCGCTCGATGACAACCCGCAGCATACAACAGGACGATCCGCTCGACGATTTCGCGCATCGCGAGATCATGCTCAATGAGGTGGTCAAGGTAGTGCACGTGGCCGGCTCGGGACCGGCGGTGATCGTGATGACCGAGATGCCGGGCATCAGTCCTCACGTGGCCCGCTTCAGCCGCTGGGTGCGCGATGCGGGATTCACTGTCTACATGCCGTCGCTGTTCGGTCGCGATGGCGCCGTGCCGGACGCCGGGGAAGGTGCAGCGGTGTTCAAGCGCGCCTGCGTCAACGCCGAGTTCCGCGCCTTTGCGGCCAACGAGACGAGTCCGGTGACGCAATGGCTCAGGGCGCTGGCGAGGCTGGCCCACCAGGAGTGCGGCGGCCCCGGCGTCGGCGCGATCGGCATGTGCTTCACCGGCAACTTTGCGCTGTCGATGATGCTCGAACCGGCAATGCTGGCACCCGTGCTGTCGCAGCCGTCGCTGCCGTTGAACGATCCTGGCGGCATCGGCATCGCTGCCGACGAGCTGACTGTCGTCCGTCAACGGCTCGAACGGGAGGACCTTACCGTTCTGGCGTATCGGTTCGAGGGAGACCGGATTTGCCGGGCGCAGCGCTTTGCTGCCTATGCGGAGGCCTTGGGCGACCGTTTCGTCGCGCGGGTTCTTCCCGACAGCGCCGCCAACGCCGATGTGCCGCCCTTTTTTGCACAGTACGTGCCGTTCCCGCATAGCGTGGTGACGGCACATCTGATCAACGAGGCAGGCCAGCCCACGATTGCCGCTCGCGACGAGATCCTGTCGTTCTTTGTTCGCCGGCTTGCGTCATAGTCAAAATCCATGGTTCGATCCGGGCCGCCTGATCCGTGTTACTGGATGACTCCGCAGATGATACGCGCGCCGCCGCCGCCGAGCGACTCTGGATGATCCGAGTAGTTATCTCCGCCGGCATGGACCATCAGGGCGTGCCCTCGCACGTCCGAGAGTCTGAGCCGAGGCGCTAATACAGGATAATTCGCGTTGCCTTCGGTATCGACAAACAGCGCCGGCAAGTCGCCGAGATGCCCGTCTCCCCAGGGCAAGCCATGGTGCTTGCTTCCGGTCGGATCGTAATGTCCTCCGGCCGCCAGTGCGGCCACCATCTTTCCGTCCTGCTCCTTGGGTTCGCAGCTCGGGTTTTCGTGCACATGGAAACCATGCATTCCCGGCGGCAGTCCGGTGAGCGAGGGAGTGAATACGGCACCATACTGTGTTTCGCTGATGGTCACCTGGCCGACCGATGGTCCGACGCCATTTTCATCAACGATATGCATCTGCAGGGCAAGTCCGGCCGATCCTTCAGCCTGTACCGTTCCACCGAGAGACAGCGTGGCCGCTGTTACCAGCATCCTGAGTTGGGCGCGCATGAAATCATCCTCCATTGGCTATGAAGCGTTCGAGACGTTGCCGGTTCAAACAAACTGTTCAACCTGCAACTGCAGCGGCCAATCAAGGCCGTGCTCATTAGAGGACGAGCCGGTCAGTCGGTTTGTTTAACCAATTGATCAAACTCAGCGAGTCCGCTGTTCAATCCGTCTTCGTTCCTTCTCCAACCCGGATCCCATCCTGCTCGAATGACTTCGCCAATGCGTCGCGCGCGGTCTGCGCAATGGAAATGGATTTCACCTCGTCACGGAAGTGCGGGAACATGGCATCCAGCGTCGCCAGGTTGTGTTCCCGAAACCGGCTCCTGGCAAGCTGTGCCGTCTCCTGGTCCATGCCCATCTGCACCAGCGCCTTCTCGGCGATGAGCAGCGCCGACTCGAAGGTTTCGCGCTCGATCATCTCGACGCCGCGGCTGCGCAGCTCGAACACATGAGGGACGTCGTGCGCCCTGCCAATGATCTTCAGGTTCGGGAAATGGCTTTTGACAAGATCGGTCAGCTTCAGGTTGCTTTCCACGTCGTCGATGGCATTGATCAGCAGGATGGCCTTGTCGGCTTCGGCCGCACTCAGCAGATCCAGTCGCGTGGCGTCGCCGTAAAACACCTTGAACCCGAACCGGCGCACCGTTTCGATCAGGTCCGGGTCGTTGTCGAGGACGGTGGCCTTGATGCCCGATGCATACAGCATGCGTCCGACGATCTGGCCGATGCGGCCGAAGCCGGCGATGATGACGCGCGCGCCGTCCGGCTCGATGACGTCGGTTTCACGCAGCGGCTCGACGTACAGTCTCCTGCTCAGCCAGTTCGCCGCGACGACGGCGACCGGGGTCAGTGCCATGGAGATGGCGACGATCAGGGGCAGCGTATCGTTCCATGGCGCGGGTATCACTTGTGCATCGCGCCCGACGGCAAACAGGACGAAGGCGAATTCGCTGCCCTGCGCCAGCACGCCGGCAAAGGGCCAGCGCTGTACCGGCGCGATCGGCAGCACGCGGGCGAGCAGCCGCAGCAGCAGCATCTTGAGCAGCATGTAGCCGGCGGTGAGCGCCATGATTTTCAAAGGCGCCGAGGCCAGCAGGCCGAGGTTCATCGACATGCCGACCGACGTGAAGAACAGTCCGAGCAGCAAGCCCTTGAACGGCTCCAGGTCGGTTTCGAGCGCCTTGCGATATTCGGAGCGGGCCAGCAGCACGCCGGCCAGGAAGGCGCCCAGACCCATGGACAGGTTCGCCAGCGTCATCAGTTGCGCGATGCCCAGGACCAACAGGAGCGCAAATGCGGTGAAGATTTCCCGCAACCTCGTGCGGGCGATCAGGCGCAGTGCAGGATGCATCGCGTAGCGGCCGATGAGATAGACAGCGGCCAGAACCGCCGCGGCAAGCAGCCAGTTGAAACCGCCGTCACCGCCGCTGCTGGCGCCGAGCAGCGGCACCAGGACGAGCAGGGGCATGGCTGCCATGTCCTGGAAAAGAAGAATGGCGAACGCGCTTTTCCCGGCGGGTGTGTTCGACAGGTGCTTCTCCTGCATGCTTTGCACCGCGATCGCCGTCGACGAAAGCGACAGGGTCAGGCCGGCGACCAGCGCGGCCGCCCACGGCAGTCCCGCGACATGGCCGGCCGCGGCGAGCGCGAGGCCGCAGGCCGCGATCTGCAGGGTTCCGCCGCCGAACACGATGGTGCGCATCTCCAGCAGCTTTTTCGGCTGCAGTTCCAGGCCGATGAGAAACAGCATGAGCACGACGCCGATCTCGGCCACGTGGCTGATGACGTCGATGTTGCGGACAAGGGCAAGTCCCCAGGGGCCGATGAGGCAGCCGCCAAGCAGATAGCCGAGGACGGAGCCGAGACCGAAGCGATATGCCAGAGGAACGAGCAGAACGGCGGCCAGGAGAAAGACGATGGGGGTGAGCAGCAGATCGTGCATGGCAGATGAGTGTGCGGGCAGGCTTGGCCTTCGTATATGGGGCAGAACAGGACGCAACGGGGCCGGGATCGACGTCGAAAAGCGCTTACTTTAGCAGCATGCGGAAGGCTTGTAGGTTGGCACTCGTTTTGTCACCGATCGCCTCCCAAGGTTCAATCAGGAAAGCAAGCAAAATCAAGGCTTACGGCGAAATTTCTGGGAGCGCAAATTTCCGGGATATTTGGCACGAAGTCCGCCGTTTGCAGTCCGAGCGCGCTCGTTTCTTTCGCTCCGTGTCATGAACGACCTGCGCAAGTCTTTGATGGCAATAGGATTTTTCTCTTCGTATCATCGAGTGACAAAACCATTGCAAGGGAGTGTCAGAACCGCCGCCAACTTACAGCCGGCCCAAAATTTGGGTGACGGAACAAAACAAAAAAGGGACCACGTCCGAAAACATGGTCCCTTATGTGTCTGGTGCGGCTGGCAGGAATCGAACCCACGACCCCTTGGTTCGTAGCCAAGTACTCTATCCAGCTGAGCTACAGCCGCAAGGGGCGGAATTGTATCACGGTTGCCGGAGAATGGGCTGTTTTTCGCGCAACGCGGGACGACGCCTGGCCGGGGGAACACGGCCGATGCCGAGAAAGTATGATTCCATGCCAATTCTGCATGACACTTTTCATCCCGCAACGATATCCTTTCGGCGTGCTGTTTCGGCAAACATGCGTGCAACCCCCTCTTCACCGGACAATCCATGAGCTTCATTGACGGCATCATCCACAAGACCTTTGTCTCGTTTTTCCTCGGCGGGCTGGTCAGCATGCTGACCATTACCAATCCGCTGTCGAAGATCCCCCTCTTCCTGACGCTGACCTCGGACATGGATACGCATGTCACCCGCGTCCAGGCGCGCAAGGCCTGCGTCTACGCGTTCAGCATCCTGGTCATCAGCCTGTTTGCCGGCGTGTTCATCCTGCAGGGGTTCGGCATTTCCTACGGCGCGCTGCGCATAGCCGGCGGGCTGACGGTCGCGATCCTTGGCTATCGAATGCTGTTCCAGACGCAGGACGCAAGCCCGGCGCCGCATGTCACAAAACGGGAGATCGCTTTCTTCCCGATGGCGCTGCCGAGCATCAGCGGGCCGGGCGCAATTGCGGTCGTGATCGGCATTTCAAGCGAAATAGCCGAACTCCATAACGGCATGCAGCAAGTGATGGCCTACAGCGGAACGGTGTCATCCATCCTGCTGACCTGTTTCCTGATCTGGCTGACCCTGCGCTCGGCACACTATGTGTCGAAGATCATCGGCGAAGCCGGGATGGAGGCGATGACCCGTCTGATGGGGTTCCTGCTGGTGTGCATCGGCGTGCAATTCATCGGTTCCGGGGTGCGCACATTTATTGCGGGGACGTAGTGCTGCTGCGTCAAAAAGCACTGTCATTTCGAGGGCGGCGACAAATCCCCGCCGTCCGCGCCGTCGGTGGCCGGCACGGCCGGTTGAGGAGCATTTCCGGACGGCTGCACCTCCCCTGACGGCGTGTCCTGCGCGCCGTCAGGCGTCGGCTGTTCGACCAGCGCCGCATCGCCCGCCTGATGCATGATCCGTTCCATTTCCTCCGGCCGCATGTCCGGCACTGGTTGCGGCGGCGTGCGCGGGGATGTTGCCGAACGTGGCCGTGCCGCCGGTGCCTGTTCCCCTTTTTTCCAACTGAAGAAGGCGGCGGCCTTTTGCATGAGCGATCCGAAGAAGGACTCCGGCGGTTCCGGGAAATGGGCGCCGGCATCGATGAGTCGGGCTTGCAGTGTGCGCCGGGTGAAGTCGCCGACGAGCGGCAACGCGCTGCGCGCGCCCTGCCCCCAGTAGTTGCTGCGCATCGTGATGCGCGCGTCGTTGAATCCCACCCATGCGCCGGTCACCAGATGCGGATGCATGAGGATGAACCAGCCATCCGTATTGTTTTGCGTGGTGCCGGTCTTGCCTGCAAGCTCGACGCCGGCGCCGACCTGCCAGCGGATCGGGCGGCCGGTGCCCTGGTCGATCACCGCGCGCAGCATGCCGGTCAGGTCGCGTGCGATTTTCCCGTCGAGCACGTGCTCGCCTTCGCTGGAGAAGGACTCGAGCACCTTGCCATCCTTGTCGAGGATGCGGCTGACCAGGATCGGTTTGCGCCGTTCTCCGCCGCCGGCGATCGTGCTGTAGGCGGTAGCCATTTCGAACAACGTCACCGGACTGGTGCCGAGGGCGAGCGCGGGCACGGCTTCCAGCGCGCTCTGGTCGACGCCCAGCCTGCGCGCAAAACCGATCACCTTCTTCGGACCGACCTGCTGCATCACCTGCGCGGTGATCGTGTTCTTCGACTGGGCCAGTCCTTCGCCCAAGCTCATTTCCCGGCCGCTGGGACCGGTCATGTCGGTCGGCTTCCATACACTGCCATTGCCCAGCGGGATTTCGACTTCGGTATCGGTAAATTTCGTGTCCGGCGTCATCCCCTGTTCCAGCGCGGCGCCATAGACGAAGGGCTTGAATGTCGAGCCCGGTTGCCGCCTCGCCTGCGCGACGTGGTCGTACTGGTCGGTTTCGAAATCGCGGCTGCCGACCCATGCCTTGACATGCCCGTTGGTCGGGTCGATTGCCACCATGCCCGTTTCCAGCCGCGTCTTTTCCGCGCGCAACCGGGTCATGAATGCGTTGTCGGCCTTGAGCTGCCTGAGTGCGGTTTCGGGCGCCGTCCCGTCCGCCACCGCCTTGTGATAGGCGGCGGACTCGCGCACGAAGGCGTCGAGCAGGTCGCTTTTCGTTTTCCAGAAGGAGCCGGCAGGCTGCACTTGCGTCTGTAGAGGCTGCAACTGCCGCGCCACTGCCTGCTCCGCAAACGCCTGCATACGCGAATCGACCGTGGAAACCACCACCAAACCGTCGGAATACAGGTTGTAGTCGTTGCGGTCGGCCCAGTCGATCAGCCATTTGCGCACTTGCACGGCCAGGTGCGGTGCGGCCCCGACCGGCTCGGGCTGGCGTTCGAAATCGAGGCGGATCGGGCGATTTTTCAGCTTGTCGAATTCGGTCTTTTTCAGCATGCCGCGCTTGACCATCTGCGACAGGACGACGTTGCGGCGCTCGAGCGCGCGCTCGGGACGGAGTACCGGATTGTAGTAGCTGGTGCCCTTGAGCATGCCGACCAGGGTCGCGCTTTCGAGCACGTTCAGCTCGGCCGCCGATTTGTCGAAGTAAGTGCGCGCGCCCATCTCGATGCCGAACGCGTTGTACAGGAAGGGCATCGTGTTCAGGTAAGTCAGCAAGATCTCCTGCTTGGAGTACGCATACTCGATCTTCAGCGCGGTGATCAGTTCCTTGAGCTTGCGGGTGATGGTGCGCTTGCGGCCGATCTCCTCCGGATAGAGGTTGCGCGCAAGCTGCTGCGTGAGCGTGGAACCGCCTTCCGGATCTCCCTGCAGGGTATGCAGCATGCCGCCGGCGACGCGCCTGAGGTCGACGCCGTGATGCTGGTAGAAGCGGTGGTCCTCGGTGGCGATCAGCGCATCGATCACGTGCGGGGAGATCCGGTCCAGTTCGACCCACTCGCGGTTCAGTCGCTTGAAAACGGCCAGTTCCTTGCCGTCCTCGGACATCAGGATGCTCGGCGTTTCCGCCTTGGCTTTGCGGATGTCGGCGATGCCGGGCGTGAAGGGGATCAGGACGATCGTGTAGGCAAACAGCAGCAGGACAGCCATCGCTGCGCTGGCCATCGCCGCTTTTACCGCAGCCTTTGCCCGCGCGGGCCAGGACAGCGCGGGGTTCATGGCCAATCTGAAATAACCGGTGATGCGTACACGGATTCGTGCTGTGAACCGCGCCCGGGGCTGGGGCGGCATGAGGTCGGGTTCCAAGATGAATTCCTGCGTTCTGGCGATCGCTGATGCGGGGATATGATCTTACCGCAGGGGAATTAGTTCGGGAAACCCGCGGTCAATCCGCACCTTGTTTCCGGATGCTCCGGCCCAGCGCTCGCGATAACGCCGTCGTGCTTGCATACCCCGCTTCCTTTGCGGCCCGCTTCAATCCGAGGCCGTTATCGACCAGCCGCCGCGCAATCGACAGTCGCAACTGCGCGAGGTAGCTGCCTGGCGGACGGCTCATCATTTGGCGGAAAAGAACGGCAAACGCCGTGCGCGACATCCCGGCCTCCTGCGCCAGGGTGTCCAGCGTCCATGAGAGATGCGGCGCGCTGTGCATGGCCACCAGTGCGCGGGCGATATGCTGGTTCGACAAGCCATTCAGCAGTCCGGACGAAGCGCAACGGTTCGCGATCAGATGCCGCAGCAAACCGATGAAGAGAATGTCGCCGGCCCGCGCCAGCAACGCTGGATGGCCGCAACGCGGGTCCATCACCTCATGCGAGATCAGCTTGACGATCAACGCCAGTTCCGGCGCGGAGTCGTCCAGCGGCATCAGCAGCGGCCGCGAGAATGCTTCAAGAAGAATCGAGCCGGCCGGTCCCTCGAAGCGCACCTCGACACACATCTCGCAGGCAGGTGACGCGATGCCGCCGGGGCTGGCGCCCGGCGCCAGCGCATAACCGCGGTCGCCGCGCAGGACAGCGATGGCGGGTGCCGACAGGCACTTGCCTTCCGCATCGCCGGTGCTGATCCATGCGCATCCCTGCGTGACGAGATGCAGGCGCAGCATGTTCGCCTGTTCCGGCGCGTACTCGGAGACGACGAGCGCTTCTCCGGTATGACGGACATGGATCTGCGGCGCCGCGCCTTCGAGCACGGCGGAAAGTCGGTCCAGGCGAGCGGGAGATGTCATCTTGAACGATCTGCTAACGAATTAGAATTTTTGATTTCTTTCCGCGCAAGATAATACCTCACCGATCACCTTTTTCCATGGAGACTTTGATGCTCATTCCTCGCCAGCCTGTGCCATCCCTGACCGTCAGCACCGTTGCCCACGGCGACTTCGATCTGTCTCGCGACACGCCCGAGCGCTTTACCCTTCTGACCTTTTATCGCGGGCTGCACTGCCCGATCTGCGTGAAGTATCTGATGGAGCTGGAGCGCCTGGCGCCAGAGTTCGAGAAACGGGGCGTGCGTGTTGTCGCGGTATCGTCCGACACGCAGGACCGCGCCGCCGCAATCGCCGACAAGATTCATGCCGACCGCCTGGCTATCGGCTATGGGCTGACGCTTCAAGCAGCGCGCGAATGGGGACTCTACATCTCGGATAGCCGGGGCAAAACCTCGATCGGCATCGACGAGCCGGCGCGTTTTTCGGAACCCGGCGTGTTCCTGGTGCGCCCGGATGGAACGCTCTACTACGGCTCGGTACAGACGATGCCGTTTGCCCGCCCCAACTTTTCCGACCTCATCGGCGCCATCGACTTTGCCGTGGCTAACGACTATCCGGCACGGGGGGAATACACAGGGTCGGTCTGATCCTTGCGGACCGCGACGCATGCGGATGGCAATCAGCAACAACGCGCATGTTCTGTCTTGACGTCGTTGCGTTCATCTTCAGTGGAGAAATCGGAGGACCTGTCTGTGCAAGATTTGCATTCGCCATCGTTGCAACGGCCGTGACCTGTCCTCCGACACGCGTATTTACAATCGCCGCGTCTTCAGTACTTGTAGTACCCGCACGAAATGATCATGCCATCGTAGGCTTCGTAGTAGGCGCTCTTTGCCTGGTACTGCTTGGTTTCCGGGTGCGGCCATTTGTAATCGGTGATGCCTTTGCCGCTCGCCTTCGCCTGCGCCAGGATGTCTTTCATGAAGAACTTGCCGTCCGTGTCGTTGAGGTTCGAGACGTCCTTGCCGATCAGCTTGGCGTTCACGCCGTGCGCGAGCACAATGCCGTTGCTGTCATAGACGCTGATGTACAAGTCGCGGTCGACAAACTTTCCCTTGGGATTGGAGATTTCCTGCAGAAACGTCTCCCTGGTGTTTTCCTTGGCGTAGGCCATGGCCTTCTTCACCATGCTCTTCGCCTCTTCCGGCGTGCCGACGTTTCCGGCCACGGCACTGGCGCTGATGGCAAAGGCAAAGAGAAACAACGTCAGGGATTTCAGGGTTTTCATCATGGCTTTTTTTCCTTGTTTTAACGATTGGCAATGCATCCAGAAAGGTCTTGGCTCCTGCTTGTGTGGAGCAGCATCGAACGATGCTGGAGTGCAACGCTATTACAACCGGAACGCCGGATCGAAGCCATACCCAATTTATGGGATTCATTCACAAACGAATGAATTCATGGCTCAAGCTTCTTTGCCAAATACAAGCTCCGGTCGCCCAGGTTTTTAACTTCTCAGTATCTCCCTGGCTGCTGCCCTGAAGTGACGGATACCGGCGCGCCGCCCAAGCCCGAGCGTTGCAGCCATGAGAAAACGGAATCGACCGTGACCGTTTCGATCCGGTCCGAGAAACGTTTCTCGTTGGGGTGGTCGTCGAATGCGACGTTGGCCGCAGTCATGCGTCCGCCCAGCCGCGTCAACGGGCCGATCTTCAGGACGGTAGGCTGGTAGCCCTGCGACTGCAGCCATGCTTGCGCAGACGCGCGCGAGACGGCGGCGGGCGACATGGCCGACGCGATGGTTTCGGTGGCCCACTGGTTGGACTGCTGGTATTTCCGGCCCCACGCGTAGCTGACGACGCTGTAGGGCTTGTGATTCATCGCGACTGCGCGGCTGCCGTCCAGCAAGACCGTCAGCAAACGTTCCTGCACCTCCGGCGTCGGCGCCACCCAGGCCGCCTCGTAGCGCCACAGATCGTCCAGAAAAAATTCGCCCAGCCCCTGCCGGTAAATCGCCGACGTACTGGTGCCGCAGTGGTTGAGCTTGTGCAGTACCCGCCACAGGTAGCCGCCTTTGCCGTCGGGCTGCCGGTAGGCGAAACCAAGGTGCGAATAGTACAGGCCGTATTTGCTCAGGTCCTGGCCGGCGCGCGCCAGTATCACGACCTTGTTGCCGCTGGCATCGAGCGCGTTCATCGTGCGTTCGGCCAGTGTCAGGCTGCGCTCGATGGCCTGGACGGTGGGCTTTTTCTCTTCGCAGGTGCGGCCCGCATGGGCGTTCATTGTCATCACCGTACCGATGGCAATGACGACGATGAATCTCAAGGGAGGCGGATATCGCATGCTTGTCTCAGTTGGTCAGACGCTCATTGTGAAGCAGCGCGTGGCCCAGCGCATTGGGCAGGAAGGCGATGGCTTCACCGGCTGCGGACAGCACAACGCCGGCGCCGATGACGCTCACCGTCACCGAGGTACCGACGGCGACCGAGGCGGCACCGATCCCTTTGCCGATCACTTCAAGGCTGACTTGCACGCCATCGGAGGCGCGTTCGATGATCAGCAGGGTGCCGCGCGCGGTGCTTTCGATCGCCTTGACCACGAGGACCGCGCCGGCGGTGGACAGCGCGACGGGGATGGCGACGACGGAGCCGGCGACCGCACTGCCGCCGACGACCAGCGAGGCCACCGGCAAGGCGGAAACGGCGCTTAATGCGGAGGCGTCGCTTTGGGCGTGGGCATTGACGGAGGTGCCGATGCCGGCGACAAGCAGGTGCAAGGTGAGCACCGATGAGGCGATACGGGTTTTCATGGAATGTTCCTTGTTTCGAATGCTATGGAGAGGCCGGCTGTCATTCAGCGCCGCCGGTACGCGCCACAAGCCTTGCCTCGATCAAATCCGCTTCATGCCTGTCACGCAAGGTTTTCGCCAGCGTGAAAGCCGAACTGATCAGATACAGCCAGCTCACACCGAGGAATGCCTTGTAGGTTTCATTGATTTCCATGCGCACCAGGCCCCATCCGGTCAGGCCCATCGCGAGAAAGAAGCCGATCCACACCACGTACTTGAACATCGGGGTATCGGCCGGCTTGCCTTCCGCGCGCGTCTTCTCGTCGTCGCGCACCAGCTTGGCGAGCACGAAGGCATTGGTGAGGCAGAAGAAATAGCCCATGACCATGAAGACACGGTCGAGGTCGTTGCCGGGAAGGTAGGCAAGTCCCGTGCCGCACAACAACACCGCAAGGCCAAAGGAAATCCAGACCTGCATTTGCCATGCGCTGGAATCGCGGTGGATAAGAACTTTCATATTGCTCCTTTCGTGGTTCAGTGGAAGAGATTCGATTGTGGGAGCGAGCGGTTGGAAAAGGGCATGAATAATGTTTCAGTCTTGATAACTCGTCCTTTGAGTATCGAAATTCGATACTCATTTTGTTTCCAGCAAGCCTTGCACCTTGTCGAACAGCAGTTCCGGCTGCACGTCGCCGGCAGGCACCGGGGCACCGACCCTAAGGCCGACACGGTTGAACATGCCCCTGCGGAACGGCCGGACCATCGCGACCTGCTCGCCGTTCACCTGCTCGACACGGCTGAAGAACGATCCCCACAGATTGGTCAGCGCCATCGGAATCACAGGCGGATGGATGCCGTCCTGCTGCGCGCGTTCGAGGATCTTCATGATGCCGCCCTTGAACGGTTGCAGCGTGCCGTCGCGCGTGATGCCGCCTTCGGGGAAGATCGCGAGCAGATCGCCTTCCTTCAGCACCTGCGCGGCCAGCGCGAATGCCTTCTCGTAGGCTTCCGGATCTTCGCTGCGCGGCGCAACGGGGATCGCCTTGGCGAGACGAAACAAGGTACCCAGCACCGGAATTTTGAAGATGCGGTGGTCCATCACGAAGTAGATCGGGCGCGGGCTGGCGGCTTTCATCAGGATCGCGTCGACGAAGCTGACATGGTTGCACACCAGGACGGCCGGCCCCGCCGTCGGGATGTTTTCGTCGCCGGCAACCTTGAACCGGTACATGAAATGCGACATTGCCCAGGCGATGAAGCGCAGCAGGTACTCGGGCACCAGCATGAAGATGTAGCCGGCAACGATCGCATTGGCCAGTGCTACGCACAGGAAAATCTCCGGGATGCTCATGCCGAGCTTCAGCAGCACGCCGGCGATCACGGAACTGGCGACCATGAACAACGCATTGAGAATGTTGTTGGCGGCGATGATGCGCGCGCGGTGCGTCGGCTGCGAACGCAACTGGATCAGTGCATACATCGGCACGCTGTACAGACCGGCCGACAGGCTGAGCAGCGCGAGATCGGCCATCAGGCGCCAGTGTGCCGGGATCGCGAGGAACTGGCCCAAGGTCAGGATTTCCGTGCCGGGCAGGCTGCGCGACGCGAAATACAGGTCGATGCCGAACACGCTCATGCCGATCGCGCCCAGCGGCACCAGGCCGATCTCGACGTGGCGGCGGCCCAGGGTTTCGCATAGCAGCGAGCCGGTGGCGATGCCGACGGAAAACACCACCAGCAGCAGCGATGCCACCTGTTCGTCGCCATGCAGGACTTCCTTCGCAAAACTGGGGAACTGGCTCAGGAACACAGCACCGAAGAACCACATCCAGCTGATCCCCATCAGGGACCGGAACACCACCAGGTTCTGGTGTGCCATGCGCAGGTTGCGCCAGGTTTCGCTGATCGGATTCCAGTTGATTTTCAGGCCGGGATCGGTGGCGGGCGCCAGCGGGATATACTGCGCCGCCAGGCGTCCTGCGAGAGCCAGCGCCATGCTGGCCACCGCGACTTGCACGCGCCCTACCTCGGGAATCGCGATCAGCAAACCGCCAACGATATTGCCCAGCAGGATGGCAACGAAGGTGCCCATCTCGACCATGCCGTTGCCGCCGGTCAGTTCACGCTCGTCCAGCGCCTGCGGCAGATAGGCGAACTTTACAGGGCCGAACATCGTGGAGTGCAGGCCCATCAGGAAAACGCACAGCAACAGCACCGGCACGTTCTCCGCAAGAAAACCATAGGCGGCAACCGCCATGATGACGATTTCAAGATTCTTCAGGAAGCGGATGATGGCCGATTTCTCAACTTTGTCGGTGAGCTGGCCGCTGGTCGCGGAGAACAGCAGAAAAGGCAGGATGAACAAGGCGCCGATCACCAGCCCGGCCATCGCCGGCGGCAGCCAGCTCACCTGCAACTGGTAGGTGACCATCACGGTAAACGCGAACTTGAACAGGTTGTCGTTCGCCGCGCCGGAAAACTGCGTCCAGAAGAACGGGGCAAAGCGCCGTTGCTTCAGCAGCGCAAACTGGTTGGGGTGGACCTCGTGCGCGGATGCGTGTTGCTCTCCGGCGTCCGTCTCTTTGTGTGCGGTGATCTGCTCCATCGCTTGCCTCGGTTTAAAAAATTGCAACAAATATACCTTCGGCCGCTTGTATTGCAAACAGTTTCTGTACTGTTATCATCTTGGGACACTTCAAGTACCGGAAATCGATACCCATTGAGCGTTGCATAGTGGATGACAGTCAGAACGCTCAATCCCTCCCTTGCAGGGCGCGTACCTCGGCGGCCCCATCCGCTTGCAAGCGGATGCGCCCGGCGTAGGGACTGTTTCGCAGGCAGACGGCATGCCGTCTGAAACCCCTGCTCCACCCCCTGCCCTCTCCCGCAAGCGGGAGAGGGTGAGAACAGAGACGCAATTCGCTGTCACGAATTGCGCAAGGATCAATATGAGCACAACCGCCAACCTGATCGCCGTCCTCAAGGAAGAACTCAAGTCCGCGCGCATGACCTATGCCGATCTGGCGACGAAACTGGGCATGGCCGAGTCCAGCGTCAAGCGCATGCTGGCGAAGGGGAACATGCCGCTGTCGCGCATCGACGAGATCTGCGGCGCGCTGAAGATCGATTTCGCGGAACTGGCGCGCCGCGTCGCCGATGCGCAGCCTTTGCTGGACGAATTGACGCTGGCGCAGGAAAAGGCGGTGGTGGCCGACAAAAAACTGCTGCTGGTCGCGATCTGCGTGCTGAGCCAATGGACGCTGGAGCAGATGACGGCGAACTATCGCGTCGCGGAAGCGGAAGTCGTCCGCTGCCTGGCACAACTGGACCGGATCGGCATCATCGAACTGCGTCCGCTCAACCGCTACCGGCTCAAGCTGGCGAAGACCTTCCGCTGGCGGCCGCACGGTCCGGTAATGAATTTTTTCAGGGACAACGCGCTGCACGATTATTTTTCCGGGGGCTTCGACCGGGAAGATGAAGCACTGGTGCTGGTGCACGGCTCCATCGGCAAGAGCCTTGCGCCGGCATTCGTGGAGCGGCTTCAACGCGTCGCGCAGGATTTTGCGCAACAGCACCAGACCGACCAGAAACTGCCCGGTCAGCATAGAGAGGGCTATACGCTGCTGCTGGCGATGCGCTCGTGGGAGTTCGAGGCGTTCGTGCAGTTGCGGCGATAGAGAATGCAGGCTTCGCCGCTCTCCGGTCCGGACTGCCATGGATTGATTTCCTCACTGTAATTTCCCCGTAAGTTCGCCTTCCTATACTCGTGTCGGACAATAACCGACGCTTGTCTGCGCGTCCCTGCCCGGAGGGTTCACATGTCGATTGTTCGTAAAGCGCAAGCGCTACTTGCTTTGGCAGCTTTTTCTCTCGCTGCGGCCTGCCATGCCGAAACCGGCGTGACGGCGACGACCATCACGCTGGGCATGTCGGCGCCGTTCTCCGGTCCGAACGGTGCGTATGGGAAGGAGATACGGGAGGTGATCCGCGCGTATTTCCGGCAGGTGAATGCTGCCGGCGGCGTGCATGACCGCAAGCTCGAACTGGTGGAGCTCGATGACGGCTACGAAACCGAGCGCTCGGTCGCCAACACGAAGCTGCTTCTGCAGCAGCACAAGGTGTTCGCACTGCTCGGCTACTATGGTTCCTCGCCGACGACGGCAGCGATGGAGGTGTTCTCCGCCGCGAAGACGCCGCTGGTCGGCACCATCAGCGGCGCCGGCACGCTGCGCAAACCCGTCAACCGCTACATGTTCAATGTGCGCGCCAGCTACGCGGATGAAACCGAGGCGATCGTCGACCAGCTGGTTTCGCTCAGCATGAAGAACATCGCCGTGTTTTACCAGAACGACGGTTTCGGCCAGTCCGGCCTGGGTGGCGTGGTCGCGACGCTGAAGAAGTACAAGCTGGCGCCGAGCGCGATCGGCACGGTTGAACGCAATTCGCTCGACGTCAGTGCGGCGGTGGAGGCGATTGCGAAAGCGCAGCCGCAGGCGGTGGTAATGGTCAGCCTGTACAAGCCGAGCGCGGAATTCGTGCGGCAGATGAAGAGCCGGGGAGTGTATCCTCAATACACCACGCTGTCGCCGGTCGGCGCCGACCTGCTGGCGTTGGAACTCGGTGACGATGCGCGCGGCATCGGCATCTCCCAGGTGATGCCGTATCCGTGGAACGACACGGTCCCCGTCGTGAAGGAATACACGCGGCTGATGCGGAAGCAAAAGGAACCGCACCCCCCGTCGTATTACGGCATTGAAGGTTTCATGGAAGCCAAGCTGATGGTCGAGGCGCTGAAGAAAGCCGGCAAGGACCTGACGCGCGAAAAGCTCGTCAATGCGCTCGAAAGCATGCAGCAGTACGATCTCGGCGGCTATCGCATCGACTATTCCCCGGACAATCACAACGGCTCGCGTTTTGTCGACCTGACGGTGATCGGGGCCAAGGGGCGCGTTCTGCGCTGAGCGGACTATCCCGGCGGACTCCAGGAACGAAAGCGTTCAGGGCGAACCGGATGTGCCGGGGAGGCCAGGCCGGAGGCGAACACCTGATCCGCGATCACACGGCCATCCCCCCTTTGCACGCGCATGCAGACAGAGCTGCTACTTCTGCGGGACAATGGCCCATTGCGGCTCGCCGGAGTAGTCAGGTTTTATCGGACGATTGATGAAGATGTCCCACGCTGCCTGCGCGTTAGGAATTCCCGATGCAACCGCCACTGCCAGCGCCGGTTGCATGTTCGACGGGAAACCTTCGACCGAGGTGGCATAACCGGTCATTTCTCCTGCCGACCACGGTCCGCGCTTGGTTCCGTTGTCCTTGTCGAATTGCGTGCGCCAGTCGGCCTGCGCCTGACTGCCGCACGCCTGGTCGAGATACCTGGCGCCGGTGGAGTTGACCAGCGGTGTTCCGTCGGCATTGCGCATGGTCGCCTGATAGGCTTCGGCGAAGGTAGCGAACAATGACGACGCAGCGTTGGGACGAACCGCGAGTGCGTAAACCGCGCCGTCGATCCAGCAATAGCCGGGCGCCGTCATCCGCCCTACCGGGAATTTCGCTTTCCATGCGAGCAGCGGCTTTGCATCGGTAAATCCCAGGTCCGACAAATAACCGGCGCTCCAGGTAAAGAAATCATCCTGCCAGGGCGCGACCCCTGTCCTTTCGGTTGTGGATGCAGGGGTGAAATAGGCAATCGCCGCGAATCCGCTGCTGCCGTCCAGCACGCCCAACTGGTTCGGGTTGCCCGTGGTATAGGTGTCGTTGTAAAACGCCAGGTTGTAGCCGACCCGGTCGACAAAATACGATTTCATCGGATCGCCGTCGGGAGTAATGTACGCCGCTTGTCCAAGCGTCCGCAGGCTCCACGCCTGGCCGCGCACCTGTTCGCTTTTCACCAGTCCTTTTTCAAAGCCGCGGTAGTACGGGTTGCCTTGGAAAATGTTCCAGTTGGCCCAGAACTGCAGTTCTTCCAGATAGTAATGATCCCCGGTGACGAGGTAAGGCAGATAGGCAAGCGACGGTTCGTGAGCGCTCTCGGGATAGAATTTGTAGGGTGTACCGGGTGCCGGAGTGTTGCAATCGCCGCCGCACGCAGGGAAAAAGTCGTCCTGCTTGGTCACCGGGTTCACGGCGTCGCCATGGTGGCCCAGCAATGTCATGTAAGGATGGTCGACCAGCGACACCGGCCGGCCGGTTGCCTTGTCCCGGTAATGGATCGGCCAACTGCCTGCCAGATCGCCAACGCCGAGCGTAATGTTTTTGGCGTCGCGGTCCATGCTCAGCAGGTACATGGCTGCCCATTGCGGAAGCGGGCCGATATCCGGGCGCCCGCCGACGTTGGGCATCGCCGGAAAGACGATGCCCGGCCCCATCGGCCCGGTGTCCATTGCGTCCCAGCGTTGCTTCAGGCTGCTCAAGGCAGCAGCGGAAATAGCGATGCTCGTGTCGTAGCCGGGCACGGCTTTCGATGCGACGAGATAGGCGCCGTCGTGTTTTACATTCGTTTCCGGTGCCGTACCCCACCAGAACACCTTGCGCCAGCGCGCATGGTGATAATGCGTCAGGGCCGCTTTGCTGTAGACGGGCTTGCCGCCGACGACAACATCGACGTCGTAAGTAAAGTTCCGGGGAGATGGCTCATAGGCCCAGTCATTCTCGATGGTGACGTCCACTCTGGCCTTGTCGAGTCCCGTCCAGGACCGGATGGCGAAACGCGCGGCAAGATGCGGATGTTCGATGCCGCCGGAAGTCTTCAACGGAACCGACACCAGCCATTCGTTCACCACGGGGCCGGAAAGCCAGGTCGTATAGTTGCCTGCCGCAAGCATGGCGTCCGCCGATGCGGTGTACTGCGTGCCCTCGATATCCAGGTTGACGCCCGCCGTAAACCCTGCACCCAGCAAGGCCGCGGGCGAGGCTCCCGATCCCGCGGGTGACTGCACCGCGGTTCTGGACAAGGTGATGACTTCCGGCTTCCCCACGGCGAGTTGCGGAAGAACGAGCGAAAAAATGCCGTGCCTGAGAGACCCGTCCGGGTTCCGTGCTTTCACATCCAGTTGAAAGGGAATGACGGTGCCGTCTTCCTGCGTCAAGGACACGGCATCCGATGCCGCCACCTCCCCCGGCCGGAAAACCTGAGCGAAGGTAATGGGAACATTGCTTTGCGCTTGCGCGCTCGCGCTTGTATTGCCGATCTCGACCTTAGTAACGACGCTCGCTGTCGTCGTGGGGTTCGGCGCCGCTGGCGATCCCGATTCGCCCGTACCGCCTGTGCCGGAGTCCTTGTTAACGGTATCCGGCGAAGAGCCGGCCGAGCCGCCGCATGCACCGATCAGGCAGCTTATCAGGACCGCGAGGATGGCAAGAGCGTGGTTTGTTGCTTTCGATGACGTCATGTTGCTACGACTTGCTGATTTCGCAATGCACGATCAAATCGTGATACGTCTCGAAACACATCGCTTTTGACTCGATGAATTTGTGCATGAAGGTTTCCCTCATATGAATTGAACCGGTCCCGCTCTCGCTCTTGGTGGCGGATCTTGCACGGGTATTGGCACTTTTGCAAGCTTTATGCCAGCAATCTTGCGCGAGCCAAGCTATTGAATTCATTGGGAGTTATCTGGGAATACCGACGGTTTGCATTGCGGAAAACCGCAAACGGCGGCAGCGATGTTGCGGGTTTTCATCTGTTGGCTGGATATGCCGCGGCAGCTCAACGGCCCTTCATCCATTGAACAAGAAACATCCGCCAGATTTTTTTCCAGGTATGCCAGTCGTGCCGGCCGGGAATCGCAAACACCCGCTCGTCCGGCAAGGCTTCCGCAAGCAGTGCATTCGCGCGCGCGAACCCGTCCTGCGTGCCATAGCCGATATACACAGGCAGCGCTGGTCCGGGTTCCGACACATGGTGTTTGAACCACGCCCACAGGCTGCGCCGAAAATCGCTTTCCGCAGTGTGACCGGGATCCCATCCTTTCAAGCCGCCTGCGTCCGCGATTTCACTGATCAGAGGCTGGTCGCCGAGGTAGGGAGCGAGCAGGACGATGCCGCTGACATGCGAGACGTGACGCGCCGCGTAGGAAGCGGCGCCGAATCCGCCAAGAGAGGTGCCTACCAGCCAGATTTCCTCATATCCGGCTACATGCGCGGACTCGATGACGTCTTCGGTGATGCGTTCAAGGATCACCTTTCTCGCGTAGTAGCCATAGTGAGCGTCGATTGCGACCGCGTCGGCAGCAACACCTTCGCGGTGCAGTTCGTGGATGAAGCCTCGTCTCTCGAAGTCTTCCGCAAGGTCATCTATTCCTGGAAGGAAGATGATCAAGGTCCTGTTTTCCTTCCTGCCGGGGTACTCCAGTTTCAGTAGCGGCACAGGCGCTCCCAGCGCATCAAGCCGCGCGTGCAGGGAGAGTCTTGCCCTGGCGCTTCTGTTCAATCGCTTAAGCCGATAGGAAAGCAGGGAAAGCATGGAATGTCTTTCCAGAGAACCTCTATTAGTCGTGCGCCCTGTTCATGGGCGTTTTGACAGGTGTCAAGCCGCATTGCCGCGGACGTTCCATGATAATCGACACGAGTGAATACCGGCAACGGCGATGATGGCTCTGAGGAGGAATACCCTGCTTGCACGAATGCACAAAGTCGCGCAGCGCGCCGGGTTTCAGATGTACGGCTGTTACGCCTGGTTCGTTTTTACGGTGCTCCTGCTGGCCTTCGGCATCCTGGCTTCGCTTGCCGGGCGCGTTGATCGTGCCCGCCGTCTCGCGCGCTTCATTGCACGCTGGATGTTCCGGCTTACCGGGATACCGCTGTCGGCCACCGGACTCGAGCGGCTGCCGGCGCAAGCTCACATCCTGCTGGCGAATCACACCAGCTTTCTGGATCCGATCGTGCTCACCGCGTTGTTGCCGGCATCGCCCGGATATGCGTTCATCACGCGCCGGCAATACGCACTGCAAAGCCTGCTGTGGCCTTTCCTTCGAAGCGTTCATACGTTGGTCCTCAAGCATCACGGCGACAACCGGCACAGCGTGAACATCGGCATCCTGAAGGCGGCACTGGAGCGCGGAGAAAACCTGGTGGTCTTTCCGGAAGGCGAATTTGCGCCCGAGCCGGGACTCAAGCCTTTCCACTCGGGGGCATTCGTCGCTGCGGCGCAGATGCGCGCACCGATCGTCGTCGTCGGGCTGCGCGGGGCACGACATGCATTGCGCCTGGGCACGTGGATGCCGAAGCGCCTGCCGCTTGCGCTCGAAGTCGGTCCGGTGCTGATGCCGTGCGGAACCGATGCGCAGAAAATTCATGCGTTGATGTCGGCGGCGCGTGCCGCGATGGTTCCGCTCACGGGAGAAGCATGTATATGATGAAAATCCTTCTGACCGGTTGGCTTGGATCGACAGGAGTCAACCGCGTCCGTCAAACGTTGAAAAGAGGGCAGAGCACATGGGCAAGCGAGGAGAATCATGGGTAATCGCGCAAGCGATCCTGTTTATCGTTTTCATCACCGTACCCCGCCTGGGCGGGCCGTGGCCCTATCCCGGCACCATCCTCTTTGCCGGCTGGATCTGCTTTACCGCGGGCTTGCTGTTCATGTTGTGGGGCGCGCTCAGTCTCGGCCGGTCGCTGACGCCGTTTCCTCGCCCCCTGCGCGACGGCAAGCTGGTGACCAGCGGCGCCTATCGCCTTGTGCGCCACCCGATCTACTTCGGCGTCCTGCTGATAGCGCTCGGCATCGCTATGGTCACGGCCAGTCCGCTTCGCCTGGGGCTGACGCTTGTCCTGTTTTTCTTCTTCGATAGGAAAGCGCGCCGGGAGGAACGCTGGCTTGAAGAGGCGTATCCCGGTTATGCAGCGTATCGCACACGCGTCAAGCGCCTGATTCCCTGGGTTTATTGATTGATTCTTTGTTCACGGATTGCGCCGGAACGTGGCGTATCCTTGCCCGTCATGTGTGCATTTTTCTTGCTTTTTATGAATGTTTTCCACACACTGGATTGACCAAGAGCAATTTTTATTACTATAGTGAACTTGCAGCTGAACAAACAGAACATCAGCGTATAAGCGCGTGGAGACAATCATGGGTGGGCGGCAGCGAATTCTACGTGCGCAATCGAGTGCTACGGATCCCCGGCAGGCAGTGGCGGAATTCCACGCGGGGGTGGCGCAGGAGGAGACAGCGCTTGTCGTCTTCTTTTGTTCATCGCACTACGACCGGGATCTCATCGCGGACGAAATGCGCCGCCGTTTCGGCACGGCGCTGGTGGTCGGTTGCACCACCGCCGGCGAAATCGGCCCTGCCGGGTATTGCAAGCACAGCCTGACAGGCGCAAGTTTCCCTGCGCAAGGTTTTTCCGCTGTCGCGGGACGCCTCGGCGATCTGGCGCAGTTCGAAATTTCCCAGGGCCAGGCGTTCACGCAATCGCTGCTGCAGCAGCTTGAGACACAGGAACCAGGCGCGCAGACGCACAACAGTTTTGCCTTCCTGATGGTCGACGGCATGTCGATGCGCGAAGAGCCGGTCACGCGCGCGCTGCAGAACGCGCTCGGCCGCATCCCGATGTTCGGCGGTTCGGCAGGCGACGACCTTCGTTTCGACACCACCTGGATCTATTTCGACGGCACGTTCCACGACAGCAGTGCGGTCCTCTTGGTCGCCACCACCGATCTGCCGTTCCGCATCTTCAAGACCCAGCACTTTGTCTCCACGGCCGAGCGCATGGTCGTCACCGATGCCGATGCAGAGCACCGCATCGTCCGCGAAATCAATGGCCTGCCGGCCGCAGAGGAATATGCGCGCCTGGTCGGCGTGGACGTCGACGATCTCGATCCGATGCGCTTCGCGGCATCACCTGTCGTGGTACTGATCGACGGCGTGGACTATGTGCGGTCGATACAGAAGGCCAATCCGGACGGCAGCCTGACCTTTTACTGCGCGATCGAAGAAGGCCTCGTGCTGCGCGTGGCGCGCGGCGTCGACCTGGTCGAGAACCTGGAACAGGCCTTTGCCGGCGTGCAGGCGCAGATCGGTCCGCCGCAGCTGCTGTTCGGATGCGACTGCATCCTGCGCGAACTTGAAATCATGCAGCTCGGCCTGCGCGAGCGCGTCGCCGAGCTGATGCTGAGGAACAATGCGATCGGCTTCAATACCTACGGCGAGCAATTCGGCGGCGTGCATGTGAACCAGACCTTTACCGGCATGGCCATCGGCGCACCGAAGGAGCAGGATTCATGACATCCGGGCAAGCGGCTTGCGTCAGCAGTGAAGAACAAGTCTTGCGCGACGAGATTGTCCGTCTCAACAAGATATTGCAAGCCCTGATGAACCGTGCCGAGCGCAGCACCAGCGCACGCGGCTCGGATTTCAGCCTGTTCCAGACCGCCGTCACGCTGGAAGACCAGGTGCGCCGGCGCACCGAGGACCTGGAAAGGGCGCTGCGCGAAAACGAAAAGATCAACCGCGCCTTGCAGCGTGCGACGCTGCAGATGGAAACGGAGATCAACGAACGCCGGCGCGTGCAGGATGCATTGCGCCAGAGCGAAGAACGCTATCACGCCGCGACCGAGGCGGCGATAGACGCCTTCATCACGATCGACGAGGACAACATCATCGTGTTCGTCAACGCGGCGGCGGAAAGAATTTTCGGCTATCCCCTTGCCGAGCTGCTGGGACAGGATCTCCGGAAACTGATGCCGCCCGAACTGCGGGAGCGGCATACGCAAGGCATGAAACGCTATCTTGCGACGGGAAAGAAGCAACTGTTCTGGCAGGGCGTACAGATCCCCTGCCTGCACAAGAACGGCCATCAGGTGCCGCTCGAATTTTCGTTCGGCGAGTTCACCCACGAGGGCAAGCGCTTCTTCACTGGCATTGCGCGCGACATCACCGAACGCAAGCGTGCCGAAGCATTGCGCGAAGGGCAGCAGCGCGTGCTCGAAATGATTGCCGTCGACGCGCCATTGAAAGACGCGCTGAACGAGCTGCTGTGCTGCGTCGAATCGCAGGTCGAAGGCATGCTGTGCTCGGTCCTGCTGCTCAACGATGACGGCGAGCACATACGCGAAGCCGTTGCGCCCAGTCTGCCGCGAGAATATACCGGCGCATTCATCGGCATGGCCATCGGACCCAACGCGGGTTCCTGCGGCACCGCCATGTACCATTCCAGGCTGGTGGTGGCAAGGGATATCGAGACCAACCCGCTTTGGAACGAGTATCGTGCGATCGCGGCTCCTTTCGGGTTGCGCGCCTGCTGGTCCACACCCATCCTGGCCGCGAACGGCCGGGTGCTCGGCGCGTTCGCGATGTACTATCGCGAACCGCGCGAACCCGGCGACGAGGAACTCAAGCTGATCAAGCTTGCAGTGCGCATCGCCGGCATCGCGGTCGAGCGCAAACTGAACGAAGCCTACATCCGTCACATCGCCCACCACGACACGCTGACGGGCTTGCCGAACCGCCTGCTGCTGGAGGATCGCCTCGAACAGGCGATCGCGCAAGCGCATCGGCACCAGATGATGGTCGCGGTGCTGTTCGTCGATCTTGACCATTTCAAGACGGTCAACGACTCGCTCGGCCATCCGGCGGGCGACCGTCTGTTGCAAGCCGTCGCCGGCCGCATGCACCAGTGCCTGCGCGAGGGCGACAGCGTTGCGCGGCTCGGCGGCGACGAGTTCGTCGTCTGCCTGTCGGAAGTCGGTTCCAACAGCGATGCCGCCGTGGTCGCGGAAAAGATCCAGCACGTGCTGGCGGAACCGCTCGATATCGACGGCCACATGCTGCAAATCGGCAGCAGCATCGGTATCAGCGTGTATCCGCACGACGGCGACAATGTGGACGCGCTGATGAAAGCGGCGGACGCTGCCATGTACGATGCCAAGGCCAAAGGCCGCAGCAACTACCGGTTCTACACGCCGACCCTGAATGCGAAGGCCCACCAGCGCCTGGCCGTCTCCAACCAATTGCGGCAGGCACTGGCCCGGCGCGAACTGGTCCTGCATTACCAGCCGCAGGTCAGCCTTGCCAGCGGCGACATCACCGGTGTCGAAGCCTTGCTGCGCTGGAATCATCCGGAACGCGGCCTGACGGCACCGGCCGAATTCATTCCCATCCTCGAGGAGATCGGCCTGATGAGCGAGGTGGGACGATGGGTGCTGCACACCGCGTGCACGCAGAATGCGGCCTGGCAAAGAAGCGGCTTCCCACCCATACGCATGGCGGTCAACCTGTCGGCGCGCCAGTTCGTTACCGGGAACCTCGTATATACCGTCGCCGATGCGCTTGCGGAACACGGCCTGGAAGCCCATTGGCTGGAACTCGAAATTACCGAAGGCCTGTTGCTCGACAGCTCCGAACAGGTAACGGAATCCGTGAATCGCTTGAAGCGCATGGGAGTCGGCCTGTCGCTCGACGACTTCGGCACCGGCTATTCATCGCTGTCGTATCTGCGCCGCTTCCCGGTGCACCGGCTGAAGATAGACCGCTCCTTTGTGCATGACATCGCAACCGATGAGGGCTCGGCCAACATCGTGGCGAGCATCATCGCGTTATCGCAGAAGATGGGCCTGGAGGTGATCGCGGAAGGCGTGGAAACGCAGGAACAGCTGCGATACCTGCAAAGCCAGGGCTGCCATGAAATCCAGGGATTCCTTTTCAGCCGCGCACTGCCGGCAACCGAGATCGAATGCATGCTGCGTTCGCGGCGGCGCCTGCCCGGGCTGGCATGACCGGTTGCCCGGCGCACCGACCGCTGCCTCCTGCCGCCACCCCAGACTTTTATCTCGCAGTAACGATGCGGCTATTGGTTGTTTGCGTCCCGAACGGTTAAGCTGACGGCTTTGCCGCGGTCGACTGCCGTGCACTCAACCCGGTGCAGGCGCGTCCCGGACCAACCAACCACTTACCGACTGACGATCATGAAGAAACAAAACCGCCCGGGCCCGGCAAAATCCGCGGCGCCGGAAGAAATGGACGATACGGCGATCGACAAACTGGTCGCGCTGGCGCTGGATCTGAAGGAGGCCGATGTGTATGCATCTCTGCCGGATGACCTGAAAAAGAAGCAGCACGACTTGCAGAAAATCATCAGGAAATGCCTGCATCAGAACAGGGAGGGCGTCCTGACCGAGGCGCTGGAAAGCACCCTCGATGAAGACGTCGATGCCTTTGCGGTGCTCAAGGAGCGCCTTGAGGAGTCCTCCGAGACTGTGGTATTCCACCGCGACGACGGTCCGGACCTGGAGGTCGATGCGTTCGTGATCCCGATGTTTGTCCATACCGTCGGCGGCCTGCGCATCGAACAGAACTTTCAGGATGAAGCAGCATTCGAGTCGCTGCGCAAGAGTTTCCAGGACGGCGAACTGGAAAGCCGGAAGGCAAACGTCGTGCTGGTCAGCCATGCGTACCACCCTGATGAAATCGAGCGCATCGGTTATGCGCAGCTGAGCGAAATGGTGCGCGAAGCGTTTGAAACGATGACGCGAAAAAAGGCGGTGGCAACGCCGTCGATTGCGCGCAGCATGAGCGGCTGGCCGGAAAGCACCTTTGCGCCCGACGACAACGCAATGGAACTGCGCTTCCTGCTCGGGTTTTCGCTCAAGGCAAAGGACGATCCCTTTTACAAGGTGCCGGAGAAGGAAGCCGCGGCCGACCGCTATTTCGAGGCGCGCGCAGAGCGGTTCCGGCGCTGGTCGCAGCAGGCGGCGCCGCTGGTGAAGCGCTGCCTCGTCAGCGACGGGCGCGATGCCGGCATCGACTTTCTCTACCAGGACCTTTTCCATGGCGGCAAGGCAACCGGCATCGCCGAGTACGCGATGCTGAAGATGATGGCCGAACTGCGCCAGGCGTTGCAGGAGCACGGCCTTGCGGCGGAAGCGAGCGAAGCCGTTGTCGGCGCCGCCGATATCGACGACGAAATGGTGCTGCGGGTGCAATTGCGTGCGAAAGCGGATGACGCGCCGGTCGCTTCGTTCGACAAGCCGATGGCCGTGGCACGCGACCTGCGGGATGAAGTGGATGACGTCTGCGATGCGCTGGCGACGATCGGGGTGCAGTCGCTGGCAGTGGCGATGAAGTTTGATGCGGACGGCAATCCGGTCAATGCACGGCCTTACAAGTTGCGCTAGCCAGGCACAAGGGCCATTTCGTACACCGTTTCACTCTCGAACCATGCCAAGATGAATGCTCTCCATTACCCCAGGCTGATAAAACGTGTTCGGGCCGTCCTGATCGATTCGATCCTGCTTCCGGTCGCCGCCATGACGACGCTCATTGCCGGAGATGCCATGGGCGTTTCGGGCATGTCCGGGAAAATCTTGTTGATCGCCCTGCCCCTGTTCATCCTGGAACCTGTGATGCTTTCCCTGACCGGTGGTACGGTCGGGCACCACCTCATGGGCATCAAGGTGAGCAGGAAAAACGGCACGGGGAACATCAACATCGCGGCCGCGACGATCCGGTTCATCGTCAAGTTCCTGTTCGGCTGGTTTTCATTCATCCCGGTTCTTGCGACCCGGAAACACCAGGCGATTCACGATCTGATTGCGCGTTCCATCGTTACACACCGTACGGTTGCCGGCCTGCCTCAATACGATGTCCTGCCGGAGAGGATGGAGGAAGCCGGGTTTGTCTATCCTTCTGCACCGAGGCGGTTCGCCGTCATCGCCACCTACATCGTCATGATCGTTGCGCTGCTTTCCATCGCAGTCGGGTTTTTCTTTTCCGATGAATGCCTCCAATGGGAGCATTGCAGCCAGGCCGAAAAAATCGCCGAACTCTTTGCAAATCTGGCATTTCTCTTTTTGACCAGCGCAGTCATTGTGTCCGGTTGGCGAAGCCGGTTGTACGGATGCAGGAAAAGACTGCTTTTCCGTCAAGCGGAAGCATAGGCGGCAGGAATACAACTGTTGCTGTTGCGATGAGGGACTTTGTTGTTTCCCGTTGGAAATCTCAGTGCTATATTGAAAGCACCCCGGATACATTTCCCGGGCGCGAAAACAACAATCACTGGAAGGAGACAACATGAAAAAGCTGTTTGCTGCCTTGCTGGCCAATCTGATCATCTGTGCCTCCACGGCCTTTGCGACCGACGATCCCGCGGCGGCCATCGGGATGGTGGAAAAGGGTCTCGCCTACCTGCAGAAGAACGGTCCGGATGCCCTCATCCGCGAAGTCAACAACAAGAACCCCGAGTTCGTGAACGGCGACCTGTACCTTGCGGTCAGGGCGCTGGACGGAACGCAGCTGGCCCATCCGGTCAATCCCAAGCTCGTCGGGAAAAACATGGTCGTGCTTCCCGACGCGGACGGAAAACTGTTCCGCAAGGAGATCATCGAACAGGCCAAGGAAAAGGGCAAAGGCTGGGTCGACTACCGCTATAACAACCCGGTAACGAAAGAGGTGGAAAAGAAGTCCACCTATTTTGTCCGCAGCGGCGATGTGATCCTTGAGGCCGGCATCTACAAAGGAAAGTGATGCCGTCGGCAATCTCTACTTGCTTCTCTGATCGATCGCTAGTACACTTCGGTCCCTCAGACGCGGGGTGGAGCAGTCTGGCAGCTCGTCGGGCTCATAACCCGAAGGTCACAGGTTCAAATCCTGTCCCCGCAACCAGACACAAACAGGCAACAAGCCCGGCACATGCAGCCGGGCTTTTTGTTTTTTCAGGCCGCTGCATTCCTGTTCCTGCAGCGTACATGGACATCCTTGCGTTGCTTGATCACGGCCCTTTGTCGTCTTGGATGATTTTGCCGCCCGCATGTTGCTGTCGCGGCACAATCGGACCCGGGCAGTCAATCGTCCGGCAAGGATGCCGCGAGCACCAGGTCCCGCACAAAATGCGCATAGGCTTCCGCGCGCAGTTCCGACGGCACGCGCAGCAGGTAGGAAGGATGCACGGTGATGAGTATCTGCATTCCGCCATACCAGGGTAGCCGCTTTCCACGATTCGCCTGGACCGGCGTTGCGCGGCCCAACAAGGCGCGTGCGGCGGTCGCGCCCATTGCGACCACGAGTTTCGGGCTGACCAGTTCGAGTTCGCGCTCCAGCCACTGGTGACAGGCGATGATCTCGGTATCGCCCGGTTTCTTGTGCAGCCGCCGCTTGCCGCGCGGCTCCCACTTGAAGTGCTTGACCGCATTGGTCACGTACACCTGGCTGCGATCGATGCCGGCGCCGGCGAGTGCGCGGTCGAGGAGTTGTCCTGCCGGGCCGACGAACGGATGTCCGGTGCGGTCTTCCTGGTCGCCGGGTTGCTCGCCGACGAGCATGATGCGTGCTCGCGCCGGGCCTTCACCGAACACGGTTTGGGTTCCGTTCTCCCAGAGCGGACAGGCTTTGCAGCCGCGCGCAGCGGCACGCACGTCGTCGAGTGCTGCGGATGGGTCGTCCAGCTTATTCATCGGCAAGCTTTCCAGCAGGTTCCGGCACGAATGCTGATCCGGACACGGCAGGATTCGGACGGAGTGGCCGATGTTACGCCGCGCATGAGGCGGGGATTTGTACGAGCGCAAAGAGCGCGTTGTTTATCGGGACCTTATTGATGCGGCAAGATGATGTATTGAGCCGCATCCCCTCACCCCGGCCCTCTCCCCCGCGGGAGAGGGTGAGAAATGGGCACGATGAGAGAGACTTCATCGTGCCGAATCAATATTGACGGCATGCAAAGCAATGCTGTTCGATGCTTCACCCGGCAACCGGAACCTTGCGCAAACTGATCGACAGCAACAGGCAGGCTGCAAGGCAGGCCGCCAGTGCGGCGACCACGCCAGGCCACGCACCCGCTTGCCACAGCCCCCCGGACAGCGAGCCGACGATGCTGCCGCCGATGTAGTAGCAGAACAGGTACAGCGCGGATGCCAGCGCCCGGTTCTCTTTCGCGCGCCGCCCTACCCAGCTGCTGGCAACCGAGTGGCCGCCGAAAAAGCCGAAGGTGAACAGCGACACGCCGGCCACGACCAGCACCAGCGCCTTGCTCAGCGTCAGCAGCAATCCAGCGAGCATCACCATCACGACGATCCACAGCACGCGACGCCGGCCCAGACGGTCGGACAGTCTGCCGGTCAGCACGGAACTGAACATGCCGATCACATAGAGTCCGAACACCAGGCTGACGGCGGTGTGCGAAAGGCCGAACTCCGGCGACAGCAGGCGAAAGCCGAGGTAGTTGTAGAAGCTGATAAAAGTGCCCATCAGCAGGAACCCGATCGCGAACAGGCGCAGCAGTCCACCGTCGCGCAGATGCCGCACGGCGCCGGCGGCGACGTCGGCAAGCGGCTGCTCGCGGCGCCGGAAATTGCTGGATGCCGGCAGGCTGCGCGCGAACTCGATCGCGATCAGCAATGCCGCTGCGCCGATTGCCCCCATGGCGATGCGCCAGGAAAACAGGTCGCTCAATACGCCCGCGGCAATCCGTCCGCTCATGCCGCCAAGCGCGGAGCCGGCGATGTACAGGCCCATCGAATAGCCGAGCGACTTCGGCTCGATCTCCTCGCTCAAGTAGGCCATCGCGACCGCCGGCAAGCCGGCCAGCGCGATGCCGAGCAGGCCACGCAACACCAGCAACTGGCCGAAGCCGCCGACCAGCGCGCAGGCGATGGTGCTGAACGCCGAGGCGAACAGCGATACGCACATGACCGGGGTGCGGCCGCGACGGTCCGAGACGATGCTCGCCAGCAGCAGGCAGAAGGCGAGCGCACCGATGGAGATGGACAGCACCCAACTGCTTTCCATCGGCGACACGTTGAACTCGCGCGCAAACAGCGGCAGCAGCGGCTGCACGCTGTGCAGCATCGCGAACGTCGCGAAGCCGCCGAGGAACAGCGCACGGTTGGCGTTGCCGGTGCGGGGATGGGCTCGCTCGAGCCGAGGAACAGCGTCGGCGAATGCGGTGGGTTGCGAGTGCGGCACGGCGGAAGTCGTCCTGAAAATGGGGATGAGGACTTCATCATAGGATTGTCTTGTTATTCAATCCAATATATCTTTGTGATACTTCTTATTGTTTTTACAGATAACAGTCAAATGGAACTTCGCCACCTTCGCTACTTCGTCGCCGTCGCCGAGGAACTGCATTTCACCCGCGCCGCCGAGCGCCTTCACATCGGGCAGCCGCCGCTGAGCCAGCAGATCCAGATGCTGGAGGAAGAAGTCGGAGCGAAGCTGCTCGACCGTTCGCGGCGCTGGGTGCGCCTGACGGAGGCAGGCAGGCTGTTCCTGGAAGACGCGCGGCGCATCCTTGCGCTGTCGGCGGAGGCGGCGGAGACTGCACGCCAGGCAGAACGCGGCGAGCTGGGCAGGCTGCGTATCGGCTTCACGGCGTCGACACCCTTGACCGAAGTGTTCAACAAGGCGGTCAACGCATACCGCAAGCAGTTTCCGGCGGTGACGCTGTCCCTGACCGAAATGCCGACGCTGCGGCAGGTCGAGGCGCTGCGTGACAGGAGCATCGACCTCGGCTTCATCCGGCCGCCGGAGGTGGAGTTGCCGCATAGCGTGACGATCGAAACCCTGCGCCACGATCCGCTGGTGCTGGTCACGCCGGTCAACCACCCGCTGGCGCGGCGCCCGTCCGTGTCGATCGCCGATCTGGCGGATTTCGCGTTCGTCGCCTTCCGGCCGGAAGCCGGCACCGGATTGCAGCCGCAGGTGCTGCGACTGTGCCGGGAAGCCGGCTTCGAGCCGAAGATCGCGCTGCAGGCGGGAGAAGGATCGACTATCATCGGACTGGTCGCGGCCGGTTGCGGAATCTCCATCCTGCCGGAGTCGTTTACCGGGATGCGTGTGAAAGGCGTCAGCTACCGCCGGCTGGCCGATCCCGGTGCGGTAACGCAACTGATGCTGGCGCGGCGCAACGGGGAGCAGATGCCGTTGGTCGATGCTTTTTTTGCATTGGCAATGCGCGCAGGATCAAACTAAGCGGGAATACAAAAGCCTTTGTACAGTAGTGCCGGCCGCCGGCGATGTCGCCCCGAATTTACCTCTTTGATGGATATCGACCTGCCATGGATGAACTCAATACCCTTGGATCGCTCGGACTGGCGCTACCCTCGCCGGCTTACCTGATGGGCGCAATTCTCTTTGGCCTGGTCGGCTTCGTCGCCTACCGCTTCGGGAAAAAAACCGAACGTCCCTATCCGAAATGGATAGGGGTCGCGCTGATGTTCTACCCCTATGCGGTGTCGCGGACGTGGGCGCTGTATGCGGTCGGCACGGGTCTTTGCGCAGCCCTCTATTTTTTTCGTGAGTAAGGCGCCCTTGTCCGCAGTAGAATGAAATCTCCGGGGTAGCTTCGTAGAGCCGCCATCATGACGAATTCGCTGTCCGACATTGCCTCCTGGGTTGCATTTCTCAACGACCGGAACCTTCCGGTCCTGCGGCAAACCGCCCGCGCCATTGCGGAAGCGCGCGAACGCGCCGACCGCATCAACGTGCGCGAGATCGCTGACATCGTCCTGCACGACCCGCTGATGACGGTGCGGGTGCTGCGCTTCAGCGCAAGCCATCGCGGCCGGCGCCAGTTGCAGGATATCTCGACGGTCGAACATGCAGTGATAATGCTGGGCGTCGAACCCTTCTTTCATCAATTCACGCAATTCGACGTCATCGAAGACCTGCTCGCGTCGCAACCGCAGGCGCTGCTCGGTTTGCTTCACGTCATCCGGCGCGCGCAGCGCGCCGCACACTACGCGCTGGAATGGGCGACCTGGCGCTGCGACCTGAACGCCGAGGAAGTGGCAGTGGCCGCGTTGCTGCACGACCTGTCGGAAATCCTGATCTGGTGTTTTGCACCGGACAAGGCCCTGTCGTTCGAGGCAATGCGCAAGGCCGCTCCCGGCGTACGCAGTGCCGATGCACAAAGGGCAGTGCTAGGCTTCGGATTGCACGAATTACAAGTCTTGCTGTGCGCGAACTGGGAATTGCCGGAACTGCTGTCCGAGCTGATGGATGACACGCATTGCGATCGCCCGCGCGTGAAGAATGTGAAGCTGGCGGTGGATCTTGCCCGGCATTCGGCCAATGGCTGGGACGATGCCGCGCTGCCGGACGATTTCCGCGCGATTGCGGCACTGATGAACATCGATGATGCGACGCTGAAGCTCCGGCTCGGACTCAAGGATCCCGATGAAGGGAATGCCCCGCCGCAGCAGGAGCCGTCTCGGCCGGTGTAGCCGCGCCGGTATGGCATTGCCTTGACCGGCGTCTTTATCCGCGGGTGCGTGCCGGAACACCTATATACTGCGCAATCGATTTCCACCGGACTCCGTCCACTCTGCCATGCCGATGACCTACGAAGAATACCTGGACGAAGTCACCACGCTGATGACTGAAATGTTCGACATGAACGATGAAGACGCCATCAAGCATGTGATGCGTGCGCAAGCGGCGGATTTTTTTACGCTGCATGACGACCTGCCGGAAATGCGCACGCAGGAACGCGCAGTGCAGGATGCAAAGACGATTTTTCAGCAGAAGAACAAGTCGCGTCCCCATACGCCGCCGAAGCAGCCGGGCAAGCGCAGGAAATGAGCGGACACAGTAAGGTCCTGCCCTGCCGCGCATCCGGGTGCCCGCGTCGCCGACGACTCTCCGCTTCCATCCTTTCCCCTGTTCGAGACCCCCGACCGCATGAAAATCCCTAAAAGAATCCAGCCTCTTGTCGAAGAGGGCCTGGTCGATGCGGTCGTCCGCCAACTCATGAGCGGCAAGGAAGCAACGGTTTACGTCGTGCGTTGTGGCGACGAGATCCGTTGCGCCAAGGTCTACAAGGAAGCGAGCCAGCGCAGCTTCCGCCAGGCCGCGTCCTATCAGGAAGGCCGCAAGGTCAGAAACAGCCGGCAGGCGCGCGCAATGGAAAAAGGCACGCGCTATGGACGCAAGATGCAGGAAGAGGTGTGGCAAAACGCGGAAGTGGACGCCTTGTACCGCCTTGCCGCCGCAGGCGTGCGCGTGCCGAAGCCTTATATCTGTTTCGAAGGCGTGCTGCTGATGGATCTGGTGACGGATGCCGCCGGTCACGTTGCGCCGCGCCTCAATGACGTGGAACTGTCGGAAGAGCAGGCACTGGCTTACCATGCGCAGCTTCTGCACCAGGTGGTCCTGATGCTGTGCGCCGGTGTGATCCACGGCGACCTGTCCGAGTACAACATCCTGGTCGATGCCGACGGGCCGGTGATCATCGATTTGCCGCAAGCCGTCAACGCGGCGGGCAATATGGAAGCCGGCGCCATGCTGGAGCGCGACGTCGCCAACCTCGCGAGCTACTTCAGCCGCTTTGCGCCGCAGATCGCCGCAACGCAGTACGGCAAGGAAATCTGGGGGCTGTACGGTGCAGGCCTGTTACGGCCGGAGACGGTGTTGACAGGCCATGTCGCGGTCGATAACCGGCCGGCGGATGTCGCCGCGGTAATGCGCGAGATTGAACGTGCCCGCAAGGAGGAGGAAGAACGGCTTCGGTATCTGAGCCAGATGCAGGGAGCCGCTTGACGGTTCCCGGCCCGGCCGCAAGCCATCGACAGGTTCTAAGGCGCCGCGCAGAAATAAGGTGTGCAATTTGGCGGCCGTCGCGGGATGCAGTGCAAGGCGTCGGGTGCGCCGCGGTACGAGTACCGCAAGCGCCCGACAACGCAGCAATGCGCCCGCTACGGCTAGCAAAATTGTGCAACTTATTCCTGTGCGGTGCCTAACTGTCCTCAGGGGCGCCAGGTCACAGTGATCGCCGCCAGTCCGGATTTCTGGGACAACAGCACCAGGTCGGTATCCTTGCCTGCCGCAGTGCGTGTCTTCGAGTCCACTCGCACCAGGATATCCTCCAGCCCGTCGCTGTCGAAATCGCCGCGCGCCATCACTACATAGTTCATTTTGTCGTCGGCGGTCTGGACCTTTGCGGAATCGTCGAGCTCGACCGATACCTTGAAATGCTTTTCGTAGCTGTACAAGGTCTTCCCCTTGCGCCTTGCCATTTCCTCGTCGTCGTACGGGACGACGGCGGTAGCGGGAAACGCGGCAACCACTTCCCGTGTGAGCTGTGGCGGGAAAAAGCTGCGTTTCGCCGGCTTGCTTGCGGCGTATTGCTTGAGTCCGGCGCAATTCAATACGAGAAGCCGGAACTGCTGCTGTTGCGCCTTGGCGATACTGCGCTCCTTGGCGGACTCGACCTGCTTGCAGCGGGTGAACTTGATACGCTTGCCGTTGGACCGCTTGAGACTGACGTCGAGCGCCGCGTCTTCATAGGCGCCGACTTCCTGCGCGGCGAGTCCGGCGAATTCCGAGGTGTTGAAGGAGCGCTCCGCATCCATCGCATAGGCGGCACCATGCGCTATCAGCAACGATGCCGCCAGCAGGCGCAATGTGTGCGGAAGGTGGGCAGCCATTCGTACCGGCCTTCGGTCAGATGCCAACGGACAGCGGAACAAGGAGACAGACCATGACGAGAGTAAGAATCGGAACAAAGCGGGAGCCATTCGTATTTCGTTCAATGCCGGTGCCGGCGAACTGGCGCGGGCTGCGCGCGAACAGACGCTCGTAATAGCGGTTATGCCGCACACGGTAACGGTAGTGGGAAAAACCAGCGCCGGCGAGCGCGCCAAGCACAAGCACCGCCCATAGGGTAAACAACAACATTCAGGCCGCCTTCAAAGGCGCGAATTCTAACATTTTCGGCCGCATGACGCAGGGAAACCTCCCGGCGCAATGCGGTCATGCATGCTAGTAGTCAGTCAAAGGCAGGATGCACTCTTGTCAAAAGTGCTTCTTGAGGACTTCGCCGAATGCTTCTTCGACGGATTTTCCCTGCTTCATCAGGTCGGTGATTTCATCCGAGTGCTCGGAGATGGTGGGCGGCAGCGACTGTCGATTGTTCTTGAAATACTCGTAGCGCTGCGCGGCGAACTGGTCATGCAGCTTTGCCGCTGCAGTGCGGCTGCCGCTGCCCGCGCGCACCACGCGTGCCGTGCGGGTGGCGGCGCTGGAGCGGATACCGATGCCGGCAATGGCCGCTTTCACCTGGTCGAGCGTGAAGACCGGGCTGGCGTTGGCGCCGGCGAAGGCATCGTCCTCCGGACGCAGCAGATGATGGTTGCGATCGAACGCCATGGTTTTGCCGAGCGTGTTGATGACCTGGTAGCTCGGCTGAGGGCCGGCGCTCACCAGGGAAAACTGAACACGGTCGCCATAGTCAAGCATTTTTGCCATGACGCCTTTCAGATAATCGGCTGGAAGGGAATCGAAGTTGCCGTTCCAGCGTTTGCTTCTTGTTGTAACCAATGTGTAGTGCCTTCAAAAAAGTTTTTGATATGCCAGCGCAAATGACGCGGTTGTCTATTATCCCTCAACCCGGTATCAAGGCCCTTGTCTCCGTGCCCTCATGGATTGTGGGGCCATTTGCATGCGGCGCCGGCCGGACAAGCCTTTGCACTCATTTCAGCCACTTTAGATCGCAAATGCGGCCTGGTGGTTCGAATATGTCAATCCGATGCGACGTAATCGGCGCGCAGCAAGACATCGGGCGGCAACACCCGCCGCAGCGCAGCAGCAAACACCGGAGGAAGGCAATTGACGTTACCATAGGGAATCAACTCCCTTTGGACGCCCGCTTCCAGCACCATGGATTTTTTCACTGCCGGCATTGCATTGACAACAACCCTGCTCTGCGTCGCGCTGGTCATGACGGGAATTTATTCGGTCGCACCGAGCGAAGGATGCACTCGCTACTGGGCATTGTCGGAAACTCTGATTGCGCTCGGCGTGCTGCTGCTCGTCGTCAACGCCGGTGCGCCCCGTTACGCAATCATCATCCTCGGCAACAACAGTGTAGTACTCGGCTCGATCCTCCAGATGTGGGGCGTGCAGGCATTTTTCGGGAAGCCCCCGGCCAAAACAGGCTGGGTGATCGGCGTGGTATTTTTCGTGATGCACGGCCTGCTGCTCGCCGTCAGCGCCGATGTTTTTCCGCGTGTCATCCTGCTGTCCGCGACGATGCTGATCGTGCTGGCGCTGAGCTTTCGCGCGGTGTGGAACGGCACTGCGTCCCGGCGCAGCTTCAGCGCATGGCTGGTGTTGGGCGCGGCAGCGATGCTGATCGCGAATAATACGGTGAGGATGGTAGCGGCGCTGCTGGGCTTGCTGGCGGTCCGGCCGTTCTCCAACTCGGTGGCGGCGGTGATCATCATCTACCTGGTGCCGCTGGCCGGCATCCTGCTGTACACGAGCGGCCTGGTGCTGCTGTTTTTCGAGCGGATCGTGCGGGAGAAACACCATCTCGCGACACATGACGAACTGACCGGACTGCTGAACCGCCGCGCGATCGCGGCCGCCGGCGAACGGGAAGTCACGGTCGCATTACGCAACCGGCAGGCCTTGACCGTCTCCATCGTCGATATCGATTTCTTCAAGCGGATCAACGACAACATGGGGCACGAGGCGGGTGACGTCGCGCTCGCCGAGATTGCCCGCCTGCTGAAAGGATGCTGCCGCAGCAGCGACCTGGTGGGGCGTTACGGCGGAGAAGAATTCTGCATCGTGTTTCCCGGCGCCGATTCCGCAAAGGCTGCAATGCTGGGCGAGAGACTGGTGGCGGCAGCGCGCACATACCGGTTCCGTGACCGGTACCCGGTAACGGTGAGTGCAGGACTGGCGACCTTGTCCGCAGACGACATCGATCGTTCCTGGAGCCACCTGATCAACCGTGCCGACGCCGAACTCTACCGCGCCAAGGGACGGGGAAGAGACGGCTTCTGCTTGTCCAGCCACGGAACGGCTGCTGCCACGGACACCAGCCTTGTCGAACCGGCAGGTGCGTCCGCACAGCAGGCGTAGCAGACGCGCTTATACTGACCAATCGACAACTTGGATGACACGGCTTTATCGTCGATGGAGAGCTTCATGAACTACCCATCGCCTCTGCTGACCATTGATTTCGCACTGCGCGGCGGAGTGACGATGCTGTTGCTGCTGGTCGCGGCATTGCTCGTACGCGACCATGCACGGTCGGCCGCTGCGCGGCTGGGTGCGGCGTTCGCGCTTGGCGTCGCCGCCTACGCGGCCACCTCCGCGCCCGGATTCCCGGTGCAGTCGGCCTGGTGGCATGCGCCGGTACTTGCGCTGTCCGCGGGCAATGCGATCGTGTTCTGGCTGTTCGCACGGGCATTGTTCGATGACGATTTCAAGCCGCACTGGCGGCATGCGCTCGCCTGGCTGGGACTGGTCGCGCTGTCGCTTGCCGCCTGTTATCTCTTGCTGCCCTCCCGGCCCGCCATGGCGGGCATTGCCGGCCTGGTCCTGAAGGGGGCAAGCCTGGGCTTTGCGGCGCTGGCGGTCATCCAGACGATGACGACATGGCGCGCCGACCTGGTCGAGGGGCGGCGGCGCTTGCGCCTTTTTGTCGTCGGCGTGACCGCGGCCCATATCATCGTCAACACAAGCATGCAGGTGATCTGGCAAGGCGATCCGGTGTCAGCCGCTGCGAGCGCCGCAAACGCCCTTGCCCTCGCGATCACCGCCGCGGCGGTCGTGTGGTGCCTGGTCGGCGTGCCAGGCACAGGACTGTTTCCAGAAAGTCCGGCCGGCCAGCCGACTGGTGCCGTCCCTGCGGGCGGACACACCGCCCCAGTGATTGTGCTCGATGCCTCCGACCGCAAGCTCATCCAGGCATTGGAACACATGATGCACGATGAAAAAATCTACCGGCAGGAAAAGCTGACGATCGGCGACCTGGCCGCGCAACTCGGACAACCCGAGTACAAACTGCGGCGCCTGATCAACCAGGGTTTGGGCTACCGCAACTTCAACGTCTTTCTCAACCGCTACCGGATTGCGGAGGCCAAGGCAACACTGGCTGACGCGGAGCGCGCGAACCTGTCGGTGCTGACCGTCGCGATGGATGCAGGCTTCCAGTCGCTCGGCCCGTTCAATCGTGCGTTCAAGGCTGAAACCGGCCTCACGCCCACCGAGTTCCGTCGGTTGCGGCTTGCGCAAACCTCGTCGGGAACCCCCGATTCCGGAATCGGCTAGCCGGATTTCAAATCCGGCGAGACGGGCCGCTCCTTTTCACTGCAATCTATCCCGGTTTGCGCCGCCGAACCTTGCTTCGGCCGGCCTGAACTTGCCCAAACCATTTTCGGAGCCACTGCATGCGTCCATTCCCGCTGTCCATCATCACGACCGTCCTGGCAGCCTGCCTGCTGCCAGCCTGTTCCGCGATCCGGCTTGACCGGCCGCTGCAGGTTGCTTCAGGCCTGACCAGCCAGTTTCTTTGCGCCGGCACCTTCATCTCCGGACTGGATCCGGACCGGTATTACGCGGAAGCCGTGAAGCCGCTACCCGGCATGGAACTGGCGGAGTGGGCGCTGCATTACGACGTCGACCGGACGCAGCGGCAAGTGACCAGCTCGCTGGCGGGCATGTTCCACAGCCGCGCGGTCTTTCGCGAAGGCCTGGGTTGCGTGCTGGAACAGGGGGATGCGGCAGCGGACATTGCCGGCGGCAATGAGGACATGCCACAGTCCTTGTTGCCGCCAGTCGAAGATACCGTTGCGGTCGTGCCTTCCAATCCGCGACTGCAGGCGGCCGTGGACCGGGCGTTTGCCGAACCCGACGGCCCGCCCTTTCACCGCACCAAGGCGCTGGTCGTCATGCATGACGGCAAAATCGTCGCGGAACGCTACGCGCCGGGCTACGGCATCGAGACGCCGTTGCCTGGATTTTCCGTGACCAAATCGGTTACCAATGCCCTGGTCGGCATCCTGGTGCGCCAGGGACGGATTGCATTGGACCAGCCGGCGCCGCTGCCGGCCTGGCAGGAAGCCGGTGATCCGCGCCACGCGGTAACGGTCGACATGCTGTTGCGGCAGACCAGCGGCCTCGATTTCCATCAGACCAACAGCGGATTCGATCCCTCGTCGCGCATGAAATTCATTGAACGCGACATGGCGGGATTCGCGCTGACGGCCAGGCTCGATGCGGAACCCGGCGCCCGCTGGGACTATACGGACGGCAATTACATGCTGCTGTCGCGTATCGTGCGCGATGCGGCCGGAGGACGGGCGCAACATGTATTGCAGTTCGCCCGGCGCGAACTGTTCGATCCGCTCGGCATGCGCCATGCGACGCTGCAGTTCGATGCCACCGGTACTCCGCTGGGCGCGCACGGCATGTTCGCATCCGCCCGCGACTGGGCGCGTTTCGGCATGCTGTACCTGAACGACGGCATGGCCGGCGGCAAACGCATCCTTCCGGAAGGCTGGGTGCGCTACTCGGCGTCGCGGACGCTGGACACCGGGTATGGAGCAGGATTCTTCACCAACCTCGCAAGCGGTAATGTGCCGCAATGGGGCGTGCCCTGGGGCATGAGTCATGTTCCGCGCGATACCTATTTCGCGCGCGGCTTCATGGGGCAGTTCGTGATCGTCATTCCGTCCGAACGGCTGGTGATTGTGCGCTTCAGCATTTCGCATATGCAGGGGGACGACATCGCGTTCACGGATCGCGTGGCAGCCGACGTGATTGCGGCAATCAGGGAGATCTGAGCGCAGGCTTCGCGATACCGTATACTCGTTGCCCCTCTACGGGAACTTGTTTGCCGACACCAACACCTCAGACTCAGATATACACATCATGCATCTCGATGCCTTCCTCAAGAAATTGAACGACAGCCCCGAATCCGTCACCTTCGACGACACGATGGCCGCCATCGGCGCATCGTACGAGTTCACACCGGCGTCGTTCACGAACGGTGAAATCAGAAACGAAGCCGGCCAGAATTCCGGATCGTGCAAGCTGCTGGCGTTCGCCATGCTGAACCGGTTGACGCAGGAGCAGACACTGGCGTGCTTCGGCGCGTACTACCGCGACGTGTTGAACAACCCCGATGGCGCCGATCACCAGAACATCCGCAATTTCATGAAACACGGATGGCAGGGCGTGAAGTTCGACAGCATGCCGTTGCAAGCGAGTCTATCACCGTAAGAAAATGTTGCAACAATCCATTTACTAATGGCAACATGTTTCCAGCAGTCTGTGGCGTTACCGGCTCAGAAGGTCTCCCGTTCATTCACGGACAATGACAAAAAAATTCCATTTCATTCAAAGGCTGCCCCGTTCCGGCTCTACGCTGCTCACAGCGCTGTTATGCGAGCAACTGAAAGTAAATAAATAAAAACACCCGATGGTTCAAGGCGGCCGCCAAACCGATATCGCAAGGGAGACAGAAAAATGGTCCGTTTTTTCAATAAAGCCAAATGGAGCAAAATGGCGGAGAACGCCAACGCCGCGCCTGTGCGCTACTCGCCTGCAAAAGCGCCGGGGTCCTCGACCTTGCTGCTCATGTCGCTGGAGCCCCGGATCATGTTTGACGGCGCCATCGTCGCCACTGGTGCCGAGATCGCGCAGTCCGCAGATCATCCGGATAGCCATTTGGCGGCGCCGCCCGCCGTCGAAACCAATAGCGCACGCAATGTGCTGTTCGTTGACCCTCGCGTGGGAGATACGGCAGCGTTCACCCAGGGTGTGACAGACGGCGTCGAAGTGCACGTGCTTGATCCGAATCAGGATGGCGTGGCGCAGATAGCCAACATCCTCGCCGGACGCTCCGGCATTGATGCAGTGTATATCGTCTCGCATGGGGCGAAAGGAACCGTCACGCTAGGAACCGCCAGCCTCACGACGCAGACTCTGGCCGAACACAGCACCGATCTGGCCACACTCAAGAGCGCATTGAATCCGGGAGCCGATATTCTGCTATATGGCTGTAATGTCGGCAGCGGAACGGAAGGCGCGACTTTTCTGAGTCAGTTGAGCCAGATGACGGGCGCCGATGTTGCCGCATCCACCGACGTTACCGGCGCAGTAGCCCTGGGTGGCAACTGGGTATTGGAAAAGCAGGTCGGCGTCATCGAAGCAGATCATGCATTGCCGGAGAGCATCGTCCAGAATTTCAATGACCTTTTGCCCGTAAGCGCCCCTGCGGATGAAAATTTCACCAGCTACTCTGCCGATGGGGCAACAGTCGCCACCCCGCGTACCTTGTCAGGTTTTGTTTATGAGGCGGACGGCAGCGCAAAGACCTATATTACCGACAAAGGTACCTTTGGCTTAACAGTGGGCACCGGGAATGTCCTCCTCATGAATCCGGACGATAGCGTATCGGGGACCTACATCGAAATTCACTCTGCAGCATTGAGCGATAATTTCAAGCTCGTTTCCCTGGATCTTGAATCGTTTACCTCGGGGTGGTCCGACACGTTCATCATCACCGGATATGACGGTGGAAGCGGCACCTCGGCCGTTGCCACCGATACGGTCGATCTGGCGTCATCGGACAGCAGTGGTTCCATCACCTACACTAAAAATCCATCCGCGGTGGGTGGCACCCTGACCTTCGATTCCACCTGGCAAAACATCGACACGATCCGGTTTACGAAAAGCAGTGGCAGTGGACCAAAATTTTCGCTCGACAATATTGATATCTCGGCGGCTGTCGCCTCATCTAGCGTGGCTGGCACAATTAACCCCACCGGACAAGCGAATTGGACCAATTACGGAGTGACCTTTACCGATGGTGAAGGCGGAACAGCGGATATCCCCGGCATCGTCTACGAAATATTCTTTGCCGACACCAGCCATACAGTCACCGGTACTGTCGCGGCATTTAATAATGGATTGGGCGGCCAAGGCACCGTATTGATTTGCGACACGAGCGCCGGAGCACAAAGTCCCCTTGCTCCTGACGAGCTCATCATCAAAAGCCAATCAGGCGATGAATTCAAACTAACCAGTTTTTTGGTACAGGACTATAACGGGCTTAACCCGAGCTACACGGCGAAGGGGTATAGAGATGGAGTGGAGGTTGCCACACAAACCTTCACTACGCCAGTCACTCAGTCGGGCAGTTATACGGCAACATTATCGCTGAATTCCGATTTTCAGAATGTCGATGAAGTCAGGATTACATCTACCGGCTCTGGCGGCAATAACAAAGTTTATGATGCATTTAACAACTTTGTCTTTGACGATCCCATCGTCGCCGCCATCCCCACGCTCACCAGTGCCACCTATGATGCCAGCACCGGCGTGCTGAGCGTCACCGGTGCCGACATGACGAGCGGCGACACGATCGATCCGAGTAAGCTGACACTGACCGGGCAAAGCGGCAGCACCTACACGTTGACTTCGGGCAACGTCACCGCCAGCAGCGACACCGCCTTTTCCATCACGCTGAACGCGGCCGACAAGCTGGCCGTCAATGGCCTGCTCAACAAGAACGGCGCCAACTCGGTCGATGCCACGACCTTCAACCTCGCGGGGGCCGCCAACTGGGACTCCACCGCCAGCGCGCCCGCCGACACGACCGGCAATGGCGTTACCGTCAGCAACGTCTCGTCGCCCACCATCACCTCCGCCACCTACGATTCGAGCACGCATGTGCTGACCGTGACCGGCACGGGGCTCGTCGGCACCATCGGCGCGAACAATGACATCACCGTATCGAAACTGACCCTCACCGGCGAGGGCGGTTCCACCTACACGCTGACCTCTTCGAACGTCGACGTCACCAACGCCACGTCGTTTTCCGTGACGCTGAATGCCACCGACCGCGGGCAGGTCGAGACGATGTTCAACATAAACGGCACCGAATCAATTAACGGCACGACTTACAATCTGTCAGCGGCGGACGACTGGAACAGCGTCATCAACAACACCAATACGTCGGACACCACGAACGGCGTGACGGTGAGCAATGTCGCCGTGCCGGCTATCACCAGCGCCACCTACGATGCCAACAGCGGTACGCTGGTCGTCACTGGCACCGGCTTCCTCAGCATAGCGGGTGACAACGACATTGTCGCCAACAAGTTCACCTTCACCGGCGAAGGCGGCAGCACCTACACGCTGACTGATACTTCGAACGTCGAGATCACTTCGGGCACCAGCTTCACGCTGAGCCTGAGCG
>CBIHRJ010000026.1:0-67717 GCA_966212445.1 uncultured Noviherbaspirillum sp. | reverse complement strand
GCATTGGCCGCAGGCACGGCGGCCGGCGCTCCGGAGGCCTGCGCTACTGTCAATAAACCTTGTTCGCCCGCTCCAGCGCACGATGGCTCGAACGGAGATGATTTCCCGCTGCGCGTTCGATATGTCAAAGTGTTGTTAATCCGTCTGCACTGCTGATCCTGGCATTCGTGACCGGCTCATTTTGTTGCTCATGAACAATACGAAACCTACAATACCTGCATGAACTACGACTCTTCTCCCATTGCTGCCATTGCCACCGCTCCCGGACGCGGCGGCATCGGCGTCGTCCGCCTGTCCGGCAAGAACCTGGCGCCGGTGATGCAGGCGGTTTGCGGCACCACGCAATTGCAGCCGCGCCATGCGACCTACCTGCCCTTCCGCAATGAGGACGGCAGCGCGATCGACCAGGGCATCGCGATCTATTTCAAGGCGCCGCATTCGTATACGGGCGAAGATGTGCTGGAACTGCAGGGCCACGGCGGGCCGGTGGTGATGCAGATGCTGCTGGCGCGCTGCATCGAAGTCGGCAAGGACATCGACCTGCGCGTCGCGCAGCCGGGCGAGTTCACGCATCGCGCGTTCTTGAACGACAAGCTCGACCTGGCGCAGGCGGAAGCGGTGGCGGACCTGATCGAGGCGTCGACCGAAGCCGCCGCGAAGTCGGCGTCGCAATCCTTGTCCGGCGTGTTCTCGAAGACCATCCATGATCTGGTCGACAAGGTGATCCACCTGCGCATGCTGGTGGAGGCGACGCTGGATTTCCCGGAAGAGGAAATCGACTTCCTGGAAAAGTCGGACGCGCGCGGTCAACTGGAGCGCATCCGCGCCGATCTCGATGGCGTCTTCAAGGAGGCGGCGCAGGGCGCGCTGCTGCGCGAGGGCCTGAACGTGGTGCTGGCCGGTCAGCCCAACGTCGGCAAGTCCTCGCTGCTGAACGCGCTGGCCGGTTCCGACGTCGCCATCGTGACGCCGATTGCCGGCACCACGCGCGACAAGGTGACCGAGACCATCCAGATGGAAGGCATTCCGCTGCACATCATCGACACCGCCGGCATTCGCGGCGCAGGCGATGCCAGCGACGAAGTCGAGCGTATCGGCATCGAACGCACCTGGGGCGAAGTGCACAAGGCGGACGTGATCGTGCACCTGCTCGACGCCAGCCGCGGCCCGACGCGCGCCGACGAAGACATCGTCGAACGTTTTCCGCCGAACGTGCCGGTGTTGCGCGTGTGGAACAAGATCGACCTGTCCGGCCACAAGCCGGCAATCGACCGCATGCCGGATGCGGCGCACATCTACCTGTCCGCGACCGACCGCATCGGCATGGATCTGTTGCGCACCGAGCTGCTGCGCGTCGCCGGCTGGCAGCAGACCGGCGAGTCGCGCTTCCTCGCGCGTGAGCGCCATCTGCTGGCATTGAAGGCGGCGCGAGACCACCTGGAAGTCGCCGCGGAACATGCGGCGAAAGACAACCAGACCAGCGATCAGGCGCTGGACCTGCTGGCGGAGGAGTTGCGGATTGCGCAGGAACGGTTGAACAGCATCACCGGCGAGTTCACGTCGGATGATTTGCTGGGGGTGATTTTCAGCCGGTTTTGCATTGGAAAATAACAAGTCATCCAATAACCGATGCTGCAGTTTGCGGCGATGGGCGTCGCGGTGACGATCGTCAATGCCTGCTGCCTACCCCGAGACGCTCAGCCTTCGCCGCGGCTGGTGGCGAACCCCTGTTTCGCCGCCCACAGGCTCACATCCTGTTTCTGAATGGCGGCTGCCATGAGTTCCGGAAAGCAGTCCGGCGTACAGGCAAAGGCCGGGATCCCGAGCGCGGCAAACCTGGCTGCGTTCTGCCGGTCGTATCCTGGCGCGCCATTGTCGGACAACGCGAGCAGGCAGATGACATTCACGCCGGACGCCTTGAGCGCCGCGGCGCGCTTGAGCATCTCGGGGGCATTGCCGCCTTCGTACAGGTCCGTGATCAGGACCAGGATGGTTTTCTCGGGCCGGTCGATGACCTGCTGGCAGTATCCGAGGGCCCGATTGATATCGGTGCCGCCACCCAGCTGCACGCCGAACAGGAGGTCGACCGGGTCCTGCGCTTCGTCGGTGAGGTCGGCCACCTCGGTATCGAACACCACCATGCGCGTGCGCACGGCGCGCAGCGAGGCCATCACCGCGGCGAAGATTCCCGCGTACACAACGGACGCGGCCATCGATCCGCTCTGGTCGACGCACAGCACGACGTCTCGCAGCGCGGACCGCTTGCGGGCGTAGCCGACCAGCTTCTCCGCCACGACCGTCTGCTTGTCCGGCAGGTACCGGCTGAGGTTGGCGCGGATTGTCCGGTGCCAGTCGATTTCGTTGAGCTTGGGGCGGCTGTTGCGCTCGGCACGGTTGAGACTGCCGGTGATGGCCTGGCGCATCGGTTCCTTCAGGCGTCGCTCCAGCTCTTCCACCACCTTGTGCACGACGCGCCGCGCCGTGTCCTTCGTCTTTGCCGGCATGATGCGCGACAGCGACACGATGCTCGCGACGAGATGGACATCCGGCTCGACGGCTTCGAGCAACTCGGGTTCCATGAGCATCTGCTGGAGCTTCAGGCGCTCCAACGCATCCTGTTGCATCACCTGCACCACCGGCGACGGAAAGAAATCGCGGATATCGCCGAGCCAGCGCGCGACATTCGGGCAGCTCGCGCCCAGTCCGCCGGTCCGTTCCGCGTCATACAGCGCGGAGAGCGCCGCGTCGGCGCGCATCAGGTCCGGGGAGAGGGCGGTACCGCAGGTATCCTGGGCGGCGTCGCCCAGGATCAGGCGCCAGCGTTGCAGGCGATCGGTTTCGGGGATCGTCTTCATGGTTGGTCTCCTGCGCCGAGGATGGCGGCAAGGGTGGGCAGCACGCGGGCGGCGCGTGCGTGGTCGATAGCGTCGGCAACGGTCGCCTGCCCGGCCGGGGCGTCGAGCCGCCTGACCTTGTCGCCCATCTGGCGGCGTTCTGGCTGCGTAAACCCGGCGAACGCACGGCGCAGCAGCGGCAGGCGCTCGAGGAAGACGTCGTGGCCGAGGCTCTGGATCCAGCCATCGATCGTGCGCCACAGGGCATCCTGGTGCAGCAACAGGAGACCGCTGCCGCGCAACAGGCCGGCCAGCCAGCTCGTTGAATCCGCCGGCGGCACGGCCGGCGCAAGTGCCAGCCGCGCCCGCGTTGCCAGCGCTTCCGCGTCGATGCGCTGGCGATCGAACACCAGTCGCAGCGCGAAGCCGCGCACCATCGGCGCGACCCCGTCGAGGTCGCACAGGCGCGCCAGGCAGTCGAACCAGTCGTCCCGCAACGGCGCTGAATCGAGCGTATCGAGCGCGCCCTGGACCGCGTCCATGCGCGCGACAAGCGCCTCGGCCGCGGACTGGTCGATATGGCTTGCCGCCGGCGGCAGTCCGACCGTGATCCGCTCGACCAGACCGTCGAGGATCGGCTGCACGCTGGCAGCCTCGGTGCCGCGCACGTCGCCATAGCGCGCGACACGCACAAGCGGCTGCAGCGCCTCCATCAGGTGGCCGATGTCGGCAGCGACGGCGGCCTGGTTCTGCACGCAGGTCAGCAGCATGTCGGTGGCGGTGGGCAGGCGCGCCAGGATGGCCACGTCGAGCATGGCGGTCAGTTCCGGCAGGTTCGCGCTGTTGCGCGCGCGGTCGCATAGGCGATTGCTCGCCGCTTCCTCGATCGTGTTGCCGTAGCGGCTTGCGCCGATGAGGTCGACGGCCAGTTCCGGCCGCCACTGCAATTCCCAGCTTTCGCGGAAAGTGCCGGTGCGGTTGCTGTCGCGCTGCAGCTGCCCCCATTGCACGCCGAGGATCGACAGCCGGTGGAGCAGCAGGCTGCGGTCGCGCCCGCTTTCTTCGCGCAGGTCGAGTTCGAGCCGCTTGATCTCGGTCGTCGGTTTCAGGCGCAGGCGCTTCTGCTGGCCTTCCAGGTCGCGCTGTAGCGGTGCCGCCGCGGCCGAGGCGGGCACCGCGCCAATGCGCTCGCCGACTTCGAGCTTGCGGTGCACCAGGCCGAGCGGCGCCGGATCGCCGTGGCATAGTACGGTCAGCATCGCCTCGCGCTGCTCGGCCAGTCCCGGCAGAGGCAGGCCGCGCAAGGCCGCCAGCGTGTCGGCCAGCCGCACGGTCTCGATCACGCTCGCCGACGACACGTCGAGCCCTTCCTCGCGCATCAGGCGGGCGGCCTGCGCGACCCAGCGCAGGCCGGCGCGGTCCGGGCTGTCCCACAGATGCCGGTACCAGCCTGGTGATGTAATGCCGGCGCCATAGCCGCTCGCATAGGCGAGGCGATCGTCGCTCCACGGCACCCAGGTCGCGGCGACCTTTGTCTTTGGCAATCCCTTGAGCAGCGCCTGGTCTTCCTTGATGATGGCCGGCTTCATGAGCGCGGGCAGGTGCCAGGCGCCGCAGACGACGGCGATGTTTTCGAAGCCGGCCTTCTGCGCTTCCCGGATGCGGCTGCGCATATGTGCTTCACGGCGGGATTCGCGCAGATCCGGCGGCGGTGCGTGTTCGCGCAATGCGGTCATGGCTTCGGCGATCGCGGCAAACAGGTCGCCCGCGTCGCGCCGCTGCTCGACTTCGGTTTCCCACCAGAGTTCGTTGTCCTCGTATCCGGCGGCACGCGACAACTCGCCGATCGGGTCCATGCGCCAGCCGGCCATCGCCGGCTGTTCGGTGCCCTGCGCATCTTTCGCGTCCGCCGGCTCCGCGCCGCCTTGTGCGTCGTCGCTCCCGGGCGTGTTCTGTTCACTGGCAGCCTGTTCGCGCGCCAGTGCTTCGGCAAATCCATGCATCGGCGGCAGGTCGATGAACCACAGCGGCACCTGTCGTCGGAGCGCATGGCGAATGGCCCGCCATTCCGGGGAAAACTCGGCGAACGGAAAGAACACACCATGCTGAGGCGCTTCGGTCGGATACACCAGCAACGCGACGGGCGGCTGCATGGCGGCGTCTGCGGCGAGCGTGACCAGTTCGTCGGCTTCCGGCGGCCCTTCCAGCAGCACGATATCCGGCGGCTGTGCCGCAAGCGCTGCCTCGAGCGCACGGGCGCAGCCCGGACCGTGGTGGCGGATGCCGTAATACCGGATCGTCATCGATTCCGCTCCGGCAAAGGCGGCACCGGCAGCATGGCGAGATCGATGTGCACTCCGGTCAATGAGCCGCCGGCGGCATAAGTGCCGACGACCGCGCAGACGCCGTTGCCCCAGCCGGAATGCGCGCGGGTCAGGTTCGGATGCAGTGTCATGCCGGATCCTCAGACGACATCCATGCAGGCGCGGTAGAGGTCCTTCCAGCCGTCGCGTTCCTTGGCGACCGTCTTCAGGTACTCGAGCCAGGCAACCTTGTCCTGCACCGGGTCCTTGATGATCGCGCCGGTCAGGCCGGCCGCGAGGTCGGATGCGCGCAGGTTGCCGTCGCTGAAATAACCGGCCACCGCCATGCCGTGGCCCAGGACGGAAATCGCTTCGGCGGTCGACAGCGTGCCGCTCGGGGATTTCAGCTTGGTCTTGCCGTCTTCGGTCACGCCGTTACGCAACTCGCGGAAGATTGCGACGACGCGGCGCACTTCCTCCAGTGCCGGTTTCTCGGCGGGAAGTGCGAGCGCGTGGCCGAGTTCGGTCACGCGCCGCGTGACGATCGCCACTTCCTCGTCAAAGCTGTCGGGTGTCGGCAGGATCACGGTATTGAAGCGGCGCATCAGCGCCGACGACATCTCGTTGACACCTCTGTCGCGGTTGTTGGCGGTCGCGATTACGTTGAAGCCGCGCTTGGCCTGCACCTCGATGCCGAGCTCGGGGATCGGCAGGGTCTTTTCCGAGAGCAGCGTGATGAGCGTGTCCTGCACCTCGCTCGGCACGCGCGTCATTTCCTCCAGGCGCGCGAGCTTGCCGTCGCGCATGGCCTTGAGCATCGGGCTCGGCACGAGTGCCGCCTCCGACGGACCTTCGGCCAGCAGACGCGCGTAGTTCCAGCCGTAGCGCATCGCCGATTCGTCGGTGCCGGCGGTACCCTGGATCAGGAGCGTCGAATCGCCACTGATCGCGGCGGCGAGGTGTTCCGACACCCAGCTCTTGGCTGTGCCCGGCACGCCGTACAGCAGGAGTGCCCGGTCGGTGACCAGCGTCGCGACCGCGATCTCGATCAGCCGGCCGTTGCCGATGTACTTCGGCGTGACCTCGAAGCCGGTATCGAGCTTGCCGCCCAGCAGGTAGGTCTTCACGGCCCACGGCGACAGGCGCCAGTTGGCCGGGCGCGGATGCTTGTCGTGGCGGGCCAGCTCGGCCAGTTCCTCGGCATATTGCTGTTCGGCGTGCTGGCGCAGCACCGCATTCAGGTTGACATTCACAGCGGCATCTCCTTGATGACAGTTTGTTTTGCCTGGGCCATGGCAACGATCTGCCGGGCCAGGTTGAATACGCGATCCTGGTTGGCCGGACCTTCGCCGACCTTCTCGGCGTAGAGTGTGATGAGCGGCGCGAGCCGCGCGAAGTCGGCATCGGGCGCGCGCACTACGGCGAGCCCGACCAGTTCGGCCAGGTCGTAGCGCTGCATGACCTCGTCCGGCGTACGCTTGCCGCGGTCGTCGGCCAGCACGGTGCGCGACAGAGTCTCGATGATCACACCGGGCCAGGGGCCCGGCAACTTGCGCAGGTGGTGCAATGCCGTCGTCGCATTGCCGAACTCGAGCTGCTGGCACACCAGTGCATCGCGCGCCTCGGGCAGGAGCATCGGCCAGAGCGCGTTCTGGAAGGGCGTAAGCGCGACGCTGCTGCCGACGGTGCGCGCGAACAGCACGGCGCTCCAGAGCGGATCGGCATGGCGGGCGCTCGCCTCGGCGCAGCCTGCGACCAGGGCATCCGCCCATTCGTCCGCTTCCATCACCGGCACGAGGACGTCCGGCCCGGCGCCGGCGCGTTCGTTCCAGTGCGAAGGCGGCACGAGCGATACCAATTGGCGCAGCCAGAACGCACGCTTGCCCTGTCCGTGCGGCGGATTCGGGGCAATGCCGTCGCGTTCCCATTCCTTGGGCAGTTCCTGCGGAATCGCCACGCTCAGCGACGGCGTAGCCCGGTTTCCGAGCAGCGACGTTACCTTGGCCAGCATGCCTTGCGCCGGCACCGCGGATTGCCAGTGCACGCATGCATCGGCGCGCTCGCGCACGCGGGCGGCATAGGCCGATCCGGGCAGGCGGGCGAGCAGTGCCGCTGCCGCAAGGCGTACGGCCTGGCTCCTGTCGTCGAGCACGTCCTCGAGCAAGGCTTCGTCATCGGGGCCCAGGCCATGGATGAGCTTTTCCACGAATGCCTGCCGCTGGTCGGCCTTCTCCTTCGGCAAGACGGCCGCGATCCACGCGCGGCCGCGGGCCGGATCGCGCATGCGCAGTTCGGCCAGCGCGTTGCCGCGCTGCGCGGTACTGCCTTCTTCCCAGTCGCGCTGCAGGTCCTCGTCGCTGCGTGCCGTGGTCACGAGGCCCTGCAGCCTTGCCTGCCATTCCGGATGCCTGGCCGCGAGCCAGTGGCCGCGCTGGCCGATCGCGCCATGCCACAGCTGGAGGCGTTCGGATTGGATGAATACGGCTGGCAGGAACGCCGCGGGCAGACAGTGCCCGGTCCGGGCGATTCGCGGGGCCAGCCATTCTGCCAATTGGCCCAGGTCACCGCCGATCGCCGCATCGAGGATCGGCATCAGTGATCGTGGTACCTCGGACAGGGTTTCGTCCGGCGCGGGCACTGGCAACGACAGGCGGTGCGTCTCGCGGCCGGCATCGCGATAGACGGCGAGCGTGCCGGCCTGCAATAGCAACTGCTGCTCGCGGCTTGCTGCCGGAATGAGCGTTCCGAATTCCGCCGGCGCAGCGGGAATGTCGCCAGGATGGTTGGCGGTGCCGACGAGGGCGATCCGTGCGAGGTCCAGCATCAGGCAGCCCCTGCCAGCACGTAGTAATAACCGTCGACCAGCATACCGAGCGGGCGCGCGGCCTTGCCGTCCCATTCGACCGCGACGTCGTGCGGATGTCCTCCCGACACGGCCAGCCATGTCCAGTGTTCCGCGCGCACCAGCGGCAGGCAATGGCCTTCGCTGTCGACCGTGAACCACTGGCCGTCGCGCACCACCGGTACCACGGACCGCAACACCGTGGCGAGTCGTTCGTGCCAGGGATTGGAGGCCAGCATCGTCGCTGCGTCGTCGAGCATCTGCGTCACGCTGCACGAGCGCAGGAACGCGGCCGGCATGGGTGAGGGCGACGCGGCGCCCTTGAGGAGCGCGCGTTGCATGCCGGCGCCGGGATAAAACGCGATTTCACCCACGAAGGCCGTGCCCGGTATCCAGGATGCGGCAAGCGGTTGCGTGCCGGCGGCAAATTGCAGCAACAGGGCAGTGCGCCCGCTCGCCTCGCCCGCGAGCCAGGTACGCTGGATCCGGATACGGTCGCCATGGTCGATGCACTGGCCGATCACCTGCCAGCGGTCGCGCACGATGTCGCCGGTGGCCAGCACATCCTCTTCCCTGAGGTTGAAGCCCACGAATTGCCGCAGCGTCTGTTGCAGCGGCGGCGGCAACTGGTCGATGCGTTCATAGGCGCGCGCGACCAGCGACAGCTTGCCCAGTTCGGCCAGCAACCGGGGCGGCCAGTCGTCACCTGTGCCCGGAAGGTCGGCCAACGCCTGGAGGCGCGCCCCGAGACCGCCGGCCTGGGCGTCGACCAACCGCGCCGCCTGGCGTTCCCACAAGGCAGGACCTTCGGCCGGCAAGCGCGCAAGGCCATTGCGCACGAGGTCTTCCAGCCACAGCTGCAGGCCGGCGATGCCGTCGCGCACGCGGGTATCGCGCTTCTCGGCGCGCTTGCGCTGCGCCTCTTCGTCGACCGGCGCGTCGGCCTTCGCGGCAGCGCGTGCTTCTTTCTTGGCGGACGATTCGGCGCGCTTGTCGAGCCACTCGGTGACCCATGCAGGCTCGCCGGCCTCGGTCAGCGCCGCAGGCTGGTTAGCCGCCAGCACCAGCAGGCCGAGCGCATGCTTGCACGGGAACTTGTAGCTGGGGCAGGAACACTTGCTCGCGAAGTCGGCCAGGTCGACCCGAACCTGGTAAGGCTTGGACCCGCTGCCCTGGCATTCACCCCAGATCGCTCGAGCGTTGCGCTCGAGTTTCGGCCATTGCTTGACCTGGGCGAGTTTCTTGCCATTGCTGGCCGAGCCGCTATCGGGTGCCAATGCGAGAACTTGCTGCTCGGTAAGTTGCATTTGGGATGTCAGGAAGGCAATCAACGTGGGCGCGATGCTGCCACGAGACCTCATGCGGCGCAATACCCAAAAGATGGTAGGGGCACGTCACTTCTAGACGTTGCCGCGACACGATCCACAGTGTGATCATTGGCCGCATCGTGCCTGCTCGCCACTTCCTTGCACGGGCCGCCACAGGGCATGTTCCGAGAGGTCCGGATGGGTTGGATCGCCTTGTGATGAAAAACCGCAGCGATGACACCAGGGCAATACTCTGCAATCAGCCCTCTGCACTGATTTTGATCAAAGGAAAATTTCCCTTTGAAATCATTCGTTTAGGAAAACCTATCCCTGCTTATCCACAGAATTGTCCACGCCATTTGTGGGCAATTCCCACAGGATTTCACTGCGCAACGTCCGCCAGTATCCGGTGCGCCAGCGCCTTTGCCTGTTCGAGCGCCTGCTCTGGGCTGTCCGATGGCGCTTCGGCAGTGTGCTGCGCTTCTTCGGATCGGTTGCCGAGTTCGCGACTGACCAGCACCACGCCGCGGAACTTGCCGTCTTCCTGTGCCTGGATGTCCGCTTGCGCGACCCAGTCCGCCTTGGTGTATTTGACTGCTGCCATGATTACCTCCTTCAAGCATGTCGCTATAGGACTATGGCGCGCGTTGGATGTTCTGTATTGCCCTGATTTTCATCAAGGTAAAAAATTCCTTTGAAATCATGTGGATAGCAATTGTTATCCACACTTGTCCACAGAATTGACCACAGGAAATGTGGGTAAGGCGTCATGCGGAGCTCCCCGGTGCAGGGCTGTCCATGTCGTAACCTGCGGCGGCCGCTCCAGCCGTCAGGGCAACCAGCGCCGTATCGAAATCGTATTGGTGCATGGCCCGCCGGATGCGTTCGCAGGTGTCGGCGTCGAGCGCCGCGGCGAGCAGTTGCGACGCTTGTTCGTGCAGTTCCATGGCGTCGTTGTCGGATTCGCGCAGCAGGCGGGCGAAGCGGCGCAGGACGGGCTCCGCTTCACCGCGTTCGACGGGCGCCGGCTGCGCGGGCGTTGCAGTCTTTTCCGGCAGGACGGCATCGATTGCGGTATGCAGCGCGCGCATGCTTGCATCGAGTTCATCGATCAGTGTCTGCAAGACTTGCTGCTGGGTGCCTTGCCGGATGCCGTGTTCCAGGCGCCCGCTCAGTTTGGCCAGCGATGTTGCGCCGAGCAGGCCGGCGACACCCTTGAGCGAATGCGCGAGGCGTTCGGCCAGCTCCCGGTCCTGTTGCAGTGCGGTGCGGATGTCGGTTGCGGTGTCGCGCTGGCCTTCGCGGAAGCGTTGCAGCATCTGCAGGTAGAAGGCGCGGTTGCCGAGGCTGCGCGACAGTCCGCCCCGCACGTCGAGGCCGTCGATGCACAACTCCGGTTCGGCGTCGTTCGGTGCCGGCGCGGCCGCCTCGTCCGTATCGGGGGCATCGATGTGGCGCGGGCACCAGCGTGCCGCTGCACGATACAGTTCGTCCGGATCGACCGGCTTGGCGAGATGGTCGTTCATGCCGGCGGCGAAGCAGCGGTCGCGTTCCTCGACCAGTGCATGTGCGGTCATCGCCACCACCGGCAGCGCCTGGAAGCGGCGGTCGGCGCGCAGGCGGCGGGTCGCTTCGAGGCCGTCCATTTCCGGCATCTGCACATCCATGAACACCATGCCGTAGTGCCCGGGGCCGGCCGCCTGCAGCATGTCGAGCGCAATGCGGCCGTTGCCGGCGATGTCGACCGCAATGCCGGCGGCCTGCAGCAGTTCGCGGGCGATCTGCTGGTTGATTTCATTGTCTTCGACCAGCAGCACCGTCAGTCCGCGGAAGCGCGGTGCGCTCTCGATACGGGTTGATGCGGTCAGCCGCGTCTGCGGGGCGAACAGTTCGAGCAGCGTGTCGATCAGCGTCGAGGCGTTGACCGGCTTCACCAGGAAGCTGTCGGTACGGGCGCGCTCGATGCGATGTTGCGCTTCTTCGTGGCTGTGGGCGCTGAGCAGCACCATGCGCGGCGGCGCATGCAACGCATGGTCGCTTTTCACCGCGTCGATCAGTTCGATGCCGTCCATGCCCGGCATGTCGAGGTCGGTGAACACGGCGGCGTAGGGGCGCTCGCCGTCGGCGGCGCGGATCAGCGCCAGCGCTTCGGCGGCGCCGGCCGCCAGTTCCACGCGCAGCGGCAGCGCGCGCAGGCAGTCGGCCAGCACGGCACGGGCATTGGGATTGTCGTCGACCACCAGCACCCGCATGCCGGCCAGCGCATCCGGCATCGCACGCCGCCGCTCCAGCGCTTCGGCCAGGCCGAACCAGGCGGTGAAGCCGATCACGGTGCCGACGCCGACTTCGCTTTCCAGATGGATGGCGCCGCCCATCAGTTCCACCAGGCGCTTGGAAATCGACAGGCCGAGGCCGGTGCCGCCGTACTTGCGAGTGGTCGATTCGTCGGCCTGGCTGAAGGCGGTAAACAGCCGCGTGGTCTGGTCGGGCGCCATGCCGATGCCGGTGTCGCGCACGATGAACTGCAACTGGATCTTGTCGGCGCTGACGTCGAGACTGCGGCAGGCGACGTGGATTTCGCCCTGCTCGGTGAACTTGATCGCGTTGTTGATCAGGTTGATCAGCACCTGGCCGAGGCGCAAGGGGTCGCCGACCAGGCCGCGCGGCACGTCGATCGGGAACTGGAACAAGTATTCGAGACGTTTTTCATGCGTCTTGGCGCCGGTGACCGTCGCCACGTTGGACAGTACGTCGTCGAGGTTGAAACCGACATGCTCCATGTCGAGCTTGCCGGCCTCGATCTTAGAAAAATCGAGGATGTCGTTGATGATGCCGAGCAGCGAGATACCGGCGCTGCGGATCTTCTCGACGTAGTCGCGCTGGCGGGCGTCGAGCTCGGTGCGCAATGCCAGGTGCGCCATGCCGATGATGGCATTCATCGGCGTGCGGATTTCGTGGCTCATGTTGGCCAGGAACATCGATTTTGCGTGCGTGGTTTCTTCGGCGTGACGCCGCGCCAGTTCGGCTTCCTTGAGCTCGCCCTGGATCTGCAGCGTCTCCAGCCGGATGCGTTCGGCCATGCTGTGGCGCAGGCTTTCTTCCAGGCGGCGACGTTCGGTGATGTCGGTCATGAAGGACAGCGTCGCCGGCCGGCCTTCCCATTCGATCGTCACGGCCGACAACTGTACCCAGATGATCGCGTCGGTGATGTGGTTGACGATGCGGAACTGGAAGTACTGTTCGACATCCTCGCCGCGCAGCCGCCGCATGTGGTGGGCGACTACCAGCGGCCGGTCTTCCGGGTGGATCGCGCTGGCGAAGGGGAGTTCGAACAACTCTTCCTGCGAATAGCCGGTGAGCTGCATCACGCGCGGATTGGCGAATACGATACGGCCGTCCTGGACCACCAGGATGCATTCGGTGACATTGTTGACGACCTGGCGGTAGTGTTCTTCGGACTTGTTCAGCGCGTCTTCGAGCTGGCGGCGCTTGGTGATGTCCATCGCCACCCACACGGTGCCATGCGAGAGGTCGCGCGGGTTGACCGCGCGACCGGACAGATAGGCCCAGAACAATGTGCCGTCGCCGCGCCGCATCTGCATTTCGGCTTCGTAGGAGGCGCCCCTGCTGACCGCCTCGGCAACGGCGGCGCCCATGCCGAGGTAGGCTTCGCGCGACGGATAGTAGGGTTCCAGCGACTTGCCGAACTGGTCCGCCGGATCGACCCGGAAAATCTGGAACATCGCGCGGTTGGCCCAGTTGATGCGGCCGGCGGGGTTCAGGAACACCATGCCGGCGATCGAGTTTTCGAGGATGGTTTCGCGCTCGTCCAGGGTTTGCTTGAGCTTGTCCTCCAGCGCCTTGCGCTCGGTGATGTCGGTGATGAAGCACAGTGCGGCGGGATGGCCTTCCCAGTCGATGGTGACCACCGACACCTGTTCCCAGATGTACTGTCCGGTGCGGTGATTGATGGTGCGGAATTGCGCGTGTTCATCGACTTCCTCGCCGCGCATGCGGCGCGCGTAGCGGTCGACGATGAGGAAACGGTCGTCCGGATGGATGTCGTTGAGGAAGGATTTGCCGAGCATCTCGCCGGGCCCGATGCCAACCATCTCGTGCATGCGCGAGTTGGCGAACACGATCATGCCGCCCTGCAGCACGAGGATGCCCTCGGCCGCATTGTCGACCACCTGGCGGTGGTGTTCTTCGGACTTGATCAGCGCTTCTTCCTGGCGCCGCCGTTCGCTCTGGTCGGACAGGAAGGCCAGCATCGTCGGTTGGCCTTCCCAGTCGATGCGCACCGCGCTCGACTCCACCCACAGCGACTGCCCGTCCTTGCGCACTACACGGAAGTGCGCATAGCGCGCGCTGGCGGGAATGCCATCCATGCGGCGCTGGTAGAGCTGCGCGATTTCCATGCGGTCGTCCGGATGCACCAGCACCTCGAACGGCATCTGCAGCAACTCGTCGAGCGCATAACCGGACAGCTCGGCCGCGCGCGGATTGCCGTAGATCAGGCGACCGCCTTGCGTCATGACGATCGCTTCACTGACGTTTTCGACAACGTTGCGGTAAAGCTCCTCGGAGGGGCGCAGCGCCGCTTGCTCGGCGGTCTTGCGCTGGTCGATATCGGTGAACGTGAGCACCAGGCGGCGGGCGCCGCCGGAAAGCACCAGGGATTTGAAACTGACCAGCGCCGTCAGCAGCGAGCCGTCCTTGCGGCGGATCTGCCATTCGTCCGACACGCGTGGCGCGGCGGAGAACAGTTCGGCGAAAAAGCGCTCGCCGCGCGCGGCGATGTCGGGCGGCGCCGCCAGCGTCCAGTGGCGGCCGGCGAGTTCCTCGCCGTCATAGCCGAGCATGCTGCAAAAGGCGCGATTGGTGCGCAGGAGCGTGCCTTTTTCATCCAGGAAGCAGACGCCGATGCCGGTCGCGTCGAAGCCGGCGTTCAGCAGTTCATCGTTGTCGTGCGCAGAGGATGTTGATCCCTGGTTTGGCTGCATCGTGTCGCCCGCTGGTCGTCCCTGAACTGGTGATCCGACACGCTTGAATGTTCGGATTGCGTTTGGCCAGCGCGCCGTAAGGTTCCCTCCCCCTGAGAGGGGGAAGGGGTCTTACGGAGCGTATTCACGCGCAACCCGAAAACCAACGTGTGTCGGACTACCAGCCGGTTCCGGAAGGCCAACCGGCGATGGGGTCGCCATGCTCGGTTGACAACAGGAAAGACGATAGCAGATTCGCCGTGCCGGCGGCATCTTGTCCGTTATTTTGTTGTAAAGGACCATGCACGGCTGACATCGATGCCGTCGATGGTGCCGCTGAAACTCACGTCGTAGGTGGTATTGGCGGCAAGCGGATCGAGCGGCACGATGGCGGCGGCCGATTCGGCGGTCTTCGCGTCGTTGGCGTGACTCAGCAATTGCACGGCCAACGAGTTGCCGTCATGCGGGCGGACCGTGAAGCTCTTGACGCCGACGGTCGCGGTGATGTCGGCGTGGACGCTGATGGGGTAGCCGACTTCGTTCCGGTTCGGCACCGGGTCCGGCGCCTCGTTGTCGCTGAAGAAATTGCGCGGCACACGCGGCTGGTTCGGGAACGGGTAGACGACGAAGCTGCCGGCCGGTCCCAGCGAGCGGTCGAGGCCGCTGGCGGCGAAGTTGGTCGTGAAGTAGGTGCTGCCGCCGGAGACCGTGGCTGCGCCCGCGCCGGCTTCCTTGAACATCGGCTCGAAGATCACGAAGCGATGGTAGATCGCGGTGATCAGGTCTTCCGCGGCATTGAAACCGGAGGGGTCGGAGGTGGACGAGATCACCTCGCCGTAGGCGTAACCGCCCGGCGATGCGTACTGGTAACCGACGGCATCGAGACGGTCACGGAGCGTGGCGCCGGTAAAGCCCGGCTTGCCCGGGGTCTGTTCGTGGGTGATGGTGTTGTTGGTTTTCTGATAGTCCGAATGACCCTGGGCGGCGGCGTCGAGCTTGGCGTTGCGCTCTACTGCCAGCAATCCGGCTTGCTGGCGCCGGAAATTGAACCAGTTGAAGCCGTCGGTTGCGGTATTGCCGGTGACCAGCGGCGCATCCGGCTCGAGCGCTCCGACCGAGGTGGTAGCGGATGAACTGGAATTGCTTTCGCCGCCGCCGCCGCCGCAACCGGCAAGGAGCAATGAAGCCAGCAGCGCCGGCAGGATCAGGTGGAGGGGTCGCCCCATGTATGTTCCTTTGACAAGAAAAGACTGCGCATAAGCGTAGCGCGAAAATGGCGGTTAGATGAGGGTATTTACCTTAGGTTGCACGTTAACAAGAAAAATCCGGTGCAATGTTGACGCATCCGTAATACCCAACCGGCCATGACAGCATTTTGAAAGCTTCCGGCGGCTATGGTGAATACGATCAAGGGATCTGCGGCGCACTACACGATATTGCCGAACGGAAATTTTGTTTCCCGGTGAGCCTTGAGCGCCATCCGTGTTACCGGCAGGAAGCACTCACCATCATGCCTTTCATTACTCGCGCTACCCTGCTTCCTTTTCTTCTCTCGCTGGCAACCGGCCTGGTTTCCGCCAAACTGTGCGAATGGCTGAAAACGCCGCTGCCGTGGATGATCGGCCCGCTGTTTTCCACCGCTGCGCTGCGGATGTCCGGCGTCAGGCTGGCCACGCCGGTGCAGGTGCGCGAAGCCGGCCAGTGGGCGATCGGGACCGCACTCGGGCTCTACTTCACGCCGGTGGTGCTGACCGTGCTGGCGTCCTATGTCGGCTTCATCGCGCTCGGCGTACTGTTCGCGCTGGTGCTGGGCGTGGTCGGCGGCTGGATGCTGCACAAGCTGTCGGGCACGGACCGGACCACCGCGTTTTTCGCGATGGCAGTCGGCGGCGCATCCGAAATGGCGGTGCAGGGCGAGCGGCACGGCGCAATGGTCGACCGTGTCGCGGCGGCGCACAGCCTGCGCATCATGATGGTGGTGGCGATCATCCCTTTCCTGTTCAAGTTCTCCGGCGTGCACGGGCTCGACCAGTTCGTGCCGGGCACGAAGGAGGTCAACTATGGGGGACTGTCGGTGCTGGTGTTGCTGACCGCGCTCGGCGCGCTCGGGCTCAAGCGCTTGAATTCGCCGAACTCATGGGTGATCGGGCCGCTGCTGGTGGCGATCGCGCTGACGGCGACGCGCCACAACCTGTCCGCGCTGCCCGAATGGATGGTGCATCTCGGCCAGTTGTTCATCGGCATTGCGCTCGGCACGCGCTTCACGCCGGAGTTCTTGCATACCGCGCCGCGTTATCTGGCAAGCGTTGCCTTGTGCACGCTGGGAATGATGGCGATCGCCGCCTGCTTCGCGCTCGGCCTGGCGGCGATCAGCGGCATCCATCCGGCGACGGTGATCCTGGCGACCTCGCCGGGCGGCATTGCGGAGATGAGCCTGACGGCGAAGAACCTGCAACTGGGCGTGCCCATCGTGACCGCGTTCCACGTCACGCGCATGTCGGCGCTGGTGCTGACGATCGGGCCGATGTTCAAATTCGTGCAGGGATGGAAGCCGGGCAGGAAGGCTTGAGAAAAACGGAGTGGCGCATTCGCAACGCCACTCCCAACCCCAGGAGACCGTCGAGAGGAACGGGAAGTAACCACCCCGACAGACACCGAGTTCGTATGTTAGCGACTGGCTTGCGCCGAATCCAATGCCTTGTGTGCATTGCATCATGCACTTGCGACATAACCGTGCGGGCGTTCGCTTTTTTGGCGAACGCATGCCCTCCTTGCGCGGGCTGCCGCAGTCGATTTCCGTTCAATAGCCGACCGTGAACCGCTTGCGCGCGTGCGCCGGTTTTTCCAGTTCGTCGAGCATCGCAATCGCATAATCCTCGACCGAAATGCGGCTGTTGCCGTCGGCATCGATCAGCAGCTGGTCAGTGCCGAGACGGAACTTGCCGGTGCGTTCGCCCGGCGCAATCATCGCCGACGGACTCAACATGGTCCAGTTCAGTTGCACTTCCTCGCGCAGCAGTTTCAGCGCGTCGCGCGCGCCTTCGGCGCTTGCCTTCCACATCGCCGGGAAATCCGGCGTGTCGACCACCTGCAGGCCGGGAGCGACCTCCAGGCTGCCGGCGCCGCCGACCACCAGCAGGCGCTGCACATCAGCCTGCTTCGTCGAGGCAATGATGGTGCGGATGCCTTGCAGATAATAGTCGTAGACATTCTCCTGCGCGTGGCCGCTGAAGGCGCTGATCACGGCGTCATGACCCTTGATCTGCGCGGCCAGGCGGTTGCCGTCGAGCACGTCGGCGGCGAGCGGCGTCAGGTTGGCCGCGGGCGCGAGTTTTTCCGGATGCGCGGCCAGCGCGGTGACGCGATGCCCGCGGGCGAGCGCTTCTTTCAGGAGGGCGGAACCGATGAAACCGGTGGCGCCGATGAGTGCGATCTGCATGATGTGTGCTCCATGTGATGAGTAGGCAGTTGCCATCATGTCGAAATGCATTGATTCGATAAAGACATGAATCGATAATTGATTGTTACCAATTCGAGAACAAACCCTCATGGTCCTGCCTGGACAGATCGATCTCAATAGCCTGGCCGTCTTCGACGCCGTGGTGGAAACCGGCGGCTTCACGGCGGCGGCGGAACGCCTCGGCGTCGCCAAGGCCAAGGTCAGCGTACAGATCTCGCGGCTTGAAGCGCGCTTGGGCGTGATGCTGTTCACCCGCACCACGCGGCGGGTGAACCTGACCGACGCCGGCCGCGCGCTGCACGAAGAATGCGCTCCGCTGCTGCTCGGCATCCGGGAAGCGGTCGACCATGCCGGGCAGGAAAAAGACGGACTGAGCGGCATCTTGCGCTTGAGCACCTCGGTCGACCACGCGGTGCAATCGCTGGCGCCGGCGGTGACGGAATTCGCAGCGCTGCATCCGGCGCTGCAGATCGACCTGCGCACCGGCGACCGGGTGGCCGACTTGGTCGGCGAAGGCATCGACCTCGCGATCCGGCTCGGCTGGCTGCGCGACTCGTCGCTGCGTGCGGTGAAGCTCGGCGAGTTCGAGCAGCATGTGGTGGCAGCGCCCGCCTACCTGAAGCGGGCCGGGCGACCGAAGCATCCGGAAGACCTGGCCGCGCATGCGTGGGTAGCGCTGACCTTGTTGCCGACGCCGTTCACCTGGAAATTTGCCGCGCCTTCCGGCGAGACGCGGACGGTTCAGATGAAGGCACGCATCCGGGTCGACTCGCCGAGCGCATTGCGCGCGATGTTGCGGCATGGCGCCGGGATCTCGGCGCTTGACCAGTTCAGCGCCGAGGAAGGAGTGAAGGCGGGCTACCTGGTGCGTCTGCTGGCCGACTGGTCGCTACCGCGCGCCGGCATCTACGCGGTGTATCCGCCGGGACGCCATGTCGCGCCGAAGGTCAGGAGTTTCATCGCGTTTTATCGTGACTGGTTGCTGCGGGCGGCGGCGGGTTAGTTTTCGCTGTGATGGAAGGGTGGGCGTCGCGCCGCAGCGGTGTGTCTGCATCCGGTGCAGTCACGGAGGCCTGCACTACCAGACAGGTCAAAAGACTTCTGACAACCTGCTTGCTTCCTTCACCCGCCCTCAGCCAAACGACAGGCGCGGATACGGCCAGGCGTCGAGGCCGGCGCGGCGTGACGGCAGCATGCCGGCGGAGGTCATCTTCAGCCGGTCGAGCGAAAACTGCCTCAGGTGCTGGAACACGCTCTGGTTGATGCCCATCGTCGCCTGCATTACCAGCAGGTCGATTTCCCGCTGCGGTGTTGCGGCGCCCTACTCTTCCTCCGCCCTGGGACGGGAGCGGGTGCTCTTCTCCGCCACTGCGCAGCGGAAGGCATCTTCCAGGGTCACCCGGCTCGCCTCGCAGGCGAGCTGCCAGCATTGCGGCTGTTCCGGGTGGGGGTGCAGCAACTGCTCGCGGCACAGTATCGCGCACAGCTTGTGCAATTCCCTCGCGGTGCGGCCGGTCTCCTGCTCCAGCTGCGCGAGGTTGATCGCACCCGGCGCACAGGACACGAACTTGCCGAGCACTTCAGTGATCAGGCACAGGCGCTCATTTTGACGCTCCGCAGCAAAATGGATTGTCCGCGCCGTCCAACGGCAAGCACGGTGGTTTGGTGATCTGTCTGCTCTGGTGCGGACCGCACGCGGCACCATCGATGCATTGAACAAATTGCTTGCCCGCTTGTCAGAATCGATCGACAGGGAGCGCTTCTTCACCGCCGATGCCACGCATGAATTGAGAACGCCGCTGCCGCCATCAAGGTGCAAACCAAAGTTGCACTGGCGGCCGACAACGACGAACAGCGGCGTCACGCGACTGCGCAGCTCATCGCCGGCGTCCAACGCATGTACGTCTTGCTTGACAGCCATTGTTTCTGGTGTGATTCGATCATGCTGCGAATACTGCGAATGCGGATTCGCAAGCGGTCGATCTCGGAATCGACGCGGGCAGGGGATTGTGCGTGTCGATGCCTTTCCTGCTTGAAACAGCGGATGATGATTTGTCCGCACGAATGGTTTACAGTGTGCTGAACGCATAGCAGCGTTGAAACCGTCCGCCCGCCTCCCGCAGGCGACGCGGCGTTCTTTTTGTGTCTTGCTTTTTCGGCAGTATTTATCGAGTCACTCTGTTGTCATGAAACCTATAGCGCCCGGCACCGTCATCTTCCATCGCCATCGCGGCTATGGCGTCATCACCTCGGTCAACCTGTTGACCGGCTGGGTGTCGGCGCGCTTCGGCGACGAAGTGCGCACGCTGGACCTGAACCTGTCGCACGACGACCTGCAGCACGCGGACGGCGAACCGATTCATTTCCGCCGCGACGCGCCCGACCGCATGCCGCATGCGCGCCTGATGGCGATGGTGCGTGAACTGCACCGCGCCGGCTATCAGCGCCTCTACCTGTACAGTTGGCCGAAGCCATCGGGATTGCACTGGCGCTGGCATCTGTTCACCGGCCAGCGCAACTGGATGGACCGCGCGTGGCGCGAAGGCTGGTACGGCTCCGGCGCAGACTACAACTTCAACCCTATCCTCGGCTGGGGCGACCAGCCCGGCGCCACCGTGCAGGAACTGGTGCGCGCACTGGCGCAGTTCGACCCGCAGGGGCTGGCGCAGGCGCTGCGTCGCGACGAAGACCATACCGCGTGGTTCGATGCGGTATGCGAAGCGCTGCTGCCGAACTATGCGTACACGCTGGGCTGGGACATGCGCGACGGCCCGGTGCCGGATCACCTGCCGGTGATTCCGGTGCGGCGCGGCGTGCCGGCCTATGCGGGGCCGCCACTGCCTTGGCCGCCGGGATGGACGCGGTTGTGGACCGGTAGCAGTGCGCTGGTGCGCACCGGCGGCAGCATCAGAACAAGTCCCGCTGGCGCCCCTACGCCGGGCGCCCCTACGCCGGGCGCCCCTTCAGACGCCGTTCGCTGACTTCTGCGATCGACGTTTCGCGCGGACCGGCGATGAGTTCGATTGCCGGATGGACAGCAGGCCGACGCTGGCGGGGTTGACGCTCGCTACCTTCACGCAGCCTCCGCGGCCCGGCGCCGGTGGAACAGGCTGGATGCGTGCAGCGACACCAGGATCGCCGCCGCCATCGGCAAGGCGCCGAAGTAGGACAGGTTGACGGTGCCTTGCGTCGAAACGATGAGGCCGCCGATGAAGGCGCCCGCCGCCTGGCCGAGATAGATCGCCGACGAGTTGAGCGACACCGACGCCGACGCCATTTGCGGCACCATCGACACCAGCCGCGCCTGCTGTGAACCGTTGATGGCAAAACAGCCCAGCCCCCAGAGCAGCACCAGCACGACCGTGACCGGCAGCGAGCCGCGCGACAGCGGCCACAGCACGATGGCGGCAAGCATGCACGACATCGAGGCGATGCCGACACGCATCGGTCCGACACGGTCCATGAAGCGCGTGCCGATCACGTTGCCGGTCACGCCGGCGATGCCGAAGCACAGGAAGATCACACTGATCACGTTCGGCGTGGCGCCGATGAAGTCCTTCAGCAGCAGCGCCATGTAGGCAAACATGGTGAACATGCCCAGCGCCTGGATCGCGGTCACCGAGATCGCCAGCAGCAGCGGCGTGTTCGCAAACAAGGCCTTCCACGCCGCGCGATCCATCGGCGCGACGAACAGCTTGTCGGGGATCTGCAGCCATACGCCCAGCGCGAACACGGCCGACAACAGTCCGACGATTCCCATGGTAGGCCGCCAGCCGACATGCGCGCCGAGCCAGGCGCCGATCGGCGTACCGACCACCGCCGCGATCGACCAGCCGAGGAACACCAGTCCGATCGCCTTGCCGCGCGTCTCGGGCGGCACCATCAGGCCGGCGGTGGCGGCCGCCTGTGCGGTAAACAGCGCGGCGCCGATCGCGGTCACCATGCGCGCCGCCAGTAGCGTGTTGTAGCCGGGTGCAAAGGCGGCGACCACATGCATCACCGCGTACAACGCCAGCGACGCGGTCAGCAGCTTGCGGCGGTCGATGCCGCTGGTCCAGCTCGCGAGGAAGGGGCCGCCGATGCAGATCGTCATCGCGAAGGCGGAAATCAGCATGCCGACCTTGGCCGGCGGGACGGCCAGGCCGGCACTCAATTCATTGAGCATGCCCGGCACCACCATCACGCCGGTGCCGATCGCGAAGTTGCCGAGGGTGAGGGACCACAGTCTGGTTTGCATGGAGGCTCCGGGGAAGTGCATCAGTGTAACGAGAAGCGAACGAACGTGCAGAATCGCCCGAATGCACAAAATGCGGGCAGCTTGCGCGTACGCCCCATTTAAGGATCCCGGCCTTGTGCGTCGACATGCTCACTTGGTGCAAGTGCTCGCGTTCGCCATGGTTTTTGCCCCGGTCGGGGACGGCATGCGTCTTGCGTATCGGGAAATCGCCCCGTTTGATTGCCGCCCACCGGAGGGCGGTATCGATTTCCAATCGCAAGGAGAAACAGATGGACCGTCAGACCGTCACGCAAAAGATCATCAGCGCCAAAGTGAAGAAGGGCCTGAAATGGTCCGACATCGCGGAAAAGATTGGCCACAGCAAGGAGTGGACGACCGCGGCCTGCCTCGGCCAGATGACCCTGACCAAGGCGGAGGCGGAAGTCGCGCAGGGGCTGTTTGATCTCAGCGACGAAGAAGCCGCTTGGCTGCAGATTGCGCCGTACAAGGGTTCGCTGCCGACCGCGGTGCCGACCGACCCGCTGATCTATCGCTGGTACGAAATCGTGAGTGTATACGGCAGCACGATCAAGGAACTGATCCACGAAGAATTCGGCGATGGCATCATGAGCGCGATCGATTTTTCGATGGATATCCAGCGCGAGGCGGACCCAAAAGGCGACCGCGTAAACATCGTGCTGTCGGGGAAATTCCTGCCGTACAAGACGTATTGATTACCCGGAATTCGAAGGCCGCACGCGGCCTTCGTGCGAACATTCACGCCTTGTGCGTGGACAGCAGTATGCTGGTCTCGGTGTGCGCAATGCCTTCGATCCGCCGGATCCTTCCCAGCACCCGGTCGAACAGTTCCAGGTTATCCGCACGCACCTCGACCACGATATCCCAACGTCCATTCGTGGTGTGCAGCGCATGCACACCCGGCTCGCCACGCAATGCCTGGATCACGCCCGGCGCAGTGTTTCCTTCCACCGCAATCCCCGTCCACGCCCGAATCCGATGGGCTTCCGCTTCCGGCTTCAACCGGATCGTGTAGCCGGCGATCACGCCGCTTTCTTCCAGTTTGGCGATCCGGTTCTGGACCGTGGCGCGCGAGACGCGCAGCTTCTTCGACAGCTCGGTGACGGACATCCTCGCGTTGTCGCGCAGCAAAGCGAGGAGCTGGCGGTCGGTATCGTTCATCTTTGACAAATTGAAGAATGAATTGATCAATTCGCCAAATATTAGACCGGATTGATCAATCTGAATACTTTTTGTTAACGCCGTCGCCTTCCATAATTCATCCCGCATGCCACCTCCCGGTTTCCGCCAGAGGGTGGCCAAACAAGGCAAGACCGCGAAGAAAGGATGAAACATGACCCGTTATATCGATATCAAGGACATTCAACAGCTCGTCAGGACCATCGGCGCCGACACCTTCATGACGCAGCTGTCCGGCTACATCCGCGCCGACTACCTGCGCTGGAACGAGTTCGAAAAGTCGGCGCGCGTGGCCAACCACTCGGACGTCGGGGTGATCGAGTTGATGCCGGCGTCGGACCGGACGCAGTACGCGTTCAAGTACGTCAACGGCCATCCGAAGAACACGCAGGTCGACCTGCTGACCGTGATGGCTTTCGGCGCGCTGGCCGACGTCAGGACCGGCTACCCGCGCCTGTTGAGCGAACTCACGATCACCACCGCGCTGCGCACGGCAGCCACTTCCGCATTGGCTGCGCAATCGCTGGCGCGGCGCGGCGCAACATCGCTGGCCATCATCGGAAACGGCGCGCAGAGCGAGTTCCAGATACTGGCATTCAAGGCATTGCTGGGCATCCGCGAGGTGCGCGCCTACGACATCGACCCGGCCGCCACGCGGAAACTGATGCGCAACCTGGCCGGCGTGCCGGACCTGCGCATTCTCCCGATGGCATCCGCCCGCGAGGCGGTGCGCGGCGCCGATATCGTCACCACCGTCACCGCCGACAAGACGAATGCCACCATCCTGATGCCGGACATGATCGAACCCGGCATGCACATCAACGCGGTGGGCGGCGATTGCCCGGGCAAGACCGAGCTGCACGCGGACATCCTGAACAATGCGCGCGTCATCGTCGAATTCGAACCGCAAACGCGCATCGAGGGCGACATCCAGCAAATGCCGGCGGACTTCCCCGTCGTCGAGCTCTGGCAGGTGCTCGGCGGCAGCGAGCCGGGCCGCCAGAGCGAGCAGCAGGTGACGGTGTTCGATTCGGTGGGTTTTGCGCTGGAAGACTTTTCCGCGCTCCGTTACGTCAACGATCTGGCCGAAAGCATGGACATCGGTTCCCGGATAGCGCTGGTGCCGACACCGGACGATCCGAAGGATCTTTATCGCTACGTCGCGCCCCGCATGCAGGCTGTTTCAGCTCCGCATGCAACGGAAACGGCCGCCGTCTGACGGTGCATCCGGACCTGTTGCAAGTTATCCATTGATCCGAACCAGCGAAAGAGTTGCCGCATGCAGACCGCCGACCATGTCCTGATGATTCGCCCGGTGAAATTCGTCTCCAATCCCGAGACCGCCGCGAGCAACGCATTCCAGAAAAACGATCTCGATCCGCAAACTGCGCAGGGAGCCGCGCAGAAGGAGTTCGACGGCTATGCGCAGGCACTGCGTGACGCCGGCGTCGGTGTCGTCGTCGTGGAGGATTCGCTGCATCCGCACACGCCGGATTCGATCTTCCCCAATAACTGGGTCAGCTTTCATGCGGACGGGCGCGTCCTGCTTTACCCGATGGAAGCGCCGAATCGCAGGCTGGAGCGGCGCGCGGCGGTGCTGGCCGAGATCGAAAAACGCTTCGCGATTCGCGAAATCGTCGACCTGGGGCGGTTCGAAGCGGAAGGCAAGTTTTTGGAAGGCACCGGCTCCATGGTGCTCGACCACGACAACAAGCTGGCCTATGTCTGCCATTCCTCGCGCAGCCATCCGGACGTCATGAAGGTGTTCGAACAACATACCGGGTACCGGGCGATCTGGTTTCACGCGGCGGACCGTCATGGCAAACCGATCTATCACACCAATGTCATGATGTGCGTCGGGCGCAGGATCGCGGTGGTATGCATGGCGTCGATCGCGGATGCCGGCGAGCGCGAAACCTTGAGCGCGGCGCTGCATTCGACCGGCAAGGAGATTCTCGATATCGGCTTCGCGCAAATGGAGAGCTTTGCCGGCAACATGCTGGAACTTCGCTCCAGGCACGGTCATCCTGTTTTCGCGATGTCGCGGCGCGCCTGGGCCAGTCTCGACGATAAACAGCGGCGGCGCATCTCGGCAATTGCAGAACCGGTGCCGGCGCCGATCGACACCATCGAACGGCTTGGCGGCGGCAGCGCGCGCTGCATGATCGCCGAAATATTCTTGCCGCAGCGCGCTTCCTTTCAGCAAGCCGCAGCGGAGGGCGAACTGCCGCAAGCATGTGCCCGGACGGACGCCAGCACGCGCGCGACGATGTCCGGACAGATCGCATGCATTCCGTCGATACATCTCGACACCGGCAATCCGCACCAGTGCGGCAACGTGCCGTCGAACGCAAACTCGACGGCGTAGGGCAAGGCCGACGGATGCCCAAAGCGCGGGTGCGCGGCAAGGGCGTCCCGGAAACTGTCGAGCGGAGTGCCCGCCGACCCGTCGCGCCAGAAGACCACCGATCCGAACGAGCGCCAGGCATTCACCTTGCCCAGTTCGAGGAATGCGGGCGCCGTCCGGAAAAGAGGCATGTCTGCCTGCGACGCGATTTCTTCCATGAATGCAGCGGCGGACATGCCGGGATGTTCGGCAAAGACGCGCATCATCGTGCGAACCAGGCTGTGTTGTCGCTCCCGGGGAAGGGCGGCCAGCCGCAAGCCGAGAAATGCCTGCCCCTCGGGAACCTGAACGAATGCCTCCACCGCCACATTCTGCGAAGCCGTTGCGAGCCACTGCTCGACTGCGGCGGCGTCGGCTGCGGCATCGGTGACATGCAAGGCGGTTTCCCATTGCCCATCCGCCGCAAGCTGCAGGCGCACCAGCGGTCCTGACGGCAGCAATGACGTCGGGTTCATGGTGTCAGTGCTTCCGGGTTCAGCACATTCTTCGGCGCGCCGTTCGCGAAATCCACCACGTTCTGGAACGCCGCGCGGAAGTACAGCTCATAGCTGTCCTTCTCGACATAGCCGAGATGCGGCGTCGCCAGCACGGTCGGGATGCGCAGCAGCGGCGCGTTCGCCGGCAGCGGTTCGGTCTCGAACACGTCGAGCGCGGCGAAGCCGGGGCGGCCCCGCTGCAGCGCCGCTTCCAGCGCACCTTCCTGCACCAGTTCCGCACGGCTGGTATTGACGAACAACGCGCTCGGCTTCATGCGCGCCAGGTCGGCCGCGGCGACGCAGCCGCGCGTTGCGTCGTTCAGGCGCAGGTGCAGCGACAGCACGTCGGCTTCTTCAAACAACGCTTCCTTCGATACCGCCGCCCGGTAACCGTCGCGCTGCGCCGCATCGCGGCTGGCGTCGCGGCCCCAGACCAGGATCTGCATGCCGAATGCCTTGCCGTAGCCGGCTACCATCTTGCCGATGCGGCCGTAGCCCCAGATGCCGAGCGTTCGGCCTTTCAGCACGCTGCCCAGCGTATTCAGTTCCGGATTGATCGATGCGGTTTGCCACAAGCCATCGCGCAGATTGGCCGCGTACTGCGGAATTCTGCGCTGCGCCGCCATGATCAGCGCCCAGGTCAGTTCGGCCGGTGCGGTCGGATCGCCGACGCCTTCCACGATCGCAATGCCGCGCTCTGTCGCAGCGGCAACGTCAACGTGGCCGCTCACCTTGCCGGTCTGTGAAATGAGTTTCAGATTCGGCAGCTTTTGCAGCAGCGCACGATTGAGCACGGTGCGTTCGCGGATCAGCACCAGCGCCTCGAACGAAGCCAGACGTACCGCAAGCTGCCCGATGCCGCGTGCACTATTGTTAAATACGCGCACCTCATGACCGTCAAGCAAGCTGAAGCAATCGAGGCGGCGGACGGCGTCCTGATAGTCGTCGAGAATGGCAATTCTCATGGCATTTTTGCAAGAACGTCACATTTCCGTAAGAAATATACGGGTATGCGGGAAAACAATAAATCCCCACTACAAAACTCAACAATTATTACTACATTTTTGTTGTAACTCATTGAGCAGACATGTTTCGGCGTGTACAATCGGCACCTATTTTCCGCAATTTCGGACACGAAATGCGAACCCACCGGCCCGAGCATTATTCCATTTTTCGGGCCGCGCGGTCACTACAGGACCGCGTTCGACAAGACCGCCGTACCGCCGGGAAAAGTCCTGGCCGAGCCAAAAGCTGACGACGATCCTGCCGTGCCGGGACAAGACAGAATTCTTTATTGGCATTGGAGGTAGTTTTATGAATCAGCCCGTCATGGGAGGCATTGCTGCAGTGAATGCTCCCGCTTTCGTCAAACAACAGAAACTCATCAACTGGGTCGCGGAAATCGCCGCGCTCACCAAGCCGGACCGCGTCTACTGGTGCGACGGCTCACAAGAGGAATACGACCACCTCTGCGCCAACATGGTCGCCTCCGGCACCATGAAAAAGCTGAACGACGCCAAGCGCCCGAACAGCTATCTCGCCTGCTCCGACCCGTCCGACGTCGCGCGCGTCGAAGACCGCACCTTCATCTGCTCCGCAAAACAGGAAGACGCCGGCCCCACCAACAACTGGATGGCACCCGCCGAGATGCGCACCACGCTCAACGGCCTGTTCGACGGCTGCATGCGCGGCCGCACCATGTATGTGGTGCCGTTCTCGATGGGCCCGCTCGGTTCGCCGATCGCGCACATCGGTGTCGAGCTGTCCGACTCGCCCTACGTCGCGGTCAACATGCGCATCATGACCCGCATGGGCAAGGCCGTGTACGACGTGCTCGGCGCTGACGGCGAATTCGTGCCTTGCGTGCACAGCGTCGGCAAGCCGCTGCGTCCGGGCGAGCAGGACGTCGCGTGGCCGTGCAATGAAACCAAGTACATCGTGCACTATCCGGAAACCCGCGAAATCTGGTCCTACGGTTCCGGCTACGGCGGCAACGCGCTGCTCGGCAAGAAGTGCTTCGCGCTGCGCATCGCATCCACCATGGGCCGCGACCAGGGCTGGCTGGCAGAACACATGCTGATCCTCGGCGTCGAATCGCCAGCAGTTAATGGTCAACCTGGCAAGAAGCACTATGTCGCCGCCGCTTTCCCGTCCGCCTGCGGCAAGACCAACTTCGCGATGCTGATCCCGCCGAAGACCTTCAACGGCTGGAAAGTCACCACCATCGGCGACGACATCGCCTGGATCAAGCCGGGCGCCGACGGCCGCCTGTACGCGATCAATCCGGAAGCCGGCTACTTCGGCGTGGCGCCGGGCACCAACACCGCGACCAACTCCAACTGCATGGCCTCGCTGACCGCGAACACCATCTTCACCAACGTCGCACTGACCGACGACGGCGACGTCTGGTGGGAAGGCATGACCAAGGAGCCGCCGGCGCACGCGATCGACTGGCAAGGGAAGGACTGGACACCGGAAATCGCGAAAGAAACCGGCCGCAAGGCGGCCCACCCGAACGCGCGCTTCACCGTTGCCGCCACCCAGAACCCGGTGATTGATCCGGCCTGGGACGATCCGGCCGGCGTGCCGATCTCGGCCTTCATCTTCGGCGGCCGCCGCTCCACCACAGTGCCGCTGGTGACCGAAGCCCGCAACTGGGTCGAAGGCGTGTACATGGCCGCGACCATGGGTTCCGAAACCACCGCCGCCGCCGCAGGCCAGCAGGGCGTGGTGCGCCGCGACCCGTTCGCGATGCTGCCGTTCATGGGCTACAACATGAGCGACTACTTCCAGCACTGGCTCGACATGGGCAAGAAGATCGCCGCGTCGCCGGCCGAGTTGCCGAAGATCTACTGCGTGAACTGGTTCCGCACCGACGAGAACGGCAAGTTCGTGTGGCCGGGCTTCGGCGACAACATGCGTGTGCTGAAGTGGATGCTGGACCGCATCGAAGGCAATGCCAACGGCGTCGAAAACATCTTCGGCGTCACCCCGCGTTACGAAGACCTGAAGTGGGACGGCATCGAGTTCACCCGCGAGCAGTTCGACAAGATCACCTCGATCGACAAGTCGGCCTGGGAAGCGGAACTGAAGCTGCATGCGGAGCTGTTCGAGAAGCTCAAGCATCGTCTGCCTTCGGAACTGGAAACGGCCAAGGCGCAGTTGGAGAAGCGTCTGACGGCATGATGCCTATAGGCAATTTCCCATAAAGATGGGAGTTCAAGAAAAGCGCGGCAGGGTATCCTGACCGCGCTTTTTGTTTTTTGATTGCCTGCCGCCTCCGTGCGATGGCAGGCGCGACAGAACAGAACGCACAGTCATTCCAACCGTGCCACCGAAGGAGAAATATGAAAAGCATAAAACTCGTGCTGCTAGCTTGTGCTGCCGCAGCAGCCGTTGCCGGTTGCGGCGGCGGCTCATCCACCTCCACGGCAACGTCAAGCAGCCTGACCCTGAGCGGTACCGCTGCCACCGGCGCAGCGCTTGCGAACGCAGCGGTGGACGTCAAATGTGCGACGGGAACCGGTTCCGCGACCACCGGCAGCGATGGTAGCTTCACGGTGTCGGTCAACGGTGGCGCGCAGCCGTGCCTGCTGCATCTGAAGGCCGCTGACGGCACCGAATTGCATTCGCTCGCCGAAGACGGCACCACCGTCGCCAATATCACGCCGGTATCGGAAATGATCGTTGCCCGCCTCGCCGGCACGGCTGCCAAGGATTTCTTCAACAACTTTGATGCATCGAAGATTACCGCCGGTACCGTTGCCGAAGCCAAGCAAACGGTCGTGACAACGCTCAAGGATGCCGGCGTTGACTTGAGCGACACCGATCCGCTGCATACCGTATTCAAGGCCGCCCACGACGGTACATCCGGCGACGCGCTCGATGGCAAGCTCGATGATCTCAAGGCCAAGCTGGAGCAAGCGCAGACAACAGTCGATACCTTGGCGCAGGCGCTCGCAGACAACAAGGATGCGAGCGATGACAGCGCCAGCGAAGTTGCATCGAATCTCCTGCAGCCGGCAGCCGCCAGTTGCGCAGCGCTGCACTCCGGCAAATATCGCGTCATTGCTCCTTCCGAAACCGACCTGGCTTGGCAGGCGCGCACTGTATTGTTCGACGCCGAAAAGCTGACTGTCACCGAACACGATGCCAGCACGATCACGGCGACGCCGGCGACCGGTGCCGCGTGCGAGTTCCTGAGCAACAGCGGCAATACCCGGTTCTTCTTCGCCAAGTCGGGAATCGTCGTCGTGCATAACAGCGTGTCCGGCATGCCCAATCGCCTGTCCATCGCTTTCCCCGAGCAGACGCTGGGGCTGGCCGACCTCGCTGGAACCTGGAACGCGGTGATCTTCAGCCGCGCTTCCGCCAACAGCACCTTTGTTCTTTCCCATGGCCTCGCGGCGATAGGTGCAGACGGCAGCATGACCACGACCGATTGCATGCAGGCCACCAGCCAGTCCGGTTGCGCGGCGGCGACGGCGGATGGCAGTATCGCGCCGGCCGCTTCCGGCGGCGGGTTCGTCTGGACCGACGCGCAGAGCAGCAAGCACAAGATCTTCGCCTATCGCGCGCCGAGCGGCGCCGTGGTCATGGTGGTTCTCGAAGCGAATAACAATGGCTGGGCGGTCGTCACCAAGCAGGAAGCGCTCTCGCTGCCGGCAGTGGGGCAGGTCAGCAAGTACTGGAACATAAACGTTTTCTCGAACGGAATGCCGGCGCCGGTCGGCGAATCGTCGACGATAGTGACCTCGGTCGATGCAGCGACAAACAGCTTTAAGCGCAAATTCGAAGCCGACGGCCTTGTTGATCAGTTCACCGTCAACATGCCGTACACCGGGGTGGCATATCGTGCCGCCGGGATGGTGCAAACCAATCAGGGCATGATTCCGCTGGCCGAAATGATTTCAATGCCATTGCGTGGTACCGGATTGTCTGTCTACGGTAAGCCTGCGACGGACAGTACTGCCATATTCGGCATCCGGATCGAGAAGCCCTGATTCGTGCCCTCTGTGCGCTTCGTGGTTGAGGCTCTTGTCGCATGCAAAGCCAAGTCGCACAGATTTAGGGCTTCTCCGTCATAGCGGGATGTCCAATATAGGACATCCGGGCAAGGTGTGCGTCTGTCCCATTTGCTGACAACGATGGCCGCACACCGATTCTTCAGAGCCAAAGAAAAAGGCGCCTCGCGGCGCCTTTTTCTTTGCTGCAGCTACAGGTAAAAGACCTGCAATTACATCAGAAGGTGTGACGGATACCCAGGTTGAACGCCTTGTCGCCCGAACCGCCCTCGATCGCGCTGCCGACGGTGTAGCCAGCGCCGTTCTTGTTCTGGATGCGGGAGTACGCGGTGTAGACATCGGTACGCTTGGACAACGCGTAGCGATAGCCGATCGCCCACTGGTTTGCATCCTGGTTGTTGGCGGTCTTGTCATCCTTGCGGACGTACGATGCCAGCACGGTGTGCGGGCCGAACGGGACGGTCACGCCTAGCAGCAGGTCGCGGCTGTCGGTCGATGCGGTCGGTGCGACAGCGTAGCCGAACGGATTGTTGTTGTTGCGCAGACGCGAGCTGTTCGGGCCCTTGTTCTGGCCGTAGGCCAGATGCGCCTTGGCGACGCCGAAGTCATAGGTGCCGGCCAGCAGCGTGTTCTTGCCGTCCGGATTGCCCTTGCTTGCCGCCGTGTCGTTGTTGATGTTGTGGTAGCCGAGGCGGACAGCCAGCGGGCCGCCCGCGTAGCCGACGGACAGGCCCCATTGACGGCCGGCGCTGCTGTCGCCGGCGACTTCGCCGAAACCATAGGCCAGTTCGCCAGAGAAGCCGCTCATCACCGGGGAGGCGTACTTGATGGTGTTGTTCATGCGCGCCACGGCGTTACCGGAACTCGGCATCAGATTGGATGCGGCGCCTGCGAGGCCGGTGCCGAACGGGTCGACGAATGCCAGTGCAAGGTATTCCGGCGTGTACTGGCGTCCCAGCATCACGGTACCGAAGCCGCCGCGCAGGCCGACAAATGCCTGGCGTCCGAACAGCGCGCCGCCCTGGCCGAGGGAGCCGTCGTCCACGTTGAAGCCGTTCTCCAGCACGAACAGTGCGGATAGGCCGCCACCCAGGTCTTCCGTGCCCTTGAAGCCGAGACGCGAGCCGGATTCGACGCCGCTCGTCAGCTTCCTGACGCTGGCCGTGCCGCCGCTTTCGGCAACCAGGCCGGCATCGACGATGCCGTAAATCGTGACGGTGCTTTGTGCGGACGCGGTGCCTGTCAGGGCGCCCAGTACAGCAAGTGCAAGAACTGATTTTTTCATTAAGTACTCTCCAGAAAGTGTGAAGCGAGGTTACGCGATCGGCGTGACGGCCTGAGGAGGGCGCCGCCGATATTGCCAAACTCCCCGCCCCGGAAAGGTCCGGGACATCTGCCGTGCAATTCGTGAGCGAAGAGAGTTGGTTCCTTTGGCAATGAGCGCTGTCTGCCGGGGTGCGGCTGACAGCGAGACTTGCGAGGCCAACGACAACACCGTCGCTGTTTTCGTCATTGCCAAATTTAAATGAATTATCAACGATACATTTTCTATAAACAATTAATTTGATGATAAAGTGTAGTTATTTCGTCACCTTCAAAGCGCGAGGCGACACTCCTGGTCCCTGATGAAAGCGGGTTCAGAGCCGGGGACGGCGGCAGGTAGCCTGGAGCTGGCGGCCGGGGCGGTGAACGAAGCGTTATCCCAATGTCTCCTGGGGTTTTGGGGTGGGCATTTCCGCCCACCCGTTTTTTCAGGAGCCGACATCGAAAGAGGAAGCGTCGTGCTGACGGCGGTTGATGACTACATCCTGGGGAATGACCTGCTGCACGTCCGGTTCGGGACGGCGATCAAGATCGTCGTGAAAATCGCGGCGGCATTTCCGGATTCGGTCGCGGTCGACGCGCTTGAACAGTTGACCGGCCTCGCTGCCGAAAACATCGACATTCTGTGCACCCGGCTTGCGCATGCCGGACTGCTGCAGCCGGACCGCTTGAAGGTGGATGCCTGGCTGCTGGGCTGCGATCCGGTGCAGACCACGCTGGAAGAGGTGTTCCGCTGCCTCCTTGCGGAACAACTGGATGGAAGCCGGCGCGCAAGTGCGGCAGTTCTCGCGCCGTCACGTCCGCAGCGGGATGTGGATTTGCTGCTGATGCAGGTAGCGATGACGATCAATCAAAGCGCATTCAAGCATTTGCGCCTGTTCTCGCTGGATCGGTTGACAGTCGGTGCAGCGCAGGCCGTCGCCTGAGCGGACACGCCACATTTTTTTGCCGTGGTGCAGGCACGGCGGCCGGCGCGCCTGTCATGCCGAAAGACTTCTGTTTGCGGCTTATAACTTTATCGGTGCCGCATGTGCCGGTTTCAATCCGCGGCAGCCTTGGTAGGCGTTGCGTATTTGCTCCAGGTCGGCTTCCGGCTCGCCGGACAGTGTCAGATACGTGACCAGCCGCACTTCCTTGTTCGTATAGTCGATGCAGGCAATGCCCAGCGGCACATTCGCAGTCAGCGCGATGTAGTAGAAGCCGCTGCGCCAGGTGTCGCGGTATTTGCGGGTTCCTTCCGGCGCGAGGGCAAGCCAGAACTCGTCGGCGGCCTTGATGCGTTGCGCGAGGCGTTCGATGGCGCCGGTGTTCGCGCCGCGCTCGATCGGCTCGCCGCCACAGGCGCGGAACAGCGGGCCGAGGGTGGCGCCGCACAGGCCGCGAAACAGCGCTTCCTTACCCAGCCAGCGGACTCGCAGACCGGTCGCCCACTTGGCCAGCAGGCCGATCGGGAAATCCCAGTTGGAGGTATGCGGATAGACGATGATGATGCCGCGCGGCCCCGGCAAGGGGGCGAAACTGACGCGCCAGCCGACACAACCGAGCGCACGGATCGCAAAGCGTTGCAAGGGCGTCGAAACGGAGCGGGCGGTCAGCGTGTGGTCGGTCATGGTTCTTGCATCCTCGTTGGGCAATTATGCCCATTCGGCGGCGAATAGGTTGGCAAACGGAAATTTTTTGCCGCCGCGCACCTGTCACCCGGCAAAAAGCGACGGCCGCGAAGCATGCGAAGGCCGGCAGCGTCCTTCGGACCGATTGCACGCTTCATCGCAAACGCAATCTTGTCGCCTCGGTATCCGACTTCCGTGTAAATTCGCAGCTTCGGATAAATTTCATAAGGATCCATTCATGGCCGGAGCCAGTCTTCTCACCTTGATCGATGACATCGCCACCATTCTCGACGACGTTACCGTCATGACGAAAGTTGCCGCCCAAAAAACCGCCGGCGTGCTGGGAGATGATCTGGCGCTCAATGCGCAGCAGGTCGCGGGCGTGAATGCCGACCGCGAGTTGCCGGTCGTGTGGGCGGTCGCCATGGGGTCGTTGAAAAACAAGGCGATCCTGGTGCCGGCGGCGCTGGTCATCAGTGCGTTCGCCGCGTGGCTGGTCACGCCGCTGCTGATGCTGGGCGGCGCCTACCTCTGCTACGAAGGTTTCGAAAAGCTGGCGCACAAGTTCATGCACGGCAAGCACGAGGATGACGCGCATCATGCGGAACTGGTCGGCGCGCTCGCCGATCCGTCCGTGGACATGGTGGCTTTCGAAAAGGAAAAAGTTCAGGGCGCGGTACGCACCGACTTCATCCTGTCGGCGGAAATCATCGTGATTGCGCTGGGCACGGTGGCAAACGCCTCGTTCGCGCAGCAGGTCACGGTACTGGCCGGCATCGCAGTGGTCATGACGGTCGGCGTCTACGGTCTGGTGGCGGGCATTGTGAAGCTGGACGATGCGGGACTGTACCTGACCCGGCAAGGCAATGGATTTGCACAGGGCATCGGCCGCGTGCTGCTGCACGCGGCGCCGGTCATGATGAAGGGGTTGGCGATCGTCGGCACGGCGGCGATGTTCATGGTCGGCGGCGGTATCCTGACACACGGCCTGCCTGTTGTGCATCATGCGATCGAGGGCGCTGCGCACGGCGCGGATGCGCTGGCGCCGTTGGTATCTACGCTGGGCAATGCGCTGGCCGGTATCGTGGCGGGTGCGCTGGTGCTGGCCGCAGTCGGCATCGTCACGCGTCTGTTCCGCGGCATGAAGAAAGCCTCCTGAGCGCGCGGCCTGTCCGATCAGTCCCACACGCCTGTCGCCTGGAGATGAGGCGACGGTTCCCGCAACGCCCAGCGCAGCGGCAGGGCGCGCGGACGCAATACATGGCGTGCCATCCTGAAGCGCAGCATCCGCTGCGCGCCGGGGAAGGCGGCCACTTCCGGCCCGTCCCACACCACCTCCGCGCGGCCGCTCAGATGCAGCAGGTCGCCGCGTTCGAAGTCAATGAACAGGAGACCGGCACGGCCATCGGCGGCCAGGTTGCCGATGGTGTTGAAAAACTGGTTTCCCTGAAAATCCGGCCAGGCGACCGTACCCTGTGCATCGACCTGCACGAAGCCGGGCCGTCCGCCGCGGTGCGACACATCGGCGCCATGCGCCGCGCCGGCCGATGCATCGACAGCCGTTGCGATGAAAAAGGTATCGCACCGGCGAATCAGCGCGAGCGCAGCATCGGGCAATGCGCCGTTGCCTGCGATGACAGGCTGCGGCGGTTCGGCCGACATGCCGGCAAGCTGCTCGCGCGTCTGGATGTACTTTGGACAATTGCCGAAGCTTTGCTGCAACGCAAACGTGAAGCCGCGTTCGTCGACCGCTGCGACAGTGCCATTGGCGCGGTTGCGGCGACGGGTCTCGAACTGCAAGCCGAGCAAGCCAAGCGGTGCACCCGGCCTCGCACTTGCGGCAAGCGGATCGTCCGCTTGAAGGCGGGCGGCGATCCGCAGCGTGGCCGCGTCCGGCGACTGGATGAAACCGGGTTCGCCCCACAGCAGGGATGCCCACAGGTCGCCGGCGCCATCCGCAGCGCCGAGGAACAGCGTCGGCAGCAGCGGAAAGAATTCGCGGTGCTGCTCCGGCATGTGGTCGCGCAGCACCACGCCGCCGATCTTTTCCATCTGGCTGCGCACGCCGGCGCGTTCCTGTGCATGGATTTCGCCCGCATGGAAGGGCGCGGGATTGCGGGCCTTGAGGCTATGCTCGGCGGTCATCGCGTTTCCTTATGCGGCTTTGGCCGGCGGCAGTTCGATCATCGGCACGAAGCCGGGCAGCGCTTCGATACGCGCTAGCCAGGCGCGTATCGAAGGATACGGCGCCAGCGGGATGTCGCCTTCCGGCGCCCGTGCGATATAGCTGTAGCCGGCGATGTCGGCGATGGTCGGGTGTTCGCCGGCGAGCCAGGGGCGCGCTTGCAGTTCCTTCTCCATCACGGCGAACAGACGCTCCGCGCGGCTGCGCGCGCCGTTCATGTCGACCGGCATGCCGAAACGGCTGCCGAGGCGTGCCGTTGCCGGACCGAACGCAATGTCGCCGGCGGCCACCGACAGCCAGCGCTGCACCTGCGCCGCGCCGGCCGGGTCGCGCGGCAGCCAGTGCGCGTCGCCGTACTTCAGCGCAAGGTAGACCAGGATCCCTGTCGAATCCGCGACAACAGTCCCGTTGTCATCGATGACCGGCACTTGTCCGAAGGGATTGAGGTGGAGAAATTCCGGGCTTTTCTGCTGCCCGGCACGCAGGTCGATGTCGATCGCGGTATAGGGCAGGCCGAACAGCGACAGGCACAATTCTGCACGGTGCGCGTGACCGGAGAGGATGCTGCGGTAGAGCTTGATCGGGGCGATGTCTTGCATGGTGGTCCTCCTTGTTGTCGGAAGCCCCGATTGTGCGCCTGCATGAATTGCTGAGTAAATGGGAGTGAACAAAGTAAATTGCTTCATAATGCGGAGTAATTGGCGGGCGCAATCAGCACCATCGCGACCGCTTCCTGCATCGATTGGCCTGTGCCAATGCGTCCATGGATAAACTCAGAAGCATCCAGACCTTTATTGAAATCGCCGAGCGCGGCAGCCTGACCGCGGCGGCGGACGGGCTCGATACATCGCTGCCCACCGTGGTGCGCAGGCTGGCCGAACTGGAAGCCAGTCTCGGCGTGCGTCTGTTCAACCGCACCACGCGCCGTATTCATCTGACCGATGAAGGTCATCGCTACCTGGCGATCTGCAAGGAGACGCTCGGGCAACTGGAGGAGGCGGAACAAGCCCTGTTCGACGCCAACGCAAAACCCTCCGGCAAGCTGACGGTGACCATGCCGGTCCTGTTCGGGCGCTTGCATGTTGCGCCGTTATTGCGCGAGTTCATGCGCATGCACCCGGCATTGACGGTGGAAATGCTGTTGCTCGACCGCAGCATCGACCTCATCGAAGAAGGTGTGGATGTCGCGGTGCGCATCGGCTTTCTTACCGATTCGACCCTGCATGCGGTGCCGGCCGGCATGCTGCGGCGCGTGGTGTGCGCCAGTCCCGCTTACCTGGAGCAGCATGGCACGCCGCTGCATCCGTCGGATCTGGCGACGCATGCGGGCATCCGGTTTACCGGCCGCAGCGTATTGAGCGAATGGCAATTCCGCGAGAACGAGCGAAGCTTCGGCGTGAGGATTGCGCCGAGCGTCACCACCAATTCAGTGGAGGCGGCGGTCGATGCCTGCCGCGACGGAGTGGGATTGGGCGCCTTTCTGTCTTACCAGGTGCAGGCGGCGGTCAAAGCCGGCGAGCTCAGGCCGGTGCTGCGCGATTACGAAACGGAACCCGTGCCGATCACGCTGCTGTACCCGCACGCGAAACTGCTGTCGGCGCGGGTGCGCGCGTTCATCGACTTCATGGCGCCGCGCCTGCGTGCGCAGGACTTCACGCAACTGTGAACGAGAGACGCATGGTGTTTCCGCTGGTGGGATGTTGCGCCAGGCCGATCTGTGCCATCCCCCGGACCTTCGGTTTTCACGGTCTTGCCATTATTCCAAGTAACGTTTGATTACAAAATAAATCTTGCCGTACGGCAAGATTGTGTCACAATAAGCTAGTTGCCACGTCCTTTGCGGCTATCCTGTTGTCCTCTATCCGCAGTAGCAATGCCATGAATTCCCATCCGTCCGCCAGCATGCTTGAAAGCCCGATCTCGGCATCGCGCCGCAGCGAGCTCTTGCATGAGCTCGCCGGCGTGGCGTCGCAGGCTGCCCACGCGCAGATCGACGGCTTGACGACCGATCTGGCGGATGCCTTGCTGCGCGCTTCCGCGGCCAGCACCGACGAGCAGGAAGCGCGCCGCTGCTACAACGCGGCCGGCCTGCTGAAAAAAAACCGCTACCCCTTCTATTACGTCGTATCCGAGCGCCTGGGCGCGATCCTGCAGCGCGAAATCCTCCTTGCCGAAGACCCGTCGGCGCCGCTGGACAATGCGGGCGACGCGCCGCCGTCGCTGCCGCCGGACGTGGAAATCGACAAGAAGCTGTGCCTGATCAAGGCCAGCCAGGCCATCGAGAGCGAGCATGCGGATCGGCTGGCGGTACTGAACCTGCGCATGGCAGCGCTGCTGGGGTGCGATACGCTGGCGACCGCGCAGAATCCTTTCCGGCCACATGTGTTCCTGACGGCCGTGCATGAATCCTGGTGCGAATTCCAGCCCGATACCAGTGCGCACCACCTGGTTTTCCGTCTGCTCGGGGCGGACCTGTGCATCGATATGGGACCGGTCCTGCATGCGCTCAATACCACGCTGGCCAGACGCGGCATTGCACCTCACGCGCTGCCGGCTGCGGTACAACCGGAGCCGGAGCCGGCAGTGCCGCAAGCGGCGCCAACCGCCGGCAACGACGATCCGCTGGCCAGTGCCTTGCGCAAACTGTTCCCGGCCGAGCCGGCGAAGACGGCGGAGCGCCCGGTCGACAGCGCTTTCCCTTCGCTGTTCCAGGAGGACATGGTGCAGACGTCGGTTGCGCGCCATGAACTGCTCGGCTACCTGACACGCATGCAGTCCCGGCTGTCGGTATTGCTGCCCGCGGAAATCCGGCGCCAGGCGCCGGAGCTGGCAGTGTCGCAGGCCGATGACAATGCAATCGGCCTGGTTGCCAAAGTGTTCGACGCGATCCGCGCCAATCCGCATATCCCGGAGGAGTTGCGCACCATGATCGCATCGCTGCATCTGCCGGTGCTGAAGACGGTGCTCACGGACAGCAGTTTCTTCTTCAAGGAAGCGCACCCGGCGCGGCGCGCGATCGAGTCGCTGGTGCGCATCGCACTCGGCTGGGATCGCAACAAGGGGCAGACCGACCCGGCCTATCCGCTCATCGCGCGCAGCGTGCGGCGTATCGAGCAGGAAGCCGACCAGCACCTGGCGGTCTACGTCGAGGTATACGCCGAACTGGATGCATTCATGAAGCGCGAGGCAACCGCTTCCGCACAAATGCTGGCAGCGCCGATTGCACTGGCATTGCAACAGGAAAAGACCTTGCAGGCGGCCAAGGCCGCCAGGCACGAAGTTGCACTGCGCATCGGCACCGGCGAAGTGGTGGCCTTTGTCGAAACCTTCCTGGAAGATAAGTGGGTCGACGTGCTGACGCTGGCCTATACCGTCAAGGACGACAAGCCGCAGGCGGCCGACAGCGCGATCAAGACCATGGACGACCTGGTCTGGAGCGTGAAGCCGAAGATCACCGCGGAAGAGCGCAAGGAATTGCTGGCCAAGCTGCCGTCGATGGTGGCAATGCTCAACAAGTGGCTGGACCTGATCAAGTGGAACGACCCGGCGCGTCAGAAGTTCTTCGATGAACTGGCCAGGTGCCACGCGTCGATCGTGCGCGCACCGCTGGAGCTGTCGCCGCAGCGCCAGGTCGAACTGGCGATCCAGGTCGCGCAGAAAGCGGCTGAACGGCGGGAGAAAAAGCGCGCGCAGCAAGCGCCGGAACCGGTGCCGGATGCGTTCGACAAGACCGTCGCAGACCTTTCCGCAGGCATCTGGATCGAATTCCGGCAAGCCGGCCGCGTGCCGAACAAGTTGCGGCTCGCCTGGATCAGTCCGATGCGCAATCTCTACCTGTTCGCCACGCGCGAGCGCAAGGAAGCGCTGTCGATGTCGGCCGAGGAACTGGCGCAAGCGCTGCGCGACCGGCATGCGCAGATCGTGCCGGGCGCCGGCCTGGTCGGTCGCGTGCTGGCCGAAGCGCTGGGCCTTGGTAACGATCAGAGCGCCAATAACGCCGGCGCGCAATCAGCGGCCTGATCCTCCAATTCCAATCTGTGCGGGCCGGTGCGAACGGGCCAGCCGCCGCCGGCGCACCCGGGCCAGCCGCGTCCACTGCCTGCATTGCGCCAGCGCGCCGCGCCGCAGTACGAGGCAGCCGGCCAGCAGCAGCGGCGCCAGGTAATAAATTCCGCGAAACGCCAGCAATGCCGCCAACACCTGCGGCGACATCGCGCCCGGCGGCAGCAACAGCAGGAACACGGTTTCGAACACGCCCAGGCCGCCGGGCACCTGGCTGACGCCGCCAGCCACCAGGGCCAGCAGGAATACCTGCAGGAAATGCAGGAACGACAGCGCCGACATGGCCGGCAGCAACACCCACAGCGTTGCCGCCATCGCCAGCAGGTCGCAGATCGCCACCGCGATCTGGGCGGCGGTCATGCCCGGCGAAGGCAGCGAAAAATGCCATTGCCGCACCCGTACCGGGCGCCGCATCGCCACCAGCAGCAGGTAGGTGCCGAGCATGATCGCCAGCAGCAGGCCGATGACGCGCACGTCGGTGAAAGGCGGGGGCAACACCGCCGGCAACGCGAGCGGATCGAGACCGAACACCGCCGCACCCAGGCAGAAATAGCCCAGCCAGAAACCGAGGTTGCAGAACACCACCACCCGCGTCACATCCAGCGCCGGCACGCCCAGCGAGCTGTAGATCCAGAAGCGCACCGCCGCGCCGGTCAAGGTCGCGTTGGTGCCGCTGTTGCCGAACACGTTGCCCATGAAGGAAGCGAGCGCAATCTTGTTCCACGGCAGCTTGCGCGCGATGATGCGGAAGCCGATCTGGTCGTACAGTGTGAGGATCAGGTAGGACAGCACGGTCAGCAGCGCCGCCGCCGTCAGCGCGGCGGCCGGCAGGCCGAGCAGTGCCGCGCCGATATCGTGCAGGTTGCTGTGGCGCAGCGTGGCAAACAAGGAAAACAGAGCGAGTCCGAGGACGCCGGCACCGACCCACGGACCAAGCCGCTTTCGCCAGCGCCGCGAGGGCATGCGAAGTGAAGCGGTGGAAGGCGGGTCGGATGTATGCATAGGCAACTCGGGGCCGGTGCGCGAGGCATCGGACGGAATGCTCCGAAGAACGAGCGACCCATGAATGACCGCGGCGGCGCGAGATCGGTTCCGGCACCGGCAAGCTGTCACACCGCCAGGTGATGTGCATCAACCCAGCCGGCTTTGCTGCCGCCAGGCTGTATCCAGGCAACAGCTTGCGACGCCGGCAATCAATCGGGCAAGCGGGCCACTATCACCAGCCGACGGTCCTGCAGCACCGGCATCATCGGCAGTCCGGCCCTGGCGAATTCCGCATACAGTTCAGGCGTCATCACCGCATATGATTGCTCTTGCAATGCAGTCCATTCCTTGCGGAAGGCATCGATCACCGGCACCACTTTTTGCGGCTCGGCATCGATGCCCGTTGCAAGTTCGCCACGCACGCCGACCAGCGTCACCGGGCGGCCGAGGTAGAACGGAACCGAGTCGTCGAACTGGCCGATGCTGTAGAACGGCAGTTCCGGGTGGAAGGGTTTGCGGTCGCCGCTCAATTGCTCGATCAGCCGCTCCGACGAAAACCGGGCGTCCAGCTGGTACATGCAAAAGAACACCAACGCCCAGAATGCAAACGAACTGGCCGCCAGTGCAGCCGCCGCCCTGCCGCCGCGGCTGCGACGCACCAGCACGGCTGCCAGCAAGCCGCCGACGAGCAGCATCGCTGCCGCCGCGTACAGCAGCGGCAACGCAATCGAGGCATCCAGTCCGAGTTCGCCAAACTTGCGCCACTGCGGCAACCGTGCAACCCCTGCCAGCAACAATGCGCCGAAGGCGGCCGCGGTCCAGGCGCACCACTTGAGCGCGGCAGGCACGCGATACTGCAGGCGGCCGGCGAGAAACAGCGCAAGCGCGGGAAAAGCCGGCATCACATAAGCCGGCAGCTTGGAATGGGATGCGCTGAAGAACAGGACCACTGCCAACGCCCACGCCGCACAGAACCAGTCGGCGCGAAAGCGCGCGGCGGGCTGCGGCGGACGGCGCTGCAGCAACGCGCGCAGCAGCGCCGGGGTCCACGGCATGAAGCCGATCACCAGGATCGGCAGGTAGTACCACCATGCGCCCGGGCGGCTATGCCCTTCCTCCGCAAAACGCTGCAGATGCTCCTGGATGAAGAAGAAATGGAAGAATTCCGGGTTGCGCTGCTGCACCAGCAGGAACCATGGCAGCGTGATCGCGAGCAGCAATGCAGCGCCGGCACGCCAGTGCAGTTGCCGCCACAGCCGCCAGTCGCGCGTGGCCGCGCTGTAGGCCAGCAGCGCCAGTCCCGGCAGCACGATGCCCACCAGTCCCTTGGCAAGGATGGCCAGTGCGCTGGCGGTCCATGCGGCCAGCATCCAGCGGCGCCGTTCGTCTTCGCCTGCGGCATCGTGCTGCGCCAGCAGGAAACAGCACAGGGCAATGCCGAGCAGCGCCGATACGCTCATGTCGAGCGTCAGGTATTGGCCGGCAAGGTAGAAGCCCCAGTTGCTGCCGAGGACGCCTGCCGCAATCAGTCCTGCGGTGGACGACCAGAGGCGGCGCGCGGCCAGTCCGACGATAGCGACCGCGCAGAAGCCGAGCAGCGCGGCCGGCAGGCGCGCGGTCCACTCATCTTCGCCGAAAGCGGAGAAGGAGGCGGCCGTCAGCCAGTATTGCAGCGGCGGCTTCTCGAAATACTTGAGGTCGTTCAGGCGCGGCGTCACCCAGTCGCCCGACGCCAGCATTTCACGCGGGATTTCCGCATAGCGGCCTTCGTCCGGAATGAACAGGCCGCGCAGTTCCAGGTTGGCGAACCAGGCAAGCACGAACACGGCGACCAGCGCCGCCAGCCTGGTCTTGTACGACCAATACAGGCGCGGGCGCGTCGCAACGCCGTCGCGGGGAGCAGTCTGCATCATGACGAGGAGCAAGGTGATGGGGGGTAAGATCGCGCACAAGTATGCTCCCGCGCAGAAGGCCGTGCACGAGATTTTCACAAGCCTGTTGGCTGTGTTTTAATTCGGCGTGACAGACTTGGCATCTCCCATTCACTTCATCCATGGAGGCGTGGCATGGCAATACTGGTTCTCGGTCTGATCCTGTTTCTGGGCATGCATCTGGTGCCGGTCGCGCCCGGCTTGCGCACACGGCTGTTTGCGGCGCTCAGCGAAAAGCGTTACAAGGGCATGTTCTCGCTGGTATCGGCGCTCGGCCTGGTGTTGATCGTGATCGGCTACTGGCTTGCGCCGGACCAGCCCCGGCTGTTCGCCCCGTTTCCCGCCGCAATCGCAATCGCGCCGCTGGCGATGCTGGTGAGTTTCGTGCTGCTCGCCGCCGCCAATATGCGAACGCATATCCGTCGTGCGGTCAGGCATCCGATGCTGATTGGTGTCGGCATCTGGGCCGGCGTGCACCTGCTTGCCAACGGCGAACTGAAGGCAACCGTGCTGTTCGGCGCATTCCTCGCCTATGCGATCGTCGACCTGGTGTCGGCGATACAGCGGCATGCGGTCAAGTCATTCGATCCGGTCATGCGGCAAGACCTCATCGCGATCGCGGCCGGCATCCTGCTCGCGCTGCTCGTCATGGCGTTTCATCGTTTCCTGTTCGGCGTGCCGGCCGTGCCGTGGGGGCTTTGATGTTCTACTCTGGATCTGCTTATGCTTATTTCTGCCTGGCAGGCGGATGTTCTGCCTATAGGTACGCGAAGCCGCTTCCGGCAAATCCGACTGTGGGTCGTTATTCTTGCTGTTGTTTGCAGCAAACATGGTTCTGCTAGTTAACAGCATTATTGCCAGCATGCCGATGAACCTGACACTCATCGCAAACTCCAAAAGTTGGCGCGCGTAGTTCAATTGGTGTCGTCTAATACGAATACGAGGTCTTGCATTCACGCATAGTTGCGTTGCAAGACCTGATAATCATATTTCCGCATCCTGTCATTGGCCGCCGGATCTCTCCAGCAGGAGGATCGTCTCGGGGAGAGCAGGATTGTGACGATGCTGTTGCAGTGCACGACGAGCAAGGTCCAACGGTGTATTGCCGTCTTCATCTCGGACATCGACGCGAGCGCCATGCCTGAGCAGCAAGGTCACTTTTGATACCGGTTCGCTCATCGCGACGGCATGTAGCGCCGTCCAGCCTTTTACCCGCTGGTCGCCGGCATTGACGTCGACTCCGCGTGCGAGAAACAGCGACAGCATTTCCTCTGCTTCCTGCGGGTCGTCCATCAGTACGGGATACAACGCACCGGCTTGGGCATTCAGGTCGCGTACCTGATCCGGCGTGAGCGAGGCGTAACGAAGAACTTGCTTGCAGGTCCATGCGCTCCAAGGTGCGTTTACGTCAACGCAACTGAGCAGATGCGCTGGTTCATCGTCAAGTAGCGAGTAAACAATCGCGACATAAAGACCAGCAATGCTGAACACGATCATGACCACGCTCCAAGCGAGGATTCGTTTGAATCTTTTCATGCTCATGCCCAGACAGTGCGTGCGTTGCCGACTGTTGCATAGAACCGCAAAACACCTCGTCCAAGTGCGACGCCTTCCAGCAAAAGCTCCAGGCGCAGTTTTAGTGCGGCGGCGAGATGTTTTCTTACAGAATCGTAGATTCTGGCATTCTCAAGATCGCGTTGCGTAGCGTGTTTCCACCAATGCCTAACAAATCGACGGCCAAGCTTTTTCGCGAGCGGCTTGATGCCAGAACCAGGTCGAACGATTGTTTCGGCAAGTGCCTGGATGAAGCCAATTGCGTAGGTCCCGTCAATTGCGGCGACCAATGCAGTCTGCGCCAACCGGCGAGCATCGTTGTCGATGCTCATTCCGTCAATACGATTCTCCAAATGCGGCCAGAAGAACTTGAGAATCCGCCTTGTCTCGTTCTCGTCAAAAACCAGATCATTATCGGAGATGTCGGAAACGTTAATCAGAATGCTGCCCCATGGAAGAGAGTCCTTTGTGCTTGTTGTCAGGTGGCGACAAAATACGCCGGTAGGGAAAAGACTTAAATTATTAAAACAGCAACTAAAGCATTGTTATGCGGTTATTGTTTCGTTGTCAATATGACGAAATGAAAACAATGGCGAATTCAACCCATTCCCCTCCTGCACCACCCCTCACTGCGACCACCCCGCCCTCACACTCCTGACATACTCCAGCACATTCCCCGCCACCCGTGCCGCGAACACATCGCGCCGCCGCGCATCGCGCATCCACAACCGCGCCCGCCGCGCGCATGCGTTGGCGACATGCGAAAACACCATTCCGCCGTGACGCAGCATGTGCGCGCGCGAGCGATAGACCGCGAGGTCGTCGAGGTCGCGCTGTACGCCGAGCAGGCGCGATTTGTAGGCGTCCTGCCCCCACAGGAAATGGTATTCGCCGCCGCCCCGTGCAATGCATTCGCAGATTGTCAGGTAGCAGCAGAGCGTGCCGAGCCGGTACTCGTCGTAGACGGGATCGTGCGCCAGCACTTCGAGGAAGTAGTTGTCGCGCACCCGGTAGTTGATGCTGCCGGCGCAGATGCGATCGCCGATGGTGATCACTCCGAACAGGCCGCGCTCCTGTGCGAGCTGGACGATGCGCTGCGTATTGAGCGCATGATGAATGGACTCCTTGCCTTTGCTTGTCATGCGCAGGTGGTTGAACCCGATGACGTTGCGGACATCCTTCTCGTCGATCTCCTGCGCACCGAACGCCTGGAAGCGGAATAACGGATGGTCGCGCCGCAGCTTGTTGAGGTAGCGGTTGATGTAGCTGCGCGTGGATTTTCCGAGCGCGGCGGTGTACGCATCGCTGCTGGCATGCAGCGAGAGCACGATGTCTTCCAGGCAGTTGGCGCGCTGGAACGGCCGCGCTGCGCCGCGCAGGCGCGCCTGCACCGCGTGGAAAGAAATCACGTGGACGGAAGGGAAGGACGCAAAGATATGGCCGGCAAAGCGCATTGCTTCCTCATCGCGAACCACGATGCCTTCGTTGAGTACGCGCACGCGGTGTGCGTCGCGCCGGTACAGCCAGACGGTAACGATCGTGCCGTCCCTGCGCACCACATATGCGCTCACGCCGGCATTGCCGTTGAACAAACGGTAATACGACAGCAGCGAAAACAGATTGCCGTACAGATGTTCGAGCGCCTGCTCGACAAAGGGCGGCAACTCGTCCTCGTAACAGTCGATGGAAATGTGCGGTCGCGAATGCGGGACATCAATGAGGTTCGCAGAGGTGTGGCTTGTAGGCATGCAGTCGACTCCGCCGATCGGAAAAAAGCAGGCCGTGCCATTCCATGTCTGGCGGCGCGGGTTTTCTCCGGAAAATGGCGGCAGTCTTTGTGTCGGTATCGAGATGCGGCTGTGTGACGCATCGGACTGCTCATCCGCAGCTGCATATGCAGCGGGCTTTTGCAGGGTTTGGGTCAGCCCCGGCGAAAGAGTTCACTGCGCGGCCGCATGACCATGCTCCTTCTTGTGCCGGCGCAAACGGTAGTGTCAGGCCGCAGTGCAAGGTTGATCAAAGGACCTGCGCCAAATGCCATTGGGCGGCATAATGGATCCCGATTTGCACCATTGTCACCGGCGAACATGGAGCCGTATTGCATGCGTACTGCCATCGGAAACAACCGACTTTCCCGCCGTGCCGGCGACGGAGAAGGCGCGGCCGCATGAAGGTCCGCACCTACCTGGCGCTGGCCGCGACCGCGGTGCTGGTTCCCGTGGTCATCTTCTCCGCCGTGGTGCTGAACAAGCTGCTCGACGCCGAACGCAAGACCGCCTTGCGCAGCGTGCAGGAAACCGCGCGCGCGACCGCGCTGACCGTCGACCGCGAGCTGGCGAGTGCCGAAGCGACCCTGCGTGTGCTCGGCACCTCTTCCTACCTGGCGCAGAACGACCTGCGTGCCTTCTACGAACAAGCGAAAACGGCGACCGAAAGCCAGGGCTCCTGGATCGTACTGTTCGACCGCGCAGGGCAGCAACTGATCAACACGTATGCGCCGTTCGGCACAGATCTGCCGCGACGCGGGCATCCGGAACGCGGGCTGGAAATCATGCGCATGCAAAAGCTGGACGTCTCCAACCTGGTTGTCGGCTCCCTCGCGCGTCAGCCGCTGATCTCGGTCGAGTCGCCGGTGCCGCTGGACCAGGGCCGGCGCTACGTGATTGCGCAGGTGTTCCCGATCACGCATTTCCAGCAAGCGCTCGCGCAGCCCGGAATTCCGCAAAACTGGGTGCTCGGCATATTCGATCGCCAGGGTGTCGTTATCGCCCGCAGCCGCAGCGCCGACGTGTATGCCGGCAAGCCGGGACCGCATGAACTGCTGCAGGCGGCGCATACTTCTGCCGATGGCGTGCTGCGCACAAGGAGCCTGGAAGGCGGCGACGTTTACGGCGTCCATACCCGCTCGGCGGAGTCCGGCTGGACCATCGGCATCGGCGTGCCGGTACACGATATCGAGGAAACGGCACGGCGCGCGGTACGGTTGGCCGGCATCGGCCTGCTGGCAGCGCTCGCCTGTGCGCTGGGCGTCGCGGCATTCCTGGCACGGCGGCTGGCGCAGCCGATGGCTGCCGCATCGCAATCGGCGCTTGCGCTGGGACGCGGCGAGCGGCCGCAGTTCGCCGGCTCCGGCGTGGATGAATTCGACACTCTGCAGGCTGCGCTGGCGGAAGCCGGCCGCCTGCTTGAACGCGAACGCGATTCGCGTACGCAGGCCGAGCGCGAGCGCGCGCAGCTGTTCGCCAGCGAGCAGGAAGCGCGTCGCATTGCCGAGTCGCAGAACAAAGCCAAGGACGAATTTCTCGCGATGCTGGGCCACGAGCTGCGCAATCCGCTCGGCGCGATCATGAACGCGGTCGCGATGCTGGAAAGCAGCCGCCTGAGCGAAGACAGCGCGTACCGGGCGCGCTCGGTGATCGCCCGCCAGGGTCGGCACCTGACGCATATCGTCGACGACCTGCTCGACCTCAGCCGGGTGATATCCGGCAAAGTCTTTCTGCACCGCCAGCGCATCGATCTGGCACAGGCGGTGCAGGCCAGCGTCACGGCGCTGCACGATGGCAGCACGGGGGCTGCGCATATGATCCGTGTGCGTGCCGCAACCGCCTGGATCGACGGCGATCCGGTCCGGATCGAGCAAATCGTCGGCAATCTGCTGGTCAACGCCTGCAAATACACACCTCCCGCGGGCCTGATCGAGGTCACCGTCGACTGCGAGGATGGCAACGCGGTGCTGACGGTGCGCGATTCCGGCATCGGCATTCCCGCCGATCTCTTGCCAACTGTTTTTGACGTGTTCGTACAGGGGCCGGCCACGCTCGACCGCGCGCAGGGTGGACTCGGTGTCGGTTTGTCGCTGGTGCGGCGTCTGGTCACGCTGCATGGCGGCATGGTGGCGGCGGAAAGCGCCGGACCCGGGCGGGGCAGCACCTTCACCGTGAGGTTGCCGCTGGCGGCGGGACAGGTACAGAACGAAGGCGCAGGGGCCGCACCGCCTCCAGCCACCCGGCGTGGCTGCCATGTGCTGTTGGTCGAAGACAACGACGACAACCGGCAGACGCTGGCGGCGATCCTCGACTTGTACGGCTACCAGGTCACGCAGGCGGGCGACGGCACGCAGGGCCTGCACAAGGCGCTGGCCGAGCCGCCGCAGGTGGCTGTCGTCGACATCGGGCTGCCGGGCATGAACGGCTACGAAGTGGCGCGGCGGCTGCGCTCGACGCCTGCGGCCGGCGCCGTCGGCCTGATTGCAGTGACCGGCTACGGCCAGCAGGAGGACCGGCAGCGCGCGCTGGACGCCGGTTTCGACCTGCACCTGGTCAAGCCGGTCGACCCGGCGCGCCTGCTGCAGGCCATCGAAACCCTCTGCCAGCGCTGACGCAGCGGCCGCAGCGCACGGATTGCCCTTCTGTTATGGGCGTGAACTGGGTAGAATCGATCGGAACCGCCGGTATTTCCGGGCGGCACCGCCGACGACAGGGCAACGTGATCCGCGATTTCCGCACCGCCGTGAAGAAACCCTTGCAGCTGACGCACCGCTCGGTGCGCCAGCTGTGGGCGCTGCAGAACCGCGAGCGGGAGCGCCTGCGCAGCGAAATGGCGCAGATGCGCGGCCTGATGCAGTTGCTGATGAAGCAGCGTAACGGTTACCGCTGGACCGAGGCGGACCGCCGCAAGATCCGCGCGCAGTTGCGCCAGCTGGCTTCGCTCAGCCCCTACATGGTGCTGTTCGTGTCGCCGGGAGGTTTTTTTGCGTTGCCGGTGCTGGCATGGTGGCTGGACCGCCGCCGCCAGAGGCGTGGCGGCGAGACGCGTCGGCCATCGACTGAATAGCAGGAAGCGCAGTTCGCCGCGCCGCTGACATTGGCACTGACACTGACATTGGCGATGGTCGACATCGACCACTTCAAGCGCATCAACGAGCGCATAGCGCTTCGGCGATCGCATCGACGCGGTCGAACAGCGCACGCATCGAATGCGCGGCCAGCGCATCGGCACGCGTGAAACCCCAGCTGACGCCGATGAAATCCAGTCCCGCTGCGGCGGCCGCCTGCGCGTCGCGGATTTCATCGCCGATGCATAGCACCTGCGCGGGCGCCAGACCGGTACGTTGCAGCAGTTTCCCGAACTTCGCGCGCTTGCCGAAAATCGACGCCCCGCATTCGAAATGTTGCACCCGCGCGGCATTGTGCTCGCCCAGGATGCGGCGCACATTCTCCTGCGAATTCGAGGTCACCACCGCCGTCTCGATACCGCTGGCGGCGAGGCGCTGCAGCAGTGCATCGACGCCGTCGAACAGCCGGATCTCGCCGGCACACTGCGTCATCCGACACCGCATTTCGGCGGTGACCATCGGCAGTTTCCACATCGGCAGATCCAGGTGGGCCAGCAGTTCGCGCGTGCCGCACCCGCGCAAATGGTCGAGCGCATGCGGCTCGATACGCCGGAAACGGTACTTGTCGGCGACCGCGTTGATGGTCTTCAGGACCCACGGAAAGGAGTCGGCCAGCGTGCCGTCGAAGTCGAACGCGACCAGCCTGTAATGCATGCGGCCGTCAGCTAAAACGAACCGCGTAAATCGGCGGCAATGTGGTCGACACTGCCTGCCAGGTATCGCCGCCGTTCTCCGACACCCACAGGCCGCCGGTGGTCGAGCCCATCATCAGCGTTGCGCCGTCATCCGATACCGCCAGCCCATGACGGTAGATCAGGTCGTAGCAGTGCCGCTGCGGCAAGCCTTCGCGCAGCGTCTCGAACGAGCGGCCGCCGTCGCGCGTGCGCGTCACGCACAGTGCCGCGTCGACCGGAATGCGCTTCTGGTCGGCGGCCGCCGGCACGAACCACGCGGTATCCGGATCGCGCGGATGCGCGGCCACTGCGAAGCCGAAGTCCGACAGCAGCGCTTTCGCCGGCTTGCCGGCCTCCTGCCATGAAGCCGCGCCGTCGGTCGAGCGCCAGATGCCGTTGTGATGCTGGCACCACAACACCTCCGGTGCCGCCGCGCATTGCGCGATCAGATGCGGGTCCTGGATGGCCTGATCGTCCGCCTGGTCGGGCGGCATGTAGTCGGCGCGCATGCCGGACGAACTGGGCATCCAGCTGCCGCCGCCGTCGCGCGTGGTCCATGCGCCGCCGCAGGAGATGCCCACCAGCACATGCGCGCTGTCGCGCGGATCGACGCAGATCGAGTGGATGCCCGGCACGTCGTAGCCGCCGCCGAACCATTGCCTGCGCTGCGGCGTATCCCACAACGCGCGCACCAGTTCCCAGGAATCGCCGCGGTCGGGGGAACGGAACAGACCGCCGGGCAGGGTGCCGGCCCACAGCACGCCGGGCTGGTCGGCGCCGCCCGCCGCCAGCGACCAGATCAGGCTGAGTTTCCAGGCGACATCGCCTTCGCTGTCCTGGGGCTGTGGCGGGTAGGCCGGCGTCGCGATTTCGGTCCAGCCGTCCTTGCCCCGGTCGCGGCGATGCAGCTTCACGCCGAAGTGGCCAAGGTTGAGCGCTGCGTAGGTCGTGCCGTCGCGGCGGTCGAACAGCACCATCGTCACCGGATCGCCGGCAAAACACGGATTGCCGATGTCCCATCCGGCCTGGCCGCGAACCAGTTCAAACAAACCCTTGCGGGTTGCCACCATCGCCCGTCCACTCATGATCAGCCTCCTGAAAGTGCCTGCAAGACATGTACCTTGCTGTCGGCGGCAAGCGCATCACCCAGTGCGATGCGGTCGCCGATGCGCCGGCCGTCGATGAAGACGGCAACGTGTTGCCGCAAATGTCCCTGCTCGTCGAGGATGTAGCCGCGCAGACGCGGATTGACAGCGAAAGCGTCCTCCAGCGCGGCGCGCAGCGTGGCCGCCGGCGTGTCGATTTCCGGCACCTCGGTGAAGCGGCGCAATTGCTGGGTGAAAACGAGCGTGGGCATGCGCCGATTATAGAGGATTGGATTGCCCTGTCCGTGACCGGCGTCAGCGGCGCTGGCGCTCCGGACTCGACGCGCTTTCAGTCGATTTCCAGGTGCACCACGTGCATGGTCTTCCCGTTGCCGCCCACCCTGACCCTGCCGATATCGCCGTTTCCCGCGATCTCCAGTTCGACATTCAGCAAGCTCGGCGACGGCGGCTGCATGAAGTGGCCTTGTTCCAGGCGAAGCCGGGTGTCGCGAAGGCCGGCGGCGGTGCGCAGGTAGCACGCCAGCGCGCCGGCTGCCGTGCCGGTCGCCGCTTCTTCGCGAATGCCGAAGCGCGGCGCAAACATTCTGGTCGCGGCATGCCGCCCCTCACCCTGTGTTTCGGTGGTGAACAGATAGTAGCCGCACAGGCCGAGGGCATCGGAGACGGCATGGATCGCGCCGAAATCGGGGAGTGCTTTTTTCATCGCTCTTTGGCCCGCAAGCGGCATCAGCAAGAACGGATTGCCGGTATCGACGGCAAGCAGCTCGTGCTGTGCGAGATCGGCGTCGTCGAGATGCAGGGAACGCAGGATAGCGTCGCGTGCGTGTTCAACGCGTATATAGCGCGGCAGTGCCTGGTCCATGAAGATACCGTCGTCGCCGGCAAACACGCGCCGCACACCGTCGACGATTTCCTTCGAACTGTCCGGCCGCGCGATGCGCCCCTGTTCCCGCAGGCAGGTGAAAGCGGCAACCGTGGCATGGCCGCAGTCGGGGATGCGGCGGACCGGGGTAAAGAAATCGAGTTTGAAATCCGCAGCTTCCGAATGCGACACGAAGGCGGTTTCCGACAGGGCGACTTGCGACGCGACCTGCAGTTTCTGACGTTCGTTCAATGCTTCTGCGTCGAGAACGACACCGGCGGGATTGCCGCCGGCCATTCCATCGATAAAGGCATTCACAATGGCGACACGGACTCTCATGGTGCTTTCGGGACGGTTGAATCGGAGAGATAATTGTAACGGCGCAGGGCAGGCCGCACCATGCTGCGTTGCCACGCCAGCTCGAGGAAGAACTGCAGCGCACCAAGGTTGCGTCCAAGAAGTTGACAGTTGGCCGGGATTGAACGGATTTCCTGCATTGTCATTGGAAAGAATTGACAAAAATCAAGCTTGGGGGCTTTAACCGGGAGTTAATATCATCGGTTGACCACGGTAAAGAGGCGTTGAATGGAATGCGATACAGAACCCGGTAAGCCGTTGCGCAGGACACCGATCATTTTCCTGTCGGTGATCGGCTTCGGGATCGCCATGTGCGCGATCTTGGCGGTATGGTTGCGGAACATCGAAACCCGGGATGCGCAACAGCGTTTCCAGCGGTATGCCGACGTGCGGCAGGGGGCGCTCGAAAACGGCCTGCGTGAAGCGGTCGATGCCCTGGTGTCCGTCAACCAATTGTTTGACGTCATGCCGGACGTGAACCGGAAGCAGTTCCAGACCTTCACGGAACCCTTGCTCGAGCGCTATCCCCATGTGTATGCGTACGCATACCAACGGGTCGTCAAGGGCGTGGACCGGCAGCGTTATGAAGCCGCGCGGCAAACGAGTTATCCCGGCTTCACGATCCGGGAGTTCGAAAACGGCAAGCTTGTCGTTGCGCGCGACAAGCCGCGGTACCGGGTGACCGAGTACATCGAACCCCTGGCGCGTAACGAAGTGGCGATCGGCTTCGATGCGTCCTCGCGGCCTTATCAGAACGAGGCGGTGCGGCGCGCGGCGGCCAATGGGCAACCGGCCTCGACCGGTCTGTTCCGTTTGCTGCAGGAACCGGATTCGCAGCTCGGCTTTTCCGTCGTGATGCCCGTCTACCGGCCCGGCGCCGCGGCAAACGGCATGCCGCACAGCCTGCATGACGTTGCCGGTTATACGGTTGCGGTATTTCGTGCCGGCGATCTTGCCGAAAAAATACTGCGCGGCGCTGGATTGCTCGACGCGGAAGACATCGATGTCGCCTTGTACGCGGGTACCGAACCATTACTGGACAATCTCGCCTTCCGGCACGCCGGAAGCGCATCCGCCGCCACCGATGCGGACGGCCGATGGCGGCAGCATTCCGGCGACCTGCACGGCGTTACGCGCATTTTTGAAGTGGCCGGGGGAACATGGCTGATGGTGGTGTCGCCCTCTGCTTCGATCCAAGCGACGCTGTATCCGCACACCGCGTCGTGGCTGGTGCTGTTCATCGGCAGCATGACGATCCTTCTCTTTGTCGCGTATATCAATGCGCTCGCCCGGCGCGCATCCGAGCTCGCCAAGGCCAACGATGCGCTGCGCCGCTCGCAACGTGAACTGAGGGAACTGGCGGCGCACCAGGAACAGGTGAAGGAGGACGAGCGCAAGCGCATCGCCCGCGAGATTCATGACGATCTCGGCCAGAATCTGCTTGCGCTGCGCATCGATGTGACCCTGCTCGAAAGCCGCACGACGGACGTCCATCCCGCCATCAATAGCGCACTGCAGGGGGTGCTGCGACAGATCGACGTCACCGTGCGATCCGTCAGGAGCATCCTCAACAACCTGCGGCCGCGTGTGCTTGATCTCGGGCTGCGCAAAGCGATCGAATGGCAGGTGCGCCAGCTCAACGAGCGCCACCGTACCGAGTTTCGCCTGTCGGTGGAGAACGGCAGTTTCGGCGCGACACTGGACGATGAGCAAGCCACCACCATATTCCGCATCGTTCAGGAATCGCTCACCAACGTCGTGCGCCATGCGAACGCAACGCTTGCCGACGTGGTGCTGAGCGAGCGCAACGGCAAGCTGCGCATCATGATTGCCGACGACGGCGTCGGCAGTTTTCCGGGTGACCAGCGCAAGCCGCGTTCGTTCGGCCTGGTAGGGATCAAGGAAAGGATTGCGGCGCTCGGCGGCATGTTCAAGATGGAAAGCGTTCCAGGCCGCGGAACCACGCTCGAGGTCGAGATTGCGGTGCTACAGGCGGTGAATGCCGAGGAAGCGCAGCATTCGCCCGGTTGATCCGGTTAAGTTAGGCACCGCCCAAGAATAAGTTGCACAATTTTGCTGGCCGTAGCGGGCGCGCTGCGGGGTTGCCCGCCACTAGCAGTACTCGTACTGCGTCGTGTCGGTCGCCCCCACATCGCCTCCCGCTACGACCGCCAAATTGCACACCTTATTCCTGCGCGGCGCCTTAACACAGCAGGCGGCTGTGCCGCGGCAGCTGCGCCGCCAGGTACTCGTGCTGGTCGGCCAGCACATTCCTGCCGCTCAACAGGTAATGTTCGGCGCGGCATGGCACATAAGGGACGTACAGCAAGGGCCGGAACTGGTCGACCAGGCGATCGGCCTTTTCATTGTTGCAGACGCGGCACGCGGTTACGCAATTCATCCAGGTATCCTTGCCGCCGCGCGCCCTCGGAACGATATGGTCGCGTGACAGATCCTTGTGCGGGAAGCGGCAGCCGCAATAGGCGCAGGTGTAGCGGTCGCGTTTGAACAGCAAGTGGTTCTGGTTCCCCAGCGGCAACTCGGCGCGCAACATGCGCGCCATGATGTGGCTGCCGGCAATGGCGATGATCGGCCTGACCGCAATCCGCGACTGCAGGCCGGTGCGGGAATAACCGCCGCGGAATACCATGGCCTGCTCGCCCAGCTCCCACGCCACCTTGCCGGTAGCGTAATAGAGGACGGCATCCTGCGGCGGAATCCAGTCGAACGGATTGCCCGCGATGTCGAGTGCCAGGATAAAGGCGGCTGTCATTGCATCACCTGCATCTCATCTTTCCAGCATGCGTTGGAACGGCGGAAGGTTTCGCAAGGCTGCGGCGCATGCTGGCACGCGCCGACGGCCCACCTCAGATAATAAACACAAAAATTGATGGGGTGAACGATTGTGCAGTGCAGGCCGCTGCATCGTACAAATAAGCAACATGCGGCCGCCTGTTCTGCGGCCACTGGTGCTCAATCAATCCGAATCGCCGGGTTGCAGCTTGTCGTACTTTTGCGCCGAGCCATATGCTTGGGCGACCGGATAGCGCACCGCGTTCTTGCGGATTTTTTCCTCAGCCGCCAGCAGCAGGTCGATGCCGCCCTCGTGCGCGACCAGCAGCAGATACAGGAAAACGTCCGCGCATTCGTCGCGCAAGGCTTCCTGGAAGCCGGCATCCGACTTCAGCGCGGCAAGCTGCCCGTCGCTTTTCCATTGCGTCAGTTCCAGCAACTCGGAGGCTTCCAGATTCAATGAAATGATCAAATTCTTGAGCGTGTGGAATTGCTGCCAGTTCCGGTCGTCGCGGAATTGGAAGAGCTTGTTCCTGATGGTGTCGAGATCGGCCATGGACGGAGTGGTCAGCTTGCGGAAAATCCATTGTAAACCCGGCGTAAGGTGGCCCGGCTATCCTGCGCCGGGTGGCGCGGTTGCTGTCGCAAATAAATGCCTGCGGCCGTCGCGCCCAGGCATGCGTGGGATACAATCCGGCCAGAAAGACCGCCAACGGGATCGACGTACGAGGAATCGGCAATCATGACAACTGTGCAACAGGAAATCGACGCGAGAACCAAGCTGGCCGGCAACAACCAGTTCGAACTGCTCTTGTTCCGCCTCGGCGGCGATGCCGACGGCGGCCAGTCCGAGCTCTACGGCATCAACGTCTTCAAGATCCGCGAGATCGTCGCCATGCCCGAGGTCACCGGCATCGCCGGCGCGCAGCCCCACATGCTGGGCGTGGTCAACCTGCGCGGCGAAATCCTGCCGGTGCTCGACCTGCCCGCGATCGTCGGCTGCATCCCGAAGACCGGCCTCAACATCCTGCTGGTCACCGAGTTCGCGCGCAACACCCAGGCTTTCGCAGTCGAGGCGGTGGAAGACATCGTGCGTCTGGAATGGAGCCAGGTACTGTCTGCCGAGTCGTCCGCGGTCGGCAGGATGGTCACCAGCATCGCCCGTCTCGACGGCAACGTCGACCATTCGCGCCTGGCGCAGGTGCTCGACGTCGAATCCATCCTGCGCCAGATGAATCCCGCCGCCGAACCCGACGTCGACCCCGCGACCATCGGCCCGCAGGTCGTCCTCAAGCCCGGCAGCGTGATCCTCGCCGCCGACGATTCGGTGGTGGCGCGCGCGCTGATCCAGCAGGGGCTGGAAGCGATGGGCGCGCCCTACATAATGACCAAGAGCGGCAAGGAGTGCTGGGAACGCTTGCAATCCATCGCGGCCGACGCGCAGAAAGCGGGGCAGACCGTGCACGACCGTGTCGCACTGGTGCTGTCCGACCTCGAGATGCCGGAGATGGACGGCTTCACCCTGACCCGCAACATCAAGCAGGACGAACGCTTCAAGGCCTTGCCGGTGGTGATCCATTCGTCGCTGTCCGGCTCGGCCAACGAAGACCATGTGAAGAGCGTCGGCGCGAACGCCTACGTGGCGAAGTTCAATGCCGAAGAATTGGCGGCGACGATACGGCAGGCGCTGGGCAGCCGTTGACCTGAGCAGGGAAAGCATCACCCGCGAGCACGGCTTTTTTCTTCGTGTGTTTCGCGGTTCAAGCGTTTCAGTTTGTCTGTCCATAAGTAGGGCGGGTCCCACCCGCCAATTTCTACACAATGGCGGGTGGGACCCGCCCTACGCCCTCTTCGACCCTGCGGCATGTCCGCTCGCCCATAATAGACCCCCTCGCATCTGCACAACCCACACAAGGAACACCGATGGCAGAACAATTCGAGATCAACAGCATGGCGCTGTTCTGCGACTTCGAGAACATCGCGCTCGGCGTGCGCGACGCCAAGTACGCGCACTTCGACATTCGCCGGGTACTGGAACGCCTGCTGCTCAAGGGCAGCATCGTCGTCAAGAAAGCCTACTGCGACTGGGACCGCTACAAGGAATTCAAGGCGCCAATGCATGAAGCATCGTTCGAGCTGATCGAAATCCCGCACCTGCGCCAGTCCGGCAAGAACTCCGCCGACATCCGCATGGTGGTCGATGCGCTCGACCTCTGCTACACCAAGTCGCATGTCGATACCTTCGTCATCATCAGCGGCGACTCCGACTTTTCGCCGCTGGTCTCCAAGCTGCGCGAGAACAACAAATACGTGATCGGGATCGGCGTCAAGGATTCCACCTCCGACCTGCTCGCCGCCAACTGCGACGAGTTCATTTTCTACGATGACCTGGTGCGCGAGCAGAAGCCGAAGCGCAAGCCGGCGGAAAAGAAGCCCTCCGCCAAAAAGGCCGTCAGCGACGCAGCCAGGCCCGCAGTGGTGAAGAACGAGGAAGACAAGCAGGACGACCGGCGCCAGAACGCGCTCGACCTGGTGGTGGAAACCGTCGAGGCGCTAGCCGCCGAGCGCGGCGACGAAGGCAAACTGTGGGGCTCCCTGGTCAAGCAGACCATGAAGCGGCGGCGGCCCGGTTTCACCGAATCGTCCTACGGCTACCGTTCATTCGGCGAGCTGCTGCAGGACGCGCAAAAGCACCACTTGCTGGTGCTGGTCCGCGACGACAAGACCGGGCAGTACGCGGTGCGGCTGCCGGCCGGGGAAGAGTAGGCGGCACGCCCGGCGGCACAAGGAACTGGCTCAAGGAACTGTTTGCTCCCGTGCAAGGGTGACGCTAAGATGGGGCAACTCCCGATTTGTTGCCTCGACCATGAAACGCCTGCCGGACACAACTTGCCGCATCTTGTGTAACGCAACCCCGCTGTCCGGCGCAATCACACCGGGGGACGGCAATTGATGGAGTGGCACTCGCGCCTGCGAAGGAAGCTGCGCACATCACGTTACTGGACAGGCGCGGCGGCCGGTCTGGGGGCGGCCGCGGTCACGCTCGCCGCCGCCGCCGCACCCTACTGGCTGGCTTTGCTGCTGGCGCTCCTGCTGGGCGGGCTGGCATGGAGTGCGGTTGCGCGCCCCGGCGTGCGGGCCGACCTCGCGCTGCGCGAATCGGAGCGCAAGTTCCGCAACTTTGTCGAACAGTCCCTGGTCGGCCTGTACGTCGTCCAGGACGGCAAGGTTGCCTACTCCAACCGCAAGAACGCCGAGCTGCTCGGCTACGACAATCCGGAGCAGCTTGTCGGCGTGCCGGTCGAGACGCTGACCCATCCGGACGACGTGCCCATCCTCATGGAAAACCATCGCCGCCGCCTGACTGGTGAAGTGGACAGCATTCGCTATACCTACCGCGCGCTGCGCCGCGACGGGACGGTGGTGTGGGCCGACGTGCACGGCAGCCGCTGCGAGTACGAGGGCCGCCCCGCCGTCATGGGCGTCGCCCTCGATGTCAGCAGGCATGTCGCGTTCGAGCACCAGTCGCGCCTGGCCAACCGCGTGTTCGACTCCGCCAGCGAAGGCATCGTCATCACTGATGCCGACTGCCGCATCGAGGCGGTCAATCCCGCCTTCACCCGCATCACCGGCTACAGCGCGAAAGAAGCGGTCGGCAGGCTGTCGCGCATGATGACCGGCGAGGGCGCGCAGATCAACCAGGACATGCTGGAACGGCTGGCCCGTGACGGACACTGGCAGGGCGAAATGCGCGACCGCCGCAAGAGCGGCGCCTGGTATCCTGCCTGGCTGTCGATCTCCACCGTGCGGGACGCCGAACGCAGCATCACCAACTATGTCGGCGTGTTCACCGACAATACCCGCCGCAAGGAAGACGAAAACCGCCTGCAATTCCTCGCCAGCCACGACAGCCTCACCGGCATGCTCAACCGCAGCGGCATGATGAGCAGGTTCGCGCAGGAGATCAAACGCGCGCACAGCGACGGCCAACAGCTTGCGCTGCTGTTCATCGACCTCGACCGTTTCAAGACCGTCAACGACACCCTCGGCCATCTTGCCGGCGACCAGCTGCTTGTGATTGCGGCCGAACGCATGCGCGAGCAGTTGCAGGAAGGCGAGATGGCCGCGCGCCTCGGTGGTGACGAATTCACCGTGTTGCTGCGGGAGCCTTCCTCGACAGGAGCGGCTGCCAGGCTGGCCGAACGCATCGTGCACTGCTTGGCACAGCCTTTCGTCATCGACGGCCAGGAAATGTTCGTCACCGCCAGTATCGGCGTCGCCTGCTATCCGGCCGACGGCGCGGATGCCGCCACCCTGCTCAAGAACGCCGATGTCGCGATGTACCGCGCCAAGCAGCGCGGCAAGAACACCTATCAATTCTTTACCGCCGACATGAATACCCGGGCCTTCGAGCAACTGCTGCTCGAAAACAGCCTGCGCCGCGCGCTCGAACGCAGCGAATTCGCGTTGCATTACCAGCCGCAATTCGCCACCGCCGACGGCCGGCTGGCCGGCGTCGAAGCGCTGATCCGCTGGCGCCATCCGGAGCTGGGCATGGTGCTGCCCGGCACCTTCATCGGCCTGGCCGAGCAGAACGGCCTGATCGTCCCGATTGGCGCCTGGGTGCTGCAGGAAGCCTGCCGCCAGGGCAGGGCATGGCTCGACGCCGGCCTGCAGTTCGGCCAGATCGCGGTCAACCTGTCGGCGCGCCAGTTCTCGTCCGGCGACCTGCTCGACACCATCCGCGCCGCGCTCGACGCCAGCGGCCTGCCGCCGGCGATGCTGGAACTGGAAATCACCGAAAGCACCATCATGCACAACCCGGCCGAAGCGGTCACCCTGCTCGACCGCATCCGCGCGATGGGCGTCGCGCTGTCGATCGATGACTTCGGCACCGGCTATTCCTCGCTCGCCAGCCTCAAGCAATACCCGCTCGACAGCCTCAAGATCGACCGCGGTTTCGTCAAGGGCGTCCCGCACGACGCCGACGACGTCGCCATCACCGAAGCCATCATCGCCATCGCGCACAAGATGCGGCTGCAGGTCGTGGCCGAAGGCGTGGAGACGGCGGAGCAGGCGGCGTTCCTGAGGGTAGCGGGATGCGACGTGGCGCAGGGGTTTCTGCTGGGGCGGCCGGCAGCCGCGGAGGAAGTGGCCCGACTGTTCGAGACTGCCGGCAAGTGAATGCGGCTTACCGCATCGGCCGCAGCCTGATCAACTGCCCGTCGCTTTCATCCGTCAGCACATACAGCAAGCCGTCCGGCCCTTCGCGCACGTCGCGGATGCGCTGCTTCTCATCCTGCAGCAGCTTCTCTTCCTTCACCACCTTGCCGTCCTGCAGTTCCAGTCGCGCGAGATAACGGAACTTCAGCGAACCGACGAACAGGTCGCCCTGCCAGTCCTTGCCGTAGCGATCACTGTGCAGGAAGGCCATGCCCGACGGCGCAATCGATGGCGTCCAGTAATGCAGCGGCTGTTCCATCCCGGCTTTCGCGGTCAGGCCTTCGCCGATCTTGCCGCCGCCGTAGTTCTCGCCATAAGTGATGACCGGCCAACCGTAGTTGCGGCCGGCTTGCGGCAGGTTGATTTCGTCGCCGCCCTGCGCGCCGTGTTCATGCATCCACAGGCGGCCGTCGGGGCCCAGCGTTGCGCCTTGTGAATTGCGGTGACCATAGCTCCAGATTTCCGGCAGCGCGCCCTGTCTTTTCACGAACGGATTGTCGGGCGGAACCGAGCCGTCCTTGTTGATGCGCACCACCTTGCCGAGATGGTTATCCAGCTTTTGCGCCTGCTCCTTGCGGTTGTAGCGTTCGCCCAGCGTCAGGAACAGCGTGCCGTCGCGCGCTTCGACGATGCGGCAGCCGAAATGGGCGTCGCTGCCGACCTTCGGCTTCTGGCTGAAAATCACCTTGACCTGTTCCAGCCGCGCCGCATCGTTCGACAATCGTGCCGATGCCAGCGCGGTGGAATTGCCCGATCCCGATGCCGCCGGTTCGGCGTAGCAGAAGTAGATGGTCCGGTTGCGTGTAAAACCGCTGTCGGCGACGACGTCGTGCAAGCCGCCCTGCCCGCCGACATCGATTTTCGGCAGGCCGGCGATCGGTGCGCCGATCCGACCGTCCGGCTGCAGCAACCGCATTCGGCCCGGCCGCTCGGTGACCAGCATGCGGCCGTTGTCGATAAAGGCCAGCCCCCACGGATGTTCCAGTCCGCGCGCCAGCACCTCGGTGTCGATCTGCGGGTTTTGCGCGAGCACGGGTGCCGCGCTCAGCATGACGATAGTCAGCAGCGCAGTCCGTTGCAGGCGTGTTGGTTCCATGCTTTCCTCCCTGGTTTCATCTCCTGGCCCTTATTCCGGCAAGGAGAGCTTACTTTGTCTTCTTCTTTTTTTCTTCCAGCTTTTTGCGATTCTCCCGGTCAATGTCCGGCGTCGCGTCGTCGATTTCCGGATCGACACGCTTGGGCACCTTCACGATTTCCTCGCTGCCGGTGCGCGGCGGTTCGACCACCGCGCCGGGATCGACCGGAGTTTTCATGCCGGGGTCGTCCGGTGTTTTCAGCGTGCTGCCGGGCTTCTTTGGCGCGGGCATCTCGGCCAGCGCAGGCGTCATGCAGAAGACGCCGATCAGGATCGCAAACAGCAACTTCATGGCATGCTCCTTTCGTTGCGCGGTTGCATGCAATGGCTCTGAAAATTAGAGATGCGCGCACAAAACTGGTTCAGGCGCGGTGGCCGCTTTCGCACGCGATGGTGACAAAGCGCAAAATGCAGATGTGACGATGACGGGAACGGTCTGGGCGAGTCTGATTTGCGGGTGAGGGGGCACTTTTCGCGAGCAATGCTGCCTAATTTCGCTGTGGTCGATGTGCAAGGAGTAGTGCAGGCCTCCGGAGCGCCGGCCACTGTGCCTGCACCGGCATGTCGAAAGACTTTTGCCGACCCGCTTGGATATCTTGTCCGCTTGAACCGTTGACTTGGGAGCTTGCCAATGTTTTTCCGCCTGGGACGTCTGATTCGGGCCGTCGGCCGCGATATCCTGGTCTTGTGGTACGCCGCGCGCCATCCCTCCGCGCCGCTGCACCTGAAACTGCTCGCCTTGCTGCTCGGCCTTTACGTGCTCAGTCCGGTCGACCTGGTGCCGGACTGGTTGGCGATTTTCGGCTGGATCGATGACGTGACATTGCTTGCGCTCGGCCTTCCTTTTGTCCTGCGCCTGGTGCCGCAACGCGTGCTGCGCGAAGCGCGCGCCGCAACCAACGAGTTGTTGTCGCGCAAGCGCTTCGGTTTGTAGACGCGGAAGGAACTATTGGAGCCGGCCATGCAGGCTGCTTATGCTCTCCCGGATAATTTCCTGTAGCCGGCGGCAAGCCGTGGCAGGTTGCGCTTCGGCGCGGTGAAGCGCAAGACCGAGCGCGGGCAATGCCGGCAGGCCGCATTCTTCGGGGTGAAGGAGGCGCAGGCTGGGTGTCATGCCAACCTCCGTGCGTACCGTGACGCCAAGCCCCGCCGCAACGGCGGCCCAGATGCCGCTGAGACTCGGACTGGTAAAAACGAGCCGCCATGGAATGCCGGCTCGATCGAGTGCTTCGGTCGCGATGGTTCGTACCAGACACGGCGCGTCAAAGGCGATAAGGGGAACGGGTTGGTTTCGTTCAAGCCAATGGCCGAAGGACGGGTTGGCAGGCCCTATCCACCGCAACGGATAGCTGCCCATGGTTTCCATGTGCGGAGTGTCGTTCCCCGCATGCCAGGCAATGGCCAGATCGAGGCGTCCCGACTGTAATTGCGTCACCAATTCCACGTTGCGCGCAATCATGGCCTCGATGCGTACTCCGGGGTGACTGCGGGTGAATCGCCCGAGCACCTTCGGCAGCAGATGTTCGCCGAAATCCTCGGCCAAGCCGAGGCGAACCCGGCCTTCAAGTTCCAGCCCGCGCATTGCCATTGCCGCTTCGTCATTCAACTCCAGCATGCGCCGCGCATAGCTGAGCAACACCTCGCCCGCATCCGTCAGCGCCATGCCGCGTCCCGACTTGCGCAGGATCTGCGCACCGGCTTGCTCTTCCAGCTTCTTGAGTTGCGCGCTGACGGCCGAGGTCGAACGGCCAAGCCTGTCGGCCGCCTTGGCAAAGCTGCCCAGTTCCATGCCGACGCTGAAGCTGCGCAGCGCGTCCAGGTCGAAATTGATTTTTCGCATTTAATCGTCCCGATTTTCGGGATTGTTTATTTAAAAATTTCTGATTTTCAAAATTATCGTCTGCCGTTACGCTAGCGCTGTCAAGTAAAGACGCAAGGAGAAGTGCAATGAGCAGCATGGTTGGTAATGGGAAGGCCTTGGGCACCGTGGCGCCGAAACTGGCGGAAATAACGGACACGGTCTTGTTCGGCGATATCTGGGAACGCCCGGAATTGTCCAAACGCGACCGCAGCATGATCACGGTGTCGGCACTGATTGCCTTGTGCCGGCCGGAACAGTTGCCGTTCCACCTCGGCAAGGCGCTCGAAAACGGGGTGACGAAAGATGAGCTGGCGGAAGTCGTCACGCATCTCGCGTTTTATGCCGGATGGCCGGCTGCAGCGACCGCGGCCAAGCTGCTCGAAGGCCTCTGAAGCAGGTTTTCGCTATTGACCAACAGGAGTTCCCATGCCCTTCGCACGCATTTCACTATTGAAGGGAAAACCGCCGGCGTTCCTGCAAGCCCTGTCGGACAATCTGCATCGCGCGCTCGTCGATGCATTTGAGGTGCCGCCGCATGATCGCTTCCAGATCATTCATCAGCATGAGCCGGAAGAGCTGGTGTTCGATCGGCATTATCTGTGCGGACCGCGATCGGACGGTTTCGTCCTGATTTGCGTCACAGCCGGCAGGCAGCGTGACACCGGCGTCAAGCAGGTGTTTTACCGGCGGCTGGTCGACCTGCTCGCGGAGTCGCCCGGCATCAGGCCGGAGGATGTGATGGTCGTTGTCAATACGACCGAACTGGACGACTGGTCGTTTGGCTGCGGAATCGCCACGATGCTGGCTGTCTCCGGCCGCGAGGAAACCGGATGATCGCCGTGCAAACCCGCTTTACTCTGTCCTCCAGACGATCTGGCGGGTGACCGCCGATCTGGTTCCCGCGTGACTATCAATGCCGCGTACCCATGTCGTTCGTGCCGTCCACGTCGATCGCAATCACCTGGAAAGTGCCTTCCTTGTAGCCCAGGCGTTCCGCCGTCTGGCGCGCTTCATCGGTGCTGCGGTAGCGCCCCGCCTGTTCTTCCAGGTCCGTGAGCGAGACGTCGTCGGCGAACGGGTACAGATAGCCGTCGCTGGTCTTCACGAGATAGACGTGCATGGCTTTCTCCGATCCGGTGTCAGAATTGCTGTCGAACTTCGCCGTGCATGGCAGGACGCCGCCGGTTCGCTGCGACCAGTCCGGCGCCGATCACCGCCAGTCCCAGCACGGTGCGCACCGATGGCCGCGGCAGCCACTTCATCGCACCGGTCACCAGCTTCGGCGGCGCTTCCCGCTGCGGATCGGAATAGGCCAGCGTCGGTGCGGCATACGGAATCGGCGCGTTTTCCGCAAACAGCGCAGTCATCGCTTTCGCAAAGGGAACGATGTCCTGCGGACCGCGGCTCGATACCCAATTGCCGTCGCGTACCATCTCCTCGTCCAGCCAGATCGCGCCGGCGTTTACCAGGTCGTCGCGAATGCCCGGCCACGAGGTCATCTTCCTGCCGTACGTCAATCCCGCCGATGCCAGCAGCCACGGACCGTGGCACAGGGTGGCAATCGGTTTGCGCTCGGCATCGAAAGCGCGCACGAACTCGCGTGCCGCTACCGACTGCCGCAACAGATCCGGACTGATGAAGCCGCCGGGAATCAGCAGTGCGTGGTACTCGGCCGGATCGGCCTCATCGAGCGTGCGCGTCACCTTCACCCGGCCCGCCGGCTCATGCAGGTTGACGCCGCGAATGCTGCCCGGGCGCAGCGATACGATGTCGACTTGCGCGCCTTTGGCTTGCAGCGCCTTGACCGGAACCGTGAGTTCGATTTCTTCAAATCCGTCCGCCGCCAGCACGGCCACGCGACGGCTTTGCAGCCTGGTTCTTGCAAACATGGTGGAACTCCGCTTCAACGTGGGAATGCGCATGCGGCGCGCCGGAAAGTTTGCGGTGCGGACGCTGCGCCGGATCATCCGCACCAATGCGAATCAGTGCATCAGTGCCTGATCTCGCGACTCCGCTGATAGGCACTGAGCACCCAGATCGCGTCAGCGGCGATCAGCACGCCGACGATGATCTGGTTCCAGGCGGCGCCGTTTTCGCTGGAGTAGAACATCAGCACGAAGGGCGAAATGACCAGCCACGCGCCCAATCCGAGTTCCACCCATTCCTCCCAGCGCTGCGCGCGGGCGAGCGCTATCGCGGCGAACAGCGCGACCAGCGCGCCCAGGATGTACGAGTTCCATGCAGCCACGCTGCTGTTCGACGCGTAGCCTGTCATCCAGAATGGCGAGAAAAATATCCACGCGCCGAGAACCAGCATTACCCAGTCCTGCCATCGTTGCGTCCTCATGACAACCTCCATGCAAAAAATCATTCATTTGCACCGCGTCACGCGCGGCGCGCCTCATACCGTTTCCGATACCGTTTTTGAAAGTCGCAGGAAAGCGAAGTTCCGGCTTGCCTGCGGACGGGCACGTATAAATTCCTCGCCAATGCCGCATCGTCACAGCCGAACGCCCCGGCGCGGGCAGTGAACCATCATGTTTTTACGAAGAAAAACTCAATACTTATTCGCTTTTTATGTTTTGCGAAAGGCCGTAGCATGGCCCGGCTGTGAATGGTCCGGACAACCGGGATTCACGCATCATCAACTACACAGGAGGAAGCATGAAAAGGTTTTTGGTCACACTGATGGTCGCGGTCAGTGCGCTCTCGGTTGTGGTAACGGAAGCGCAGGCCAAGCGTATGGGCGGCGGCGGCTCGTTCGGGCGGCAGTCGTCCGGCCTCAGCCGCCAGTCCATCGCGCCGAACCAGGCGGCGCCGTCGGCTGCCAAATCGGCGGCACCGGCAGCAGGCGCGCCTGCTGCTGCACCCAAACCCGCCAGCCCCTGGAAAGGCATACTCGGCGGCGCGCTGCTCGGCCTCGGCCTGGGCGCCCTGCTGTCGCATCTCGGCATCGGCGGCGCACTGGCCGGCATGATCGGCAATCTGCTGATGCTCGGCCTGCTGGCAGCGGCAGCGGTCTTCCTCTACCGCATGTTCATGCGCAAGCGCGGCGGCATGCAGCCGGCCTTCGCGAGCGCAGGCGGCAGCACACCGGAAATCGGTTCGCGCATCGAACCTGTTTCCCAGCCGATGGGACTGCAGGCCGCGTCGCCCGTAATCGGTTCGGTCAGCGAGGCACCGTCCGGCGTGCCGGCGGACTTCGATACCACCGGTTTCCTGCGCCACGCAAAGACGTACTTCATCCGCTTGCAGGCAGCATGGGACAAGGCAGACATCAACGACTTGCGTGAATTCACCTCGCCGGAAATGTACGCCGAGATGAAGCTGCAGTTGCAGGAACGCGGCGCATCGCCCAACCACACCGACGTGGTATCGCTCGACGCCGAACTGCTGTGCATCGAAACCGTCGGCAGCGACTACCTCGCCAGCGTGAAGTTCGGCGGCATGATCCGCGAAGCGGAAAACGCGCCGGCCGAATCGTTCACCGAAGTGTGGAACCTGGCCAAGCCGGTCTCCGGTGCGGGCGGCTGGGTGCTGGCGGGCATCCAGCAGTTGTCGTAAGGCGCCGCGCAGGAATAAGTTGTGCATTTTGGCGGTCGTAGCGGGATGCGATGCAAGGCGGCCGTTGCGCCGCAGTGCGAGCACCCTCGGCGGGCCCCTGCAAACAGCGGGCAACGCAGCAGCGCGCCCGCTACGGCCAGCAAAAATGGGCAAATTATTTCTGGGCGGTGCCTAAGCAGGGGCGGCAGCGCCGCATTCGTGCGGCGCGGATCAGGGAGGGGCCGGGCGACCGGCCCTTCTTCCGTTGGGATTCCTCTGCATCACTGCACCAGCATCCGCTCGAATTCTTCCGGCGGTGCCGGCCGGGCGAACAGGAAGCCCTGGCCGAAATCGCAGCCGGCTGCCGCCAGCAGGTCACGCTGCGCGGTCGTCTCGATGCCTTCCGCGATAACCTTCAGGCCGAGCCGGTGCGCCATCACGATCATCGACTCGGCGGGCGCGCGCTCGCCGTCGGCGGCGGCCAGGTCGCGGACGGCGGACTGGGAGCTAGTAAGGTAAACGATGTCGACCTTGATACGGTATGCCAGAGA
>CBIHRJ010000025.1:0-68197 GCA_966212445.1 uncultured Noviherbaspirillum sp. | reverse complement strand
TGCCCACATTCACGTGCGGCTTGGTCCGCTCAAACTTGCCTTTTGCCATTTTAGACTCCTAACGATTTGATGAGAATGCCCAGGCACGAGCCCGACTGTCTTGCATGCAGATAATAAACTGGTGCCCTTGACGTGGATTGAACACGTGGCCTCTCCCTTACCAAGGGAGTGCTCTACCACTGAGCTACAAGGGCATCTCGATGTCCGTATCAGGAAATACGTCCACCTCAAAACTGGAGCGGGTGAAGGGAATCGAACCCTCGTCATAAGCTTGGAAGGCTTCAGCTCTACCATTGAGCTACACCCGCAAGGACTATCAACTTCAGCCGCAAACTTCTCCTGCGCGCACCATGAAAGCTGCTGGTGGAGGGGGCTGGATTCGAACCAGCGTACTCGTAAGAGGGCAGATTTACAGTCTGCTGCCATTAACCACTCGGCCACCCCTCCGCAGGGAACCCCAAACTATAGGCGAAACCTTCGCACCTGTCAACGACAAAACTATCTTGCAGACAAATTTCTGCTTCCGGAACGGTAAAGACGGGTTTCAGAACCGCGTCTCCCGTGCGGCAGCAAGGAAATCGTCGAGGATTGGTGTGCAATCCAGCAACTCGGCGCTACCGCCCCGATGAAATTCAGGATGCCATTGCAAGCCCATCACAAAACGTGCCTTGCGATAGCGCACGGCTTCAACGATATTGTCCCGACCCGACACGGCTTCGACCACCAGATCCTTGCCAAGATCCTTGACCGCCTGATGATGGATAGAATTGACCAGCGCTTCCGGTTTGGAGGGAAAAAGCTTGCCCAGTGTCGATCCCTGGGCAAAATGGATGACATGGTAGTGGCTGTCATAGAGGTCGTTGACGTGCTCGATCGCGGTCGGCACGTCAGACGCAATGTCCTGGTAAAGCGTTCCGCCGAAAGCGACATTGATCAGCTGGCAGCCCCTGCAAATGCCAAGTACCGGCTTGCCGGCTTCGACAAATTCATGCAGCAGCTCCAGTTCATACATGTCACGCGCGCGGTCGCCGCTCCATTCGGGACGGGTGGCGATCTGGGAATAGGTTTGTGGAGATACGTCGGCACCTCCCTGCAGCACCAAGCCGTCAAGGTGCTTCGCATAGTCTCTCAGACGGATATTGCTTGGATGCAAAAGCCCGTTTGTGTTGACGGTTGGAATCATGAACACGAGCACGTCGCGGGACATCACCCATTGCGCAATGGACTCTTCCAGGTATTGGAGCGTTTTGCTGCGAAGACCCTTGGCGCCTGTTTCCGGATGGAAAATACGGGCGGAAATGCCGATTTTCAGCGTGCGTTGGGTAATGCTTCGCAGAATGCTGTCCGACCAGGCGCGGAACCGGGCGGAGATGACCCGCTGGGTCTGCGTCCATGGTGTTTCGTGGGGCCGATAGTCGCGTGCGCGCTCGCTTGCCGGATTCTGGCTTTCTGCCGCCTGCTTTGGGACGGACTCGCCAGGAGCAGCGGGGGTAAGGGTGGGCTGGGATTCGTTCTTTTCTGACATAGGAAATGGTCGAGCAACTATTGCCGGGACATGGCGCGGTACTGAACAGGGACTGCAGGGAAACGAAAAACGGCGCAGACAGTTGCGGCGGAATGTCCGGGATGAAAATACCGGTTCTGACCAGCATGATGTGCACCGGTTCAATAGACTGTTCCCGCGGAAAAATGATATACGAAAGCCGCTGCTTTGACAGGTCTGCCTGCACAACGTCGGCGGCATATTCAGACGAAACAAAATACGCGCAAAAAGGATAAAACGATGATGACCCTGACAATTTTCCATAACCCGCGCTGTTCGAAGTCACGCGAAGCATTATCTATTGTGCAACAGTTCGCGCATTGCAACAACATGGCTGTCGATGTCGTGGAATACCTGACAACGCCGCCAAGCGTTGCGCAACTGGCATCACTGCATCGTCAACTGGGAGGAGAATTACGCGATATGGTGCGCACCAACGAAGAAGAGTACGCAAAGCTGTGCCTGGAGAACGCGGACGACGAAACGCTGCTGAACGCTGTTTCAGCGCACCCGATTCTGTTGCAACGCCCGATCGTCCTATACGGGGAACGCGCCGTGATCGGACGACCGCCGGAGCGCCTGAACGAAATTCTTCGAGCGGATTAGTTCGGGACGGAACACGCCTGACAAGCTCTTGGTCAGGCAGGCTATTGACAGTGGTGGGTCGTTCATCAAGCTGCGCTTGATGGTTTGACTCCGTATTTTTTCAGAATCGCCTGATGCAGTTCCGCCAGCGGTACCAGTCGCGGATTGTTCGGGTCGAGCCGGCGCGCGGATTCGATGTAACCGCGCACCTGGTCGCCGAGCTTGTTGTCCCAGCCAAGATTTTCCAGGTACTTGAGTACCGCCACCGCGGCATTGAACACGACCTGCGGGTTATCCGGCAGTTTGTGCACGGCGGCTGTCATCAGTTCGACTGCTCCTTGGTAATCGCCTTGCTTGGCCTTTTCCGCGCCGCTGGAAACCAGTTCCACCACCTGGCGGCGGCTTTCCTTGACCACTTTGTCGGCCAGTTCCTTGCGTCCGGCCTGCTCGAACACGCTCATCGCCTTGACCAGCGCGGCATCGTCGGCAGCATTGCTCATGACGTCCCGCATCACTTCGGATGCGCCATCGTCCATCTCGTGCTGCAGGCAGTTTTTCGCCAGCTCCATCTTCATGTCGTTCGAAATGCCGACGGTATTGCGGCAAGCTGCGACTGCATTGCTCAGCTCCTGCGCCGCCTGCTCCGTGTTGCCAAGCTGCGTGTGCACCAGCGCTGAAGAAAACGCGCGGCATGCCGGCGTCTTTTCGAGGGAGCCGAGCGACTTGTCGAGGTCGCGGATGACTGCGCTGGCCTGCTGGGTATCGCCCTTCTTGACCAGCGTGCGCACCAGCCGCACGTGGTCTTCCGGATCGCGGAACTCCGAATACTTGGCCTTGGTGACGACCTTCTGGAAAGACTTTTCCGCGGTTTCCACGTCGCCGGTTTCGAGGGCGACATCACCAAGCTTGCGCAGGCGCCGGACAGCGTGCGGCGAAATCGCTACGGCGCCCGTGAGCACTTCCTTTGCTTCCGGCAGTTTGCCGGCGGCTTCATGCGTCTTGGCGAGCCAGTCGTAGGCGTCCATGTAATTGCTGTTTTCCTCGACCAGTGCTGCCAGCAGCATCTCCGCTTCACCGAACTTCTCTTGCATGAACAGGGTCTTGGCCAGACCAAGGCGGGCCCAGGCGACGGCCTTGGTCGCCAGCAGATCCTGGTAAATTTTTTCGGCCTCTGCCGCTTCGCCAAGGATGACGTGCAGCTCCGCGCGCAATCGCATGAAGTCGGTCGCATAGCGTTGATACTTTTCTTCGCCAATCTTGCAAATATCGATTGCTTCGTGCAGGTTGCCGTGCTCCATCAAGTGGTAAGCAGGCAGGAATGCAGTGCGCTTTTCGATGGCCCGTGCAATCCGCTCCAGCAGCATGTCGGCAGTGAACGGCTTGAGAATATAGTCGGTGGGCGCTAGCTCGGCCGCACTCACCACCTTTTCGTAGGCACGCTCGGCAGTGACAATGATGAACACCGTCCACAATGGAATCAGCTTGTTGTGACGCAGGTCTTCCAGCAGTTGCTGCCCATCCTGACCGTCGCCGAGGTCGTATTCGCACAGGATGAGGTCGTAGGACTTGTTCTTGAGCGGGCGAATCGCAGTTCCGGAACTGACTGCATGATCGATCTTGGTAATGCTGCACTGATTGAGCATGTTGTGCAGGCTTGCGCGCATGCCGGAATGCGGCTCAACGATCAATGCGGTCAAACTGCGTAGCGATGTCATTTCAGCGAATCCATGCGTCGATGTCTGTGCCTTGCCAGGGCCGGAAAGCGGGCCTCATGGCTGCCGGCGACCGTCGGCAGATTGGCCACGCTGCCAAAATACCATTGTCAAGGGGAAATGCAAGCGCGAGATGATGGAGGCGGACCAGGACGCTGCGGGCATACCGTCGCGAACGACAATCGATGCTTAAAAGACAATTGCGCAGCTATCGCTGTTCCACTGCGGCCGACCGCATCCGCCATGCGGCCAGAACGGCTGCGGCGCAGAGCAACGCCACCAGCAGGAAGGTTTCGCGGAAAGCCTGGACGGAACCGCCTGCGGTCTGATGCGTGGCAAGACGCCACTGGAGGACGATGCCGACCAGGCTGACGCCGATGGCGCCGCCGAGCTGGCGCAGGAAATTGATGGTGCTGGCGCCTTGCGCAATCAGGCTGAATTCGAGGCCGCGCATCGCTCCCAGACTGAGCGCTGGCAATACGAAACCGAGGCCGACGCGGCCGATAATCGCAATCCCCATCAGGGTGAAGTAGCCGGTCGATTTCGAGCCGATTGCCATCAGCGCGAAGGACAGCGCCAGCAGTACCAGTCCGACCGATACCAGTATGTTGGGCGGAAAGCGGTCAGCCAGCTTGCCGGCGGCGATGATGGTCAAGGCCAGCACGATTCCGGCCGGCAGCAGGATCAGACCCGCTTCGGACGGTGCAAAATGCAACGCCATCTGCATGTAGACCGGTAGCAGATAGGTTGAGCCGTACAGGCCGGCGCCGTAGATGAAGGCAACCAGCGCGCCCATCGCAAAGCTTCGATGGCGGAACAACTGCATATTCATCAGTCCGTCTTCCGCGCGCAGTTGGTAAAACACGAAACCGGCCAGCGCGGCGATGCCGAGTGCCAGCAGTGCGGCCGCCTGCGCCAGGTCGTCGTGCAAATGCACCAGCCCGTTGAGCAGGGCGGTGGTGCCGACGCCTGCCAGCAGCAGGCCTTTCCAGTCGAGCGGCCGGGAGTCGCCCATCATCGGCGAGTTCACTGCGAGAAGGCGGCGCACCATGAACAGCACCAACAGGCAGAACGGCACGACGACGAAAAAGATCGAACGCCAACCGAATTGCTCGACCAGAAAACCGCCGACGCTGGGGCCGATCGCCGGCGCCAGCACCACGCCGAAGCCGAAGACGCCCATGGCCTTGCCCTGCTCCCGCTTTTCGAATGCGCGCAGCACCACGATCGAGGGAATCGGCTGCAGGATGCCGGCGGCCAAGCCTTCGGCGACGCGCATCGACAGCAGCATCGAGTAATTCAGGCTGAAGCCGCCGACAACGCCGCCGATCAGCAGCAAGAGGATGGCGCCGGTATACGTGCGCCGCAGGCCGAAGCGCAGCAGCAGCCAGGGCGTGGTCAGCATCGACAGCGTCATCGACAGCATGAAGCCGGCGGACACCCATTGCGCGCGCTCCTGCCCAAGCGAGAAGTGATGACTCAGGTCCGGCACCGCGACATTGACGATGGTCGACGACAGGATGGAGGCCATGGTGCCGATCATGACGGTCAGCAGGACCAACCATTTGTATCGGGCGCCATAGCGTTCGCGCAATTGTTCCAGGGTGCGTGGCATGTCTTTGGAAGGCGACGAGGGGCCTTCAGTATATTTTGTTGGCGGCAATTGCGCCGGCGACTACCCCGTGCGGCGGAGCCGCGTCAGGAAGACAGGCCGGACAAGGTCAGCAATTCCGCGATCAGGAACACGATGGCCGACCACAGCACGGTCGAGCCGAAGGGCAGGCAGAACACCACGCCGTTGCGGCGAAAGCGGACGTCACCGGGCACGCGCCCGACCCGGAGTTTGTCCAGCCAGGGGAGCAGCGGGTAAAAGATTGCCAAGGCAACGAAGATGACGGCGACCCAGCGAATCATGGATTTCCTTCATGATGGTTGGACGGATATTGCGGCAACTCAGCGCAGCAGACGCCCGATCGCCACGACCAGCATCGACAGCAGCAGCGTGGACGCGAACGGCAGGAAAAATTTCTTGCCGAACAGTGTGAAGCGCACATCGCCGGGCAGGCGGCCGACGCCGAGCTTTTCGAGCCATGGCAACATGGCTGAGAAAATACACAGCGCGACAAAGATGGACAGGACCCAACGTATCATGCGCGACCTCGCAGCGTTTTTTGAACAGTTGTTGATCGACAGCGATCAGCACATCATGCACCGACCATCATAACCGGTGGCTGCGGTCGTTGCGGACAAACTTCTCCGGCAGCGATGCTTTCTTGCCTACCACCAGCACCTTGAACAGTTCACCCATTTCGGCGGGCGAGATCAGTTTCTGCACGGCGTTGGCCTGGGGCAAGTAGCGCAACTGGTCGGTCGGCGGCGTGCGTAGCAGCAGATCGCCGATACCGGCGTCGAGCAGGAAGGCCGCCTGGCTGGTGTAGCCGAGCATTTCCAGGCCGCCGTCGATGGCGGCGCGCGCCATTGCACTGAAATCGACGTGTGCGGTGACGTCCTGCAGGCCCGGCAGGAAGAATGCGTCGGGATGCGCGTGATGACGGTAGTGGCACATCAACGTGCCTTGTTCGCGCTGGGCGAGGTAGTACTCGTGCGCCGGGAAGCCGTAATCGATCAGAATCGCGGCGACGCCGCGTCCGGTTTCGTCGTAGCCGGCGCCGAGCATGGATGCGAGGGAGCGCATGAAGCCTTGCGCAACGGGGTGGACTTCGGTCAGGTACCCGATAGGCAAGTCCCGCGCATCGGGGATCTGCGCGATCAGTGCCGGATCGCAGGGGCGGTCGCGAAACACGAAGTTCTTGTCGGACAGGCCGATGCCGCGTTCTTTCCAGCCGCGCTCGCCCTTGAGCACCAGGTTGACCGGCATGGCGTCGAGCACTTCGTTGCCGAGTACGACGCCGGTGAATGCCGGCGGGAAGCGGTCGAGCCAGGTGACTTCCGGAAAGCCGCGCAGGGTCTTTTCCTGGCGCGCGCGCAGTTCGCCGGATACTTCGACGATGGAATAGCGGTGGATGGGCACACTCATTTCGCGCAGCTCGGTCAGGATGTCGCGGGCAAGCTTGCCGGTTCCGGCGCCGAACTCCAGGATTTGCGGTGCGGTCTGCTCCATCAGGCCGGCCACTACCTGCGCCAGCGCAGCACCAAAAAGCGGCGTGATTTCGGGCGCGGTTGTAAAATCTCCGTCTTTGCCGAGTTTGGCCGCCCCGCCACTGTAATAACCGAGTCCCGGCGCATACAGCACCAGTTCCATGTATTGCGCGAAGGTGATCCAGCCGGAATTGCGACGAATTTCGTTGGCAATCAGGTGGTGCAGGGAGCGCGACGCCGCCTGGGCGTCGAGAGAGGGTTCGGGCAGTTGCAGTTGCATGTTCGATATTGTATTGAAATCGGCTCGGCGCTTGTAATTTAATCTGACCGAAAACCTGTTTTTGGCGTAGCAGGACCGAAACTCGGCGACACCCGATAGTGGCCGCAGGAAGCCCAACAAGACTATGACCTCAGAAGTCCGAAAAGTTGCACTGGTGACCGGTGCCGCCCGGCGCATCGGCCGCACGATCGCGCTCGCACTAGCGCAGCGAGGATGGGATGTGGCCGTGCATTATGGAAACTCAGCCGCGGACGCTCAGGCGACGATACGCGAGATCGAAGGGCTCGGCCGGCGTGCGGTCGCCTTGCAAGCCGACCTAGCCGACGAAAGCGCGGTGAAGGCGCTGTTGCCGGCGGTGACGAAAGCGCTCGGGCGGGTTTCCTGTGTGGTCAATAATGCATCATTGTTCGAGCATGACAGCGCGGCGGATTTCTCGCCCGCCGCCCTGGACCGGCACATGCATGTGAACCTGGCGGCGCCGCTGCTGCTGGCACAGGCGCTGCATGCTGCGACGCCGGCCGGTGCGCAGAGCGTCGTGGTCAATCTGCTCGACCAGAAGCTGTACAACCTGAATCCGGATTTCTTGTCTTACACGCTGTCGAAGGCGACGCTGCAAACCGCGACCACGATGCTGGCGCAGGCGCTGGCGCCGACAGTGCGCGTGGTCGGTGTCGCTCCCGGCATTACGCTGGTGTCCGGGGACCAGACCGAGGAAGGCTTCGCCAAGGCGCACAAGATCACACCGCTCGGCAGTTCCAGCACGCCGGACGATGTCGCCGCCGCCGTCTGTTTCGTTGCCGATTCGCCGGCAATCACCGGCACTACCCTGCTGGTCGATGGCGGCCAGCATTTGATTCCCCTGCAACGCGACGTCATGTTCGTTGCCAAATAACCTGTCCACCTATCCTTATCATGCTCTCCTCCCTTTCCCATCCCAGCCTTGCCGATTGCCGCCGCCTGTTCCTGCGCAACTATGAAGTGATGATCAACATCGGCGTCCATGAGTTCGAGAAGAAAGGCGAGCAGCGGGTGCTGGTGAATGTCGACCTGTTCATTCCGCTGGCGGAATCGACGCCGAAGGAAGACCATCTGCATGAAGTCGTCGACTACGATTTCATGCGCGACACGATTGCCAGGCGTATGGCGCAGGGCCACATCCATCTGCAGGAAACGCTGTGCGACGATGTGGCGCGCGCGATGCTGTCGCATCCGAAGGTGCGCGCGGTGCGTGTGACGACCGAAAAGCCGGATGTCTATCCGGACTGCCAGGGCGTCGGCGTCGAAGTCATCCACATCAAGCAGTGAGGAAGAGGTGATCATGAACGACCGCTTGCACGACGCCGCACTGGACAACGCTGCCGTCAGCGCGAAGAAAGCCGAGAAGATCGCTTACGAAAACAACAAACTGCACAAGCGGTTGTGCCGGCAGGTCGGCCAGGCGATCGGCGACTTCAACATGATCGAGGATGGCGACAAGGTGATGGTGTGCCTGTCCGGCGGCAAGGACAGCTACGGCCTGCTCGACATTTTGCTGACGCTGCGCGAGCGGGCGCCGATCCATTTCGACATCATTGCCGTCAACCTCGACCAGAAGCAGCCGAATTTTCCCGAGCATGTATTGCCGGAGTACCTGACGAAGATCGGCGTGCCCTTCCATATCGAAAACCAGGATACGTACAGCATCGTCAAGCGGGTGATCCCGGAAGGGAAAACCACCTGCTCGCTGTGTTCGCGGCTGCGGCGCGGCATCCTGTACCGCGTGGCCGATGAACTCGGCGCGACCAAGATCGCGCTCGGCCACCATCGCGACGATATCCTGGAAACCTTCTTCCTCAACATGTTCTTCGGCGCCAAGCTGAAAGGCATGCCGCCCAAGCTGCAGTCGGACGATGGCAAGCACATCGTGATCCGGCCGCTCGCCTATGTGAAGGAGGCGGACATGGAGCGTTATGCGGAGGTGAAGCAGTTCCCGATCATTCCCTGCGATTTGTGCGGCAGCCAGGAAAACCTGCAGCGCAAGCAGATCAAGGCGATGCTGCGCGAGTGGGAGAAAAAGCATCCGGGACGGGTCGAGAACATTTTCTCGGCGCTGTCGACAGTGGCGCCGTCGCATTTGATGGACAAGGACCTGTTCAATTTTGTCGATCTGGCAGCGACGGGGGAAGCCTCGGCGGACGGGGATATTGCGTTTGACGAGGAGCCGTGCGCGCCGCCAGCGAATGTGATCCGGTTCAGCGATGCGGGCGAATAGGTCACGTGAATGACGTGTCATTCCGGATGGAGTGAGGCATTTCCAAGGCCAGACTATCGCGCGACGGTGGGAGATTTCTCACTGCGTTCGGAATGACAGATTTCTTTTTTGGTGCTTGGCTGCGGGATTGACGCATTCCCGCAGAAGATCACTTCGCCGCCAACGCGCGGCTATCGTCAATCCACTTCTGCATCCGCTTCATCGCATGCGCGCGCTGCTCCGGTGTCGCGACATTGGCGATCTTCGCAATCATCTGCATCATTCCCTCACGGCTGTCGTCAAAAAACGCCTTGTGCTGTTCGTAAGTGAAGTTGCTGAAGCTGGCCTGCACATACTCGCGCAGCATCGCGGCGACCGTTTCGCGCGGTGGTTGCTCCGACTGGATTTTCTTCAGTAACCTGATCAATTCCTGTTGACGGCGCACCCGCTCGGCCATCCATCGCTCGTTGTCCAGCGGTCGGGCGTCGGACGCCGCACGGATCTGTGCTTCCTGCCGTGTGCTGAAGTTGCCGAACCAGTATTCGGCCTGCTTCATCACCTTGGCAAACCGTTGCCGTTGACGATCCTCAATGTCGCCGCGCAAGTGTTCTTTACGATACTTCTCGTTGTTCGACGCGAACTTCTTTTCCAGATGGGCGATCTGTTCCAACTGCAAGGCGAGCGCGAGCCGGGTCAACGACGGCAAGGCCTTGTCCACCGCGGCCATTGCGCGCTTCTTGATGGCAGCGTAGTCGGCGTCGATGTCGGCGGCGGAGACCTCGCCCCTCACCTGTTGCTGGAAGCGTGCCAGCAATTGCGCGTAATCGCTTAACTGCGACTGGCGATGCCACGTAAAGAAAGTGCCGATGTCCTCCCGAACCCAGGGCTTTTGATCGGCGGTGAAATCGACATAACTATTGAGCCACCAGTAGGTAATGGTGTCGCCGTTGGCGTAACCGAGGCGCACGGCACTGCAGCCTGCAAGCAGGCAGACAAACACCAGATAGAGCCAGGTTGCGGATAGGGCGCGACGGGGGCGCATGATAAAATTTTGCATCACTTCAAATGGTCTTCCATGAACATTGTCATTCTTGCCGCCGGCATGGGAAAGCGCATGCAATCCGCGCTGCCGAAAGTCCTTCATCCACTCGCCGGCAAACCGCTGCTGTCGCATGTCATCGATACCGCACGGTCGCTAGAGCCGACTTCACTGTGTATCGTCTATGGCCACGGCGGCGAAGCGGTGCCGGAATCGGTCAAGGCGTCTGATGTCGCATTCGCCAAACAGGAACCGCAGCTCGGCACCGGCCATGCGGTGATGCAGGCATTGCCGCACCTGCGCGACGATGTGCCGACGCTAGTCCTGTATGGCGATGTTCCGCTGACAACCCGGGATTCGCTTCGGCAACTCTTGGACAGTGCGGGCAAGGAAAAGTTGGCGGTCCTCACCATCGAACTCGATAATCCGACCGGCTACGGCCGTATTGTGCGCCGCGATGGCAACATCGTCGGCATCGTGGAGCAGAAGGATGCCAGCGAAGAACAGCGCGCGATCCGCGAAATCAATACCGGCATCATGGTCGCCCCGACCGCGAAGCTGAAGGAATGGCTGGCGACTTTGTCGAACGACAACGCACAGCAGGAATACTATCTGACCGACATCGTCGCGCGTGCAGTCGCGGACGGCGTGCCGGTCGTCTCTGCACAACCGGCGGCGGTGTGGGAGACGCTGGGCGTGAACAGCAAGGTGCAGCTGGCGGAGCTGGAGCGCATCCATCAATCCAATGTCGCCAATGTGCTGCTGGAACAAGGCGTGACGCTGGCCGATCCGGCGCGCATCGATGTGCGCGGTTCATTGACGTGCGGACGCGATGTGAGCATCGACGTCAATTGCGTGTTCGAGGGTGCAGTCGAGCTGGCGGACGGCGTCAGCATCGGCGCGCACTGCGTGGTCCGGAATGCGCGCATCGCCAAAGGCGCCAACATCAAGCCGTTCTGCCATATCGAAGACGCCATCGTCGGCGCCGATGCGCAAATCGGTCCGTATGCGCGGCTGCGTCCCGGCACCGAATTGGCCGAAGATGTCCATATCGGCAATTTCGTCGAGGTGAAAAACAGCCAGATCGCCGCGCACAGCAAGGCGAACCATCTCGCCTACGTCGGCGACGCTACTGTCGGCTCGCGCGTCAACATCGGCGCCGGCACCATCACCTGCAACTACGATGGTGCGAACAAGTTCCGCACGGTGATCGAGGACGATGCGTTCATCGGCAGCGACACGCAACTGGTGGCGCCGGTGAAGGTGGGCAAGGGTGCGACGCTGGGCGCCGGCACCACGCTGACCAAGGACGCACCGGAGGGCAAGCTGACCGTGTCGCGTGCGAAACAGCTCACCATCGACAACTGGCAGCGGCCGGTCAAGATCAAGAAGTGAATATGTGGCGCGGGAACGGAGGCCCGCGCTACTTTCAATATCGTCATATTGCGCGTCATACTGCGACGCGCGTCTCGAACTTGCTGCGGTGGATCGAAAAGAAGCTGCGCACGTTGCGTACGTTCGCATGCGACGCAAACAGGCGGTGCGCGAGCGCGTGATAGGCGGGCATGTCGGCCACCTGCACCACGAGCACGAAGTCCGGCCCCGGCGATACCCGATAGCATTGCTGCACTGCCCCCTCCTGCGCAACCAGCGCCTCGAATTCATCCATGCGCTCCGCACCCTGGTGGTCGAGCGTGATTTCCACGATCGCCGTCAGCGCCGGGCCAAGTTTTTCCGCCGCCACCAGCGCGATCTGACGCGTGATCACGCCTGCGTCAATCAGGCGCTTGACCCTGCGCAAGCAGGTCGGCGCCGAAGCATGCACACTTTCCGCAAGATCACTGTTGGTTTGCGCGGCATTCGTCTGCAAGGCATTCAGGATACGGCGGTCAAGGTCGTCCAGGGAAATTGACTCAGACATTTTTCAATAAAAATTTTACGTAAAATGAAATTATATTTCATCGCTGCATTGCAATGAAATATATTCACATTTTTTCACAAATTTAGAAAGCTTATTTCACATATCGTCTTCTACGATAGACCCCGTCTTTTACCGAATCCAAGAAGGAGCACGCATGTGTGGCATCGTCGGCGCAGTCGCGCAACGTAATATCACCCCCATCCTGCTGCAAGGCCTGAAACGGCTTGAATACCGCGGCTACGACTCTTGCGGCGTCGCGCTGCATGTCAACGGCAAGCTGCAACGCTCGCGCAGCACTTCGCGCGTGGCTGACCTGGAAACGCAGGTCGAAAAGGCGGAACTGGAAGGCTTCACCGGCATTGCGCATACCCGCTGGGCGACCCATGGCGCGCCGGCTTCGCATAATGCCCACCCGCATTTCTCGCGCGAACGCATCGCGCTGGTCCATAACGGCATCATCGAAAACCATGACGAACTGCGCGCCGAACTGAGTGCCGCCGGCTATGTATTCGAAAGCCAGACCGACACCGAAGTCATCGCCCATCTGGTCGACCATATGTACACCGGCGACCTGTTCGAGACCGTGCAGCAGGCGGTCAAGCGCCTGCATGGTGCGTATGCGATCGCGGTATTCTGCCGCGACGAACCGCATCGGGTGATCGGTGCGCGTCAAGGCTCGCCCTTGATCGTCGGCGTCGGCAAGGGAGAGAACTTCCTTGCGTCGGATGCGATGGCGCTGGCCGGCACCACCGACCAGATCATCTATCTGGAAGAAGGCGATGTCGTCGACCTGCAACTGCAGCGTTACTGGATCGTCGATAGCGAAAGCAAGCCGGTCGAGCGCGAAGTGCGCACCGTTCACGCGCATACCGGCGCGGCCGAGCTTGGCCCCTATCGCCATTACATGCAGAAGGAAATCTTCGAACAGCCGCGCGCCATCGGCGACACCCTCGAAGGCGTGACCGGGATCATGCCGGAGCTGTTCGGCGACAAGGCCTACCAGGTCTTCAAGAAAATCGACTCGGTGCTGATCCTGGCCTGCGGCACCAGCTACTACGCCGGGTTGACCGCGAAATACTGGATCGAATCGATCGCCCAGGTTCCCGTCAACGTCGAGATCGCGAGCGAGTATCGCTACCGCGACAGCGTGCCGAACCCGAAGGCGCTGGTGGTCACCATCTCGCAAAGCGGCGAGACCGCCGACACGCTGGCTGCGCTCAAGCACGCGCGCGCGCAGGACATGGTCAACACGCTCACCATCTGCAACGTCGCCACCAGCGCGATGGTGCGCGAGTGCATGCTGTCCTACATCACGCACGCCGGCGTCGAGGTGGGCGTCGCATCGACCAAAGCCTTCACAACGCAGTTGGTCGCCTTGTTCCTGCTGGCGCTGACGCTGGCGCAGGTGCGCGGCCGCCTCAGCGATGAACAGGAAGCGGAACACCTGAAAGCGCTGCGCCACCTGCCGGTGTCGATCGCCGCCGTGCTGGCGCTGGAGCCGCAGATCATCGCGTGGGCCGAAGAGTTCGCGCGCAAGGAAAACGCCCTCTTCCTGGGCCGCGGACTGCACTATCCGATCGCGCTGGAAGGCGCGTTGAAGCTCAAGGAGATTTCGTACATCCACGCCGAAGCCTACCCGGCCGGCGAACTCAAGCACGGCCCGCTGGCGCTGGTCACGAAGGAAATGCCGGTGGTGACGGTGGCGCCGAACGACACGCTGATCGAAAAGCTGAAGTCGAACATGCAGGAAGTGCGCGCGCGCGGCGGCGAACTGTATGTGTTCGCCGACGGCGACTCGCGCATCACGCCCAGCGAGGGCGTGCATGTGATCCGCATGCCCGAACACTACGGCAAGCTGTCACCGATCCTGCACGTGGTGCCGCTGCAGTTGCTGGCGTATCACACCGCGCTGGCACGCGGTACGGATGTGGACAAGCCGAGGAACCTGGCGAAGTCGGTGACGGTGGAGTGAGGGGCGGGAAGTCGTTTCCTTGTTGTTCCATGCAAAAATAGAGACCATTTGTGAGCACTGATGGAATACAGCGTCAACGCGACCGCCAAACGTTCCACCGTTTCCAGTTGGCGCGACTCGATGCGACGCCCTGTTTTCAGAACGCGGTGCCAGACTTCAATGGTTCATCTGCGTGGTGCCAATGCACCTGTTCGATTACATCGTCCACGCCAAGTGTCGATACTGTTGCCAACGGTAGCCCCTCGATAGTTCTTGCCGGTGCAGTTATTGATGCAGGCATCAGACCTTCGGTGCTGCTTTGTTGTTTGGAGAGATCACCTCTTCTGGACAGGTGCTTGCAAACCGGAGACCGGGTGCCTCGCCGCCTCGCTTGGGGATAAGGTTTTTACGGCGAGCCCGGCTTTTCGGAAAAGTGCTGTCGCACTTTGCAACTGTACCTGGTTGCGGTCGACATAGAAGGAGTAGCGCCCCGAAGCGATGTTGATATAGAACCACCCTTCTGATGACGGATCCTTCGGATCCACCTGATGCCATCGCAGTTCACCCGCGATCCGCGCTCGCCCACCGCCTACCAGTGTCGGATGCCCGAGAGTCTTGCGAGGGTTATCATGTATTTTCTTTTCCTCGGCAATAATGAGTCGGCCAAGCTTGCTTATGGCCCATATGTATTGCTTTTCGCCTGTCTTGATTGCTTCCAAATCCAGCAAAGCCGCCAGATTCGGAAAATGGCCTTTTTCGTCCGGAACAAAAATACGGTCGCCCTGCATCAATGGCTTGCCGCCGTCATCGAATTCCCATGACTTAATAGATATAGATGGTAGAGATAAGGAGGGGGCTGGAACGGAACGAGGCCACTGAAGCGAGCCAAACTGTTTATCGAGTTTGTGTGCCCTCTTGAATCCGAGCATAGTGGTAACGGATGGTGCCGATGCCTGTGCTGGCGGCGAAGCGCTTCTTGTCCGGAAGTTGCCATGAGATTGCTGGGGAGGAGCCGAAGGGCTTCGTATCAGGGCGCGTCCCCGTGCTTCTCCGGGCGCGAGAAGACGGGACGGGGGATGTTCAAAATGAGGAGGCTTGGTTGCTCTCATGCTCAGGTTTTCGAGCGCATGGCACTCCCGGATCTCATCGGGTAAAACGCGCAGGATGACGGGATTGTCATTGAGCTGCAGCGTCTTGAGTAAAGGCAGTTTGGACAGGCATGCAGGCCATTTATTGATCGAACAGGATGAAGCGTTAATGCTGCGCAACGTAGCACACTTGCCCAGATCGTCCGGAAGCGCCTGCAAACCCGGGTTTTGGCTGACATTCAATTCCTGCAGGTTGGCCAGATGCCATAGACCCGGCGAGAGCGACGTCAACCCCATGTTGGACAGGTCCAACGTCTTGTTTTGGGGATTGGCATATTGTTGCAGCACATACTTTGCCGCTTCCAGCCTGTTCGGTAGCTCTTTCTCAGACGCATGACAGCACCAGCTCTCCAAGGCGGCGATCCATCTCGGTGGAGCATCTTTCGGCGCGATAGTAGACAGAGACATTAGCAAATGGTGAGGCTTAGTTGCCTCCATGCTCAGGTTTTCGAGCGCATGGCACTCTCGGATCTCATTGGGAAAAACGCGCAGGCGGGGATTGTTATCGAGCAGCAGTGTCTTGAGTAAAGGCAGTTCGGACAGGCATTTAGGCCATTTATTGATCGAACAGGATGAAGCGTTAATGCTGCGTAACGTAGCACACTTGCCCAGATCGTCCGGAAGCGCCTGCAAACCCGGGTTTTGGCTGACATTCAATTCCTGCAGGTTGGCCAGATGCCATAGACCCGGCGAGAGCGACGTCAACCCCATGTTGGACAGGTCCAACGTCTTGTTTTGGGGATTGGCATATTGTTGCAGCACATACTTTGCCGCTTCCAGCCTGTTCGGTAGCTCTTTCTCAGACGCATGACGGCACCAGTTCTCCAGGTCAGCAATCCATTGTGGTGGTGCATCTTTCGGCCCAATTAACAAGGGCCTGCTGGACTCAACGCGAATGTTGGATGGCAGCACGTGCAGTGCGCTTATTTTCATCATAATCAACTAACTTTATTCAAGAAGATTTGTTCCTATCACAGAGTGTTCTTCTCAACGGAAAAGGTACTTGATCTCGGTTTTATTCTTTAGGGTTCTTAATAATTGCAACATTGCGTCAATTGGTAACATGAGAAAACAAATAGTTCCAAAGTAAGCGTGCATGATGGGCGCTGCCCGGAGCTTCGTTCCGTGCGGGAGAGAGACCAAGCAGAATATATGAAGTAATCGTTCACCCCGCCACGTCGGCGAGAAACGCATCATGAACCCTGCAGCGAATTACGCTGGAACCAGCGAAGGCGGGTTGACGTGCCCCCAATGCTCCTGAATTGCCTGGGTGAGGAAGCGAAGACGTTGCGGCCTTGCAGCTTGCAACTGCCGACGACCGTCATGATGCGTTCGACATAGCGCGAGCCGCGCGCCGATTGCGTGCCGAAGCTGATCTTGCGCCAGATGACGAAGCGGCGCAGATGGCGCTCGGCATGGTTGTTCGTCGGCTTCACGCCCGGCGTGTCGATGAACGTCCACAGCGCTTCCCGCAGGCGAAGGATATGCCGGCAAGTTCTGGCCGTCTCGGGATGGCGGCGCCCTCCTGCAGCGTCTCGATGCGATGGCGCAGGAACAGCATGTGGCAGGCGAACATGCTGCGGCTCAAGGTGCCGTCCCGCACCTGGTGCGCGAGCGCGCGCAATGCATCGCCGATGCGCCCGGACGCGCCGCTGCGCTCGGCCATCTTGGTGAAGTCGCGCAACAGGTGCGCCCAGCATAGTTGCCGGCGCTGCGCCTCAACCCAGCCATAAGCGGCATAGCGGTCCGACACCAGGATGCCGGCGAAGTGTTCGCCGAGCGCCGCCCTGACCGCTTGCGCGCTGCGCGCGGCCACCGCCAGGAACACGGCTACGCACTGGGTCGCCACCAGCCACATCCAGTGCCCCCCCTCTTTGTGTTTACGCAGAACACTTGTGACAACCAGCCGCGGCTTTAGCGTTGGAAGAGTTCGTCGGACGCAAACGCGGTGGAATTGATCAGCGTCTGGTGCTGCGACGGAAGAACCGCGTCCACCACCCCCCATTCGACATAGGAAGCGCTCTTCACAGTCTCTTCTACGTCATGGCCGAAAATCTGCACCAGGGAAGCGGGCGGCAGGGTTCGGACGATGGCGTCGGGCGCGAGTTCCGTGGTCGCGGCGGCTGAGGCGAGTGCAATATAGATGCCGCCGGAAATCTGGCCGGTGATGAACAGGCGCATTGGCGTGCCTTCGCATACCAGGCGGCGCAGCCCCAGCGCCAAGTGGACCAGATACTGGCTCAGGATGATTTCTTCATCCTGCAGCAAGACACTGTGCCCGGGACAGTCAACGGCAATCGTGATGGGCTTTGTCGTGCCGTTCAGGCAGGTCGATTCGGCCAGATCAAGCAAAGCGAGGGCATCGGTTGCGCCAAAAGGCTTTTCGGTCAGACAGCGTAGGGTATGGCCGTCGCTGTCCAGGATGGGTCCGCCGCTGGCGCAGCACGCGTCGGCCGGCAGACGTTGCCGCAGATGACGGCGTTCCCGCATCAGCGCATCGCGCGTCTGGCCCACTTCCACCGAGTTGGCGACCCAGGCCTTGACGGCTTCGGCGTACGCGTCGAGATCGTCGGCAATCAGCCGGTCGGCGTGGCCGACGGCGCTGCGGGCGATGCCATTGATGCGACGCGCTACCGTATCATGCCCGGCGCGGTCTGGCAGCGCCGCCTGCAGCACGCGTGGACCGGACATCACCAGTAGCGTGTGTTCCGAATACAGGCGCTCATGCGCCGCACAGGCGAGCATGCTGGCCGCACCGAAAGCATAACGCCCCAGCACCGCGAGCATCGGCACTTCGGCCAGGCGCGCATCCAGCACTTCTCGCAATAGGGCGCGCAGCGCGCCTTGCACGGGCAATCCCGTGTCGAGGCGGGCGCCGGCGGAATCAATCAACAACACCAGCGGAATACCCATCGCGCGCGAACGCAGCACTGCCCACCGAAAATCGGCGCATTCGGCAAGGCCGAACGTGCCAAGGGCGGCGGCGGGGTCGGTTGCCACCAGCAAGACCTTGCGGCCTGCGATGCAACCTTCTGCGAGACACAGATTTGAATGGGTAGCCAGGTACTGCCATGCGCGCACGTCGAATACGGCGGCCAGTCGCTGCTGCAGCGGGGCGCAACTATATTTATGTTTTTCCAAAATTGCTCCTTTCAACTCAAATTCTCATGGGGCTGACGCAACACAGGCGGCTGGCATGGAGGTCGGGCCTGGGACCGGCCGCATACGGACTGTGGTCGACGTCCTGCCTCAGAACTGGCCGAACAAGAATGCTGCTGCTGCTGCTGGTGTGACTGTGCCCGCCGTCACCGCCGCGGTCTGTTCCGGTAACGCGGCTTGCACTGCGGCATGGTCGCGAAAACGTTTCTGCAGGCCCATCTCGATGTGCGCCCACATCCAGTTGAGCGCTTGCTGGCGGCGCTTATGCGCCAACTGCCCCGTGGCGTCCAGCGTCTCGCGGTGCCGCGCCTGCGCATGCCAAAGCTGTTCGATGCCCGCGCCAGTCGCGGCACTCACGCCCAGCACCGGTGGCAGCCAGGTGGGCGCGAGGGGACGCAACAAGGCCATGGCATCGCGCATTTGACCCATCGCAACGTCGGCCGCGTGCGGGTCCAAGTCCACCTTGTTAAACACAATCAAGTCGGCCAGTTCGGCACTGCCTTTCTTTATGGCTTGCAAGCCGTCGCCGCCATGCGCTTGTTGCAGCAAGACGAAGGTATCGGTCATGCCGGCGACCGCCGCTTCGTTCTGGCCCACGCCAACCGTCTCAACGATGACGACATCGAAGCCGGCCGCTTCGCACAGCAGCATGGCTTCGCGGGTGCGGGCCGCGACGCCGCCGGCCGCACCGTTGGCCGGGGAGGGGCGAATATAGGCGTTGGGCTCCATCGATAGCCGTTCCATGCGCGTCTTGTCGCCCAGGATCGAGCCGCCATTGACGGCACTGGAAGGATCGACCGCCAGCACCGCTACTCGGTAGCCTTGTGCGATCAAATACAGCCCGAGCGCTTCAATCAAGGTCGACTTGCCCACGCCCGGTGTTCCGGAAATGCCGATGCGTACCCGATGTCCGGTTTCCGGCAACAGCCGATGGACGATTTGCTGCGCACGCGCCTGATGCTCGTCCCGGGTCGATTCGATCAGCGTGATGGCCTTGGCCAGCGAGCGGATGTGACGCGCGCGCACGCCCGCCACCAACGCCGCATCCGCATCGGAAAGCACGGAGGTGGCTGCCATCGTGGGGTTCATGCGGTGCGGACCGAGGCGAAGATGTCCGTTGCCAGCGCCGCGCGGATTTTTGCCAGCACATCGCCGGCGCACTGCGGAATCGGCGTGCCGGGACCATAGATCCCTTGCACGCCGGCCTGGTACAGGAAGTCGTAATCCTGCGCCGGAATGACGCCGCCGACGAACACTACGATGTCTTGCGCACCTTGGTCTTGCAGCGCTTGCACGACGGCGGGAACCAGCGTCTTGTGGCCGGCGGCGAGCGTGGAAATGCCGATCGCGTGCACGTCGTTCTGAATAGCTTGGCGCGCCGCTTCCTCGGGCGTCTGAAACAGCGGGCCGATATCGACGTCAAAGCCCAGATCGGCAAACGCGGCCGCCACCACTTTCGCGCCCCGGTCGTGGCCGTCCTGGCCGAGCTTGGCGATCATGATGCGCGGGCGTCGGCCCTGCTCGACGGCAAATTCCTCGATTTCCTTTTTCATCGCATTCCAGCCATCGTCATCGTCAAATTGCGCGCCATAGACGCCTGCTGCGCTCTGAATAGTGGCGCGGTAGCGGCCGAATTCCTGTTCCAGTACATCCGACACCTCGCCCACGGTGGCACGCGCGCGCATCGCATCGATCGATAGCGCGAGCAGATTACGCTGGCCATGGTGCGCGGCGGCGGCCAGGTTTTGCAATGCCGCTGTCACGGCCGCGTGGTCGCGGCTTGCCCTCAGCGCAGCCAGGCGCCGGATTTGCGACTCACGCACGGCGGCATTGTCGATGTCCCGGATGTCGACCGCGCGTTCCTCTTCCAACCGGTACTTGTTGACACCGACAATCACGTCGCGGCCGGCGTCGATACGGGCTTGCTTTTCCGCCGCGGACACTTCGATTTTCAGCTTGGCCCAGCCGGAGGCCACGGCTTTGGTCATGCCACCCATGTGTTCGACTTCGTTGATCAGTGCCCACGCCTTGTCCGCCATCTCGTGCGTCAAGGTTTCCATCATGTAGGAGCCGGCCCACGGATCGATCACGGTGCCGATATGGGTTTCTTCCTGGATGATGAGTTGCGTGTTGCGCGCAATGCGTGCCGAGAAATCGGTCGGCAGCGCGATGGCTTCATCGAACGAATTGGTATGCAGCGACTGGGTGCCGCCGAACACGGCCGCCATCGCTTCGATGGTGGTGCGCGCCACATTGTTGTAGGGGTCTTGTTCGGTCAATGACCAGCCAGACGTCTGGCAATGGGTGCGCAGCATCATCGACTTCGGGTTCTTCGGCTTGAATTGCTTCATGATGCGCCACCATAGCAAGCGTGCCGCCCGCAGCTTGGCCACTTCGAGATAAAAGTTCATGCCGATGCCGAAGAAAAAGCTCAAGCGGGGGGCGAACTGATCCACGTCCAGGCCGCTGGCGAGCGCCGTTTTCACATATTCCTGGCCGTCGGCCAAGGTGAATGCCAGCTCCAGCGCCTGGTTGGCGCCCGCCTCCTGCATGTGATAACCGGAAATCGAGATCGAATTGAACTTCGGCATGTGATGCGCGGCGTAACCGATGATGTCGGCGACGATGCGCATCGACGGCTCGGGCGGGTAGATATAGGTGTTGCGCACCATGAACTCTTTCAGAATGTCATTCTGAATCGTGCCCGACAGCTGGTTCTGCGCGACGCCTTGCTCTTCCGCAGCTACGACATAGGCGGCCAGCACCGGCAACACCGCGCCGTTCATGGTCATGGAAACCGATACCTTGTCGAGCGGGATACCGTCGAACAGTATCTTCATGTCTTCGACCGAATCGATCGCCACGCCGGCCTTGCCGATGTCGCCGGTCACGCGCGGATGGTCGGAGTCGTAGCCGCGATGCGTGGCAAGATCGAACGCGACCGACACGCCTTGCGCGCCGGCTGCCAATGCCTTGCGATAGAAGGCGTTGGATTCTTCGGCAGTGGAAAAGCCGGCGTACTGGCGGATGGTCCAGGGCCGCACCGCATACATGGTCGCTTGCGGCCCGCGCACATAAGGCGCGAAACCAGGCAGCGTATCGGTGTAAGGCAAGTCCTTGAGGTCGGCTGCCGTGTACAGCGGTTTGACGGCGATGCCTTCCGGCGTGTGCCACACCAACCGGTCCCATGCGCCCGCCGGCGCCGAGCGGGCCGCAACTTGCTCCCACGCTTCAAGGGATGCCGGATGCGATGGCAAGGATGAGGGATTTTCTTGAGAAGACATGGCGTGAATCCGGCAGAGTCATAGTGGAGACAGATGTTCCAACCCACACAGTCAAGTCACTCGTTCCCAGCACCTTGTTGTTCTTGTTCGATGGCATGGCCGATGACGCGCTGAGCTTGCTGGAGAACCAGGAGTCGCGCCAGCCGCAGTGGATGGTTTTCGTTTGGAATTTCTGCTTTGATGGTGATGCAGGTCTGTTGAAACGTGATGCCGGTTTCAGCAACCAATGTATGTCCGTTCGACGTGAAACTTAACTGTTCGAAAGTCGGTATGCTCATGAGGGACACTTTCGTGAAATGGATGCAGGGATGCGCCGCTTGACGGCGCGCGGCAATGTGCCGTGCACTGGTGCACGTACTGACGCAATTTCGTACCGGCAACTGGCATGAATCGTCGCTGCCATTCTGGCGTTAAATGCAGGTATTGAGTTTGTGCGATGTCACGTTGGCCGTGGTGTTGCCAGCGGGTTCCAACGGGCATCGAGTCATCAGCGGCGCGCGAGCGCATGGGCAAGATTACCGATTGTGGCGATTTTTCTTTCGTTTCCTCGGTTGAATATCACGATAACTCAAGCGCTTAAAAAGTTTGTCAGCCTCTTGTTCGTCCTCAACCGCCCTCAGCGCTTCTTGATCTAAATTGTCCTTGTCCAAAAGGAGGCGACGATGAACAACTCCGAGTACAAAGAAAATGTGGAAACACATCGGATCGCAGGTCATTCCGTGGAAATCCGCCGGGTCGATGACCGGGAAGAGCTGCGAATAGATGGCCACAGAACGAAGTTTGTTGTGACCGAGGACGGTTATAACCTGCACGCCGCCGCCTATGATCGTCCTTATAAATCCCTGCTCGAGGCCGTGAGGTCCTTCCTCGAGCGCGGCCATCACGAGTACGAAAAGAAATAGCATGGCCTGCCGAAAGAACTTCGTCGATCTCAATAACGACGAGCGCGATCTCTTGGCAGGCGCGTTCAACGATCTATTCGCGCGCGGGCTCATCGGCACTTTTGCGGACGACCACGAACACCATTTTTTCACGGGTATCCATCGGGGGCCGGCGTTTCTGCCCTGGCACCGATACTTTCTGCTGACTGTGGAAGCCGAGATGCGGCGTTTCGATTCCCGCGCCACCATCCCCTACTGGGATTGGACGCGGGCGGACTCGCGCGACCTGGACGCCGAACCCTGGAAATCCTTTTTCGGCGGGCGGAATGGCCGAGGGCGGTTCCCTACCTGGTCTTTCACACGCGCGGCGGCACCCGCTCCAGGAAGAGTGCTGCCCAGCCTGGACAACGTGATCGACGAGGTGCGAAGGGGGACCTACGCGGAGTTCCGGGCCATGGAGTTCGGCAGCCATGTTCCGGGGCACACCTGGACCGGCGGAACCATGGAGAGTTCGCGCTCCCCGGAGGATCCTCTTTTCTATCTTCATCACTGCAACATCGACCGGTTGTGGGCGATCTGGCAGCGTAATCATGCAGGTACGGCGCAATACACCCTGGACGATTGCGCCGGCTGTGATCGCATCCAGCAGGCATTTGTTCCTCTGAACGATCCGATGATCGGTGGCGCCACGCCGGCATCGATGCTTGACCACCTGGCCCTGGGCTATTCCTATCCTGCCGACGATTTGATGGAGCAGCGTGTCCTGGCACGAGGTTTCGCGCCTGTCGTTACCGGCGATCCGGCCCAAATCGAGTTGCTGACGCCTACCGTCAATTTCAACGACGTTCCGGAGGGCGACACGACCCGGCGCGCCGCGTTGTTCCACGTCTCCGGCTGCGAGCGCCTCACCTTTTCAGTCGGGCCCGGGCCAACGCCGCCTTTTTCGCTACACGTGCCGGGTCCTTTCCCGTTCCCAGCCGGGCCCCTGCCGCAAAGCGAACTGCGGATCTGGGTGTTGTTCACAGGCCGTGCTCCGAACACGGCTGACTCCGGGTCCATGACCGTGGTGGCGCGCGATGAATTCGGCGTCGAGGTCAGGCGATTCGATATTCCGATCGTCGCCAACTCGGTTCGCCGTCCACGGGCCGCCGCGACGCTGGTGTTGGACGAATCGGGAAGCATGCTGGCCCAGGCCGGGAACGGCCGCACCCGGATTCAGGTTCTGCGGCAGGCCGCGACGACCCTGGTGGACCACTTGTACGACGACAATGGGCTGGCCATCGTCTCTTTCGCGGATGCGGCGGCTCGGGTGATGGACTTGCAGGTGGCTGGTCCGATCAATTCGGGCGCGCGCGGAGACGCTCGCAACCAGATTGCCTTGCACGGCCCTCCTAACCAGTTTCCGCATACCGCGATCGGAGCGGGGATTCTGGAGGCCGCCCAGGTCTATGCCACTTCTCCAATCGCCTCCAATTTCGACGTGCAAGCAACGGTGGTCTTTACAGACGGGATCGAGGACCGGGCGCCATTCATTCGCGACTTGCAGATCGGCGAGCGCGTCTACGCGATTGGGGTGGGCAACGCCGCCAACGTCCAGAACGATATTCTCCGAGCCCTGGCCGCCAACACCGGCGGCTTCATGCTGGTGACCGGAGAGATTCCGCAGGACGACGAATTCCTGTTGGAGAAGTTCTTCATTCAAGTGCTTGCCGGAGTGGTCAACCGGTCCATCGTGCGCGATCCGGAAGGCGTAGTCATTCCGGGCCAAATCGCTCGCGTTCCCTTTTCCCTGACCCGGTCAGATATCGAGTTCGACGCTCTGGCGCTTTCACGGGCTCCGCAGTTTCTGGCCATTGCGCTACAGACGCCCGATGGAACGGTGGTCAACCAGGCACAGGTTCCAGCCGGGAGCTTTCGTACCGGCGCCACGTCCAGTGGGTTCCGGATCACTCTGCCTCTGGTGATAAATGGAGTGGAGCACTGGGAGGGCGAATGGCAGCTTCTGCTGGGCTTGTTCCTGCGAGGCACGGCCACGCATGACCTCTCCGTCGCCAGCAATCCGCTGGCAGCAGCCGCGGCACTGCGTTTTCATGCGCTGATGCACGTCCGCTCCAATCTTCACCTGCGGGCCAGCGTCGACCAGAGCGCGCTCACGCCGGGAGCTACGCACCATTTGCGCGCCACGATCACCGAGTACGGGCAACCGATTGAGACCCACCCAACGGTCATCGCGCAGATGACCCGGCCCGATCGCACGACCGCCCAACTCGTGCTGGCCGAGACCGCTCTGGGGGAATTCGAGACTTCGGTCGTCGCGACTCAGTCGGGCGTCTACCGCTTCCTGATTCAGGCCAGCGGCCTGTCCACGCGCGGGCATGCCTTCACGCGCGAGCATCTCCTGACGGCGGTCGTCGGCCATCCGTCGCGTGAACCACCGGGAGGCGGTCGGCCTGACGATGGCCGAGACTTATGCGACCTCCTGCGGTGCCTTTTCGGCGAGCAGATCTTGTCGGACCGCTTTTTCCGCCACCTGGAAGAAAAGGGCATCGACGTGGTTCGTCTGCGGAAGTGCATGGAGCAGCTTTGCCAGCGTGGGGAAGCAACCGGTCCGGTGATCAAGTAGGCGATCAGGCTGCCGGCGCATTTTTGTCGCTGATCGTGATCGCCGATCATAAGCACCGGAATACGCAAACACGTTGGAAGTTCACGCCGGAACAGGTAACAGGCTGGCCTCCTCTTTGCTTGTGGCAGACTTTATTATTCGTTCACACATGATCGCAAGCGGCCCCTCTCGGCTGGCGCCGCCCTTGATTGATCAGGAATCGAAGGCCGGGTTACGATCCGGCCTCGCCGAGAACCTTCGGATTCCGGATATTAACCGCCCAGCGGGCTTGCGCCCGCTGCACCGGACGGAGTACCTGCTGCCGGCGCGCCAGGTGTCGGCGCTCCGGCACTAGGTGTGGCAGCAGCGCTCGGCACTGGTTGCGCGGAACACGTGAAGCTCGGGGGTGTGCCGGCGGAAGCGGTTCCAGACTGCGCGCACAGGACGACTTGATTCTGAGTCGTGTCGATGAACCATGCGGAACTGCTACCGGGTGCACCACCGCCGCCGTTGGTACTGCCGAACAGCGGTATGTACTGACTCTGACCGCCAACCGTGGTGGGCGTCGTTGGTGTTTGGGCGAAAGCAACGGAAGCGGGAATCGCCAGGGTTGCTGCCAATAGAGATAAAGACTTCATGTTTTTCTCCGGTTTGGTTGTTGGATTTCCCAGTATGGAGAGCACATCGACAAGATCAATGCAGGCGCGGAAAAGGTGGACGGGTTTGACGGGATATGGGGAGATCGTTTGATACACGTCTGATGCCGCGCTTTTTGGGGAACATTCAGAGTTAACCAGGCATGCAACAGTTTGTTCGGAAGAAGAGGAAGGTTCCGCAAGCGGCTCCGTGCGGCGCGGGCTCTTCCCTGCCCTCCTTGCCATAGGCCTGCCGTTTCGAGCATATTGAGCTCGTCGTCGCCGCATCCTTGCATCTGGTTGATCCTGCTCACAACTGTGCCGGGAACCCGCCGTACACGGCTGCCGCGTTCCTATCCTGAATATCCGGCCTTCAGGCATTCGGGTGCGGAGGCGCACATGAAAGCATTACGACTTGTTGTTGCCATCCTGGCTTTCGTTCCCTGTCTGGCATTCGCCGATACCGTGACCATTACGGACGGCAATTCCAACCTCGCGTACACCATCGACAACCCGACATATTTTCTAGGCGGCCCGTCCGACCCGGTGCAGTTGCCGCGCAAGCTTGAGTGGACCGTCGAGGGCCACCGTATCCTGGTGTATCCGTCGGGTCCGTCGACCTTGCTTGACATCGGCCATCTTCACCCGGACGCGCATGTTTCTGCCAGCCAGTTGCATGCACAGGGTCCGCTGCTCGGCTATGCAACCGGCGCGACGCTGACGATGATCACCGAATTGCGCCTGGAACCGAATCAGCCCGGCAGGCCGACGGGACTGGTCGTTACGCCGGGGACGCTTGGCCAGCCTTGAAGTTCGCTGTTGCTTCATGCACGGGGCACAACCTGATGGCATCGCATCATGCGCGTTGAATGCTGCGCGTCGACCACGTCCGCATCGGGTGACGCCAAGATCTGCCCTGCCGGCGAGAGCCCGTCCGGCATCCACAGCTTGCCTTCAAGGTAGAACGGTGGGTGCGGATGGCGCAGTCCCCGTTGCGGCATCCGCGGTGGCAGCGCTTGTATCCGGAGAGGAGGAAAAGTCCTGTGCCGGCTGACTGACCACGGTGTCGCCGGCAAGTGCCGCGGCATTCATCGAAGCACCTGAACCACCGCATCCGGGGAGCAGGACGGCAGCCGCGAGACTGAGAGAAAAAGCGAGCGTACGACGGTGAAGGCGATGCGATCCGAACATATTTTCCCCTTTCCATTGATGCAAAAGCGAGTCGTCAAATGCTGATGGCACGATTCCATCATTGCCTCGGGGTAACAGCAATGCCGCATTGATAACTGCGGCTGCGAAAGCCGTATCGATACCGTAATACTTGTTGCTGGATGTAACGCGCCGCCGCTGCGATGCTCCTGTGACGCCCTGTCGTGCGCCTGCGGCAGCCTGCAGCAATAGCTGCACCAACGAATGAATGTGCGTGAACCGATGGACCACCTCGACGAACAGAAGCAACTCATCGATCGCCTTGCCAGCCGGATGACCGCTACCGAAGGCGCCATTGCGCAATTTGAAACCCACATTTCCAGGGTGCTCGTCGCAGGGCAGTTTGCGTACAAGTTCAAGAAAGCGGTACGGCTTCCGTTCCTTGATTTTTCGACACTGGAAGCGCGACGCTTTTATTGCGAAGAGGAATGCCGGCTGAACCGGCTGCTGGCGCCGCGCATCTATCTCGATGTGGTGCCGGTCACGAAGGACGCGGAACAACCCGTTCTCGGCGGCGACGGGACACCCGTCGAATATGCGGTCCGGATGCGCGCCTTTGCGCAGGAGGGACTGTGGAGCCATCGGGTCGCGCGCGGCTTGCTCACGGCAGCCGGCATCGACAGCCTCGCCGCGAAGATCGCACGTTTCCATCTTGATGCAGCAGTCGCACCGGCGGACACGGAATGGGGAAGCGCGCAGGCGATCGCATCGACGTCGGACGAAACGCTTTCGGAACTGGAGGCGCTTGTGGACGACGAGCGCGATCGCGGATTGGTCGCCGGCTTGCTGGAATGGGAGACCGGGCAGCGACACAAACTTGCCGGCATTTTCGATAGCAGGAAAAAGCAAGGCATGGTGCACGAGTGCCATGGCGATCTGCATAGCGGGAATATCCTGACGATGGATGGTGAAGTGGAAGTGTTCGACTGCATCGAATTCAGCGACCGGCTGCGCTGGATCGATGTGATGAACGACCTTGCGTTTGTCTGCATGGATCTGGCGTTCCGGCAGCGAGCCGATCTTGCGGTGCGGCTGTTGAACCGCTATCTCGCGATGACCGGCGATTACGCCGGCCTGGCGGTGATGCGGTACTACCAGGTGCATCGCGCGCTGGTGCGGTCGAAGGTGATGCTGCTGCGCGCGGCGCAGGCGGAGATTCCCGCGCAGGAGAAAGAAGAAAGCACGCGCAGTGGATTGGATTACCTGGCGTTTGCGCACCACCTTTCCATGCCCGGTACGGTTGCGGTAATGATCACGCACGGGTATTCCGGCAGCGGCAAAACGACTTTTTCACGCTACGCGGTTGAGCTGCTGGACGCGATTCAGTTGCGCTCCGACGTCGAACGCAAGAGGATGCACGGGCTGGCCGCGACGAGCAGGCCGGGCTCTGCACCGGAGGCGCAACTGTACAGTGCTGAGGCGACGCAGAGGACGTATGAACGCCTGCTGGAACTGGCGCGTTGCGTGGTGGGTGCGGGATGGACGGTGATTGTTGATGCGGCGTTCCTGATGGCGGCGCAGCGCAGGCTGTTTCGTGACCTGGCGGTGGAGTGCGGTGTGCCGTTTGTCATCTTCGACGTGCAGGCGAGCCGGGCGGCGATGGCCAGCCGCGTGACGGCGCGGGCGGCGTCGGATGCGGATGCATCGGATGCGGGCGTCGAGGTGCTTGAGCGGCAATTATCGAGCGGCGAAGCGCTGGGTGACGACGAGATTGTGCATGCAGTCGTGGTTGATATGGAAGGCGGGATGGATGCGGAAAGGGCGAGGAAGATTTGCAACGGCTTTCCGCGATGAGCTATGGCGGATCTGATGCTGCCCATGATCGCGGTCTTCGCTGCGGGCGTTGAAAGTAAGGCAATCCGCCCGCTTATGGTCTAATAGCCCCCTTGCCGTTTCGACACCTCTTTCAACTTCCTTGCAGAAACCTTCATGAAATGCACTGTTACCGTCATCGGCCTGGGCGCATTCGGCTCGACCGTCGCGCTTGAACTTTCCCGGCTCGGATACGACGTCCTCGGCATCGACCTGAACGCCTCCCGCGTCAACGACAACGCCGACCACATCGCGCAGGCGGTGGTGGCCGACGCACGCGACGAGCGCGTGCTGCGCGAGCTGGGTGTACATGAATCCGACGTCATCGTGGTCGCCATCGGCGAAGACATCGAGGCCAATATCCTTGCCGCGCTGCTGGCCAAGACCATGGAAAAGCCGAAGGTCTGGGCCAAGGCGCTCAACCACAACCACCACCGCATCCTCGAAAAACTGGGTGTCGACCATATCGTGCATCCGGAACACGAAATGGGCCTGCGCGTCGCGCGCACGCTGATCTATCCGGAAGTGATGGATTACATCAGCCTCGGCGACGACCAGTTCACCGCTGAAGTGCGCGCCTCGGAGCGCCTGATGGGCAAGACCATGGACGCGCTGCACCTGGAAGAGCACGAGGTGCAGTGCCTGCTGGTCAAGCATGCCGGCCTGACGATGGCGCCGCCACCCGAGCATTACCAGTTCGAGCTGGGCGACCAGATCCTGCTGCTGGGCACGCTTGGCAAGCTTCGCAAGATTTCGAAGTACCTATGAGGGCGATACCGGCGCCGCAACTGGTGCAGGAGGTCGAAAAGAGCCTGCTGCGCCTGACTCCTCCGCAGGCCCTGATCCTGTCCTTCGTCGTGCTGTCGCTGCTGGGCGCGATACTGCTGAAGCTGCCGGCCGCGAGCCACGGGCCGACGTCGTGGTGGCAGGCGCTGTTCACCGCGGCCTCTGCGGCCACGGTGACCGGGCTGGTGGTCGTGGACACCGGCACCCATTTCACGCTGTTCGGGCAATGGGTGCTGCTGTTCCTGATGCAGGCCGGCGGGCTCGGGCTGATGACCTTCGGCGTGTTCATCATCTATCTGACGCGCCGGCAGTTGACGCTGAGCCATCGCGCCGCACTGAGCGAGGCGCTGAACCAGAGCGGCCAGGCCGACATGCGCCGCCTGCTGCGCTGGATGTTCGGTTTCACGGCGGGCATGGAAGTGCTCGGCACGCTGCTGCTGGCCTTGCAATGGATACCGGAAAAGGGCTGGCCGGACGGATTGTTTTACAGCTTCTTCCATGCGGTGTCGGCGTTCAACAATGCCGGCTTCGGGCTGGCATCGGACAATCTGGTTGCGTGGGTCGGCAATCCGTTGATCAACATCGTGATCTCGGCCCTGTTCATTTCAGGCGGCATCGGTTTCGTGGTGATCGCGGACATGGTCGGCAAACGCCGCTTCCGCGACTATGCGCTGCATACCAAGCTGATGCTGCTCGGCACGCTGGTGCTGAATATCGTCGCGATGCTCGCGATCCTGGCGCTGGAGTATGGCAACCCGAAAACGCTGGGCGCACTGCCCGGCCTCGCCGACAAGTTGTGGGCGGCGTGGTTCCAGGGCGTGGCGCCGCGCACCGCCGGATTCAATTCGGTGGACATCGGCGCGATGCGGGAGTCGAGCGCGCTGCTGGTCATGATGCTGATGTTCATCGGCGGCGGCAGCGGCTCTACCGCCAGCGGCATCAAGCTCAGCACTTTCATCGTGATGCTGTATGCGACGCGCGCCTTCCTGCTGGCGCAGGACCGGCCGGTGATTTTCGGGCGCAGCCTGGAGTCGAACACCATCCTCAAGGCGATGGCAATCTCGCTCATTTCGCTGTTCTGCGTGCTGATCGGTACCTTCGTGCTGACGGTGACCGAGCAGGGGACTTTCGTCGATCTCGCGTTTGAAGTGGTGTCTGCGTTCGGCACCGTCGGCCTGTCGCGCGGCGTGACCAGTCATCTCACGCCGGTCGGCGAGGCGGTCATCATGTTCCTGATGCTGGTCGGCCGCGTCGGGCCGTTGACGCTCGCATTCATCTTTGCCAACCGGCGGCGGGCCGCGGTGCAGTATCCGCCGGGGCAGATCGGGATCGGATAACACCGCCAGACGGAAAAAGACGCGATTTCATCGCATGTCATGGCGGAGAATGGGTATTATTGAGCGTTACATAATGGATGACAGTCGGAACGCTCAATCCCTCACCCCGGCCCTCTCCCGCAAGCGGGAGAGGGTGAGAACAGACGTAATTCATTGTCATGAATTACGTAAGGATCAATAGTCCTTTGTCGAGGCTGCATCTGACGCCGCTACATCATCTGTCGGATCGGGATTCGTTTCCCTGCGAGCACGCTGCACGGAGTTGTCACCTGCTTCATCAGGTGCTCGCCGCTTCACTCCCCGTCCCTGAGTTAGGGCAAAGAGGGGGGATTGGGTTTCACTGGTCATGTGGGGGAGCACCGATGCTGCTTCCTGGGTCAGACGACGCAATGTCGAGACGATGGAAAAAACTTGTTGTCTTGTTGATTCCTGCGGCGAGTTGCCGGCGGCGAACTCACCGATCACCTGTTTTACGCCAGCAATATCCGCATTCTCCACCATGGCTTGCAGGGATTTAATGGACGATTTGTTTTGTTGCAACCCAAGCCAATGCAGCGTCAGCTTTCGGAAATCCTTGACGTCTCTTTCAATCTCTTTCTCCGGTCTGTTGTCCGTACGCACGACAACCTTGTAAGCGTCGAGCGCCCATTTGAAGTTTCGAGTCCGGAGGACCTGATCCAGCCACTGCAGGCCAGCCGCATTGACTTCCGCCATCGGACTGGCAGGGTCAGGATTACGCATCAGTTCGCGCAATCTTTGAACGGCGCCGAAGATTCTGTTTTCCATCGACATATGCGTTTGTGGCTGTAAATTCGCGAATTGCTGTAGGACCTTATTCGCTTCATCCGTACTGGTACTTTGCACCAGAGCCTTGAGAGACTTGATCTCCGAGGTGTTTTGCGATGTCCTGAGCCAAGGGACCAATTTCTCCAGGCATTGCACGCCTGTTTCATCAATGCGAGGTTCCGTGGCAGGGTGCTTGATAACAAGCTTGCATGCAGTGAAGATTTGAGCATCATTACCGAAGCGAATAGCCTTGTTCAACTGTATCAAGGCCGCCATCCGGGCCCTGTCCCCTGCAGCCGGAACTACACGTTGTGCGGATTCTTCCACCGGGGAGGCCGTTCGTTGCTGCCGAGAATTTCCAAGAAGAACTTTCCTAAGAAGCTGGTTCTGCAAAGCGCCCTTCCTCACGGGGCGCCCACTCGAAGACGGGCCTGCACCATCACCGGTTTGAACTTCCTGCGCGGGTCTTTCAGTCACACGCTGATTTTCGTCTGACAGTCTGGATGGAGGAGTCATCCGTACATTCGTCGATTTAGGTATATGCATGAGTTCAAATCTCCATCGGAAACTTTTTCAGGAATTCATCAGTGACAAACCTGGCACTTTGAGTTCCATTCTTGAAGACATTTCCGTTTCTTGCAGCACGTCGGCTGGCGTCTGCGTCAGCCAGTGAGACTTGGCCAGCGAATGGAGAGGCAGGTACCTGAACTCATAACGGAGGAAGTGTTATTGTTGATGCTCATCCCTCGCACCGTGCGGGATGACAAGGGGGGTTTTGACGCAGCATGATTGGGAGCACTTTCCGTCTACACAGAGAAGGGAACGGGCGCGACAGCCCGCACCGCTCATACCGTGACCGCAGTTACCGCAATCGCCGACAACATCACGATCACAAATACGATACCGGCAATACGTTCTTCCATGATGCGCTCTCCCCAAAGTCCATAGGATTACTTTAGGGAAATTTGGTTTCATGCTTGTGACGAAAATTAAATCGAAACGATGATGCGCCGGCGAATCGGCATCTGTTTGATTTTTGTCATGCGCGCACGTCGCTCTGTTGCGGGGGCGTTCCGGAAGGACGTGCGAAGCGGATCGTGCCGCGGCCTGCGTGCTTGGCGTCGTACATGGCAAGGTCGGCATTCTTGATCAGCGTCTTGCTATCGCTGCCATGCCTGGGGAAGACCGCGGCGCCGATGCTGGCGGAGATACTGAATTCGTGTCCGGAGATATGGTAGGGCATGGTGAGCCGGTCCAGGATCTTGCTCGCCACCAGTTTCACCGCCTCCTCACCGTCGACTTCGCTGAGCAGCGCCACGAACTCGTCGCCGCCCAGGCGCGATGCGGTGTCGGACTCGCGCATGCAGCTTTGCAGCCTTTTCGCCACGTCCTTGAGCAGCAGGTCGCCGTAGGCATGGCCGTAGTTGTCATTGATCGGCTTGAACTTGTCGAGATCGATGAACAGCAGGGCGCACTCGCCCTGGCTGCGCCTTGCGTGCGCCAGCGCCTGGCCGAGGCGTTCTTCCAGCAGCTTGCGGTTGGGCAGGCCGGTGAGCGCGTCGTACAGCGCCAGTTGCATCGCCTGGTCGGCCGCCTGCAGCGCGCGCGCCCGGTCGTCGAGGAAGATCCAGATCAGCAGCGCGATCAGCAGGCTGATGCTGACGCCGGCCTGCAGGATCAATTGCGGCCGGTCGGACCGCAGCCGTTCCTCGAACGCGGGCAAGGCGGTGATCGCGACCGTCCAGACACGGTTACCGATGAGGATCTGCCGGACACTGCTGAGGTTGCGATTGAGCGCGACCGCACTGACGCTCTCGTCGGCGTCGTACATACGGGTCTCCTCGGAAACGCGCATGCCGTCATAAATCTCGATATCCAGATCGTTCGTGTTTTCGCCGGCGATGCCGCGCATGAAGTCGTTCATCCGGAACGGCGCATAGACCCATCCAGCAAGATTCTCGCGCCGCTGCCCTTGGGTATTGTGCGCCGCGCCGATGCGATACAGCGGCAGATACATCAGGAAGCCGGACTGTACCTTGCTGCCGGTTTCCTGTACCAGTATGACCTTGCCGGACAGCGCGGGCGCCCCGCTATCGCGCGCTTCCTCCATCGCCATGCGCCGCACCGGATCGGAAAACATGTCGTAACCAAAGGCGCGCAAATTCCTGCCGCTGAACGGCTCCAGGTAGACAATGGATGTGTACATGTCGCGCGGGCCATCCGGCTTGATCGTGTAGTCTGGAAAACCTTCCTTGCGTATTGCCGCGATATGTTCCGCCTTGTTCTCCGGTGCAACGACGCGCGAAAAACCGATTCCCTGGATGCCGGGAAAGTTTTCCGTCAACGACAGCGAACTGACAAAGACACGGAAATCCTGCCGCGACACATAGTCGGATGCGTTGAAGAAGCCGAGCGTGGCACGCAGTATCTGCTCATATACCGACATGCGTTGCTGGATGCGGTCATTCGACTCGCCCACGCGGAAATCGAACGCAGTCTGCAGCGCTTGCTCGGCGGAATGCTCGGCTGTCTGCCACAGCTTGAAAGTAACAAACAGCGCCACGATCAGCACGGCGGCAGTCATCAGTTCCCTCGCCCGGAACAGCTTGTGTATCTGCTGCCTGTTTTTCCCGATCTGCTTCATGCCCTGTCCCGAATGACGGCGTGACCTGCGCGCAAGGTATCGGGCCGTTGCGGCCATCCTCTATCTTCAACAAAGCGAAGCAGCTCCGCCTTGAGATCGTGCAACGTCGTCCGAAGTCCGGTCGATTTTCTGGCCGAACATGATTTGACAGCCATGGCGGTGCAAGATTCTTTCCGGCGATCCTTGTCAATCCGCGGTAAGCTCGCGACTTGCGTCTTCGCAAGCCAACCCGCCAGCTTTCCCATGATGAATCCGTTGTTCGAATACCGGTCGTTCCTGTACTTTTTCCTCGGTCGCGTCGCCACCACGCTGGCCAGCCAGATGATGATGGTCATCGTCGCCTGGCAGATGTATGACCTGACCCACAGCGCCTACGACCTCGGCATGGTCGGCCTCGCGCAGTTCGTGCCGGCGCTGGCTCTGGCGCTGGTCGTCGGCCAGGTTGCCGATCGTTTCGACCGCCGCCGCGTCCTCGCCTGGTGTCTCGGCGGCCAGTTGCTGGTCACCGCCGTCCTCATCGCCGGCACGCTGGGCGGCTGGCTGAACCGGGAAGCGATCCTTGCCGCGTCGCTGCTGCTGGGCGCGGCAAAAGCCTTCCAGATGCCGACGCAGCAGGCGCTGGGACCGCTGCTGGTGCCGCCGCAAGTGCTGCCGCGCGCACTCGCCACCAATTCCGCCGGCACCCAGCTGGCGATCATCATCGGACCCGCCGTCGGCGGCTTCATCTATGTGACCGGCGCGGCCGTAGTGTACGCCGTATGCGCGCTGCTGTTCGCCGCCGCCGTGGCGCTGGTGCTGACGATCCGCCTCGACCACCCGCCGCGCCCGCGCGAGGCGGTCACGCTGCAGAGCCTGTTCGCCGGCATCGGCTTCATCTGGCAGCGCAAGGAAGTGCTCGGTGCGATTTCGCTCGACCTGTTCGCGGTGCTGCTGGGCGGCGCCACCGCACTGCTGCCGATTTTCGCGAAAGACATCCTGCATGTCGGACCATGGGGCCTGGGGCTGCTGCGCTCGGCACCGGCAGCCGGTGCGCTGATCGTGTCGCTGTATCTCGCGCGCCATCCGATCCGGCGCCGTGTCGGCAAGGTGATGTTCGGCTCGGTCGCGCTGTACGGCGTGGCGACGCTGGTGTTTGCGCTGTCGACCTCGTTTGCGCTGTCGCTGGCGGCGCTCGCGCTGACCGGCGCCTTCGATATGGTCAGCGTGGTGGTGCGGCAGACGCTGGTGCAACTGGACACGCCGGATGCGATGCGCGGCCGCGTCAGCGCGGTCAACTCGATCTTCATCGGCGCCTCCAACCAGCTCGGCGAATTCGAGTCCGGGCTCACTGCTAGCTGGTTCGGCGTGGTGCCGTCGGTGCTGATCGGCGGCACCGGTACGCTGCTCATCGTTGCCGCATGGATGAAATGGTTCCCGGCGCTGACGCAGCGCGAGAAGCTGGTGCCGCAAGGCTGAGGCGGAACGATGGGCGACCGGATCGGTCATATCCGGACATCACGCATTTTCAGAAGAGGTTCCACATGCGAAAGATGATCTTGCTCGCCGTCGCGGGTTTTTTGTGGCGCCAGGTGAAGTCGCGGGTATTGCGCCGGGGACGGACGCGGATGGCCAGAGGCTTCCGCTAAAGATCGAATGCACAGAATGCGCAGGGCGGGTTCCGCCCGTCGCATCCTTGGCAATGGCGGGTGGGACCCGCCCTACATATGCTCCGGCATCATCGATTCGGGCGAGCCGTTCAGACCGCTTGCCGCGCCATCGTCAGGACCAGCGCGAGCAGTGCGGTGACGACGGCCGCAGCGGCTCCGGCACCGATCCACCACATGCGCACCCGGTTGTGCTCGATGCGCTGGATCAACTGCGCATTCTGTTCGGCGAGCGCCTTGATGAGCTCGGACGACGCAAGCATTTGCTCGTGCAGATCCGCAGCATCTGCCTCCAGCGCAACGGTGCGGTTTTCGAGTTCGGCAATTCTTGATTCGGGCGATGTGGCAGGTTCAGCACTCGCCTCCGCAACCTCCGGCCCGAATGATTTGCGCGCCACCGTATTCCACAACTTCATTGCGCCATCGGCCACCTTGGGCGCGTTGTTGATGACTTCCGACCATGGAACGTTTTGCAGGATTGCCAGCCAGCCGATTGCCATGAATATGCTCCTGTGAACTGAATGATGCCGGTCGATTCAGTCCGACCGGCCACCAGTCATCATGATGCCACGGCAAGCAGATTGGCATCCCGGACGACGACCCAATCGCCAGTCGCCTGTCTGCGCAGGATGGACAGGGATCGGATTGCGCGTTCGTCGTCGTTCATTGCGGCTCCTTTGTTTGGTGTCGTTCAGTGCTTGCATGAGCGCGACTCAAGCAAGCACTTTTCCGTCCGCTGGAAACTGCCTGGAAAGGACTTCCTGATCCGAAAGCGTACGTCCTTGCCAGACAGTCGCTTTTGCAGCGCCGGCTCCGAGTGCGAGTTCCAGAAAGGCTCGAATTTCCACCTGGGTAAAGCCGCCCTCGGGATTCCCCAATGGATGGATGATGACGGATGGCGCCAAGGTCAACAGGCCTTGCCCCAGCGCGCGGCGAAGAAAGGCTTTGATCAGTTGTTCGGCGGAGGTGAAGTCCGACACCAGGGAGCGCGGATGCGCAAAGGGATTGACTAATGTTGCGTGCGGAGAAGTGGCGGCTGCGGTTCGAGCGTTGCTGCCCACTGCCAGGATGACTGCTTTTTTCTCGTTGGATATGAGGAGCTCGGGCGGCTCTGAAATGTTCAGGCCTCTTCTGACATGCCGAACGATCAGCCGATCTGGTGCTATCTGGATGTAGATGATGGGTTGCAGGCGTGACAGCATGAAGGTGTGTAAGGTCTGAAGTTCGATCGGTGCTGATTGCAATGTCAGGTATCAGCAGTCATGCAGAATGACTTCCCCGCCTGTTTATGCGTCCGTGCTTTCGGTTTCATATTCGATGCCGCCGGTGTACCTGCTCACGAAGTTATAGAGGGCGCATCCGATTGCGACCATGATGTATCCCATGACGAGGTACATCAACGGGAAAAGCAGGAACATGAATGCGGGCGGACCTTTATGTCCAGCCGGCACGGCAACGGCGGAAAATATGATGAATGCCGGAACGGCAAACACCAGGGAGCTTAACCCCATGAGGACGCCGAACACCTTGGCGTTTTGATGCAGGGCAAATCTCTTTATTTGAACCTTCATTGTTTTGTCCTATGGTAAATGGAGGCAAACGGAGAGCCATCGTCCAATCAAGCGGGACCCCCGTCCGCCCAGTCGGTAGCTTCATTCGGCACAGCGCCGTGTTCTTGAAATACCCGAATGATTGTTGACACACGGATATTGCATAAATTACCACAAAATACGCTACCACTTTCTTTCAGCGAATACGCCGGATGTGGAAAGGACCGGACTCAGCCGTCATGCGGAGACGACGTCTCATACAACTCAAGCGGCAAGCCATCCGGATCGGCAAAGAAGACGAAGCGCCGGTTTGTGTACTCATCGATACGTACCGGCTCAACCGCCACACCCCTCGACTCCAATTCTGTTTTGCATGCCTCGACGTTCTCGACTTCGAACGCGAGGTGGCAAAGGCCGCAAGCCTCCGGGTAGGAAGGACGTGCAGGAGATTGCGGGAACGAGAACAGTTCGAGCTGCGAGCCATCGGGAAGCGCAAGGTCAAGCTTGTACGACTGCCGATGCTCCCGATAATGCTCCGTCAGCACCTTGAGCCCAAGCACCTCGGTGTAGAAGCGCCGCGACACATCGTAGTTCGAGCAGATGATCGCGGCATGATGAATTCGACGCAGCATTGGCATGGCGGCTAGGGATAAAGGTTCACTACGGTGAGATGCCAGGCTCGCTTTCCTTGACATGATGGCGATAGGCAGGCCGTTGTGCGTGGACCGCTCCAGGATTTCCCAACCCAGGCGCTGGTACAGCGACTCGTTGCGGGGAGTGAAGAGATAGACGGAGTCGAAACCCAGCCGCGCCGCCTCGGCGGCCGCCCTAAGCGAAAGCGCCGATGCAATGCCCTTGCCACGATGCTCGGGCGGCACGACTATCGTAGACAGCCAAGGGGTCAGATGCATATGCGTGATTGTCTTTGAAAGAACGCTGGCAAAGCCCACGGGCGTTCCGTCTTTGGAGATCGCAATCAGCGTAACCGGAAGCCCTTCCTTTTGAAGCGCCTCGCGCAGTCTGCTTCTGCGCTGCTCAATGGTAATGGAAGGATTGAGATAACCAAATTCAGTCTGCTGCCAAGCGGCGACAGTGGAGAGGTGTTCCTCGTGATCTGCCAGGTATTCGATTCGCATGTTTGGATTGAAGTGTCGGGAGTGGAAGCGCCCGCATCGATCGTCAGCTTGCTCTTTCGCTTTTACTCCAGATGCAATCATGGAGTGCAATTTCAAAAAAACAAGCGGTGGAATGACAAGAGCAGATATGCTCCAAGCACGATAAAAAACTTCATCAGGTCGCCTTCTTTGGCACGGCCAAGCCCTCCTCGGATTACGAAAAAAATTACGCCCAAACCCGGAATTCTAGTAACTATATCCAAGAGACTTTCCTATTCATGATACCGATTTCGATGCGCCATGCCGCACATCAGCGGCATTACACTACGAAACCTACATGAAACGCATGCCATAAATATGGCATGTCAAAGAGGCCCCTGCGAACCAGCCGGGGCCTCGCAACAATCTCATGCATGCACAGCCGCCGCCGTTCGGCGCACAGCGAAATATTCCAGCTCGGCGAACACCGCGACGACAACCGCCTGCGCAATCACGAACGCCTGCCCCAAACCATTGGGCGCGACCCATCCGGACAACAGCAGCAACACGCTGTCTATCGCCCACAAGGCGTTGCTGATGATCACGGCCCAGACTGCAGCGGGCGCGGGCCGCTCGCGCGTCGCGAGCAGCACGACCAGTACGGCGAACGGCAGCAGGATTGCTCCGGCGACCTGCAGCAGCGTGGCCGGCAAGCCGAGCAACTGTTCTAGGAAGACGGCGCCGGACAACATCGACAGACCGGTGATCGCACTTGCCGCCGCATCGGCGAGCAGTACACGGCGCAGGAAGGAAGGGGATGAGAATTTCAGCATGGCAGGCTCCTTGTCGTTGAGTGAACGCAGCACGGACGAGGCTGCGGTGACTTCATGTTCGTGCACGCGCGGCGGCTGGTCGATTACCTCTGGGGTAATGGGAAGTCCGATCCTGTTTCCGCTATGATCGCTGACATGCACACTGCCACCCGCCCTGCCGGAGACTATCTGCGCGAATGGCGCCAACGCCGCCGGCTGAGCCAGCTCGACCTGGCGCTGGAGGCGGAGATTTCGACGCGTCATCTGAGCTTCATGGAAACCGGCCGCTCGACGCCGAGCCGGGAGATGGTGCTGCGCCTGGCGGAGCGGCTGCAGATGCCTTTGCGCGAACGAAATGCGCTGCTGGTCGCGGCCGGCTATGCGCCGCTGTTCCCGGAGCGCAAGCTGGACGACCCGGCGCTGCAGGCGGCGCGCGAGGCAATGGAACTGGTGCTGGCCGGACACGAGCCGTATCCGGCACTGGCGGTGGACCGCCACTGGAACCTGGTTGCATCGAATCGCGCATTGCCCCCGCTGCTGGCCGGTGTCGATCCTGCGCTGCTGGCGCCGCCGGTGAACGTGCTGCGCCTGAGCCTGCATCCGCAGGGCGTGGCGCCGCGCATCGCCAACTATGCGGAGTGGCGGGCGCATCTGCTGGAACGGTTGCGTCACCAGATCGAAGTGAGCGCCGATCCGGTGCTGTCGGACTTGCTCGATGAACTGGCCGCTTATCCCGCGCCGGCGGGTGCGACGGCGCACGCGCCGGTGCGCAGCCATGAACATGCAGGCGTGGTGGTGCCGTTTCGGTTGATCACCGATGCGGGCACGCTATCGTTCATCAGCACGACCACCGTGTTCGGTACGCCGGTCGATGTGACGCTGTCGGAGCTGGCGCTGGAGTCATTTTTTCCGGCGGATGCGGCGACGGCGGATGCGTTGCGGAAGATGGCGCGGGTGTAGAGCATCTTCCGCTGTCACTGCCGCCCGGCATTGCGCAAGCGCTCAATGCGCGCTTCGCTGCTCGGATGCGTCGACATGTAATCGGCGGCGCGGCGCATCCACGCAGGCTGGCGGGCTTGCGGCGTGCGCGCGTGGCCGTCGTCAAGCGACTCGAACAGGTCCGCGAGGGGCTCCGTTGAAATGCCGTTCCTGGCCAGCAGGTCGATCGCATAGTCGTCGGCCTCGGTTTCCATTCCGCGCGAATATTCCATTTGCAGCAACATCGCCGGAGCGCCGGCGGCTACCGCGCTGAAGTCGCCGAACAAGGTCCATGACAAGACACCGGTGATGGAACCCTGCACGATCTTCCTCATCGCATGGCGCTTCTGCACGTGGCCGATTTCATGCGCGAGCACACCGGCGAGCTGGTCGGCAAGTTCCCCGGTGAGGCCGCTTCCAGCGCCGGCGATATGGTAGACCAGCGCATCCGTCACGACGATGGTCCCATTCGGCAATGCTATGGCATTCGGCCCCACCGCCGGGGAACGGCGAAACACCAGTCTGAGCGGCATGCGCGCATCGGCGGGCGCCAGCTTCGCGAAAATGTCCCGCGCTTCCTGCTGCCGCTCCTCCGTGAGCGCCGTCGGCTGGAACAATTGCTGGTCCAGCCCTGCCAGCACCTCGTCCCCCAGCCTTTGCTCCCAGGCAGGCGGGACGCGCGATGCAACCCGGTCCGCCAGCCACGGTATGCCCTGGAAATAGGCGAACAGCAGGAGGACAACCATCGCTACGGCCGCCAGCACCGCTCCCCACCAGTGATCCTGGCATCGCTTGACGAAGGACTTGCGGTACGGCATGGCCTTGAGCAAGCCGCGCCGCGCTTCGTTGCCATGCACTTCGCAACGGGAGCCGTCGGCGAACTCGACGACGCACGGAGCCTCCGCGAACGGTTCGCACAGCCGTGCAGAGCGGCGTTTGAAGCGCCTGATGAATTCAGGCGCGACCACATCGATGACGCCGCGTCCGAAGTGCAATTCGACACGATGCAGCGCGCCGTCGCTGCCGTTGAAATAGTTTGCCGGGATCATGGCGGCTCCTTACCAGGAAAGATCGAAGCCGAAGAAATCGGCGGCGCTGTCGCCGCTGGTTCCGGCGGCATGGCGGCGGTCATCGCCAACGATGTACTCGAACGCAAAGTCGCCCTGGACCGTGACGGCGGCGAGGCGGTATTCGTAGGCGCGCACTACCGCGAATGGCCGGTACAGCCCGAGCGTCAGCAAGGTCAGCAAGGTATTGACCGCCTGCAGTTTCAGGTAGCCCATGCGCGGAATACCGGAGGTGATCTGCACGCCAGGAAAGGTGGTGTTGGACCACACCAGGTTGGCGAGCGTCGCTTGCAGATACGGTCCCGTGAACAGGTAGACGACATAGGCGGCCATTACCATGCCCAGCACCGGGATGAGGTAGGTCCAGAAAGAGCCGCCGGTCCGCAAGCCGAAAACCCCGGACTGCAACGCCATCGCAATGCCGGCACCGATCCCGATGCAAAAGCCGATCAAGGACACCTTGAAGTAGGCGCCGAAGAAGCGTTTCGTTTGCGGCGGGTAGTCCGCACAGGCGGAACCATAGCGCAGATTGGCGTGCTGGTAGTGCTTGATGCGCGCATGCATCCAGGGCCATGCGAGGTACAACAGGCCGACGGCGCCCGACCATTTTACGTTGGCCGGATTCCACGCCACGATGGCGGTCGGCGCCAGGAACAGGAGCATCACCGGGGCGTAGACGAGGTAGGCGTCGGCAAGGGAGCCGTCGAAGGCGAAGCGCAACGCACGGTGGCTGGTATTGCTCAAGCGGAAGCGCAATGCGCTGCGCATGAGCCACGGCAGCGCAAGGAACAGGGCGCCGACCACCACGATGCCGAAGATGCGCGAGAAGCCGAACGCATAGTGATATGCAGCAAGCATGCCGACGGCGAGCAGCCGTCCCTTGAGGATGGCCTTGGGGTTGCCGTGGAAATCGAACACCGCATCGCCGAGATGGGTATTCTGATCGAAATACCGGAGGCGCCTGACCTTGGCCCACGCGGAATAAATGCCCAGCGTCGCGATCGTCAGGCAGAGGTTGACGATCCAGATCCGGAAATATTCCTTGCCGCTGCCGGTGAAGGTGAATCGCAAGGTCTCGGGCGCCGGTGGCTCGGAAGATAAGAATCTTGCGGCGGCACCGCCGTTTTCTGCAGTCATGAATGCTCCGGTGTCAGCGCTTTTCCAATGGCTGGGAATGGATGGGGCTCGATGTTGGCATCAAAAGAGGATGCCGACAATCACCAATTTATGGGAATTACAACAAATGGAGGGAAGCCGGCGGCCCGCATCGCGCTGTGGCGGCAGATGATTCCTGGGGCGTGCCGCGGATTTTATTGCGCTAAAGCAACAGGCTCTGCTACAGCAGGCATTCGAATTCTTCCGCCGGCACCAGCTTCGAGACCAGGAAACCCTGTACGTAATCGCACTTGCCTGCCGCGAGCAGGTCGCGTTGCTACACGGTCTCGATGCCCTATTCGCAAAAGTTCTCAATATTCAACGGTAAGCGGTGCGGATGGAATGCAGTACCTCTACCGGGTCAATGACATGATGCTGTACTTGGAGCGCAATTTCGGCAAACCTGACAAAACAGCTAGAAACCCACGGCCATCGGATTTTGATGGCATGAAAGGTTTAATCGTTGTTAAGGGAACTGGTTGGTCGAATGCCAGGGGGGCATGTAACTCTCTGGGATGGCTCCATGTGCTCTGATTCTTGTCATTTGATGAATGATCCAGATAATGGTCGTTTTACTCCTGATGTTGCTTCTCTATGGGTGCCGCGCTAATGAGAAACCGATTTTTTTTCTTTTTACTTGGGATGTTTTTTTCTCTTTCTGCCCAGGCAACTACTCACGGGAAAGACGAACGTCTTTTACCCATGACATCAACCTACTCCCAAAAGAATCTATTGAAAAATTGGGCACTGAGCATTTGTTTCGCCCAAATTTCTAAAGACAACTCCAACAAAGAGGATGCGGGGAAAACAGCAGGCGCTTACCTGGAGTTTGGACATCAGCCTTTAGAGGCTTATGAAGATCTTCGTTGGATAGTAAAAAAATATGTGAACTTAAAGTACTCGGGTAGTGTGGATTCTGATTTCAACACGATGAAATGCATCGATCTTTTTCATAGCAAAGAGCTTGATCAATTGACCACCAAGCTAGCCAAAAGACGGCATTAACGCCTTCTGCGCGGAATGAACCCAGCGGGACTGATGCGATGCTGTACAGGATGTCGTTCACCACACGTTCGACGCTGTCTTTCTGGCGATATCACATGGCATGCAGCCAACAATATCGCCAGTAAAACGTACATTCCCCCTGGATACTCGACCTTGTACCGGATCGCCGCATCAGTGGGCCGACTGTCAACCTGCGGCCGGATTATTTCGTCGTGCCTGCGGGACTTGCCGGTGCATCGGCCACCGAGCGCATGCCCGAGCCGGCCCAGGCAAATGCCACGATCCCGAGCAGCAGCAGGCCGCTGCCGGCGAACAACTGTTGCAACGAAATGAAACGCATCAGCCAGCCGGTGAGCGCCGACGATACCGGGGCGATACCCATGAAGATGAACATGAACATCGCCATCGTGCGGCCCAGCATCGCCGGCGCGACGTGGCGTTGCAGCCAGGTGTAGACCATGACCTGCAGGAAGCCGCCGAGGACGCCGATCACCAGCAGGAGCAGCATGCCCTGCCAGGTCGCGGAAACGAGTCCGAGCGGAATGAACAGCGCACCGATCACGCCGTCGATCAGCAGGATGGTCATGCCCAGCGGCCCTAAGCGTAGACCGGGCCGGGCGCCGCTGACGATCGCGCCTACCAGCGTGCCGGCGCCGTGCGCGCCCGCCAGTGCGCCGAATGCGGCGGCGCCTTGGCCGACATGCGCTGCAAGCACCGGAATCGCAACCTGTATCGGCCCGCTGATGAAGAATGCGACTGCCGCCCAATAGCTGAAGCACAAGCGCAGGCTGCGGTCGTCGCGGCAGTAGCGCAAGCCGTCGGCCATCGACTTCCATACCGATTGTGCCGGTGTATCGGCGGCATGCGCGGCGAGGCGCACCTTCACCTGCGACAGCGTCCATGCCGACAGCGCAAAGCTGGCCGCATCCAGCAGGAAGGCAATGCCGATTCCGCGTGCATCGCGCACCGCACCGCTTGCCGCGTCACCGAACAGCGCGATCAGCAGGCCGGCCAGCAGCGGGCCGGCGAACATGCTCAACTGGCGGATGCCCATCACGATGCCGTTGGCCGCCTGCAGATGCTCGCGCGCCACCACGTGCGGCATGATCGATGTGGCCGAAGGCAGGCTGAATGCGGTTGCGAGTCCGAGCGCCAGCGCCAGCGCATAGACCATCCACAGGTTCAGGTGGTCGGTCAGCACCAGCACGCCGAGCACGCCGAGCAGCAGCGTGCTGGCGTGCTTGGTCAGCATCAGCACGCGCTTCGGCGAATAGCGGTCGACCAGCGCGCCGCCGAGCAGGATGAACAGCGCGCGCGGCACGCTCATCACCGCCAGCACGGTGCCGAGCACCAGCGTGTCGCCGGTCATCTTCAGCACCAGCCAGGGCAAGGCGATCAGCGAGAACTGGTCGCCGAACAGCGAGATCAGCGAACCGCTCATCAGCCAGCGGAAATTGCGGTCGCGCAGGAGCGCGCCGCGCTTGTCGGGAGCGTGTTGGGTCATGACTGTTTTTCCTGTTGTTCTTTCATGCGGGCGACGGCGAGCGCCAGGTAATCCTGCAGGCCACGGTCGAGGCCGGAGCCGAGCATGATGTCCGGTTCGATCGCATTGATATGCAGAACTTTCTCGCGCATGCACGGATCGCCGCCCCACAAGGCCTGGAACAAGCCCATCCAGCGTCTGCACAAGTCTTGTGCCCGCGCACCGTACGGATCCGCACCGTCATCGCGCAACTGACGCAACTCGGCGAACAAACCCGGCCATTGCCGGTAATGCCGGAAATAGCCTTCACGCATCCGCGCAATTATTTCAGGGTCAAGATGACGTGCATACAGCCGCAGGCGAAACTCCGCGGTGACCTGCATCATGTAGTCGAGCATCGCACTGTCGACGCCAGTCAGCGCCTGCACCGCCTCCTCGTTGCGATGCATTGCCTCAAGCTTCAACAGCAGGCGCGCATCGCCGTTCATGTGCTCGGTTGAAAGCGCCAGCCAGGGCTTCGCGAGCGCCTGCGCGTCATCACAGTCGGGCGGCGCCTTGCGGTCCATCAGCGCACGCACGGCGACCACCAGGTTGGTCAATTCCTCCATCAACGCCTTGTCGAAGCGGCACAGGTTGTCGACTTCCTCCCGGGTGAAGTACTTGTCGTACATCGCCATCATTTCCAGCGTCAACAACCAGTCGGACAAGTCCGGTTCCTGTTTGCTGCTCACATTCGCCAGCAATATCTTGAGCCGGTCGCGCAGTGCAACGGTACGCGCGGCCTGCCGGTCTAGCGCGGCGATCTGCTGTTCGATCACGGTCTGCAGGTCGGCGCTGCCGCCTTCAAGCAGTGCTGCGATCTCGGCCAGCGACAGGTCGAGTCGGCGCAGCGCCTGGACGCGGTGCAGGCGCTCGATGTCCTGCCGGTTGTACAGCCGGTAGCCGGCGTCCGAGCGCGCGGACGGGCGCAGCAACCCGATCGCATCGTAATGATGCAGCGTGCGCACCGTCAGCCCGGTACGGCCGGCAAGTTCTCCGATCTTCAGCAGCATGGCATTTTCCCTTTCATGACGGCACTGTAAAGCCTGACGCTGCGTCATGGTCAAGACTTCTCTGGCCACTTTCCTGTCGCTGTCGAAGATACAACATCGGGGCGGCTTGCCGCCGGGAAGTTGACTGTTCTCAAACAGGCGGTGTTGCCGCTCGGGGATGATGGCTCAAACAACAAGCGATCAGGGAGCCATGTTCATGCTCGAGGTGCACAGTGTTACAAGGAACTTTGAACAACCGGATTTCGGCAGGCGTCATTTGCGTGGCGCTCGCGGCCTGCGGCGGCAGCGCCACCACAGCTGAAACAACAAACACGACCAGCGGCAACAGCGCAGCGTCCATGCCAACGGCCGGCAGTACCAACGGCGGCGCACAGCCGGCTGCCGTCCAGGCCGACGCAACACAGGCACGCTTCAACCAGCCAATGGGCCTGGCCGTCGACGCGGCGGGCAACCTGTATGCGGCCGACACCCTCAACTACACGATCCGCAAGGTCACGCCGGATGGCGTCGTCACCACGCTCGCGGGTTCGGCCGGCGTCAGCGGCACGAGTGACGGCATCGGCGCGGCGGCGCGCTTCAGTGCGCTGAAAGGCATTGCAGTCGACGGCGCCGGCAATATCTATGCGGTCGACAACGGCACCGTGCGCAAAATCAGCCCGGCCGGCGCGGTGACGACGCTGGCCGGCGCGCCCGGCGAACAGGGCAACACCGACGGAGCGGGCGGCACGGCACGCTTCAACCATCCCTGGGGCATCGCCAGTGCGCCCGACGGCACGCTGTATGTCGCGGACACCGACAACTACCTGGTGCGTAAAGTCAGTCCGGCCGGGGTCGTGAGCACCTTCGCCGGCACGCGCGGCAGCCGCGGCACCGCCGACGGCAGCACTGCCAGCGCGACCTTCATCGGTCCGCGCGGGATTGCGCGCGACGCTGAAGGCAAGCTGTACGTGACCGACTGGTACGGTCCGCCGGCGCAGAATATTCCGGAAGGCAGCACCTTCATCCGCAAGATCGCGGCCGACGGCAGCGTCAGCACGCTGGCCGGCAACTACGGCGGCGAACAGGGGCCGGCGCTGTTCAGCGATACCTTCGCGATTGCCGCCGGCGCCGACGGCAATGTGTACGTGGCGGCGCTGGGCAGCGTGCGCAAGGTGACGGCATCGGGTGCGGTCAGCACGCTGGCAGGACCGAGCGACGATTTTCAGTCGCTGGAGGGATTGTCGATCGGCAGCGACGGCACGCTGTTTGTCGCCGATACGCCGAGTCATGCGATCAGCCGCGTGACGCAGGACGGCGCGATTACACTGTATGCGGGGAAGCCGATGGAGCCGGGCAGGCGCGGACGTGCCGCAATGAGCTGTCGTTCCAATGACGCATGAGTCGCCAATTCGGACGACAGATTTGGCCATGCTCCCTACGGCGGCGATAGTGCGAGTCGTTTTACTTACCGATTTTTGAGTAATTGAGCAGTATTGGCGGCCTTGTATTGGTTGCGACTGGAGGTATAAACTCGGTGAGGTTTTTCATGGTTAATTTATGCTGTGTTTTTGCACAGTATTTCGTAGAACAAGCGCACAGCAAGCGTTTGCACTGATTTGGCTTGTCAGGATGAACGGACGGTCAGCCAGGTTAATCAGACGGGATCTGTTTGTTTAAATAAAAAGTTAAGGCTCTGAACACCGTATGTTTGGCTTTACGAGCAAGGCACCTCCAATCCGGACAATGAAGGCGTATTCGATCCTAGACGCAGATGGTCAGGAGAAGATTGATAGGCCAAGGCTGGTTGAGGTCCTTATCGAAGTCTGTCGCAACATATTTGGAAAGACGCCGGCTGACTATGATATCTATGGGCCATATGGAATCCCGAAGGGGAAGACCATCGGGCAACAGGCCTTTCTGAAAAGACTGCAAGACAAAGGACATGATAAGTATACTGGCTACACGGCATCGGTACCCAACGAGTTCGGATTTACGTGCTCCTTTTATTCTCGGTCAGACACATCCTCCTGCGCTTTTGTTGAACTTGTTTTCTGGTATGGGGCAAGCCAGTTTGCCGTTGATCTACCTCATCTGACGAAGATAATTGCTAATGCTTTCCCGATTAACTATGGGTATGTGTTGGACTTGCCTGACAACTACGATGTCATGATGGAAATGCCTATCAAAAAGGGGATTTTCGGTACCTCCGTCTCGACGAATTCCAAGCAATATAAATGGCACCAGTCCGTTGGACGGATTACAGAAGGTGGGGTGCGTGACCTTTATCGGTACAACCTGCTGAATCCGAGCCAGGTTGACGCATTGGGAAAGATGGGTATTGTGGGCGCCGTAGAGGTTGTAAGCGGCATCAGTGTTTTGGAACTGACTGACGACAGCCTCTTTAAAAATGCACGGAAACGATATGCTGATTCGGGGAAGCTATAGATTGGGTGTTGTACTCTTATGTGTTAAGAACATGCTCCGTAGGCTGGATGAGAAGCCGCTTAACTTGTCGCTCGACGCGGACGGCTTACGCTGCCGGTCAGCTCTGCATTAGGTGGCATGAGCTATGAGTCGAACGGTGTCGTGCAAACAATGCGGAGAGGTCGTCCTCGACTTCACCCCAACCGAAGACGACTTTCAAGCGGTAGCTCGAGCGCTTTCGAATGGTTCGAAGAGCATAGCGGCGGGAGAGTTCAAGTACTTCGCGAAATGCTCAGATGAAGAAGCAATGTCGTGGGTCGCACATTTGCTCAACTGCGCGTATGCGTGGCCCAATGCGGAGTCCGATCAAAGCGTTCTCAATCAAATCGACAACGCATTCGCCGCAGTTGTGAAGCCGGAGCACTTCACTGACTACGCACATTGCGACGAATGCAACGAGCACAACAACACTCTTCGAGCCAGAACCAGAGAAACCTTGCGCCGCCGTGATCTGGGGAACAGCGGCTGGGATCCGATCACCTTTTCGAGCGCGGAAGGAATTGGGTACTTCTTCCCTTCTCTCGCTAGATTCGCCCTACTGCCAGATGCTTGGCGAGACAACAGTTGGTACGCATGCCAGTTTCTCTCGCTCATGGCGTGGGACAGCTGCGAAAACAAGTTCTTGGTTTGGTGCTCACCCGCGCAGCGCAGCGCGGTCTACTCATTCTTGAAACACTTATCGGCCACTCGCGGAGAGGCAGTAGTGCAGCACTCAAGTCAGGACGATTTGCAAGCAGCCCTTGCTGCGTGGCAGCCACCTAATCGGGTAGTCTGAGGTCTCTAACCTTCGCTCTGTATATGCGGAGCGTCGGTTACAGGAAGCGGTCCAGCAACTTCCTGCTCGCCTTGTCGAGCGCATCGACTTCGCGGATCAGGTACTGCACGCCGTGACTGTCGGCGATCAGCAGCGTCGTGTGCGCGACACGGCGGATATCCTCTTCGCCCTTCAGCACGAAGCGCGCGTTGCCGCGATCGGTTTCCACTTCCCAGGTGCTGGGCACGGCGAAGCTCGACACGTGCACGATGCGCTTGACCTCGGGCAGGAACTCGCGGCTTTTCAGCTCTTCTTCGAGCAGTGCGCGCACGTCGGCCGCCAGGCTGTCGAGCCGGTCGATCCACGCCAGCTCGTGGCCGTCGGCGTCGACCAGCGCGATGCCGGAGTCGGGCGCGGCGATGGGGAAGGCGCGCACCGGCACCACGCCTTCATGCACGCCGTCGGCGTCGGCAAACACCAGCTTGCCGAAGGCGTTGCGGCTTAGTGTGAAGGTATTCATGCTGCGTCTTCCTGCAATTCCGCGAACGCGTTGTTTTCCGCCTGCCGCTGCTGCGCCTGGTACAGGCGGAAGTAGTGTCCGCCGCGCGCGAGCAGTTCCTCATGCTTGCCGACTTCGACGATCTGGCCCTTGTCGAGCACGACCAGGCGGTCGGCCTGGCGCAGCGTCGACAGGCGGTGCGCGATGGCGATGGTGGTGCGGCCGCGCACCAGGTTGTCGAGCGCTTTCTGGATTTCTTTTTCGGTGGTGGTGTCGACCGACGAAGTCGCTTCGTCCAGGATCAGCAGTTGCGGGTCGATCAGCAAGGCGCGCGCGATCGAGATGCGCTGGCGCTCGCCGCCGGACAGGGTCTGGCCGCGTTCGCCGACCATGGAGTCGTAGCCGTGCGGCAGGCGCAGGATGAACTCGTGCGCGTTGGCGGCGCGGGCGGCGGCGATGATTTCCTCGCGCGTTGCACCGGGTTTGCCGTAGGCGATGTTGTCGGCGATGGTGCCGAAGAACAGGAAAGGTTCCTGCAGCACCAGGCCGATGTGGCGCCGGTATTCGGCCACCGGCAGCGAACGGATGTCGACGCCGTCGATCAGGATCGCGCCTTCGGACACGTCGTAGAAGCGGCAGATCAGGTTGACCAGCGTGCTCTTGCCGGAACCGCTGTGGCCGACCAGGCCGATCATCTCGCCCGGCTTGATTGCGAGGTCGACGCCGCGCAGCACCGCGCGGTTGCCGTAGCGGAAGCCGATGCCGCGGATGTCGATGCGGCCTTCGATGCGCGACAAATGCACCGGATTCTGCGATTCCGGCACGCTCGACACATGGTCGAGGATGTCGAAAATGCGCTTGGCGCCGGCGGCGGCTTTTTGCGTGACCGACACGATGCGGCTCATCGAATCGAGCCGTGTGTAGAAGCGGCCGATGTAGGCGAGGAAGGCGGTCAGCACGCCGACCGTGATGAGTCCATGCGACACCTGCCAGATGCCGACCGCCCACACGATCAGCAAACCGATCTCGGTGAGGAAAGTCACCGTTGGCGAGAACAGCGACCACACCTTGTTGACGCGGTCGTTGATCTGCAGGTTGTGCCTGTTGGCTTCGCGGAAGCGCGCCGCTTCGCGCTTCTCCTGCGCGAAGGCCTTCACCACGCGGATGCCGGGAATGGTGTCGGCCAGCACGTTGGTCACTTCACCCCACACGCGGTCGATCTTTTCAAAGCCGTGGCGCAGCTTGTCGCGCACCACGTGGATCATCCACGCGATGAAGGGCAAGGGCAGCAGCGTGACCAGCGCCAGCCACGGATTGATCGACACCAGGATGATCGAGGTCATCACGATCATCAGGACGTCGGTGGCGAAGTCGAGCAGGTGCAGCGACAGGAACACGCAGATGCGGTCGGTCTCGGAACCGATGCGCGTCATCAGGTCGCCGGTGCGGCGGCCGCCGAAATATTCGAGCGACAGCCGCAGCAGGTGCTCATAGGTGCTGGTGCGCAGGTCGGCGCCGATGCGTTCCGACACCAGCGCGAGAATGTAGGTGCGCGCCCAGCCCAGCACCCATGCCAGCAGCGCCGCGCCGAACAGGCCGGACAGGTAGAGCGCGACCAGGCCGGTGTCGATCTGCTTGCCGTTCTGGTACGGGATCAGCACATTGTCCATCAGCGGCATCGACAGATAAGGCGGCACCAGCGTCGCCGCGGTCGAGGCCAGCGTCAGCAGGAAACCGGCCAGCAACTGGCCCTTGTACGGTTTCGCAAAACGCCACAGGCGGAACAGCGTCCAGGTCGACGGCGGCGTGTGGATTTCGCGGGTGCAGATCGGGCACTCTTCCTGCCCGTCGGGCAGCGGTGCCTTGCAACTGGAGCAAAGCGCCTGCTCGGGTTCGGCGACCGGCACGCCGGCGACTGCCGCGTCGCGCTGCGCGTCGAAATGATCGATCAGGCGCAGCGCTTCCGGGTTGTGCGCCAGCGTGTAGCGCCAGCACGCGAGCCGCGCGTTACCGTCATGCAGTTCCAGTGTGCCGACGCCGGCGTGATCGTGGTGTGCGAGTGCGAGGTCGCTGCGGTAGGACCACTCCTTCCAGCCGGATTCGTCGGCCGTCTTCGCGAGCAGGCGGCGGTCGGTGACGACCACGATGCCCGGCGCAAAACGCAGGCACGTATCGAGATCGAGTTCGACGGCGGCGACAACGGCCTCGCCGGCATGCAGGCGCGCCTGCACATCGGCTTGCCACAAAGCAGGCAGGGCTTGCCTTGCGGAAGCTCGAATTGTTGATTCTTTTTTCATCAAAAGATTGTGGGAAATATTTGCACGAACACACTTGCGTTTGCGCAAATGCAAAACGCTGCAACGCGGTTCGCGAAAGCATGAAGTATAGCGAGCGGACGAAATCGTTTTCTGGTAATTTCGCTGGCGCAACAATTTTTATGCATCCAGTAAACCAATCCGCCGATCCAACGTTAACTACTGACTACAACTCCAACGACGTTCGATATCGGTTCTGCCTTCCCCCACAGCCCAATGAACAACCACTCCATTGAGATTATCAATGTGCTATCCCTGCGTGGCCCGAACATCTGGACCTATCGTCCAGTGATCGAAGCCTGGGTCGACATTGGCGATCTCGAAGACTCCCCTTCCAATACCATCCCCGGATTTTATGAACGTCTGAGCAGCTGGCTGCCGGGGCTGATCGAACACCGATGCGGCGTCGGTGAACGCGGCGGATTCCTGCAGCGGCTGCGTGAAGGCACCTGGCCCGCGCACATCATGGAACACGTGATGATCGAGCTGCAGAACCTGGCGGGCGTGCAGACCGGTTTCGGCAAGGCGCGCGAAACCGGCAAGCGCGGCGTCTACAAGCTCACCGTGCGCGCCCGCTACGATGCCGTCAGCCGCGCCGCGCTGACGGCCGCGCGCGACATGGTGCTGGCGGCGATCGAAGACCGTCCGTTCGATGTGGCAGGCACGGTGAAGCAGTTGACCGACCTGGCCGAAGACGTCGGCCTCGGACCGAGCACCGCCAACATCGTCGACGCCGCGGTCGAGCGCCGCATCCCGTCGCTGCGCCTGAACGACGGCAACCTGGTGCAGCTCGGCTATGGCGCGCGTTCGCGCCGTATCTGGACCGCCGAGACCGACCGCACCAGCGCCATCGGCGAAAGCATTTCCCGCGAAAAGGATTTGACCAAACAACTGTTACAGGCCTGCGGCGTGCCGGTGCCGGAAGGCCGCGTTGTCGACAGTCCCGAAGACGCATGGGAAGCCGCGCAGGACATCGGCCTGCCGGTGGTGGTCAAGCCGTCCGACGCAAACCATGGGCGCGGCGTGTCGACCGACCTGCGCAAGCGCGAGGATGTCGAAGCCGCCTACCGTCTGGCCGATGCCGAAGGCACCGACGTCATCGTCGAGCGTTTCATTCCCGGCAACGAACACCGGCTGCTGATCGTCGGCGGCAAGATGGTCGCCGCCGCCAAGGGTGAACTGGCGACCGTCACCGGCGACGGCGTGTCGACCGTCACGCAACTGATCAACAGCCAGATCAACACCGACCCGCGCCGCGGCGAGCACGAGGACTTCCCGCTCAACCTGATCACCTACGAAGAAGACCCGACCGTGCTGCTGGTGCTGGAACGCCAGGGCCTCGGTCCGGACTCGGTGCCGGAAGCCGGCAGGACGGTGCTGGTGCAGCGCCACGGCAACGTCGCCTTCGACGTCACCGACGAAGTCCATCCGAGCGTTGCCGCCGCCGCCTCGCTGGCCGCGCGCATCGTCGGCCTCGATATCGCCGGCGTCGACCTGGTGGCGGAAGACATCTCGCGCCCGCTGCAGGAGCAGGGCGGCGCCATCGTCGAAGTCAACGCCGGCCCCGGCCTGCTGATGCACCTGAAGCCGGCGACCGGCAAGCCGCGCAACGTCGGCGCCGCCATCGTCGAGCACCTGTTCCCGAACGAAGACGACGGCCGCATCCCCATCGTCGGCGTCACCGGCAGCCGCGGCAAGACCATGGTCGCGCGCCTGGCCGGACGCATGATGAAGCTCAACGGCGCCAACGTCGCGGTCGCCTGCAGCGATGGCCAGTTCCTGCGCCAGCGCCGGATGGACACGCGCGACTGCGCCAACTGGGCGGCCCAGCAGCGCGTGCTGATGAACCGCGCGGTCGATGCCGCCGTCTTCGAAAACAGTTATCGCACGATCCTCACCGAAGGCCTCGCCTACGACCGCTGCCAGGTCGGCGTGGTCACCAACATCGCTGCCGACGTCGGCCTGCCGGAGCTGTTCATCGAGGACGCCGACCAGATGTTCAAGGTCGCCCGCACCCAGGTCGACATCGTGCTGCCGGAAGGCGTCGCGGTACTGAACGCGGCCGATGCGCGCGTCGCCGAGATGGCCGAGCTGTGCGACGGCGAAGTGATCTTCTTCGGCGTCTCGCCGGAGATCGACACCATTGCCGAGTACCGCAAGGAAGGCGGACGCGCGGTGATCGTGCGTGACGGACTCGTGGTGCTGGCGACAGGCAAGGAAGAAGCGGCGCTGCTGGAACTATCTGCATTGCCGATAGCGGATCTGGACGCGCGGCCGTATGTGGTGGAGAACATTCTCGCCGCCGTCGGCGCCGGCTGGGCGCTGGGGATCGGTGCGGATGTGATTCGGGCGGCGGTGGAGACGTACGAGTTCGGCTCGGCGCTTTGAGCGGTCACCATCCCTTCTAGAGAAAAATCCCGTTCGCCAGCTTGCGTCTTCGCTTCAGCATGAATGACGCGCCGCAGGGCTCCTTCCTCCTTACAGGGGGAAGGCTGGGATAGGGGTAGTGAGTTTGCATCAACGTCGTCGATTGCTCTTCCTCACTACCCCCACCCTAGCCCTCCCCCTTGCAGGGGGAGGGAACCTTGCGGAGGTGGCAACGGAGTACAAGGAACAAAAAAAATGAAAATCTCACGTATCCGCGCCCTGCGCGGTCCCAATCTGTGGAGCCGTCATACCTCGATCGAGGCGATCGTCTCCTGCACCGACGCCGAGCGCGACATCGCCGGCCTGCCGCAGTTCGAAACGCAACTGCGTGCCCGCTTCCCGGAGATCAGGTTCTTCGAACCGGCCGGCCCCGAATTCCCGGTGTCGATGGCGCATGTGCTGCAGGCTGCCGCGCATGGCCTGCAGGCACATGCCGGCTGTCCGGTGACGTTCAGCCGCACGGTGCAGACGGTGGACCCGGGCACCTACCAGGTCGTCGTCGAATACACCGAAGAAGTGGTCGGCCGTCTGGCGCTGGAGCTGGCGGAAGCGCTGTGCTGCAGCGCGCTCGACGATACGCCGTTCGGCCTGCAGGATGCGCTGGCGCGCCTGCGCGAACTCGATGAAGACGTGCGCCTCGGTCCGAGCACGGGCTCCATCGTCGACGCCGCCGTCGCGCGCGGCATCCCCTACCGGCGCCTGACCGAAGGCAGCATGGTGCAGTTCGGCTGGGGCAGCCGCCAGCGCCGCATCCAGGCCGCCGAAACCGGCGCCACCAGCGCCATCGCCGAATCGATTGCGCAGGACAAGGAACTGACCAAGTCGCTGCTGCACGCGGCCGGCGTGCCGGTACCGCATGGCCGCACCGTGAGCAATGCCGCAGATGCCTGGCAGGCCGCCTGCGAAATCGGCGGTCCGGTGGTGGTCAAGCCGCGCGACGGCAACCAGGGCAAGGGCGTCGCGGTCAACATGCAGACCCGCGAAGACGTGATGCAGGCGTACGAAGTCGCCGCATCGATCCGCGCCGATGTGATCGTCGAACGCTACATCACCGGCCACGACTACCGGCTGCTGGTGGTCGGCAACCAGCTCGTCGCCGCCGCGCGCCGGGCGCCGCCGGAAGTGATCGGCGACGGCGAACACACCATCGCGCAACTGATCGAGCAGGTCAATGCCGACCCGCGCCGCGGCGACGGCCACGCAACTTCGCTGACCAAGATCCGCGTCGATGACATCGCGACCGCGACGCTGGCGAAGCAGGGTTACACCGTCGACAGCATCCCGCCGATCGGCACGCTGGTCCACTTGCGCAACAACGCCAACCTGTCTACCGGCGGCACCGCCACCGACGTCACCGAAGACGTGCATCCGGACATGGCCGCGCGCGCGATCGAAGCGGCGCAGATGGTCGGCCTCGACATCTGCGGCGTCGACGTGGTGTGCGAGAGCGTGCTGAAGCCGCTGGAAGAACAGGGCGGCGGCATCGTCGAAGTCAACGCCGCGCCCGGCCTGCGCATGCATCTGCAACCGTCGTTCGGCAAGGGCCGCCCGGTCGGCGAAGCGATCGTGTCGACCATGTTCGCCGCCGATGACGACGGCCGCATCCCCGTGGTCGCGGTGGCCGGCACCAACGGCAAGACCACCACGGTCAAGCTGATCGCGCACATCCTGGCGACCGACAAGTACCGGGTCGGCATGACCGGCACTGACGGCGTGTACGTCAACGGCCAGCGCATCGACACCGGCGACTGCAGCGGACCGCGCAGCGCGCGCAATGTGCTGCTGCATCCGGACGTGGATGCGGCGGTGTTCGAAACCGCGCGCGGCGGTGTGCTGCGCGAAGGCCTCGGCTTCGACCGCTGCGACGTCGCCGTCGTTACCAACATCGGCGAAGGCGACCATCTCGGTCTGAACTTCATCACCACCGTCGAAGACCTCGCCGTAGTCAAGCGCGTGATCGTGCAGAACGTCTCGCCCAAGGGCACGGCGGTGCTCAACGCGGCCGATCCGATGGTCGCCAACATGGCCGGCTCCTGCCCCGGCGACGTCACCTTCTTTGCGCAGGACGTGCACCATCCGGTGATGACCAGCCACCGCGCGCAGGGACGGCGCGTCGTGTACGTCGACGACAATGCCATCGTCGCCGCCGTCGGCAAGAACGAGCACCGCATCGAGCTGGCCGACATTCCGCTCACCCGCAACGGCAGCATCGGCTTCCAGGTGGAAAACGCGATGGCTGCGATCGGCGCGGTCTGGGGCCTAGGCATCGACTGGGAAACCATCCATGCCGGACTCAAGACCTTCGTCAGCGACGCGAAAAGCGCGCCGGGCCGCTTCAACCTGTTCTCCTACAAGGGCGCGACGCTGATCGCCGACTACGGCCACAACCCGGACGCGATCGCCGCGCTGGTCACCGCGATCGACAGCATGCCCGGCAAACGCCGCACCGTCGTCATCAGCGGCGCCGGCGACCGCCGCGACAATGACATCCGCCGCCAGACCGAGATCCTCGGCGACGCCTTCGACACCGTGGTGCTGTACGAAGACCAGTGCCAGCGCGGACGTGCCGACGGCGAGGTGATCGGATTGCTGCGCGAGGGCCTGGAGAATGCGAAGCGGACCAGTGTGGTGAAGGAGATTCGTGGCGAGTTCGTGGCGATCGATGCGGCACTGGAGGGGTTGGAGAAGGGGGATCTTTGCCTGATTTTGATCGATCAGGTGGAAGAGGCGTTGGCGTATATTGCGAAGCGGGTTGGGAGGTAGGTTCGGTCACGCGCCATCATTTGTCTGAGCTGCAGGCGAGTTTGTTTCGCTTCCCGCTTTCCCCCTCCCTTTCGTTCACTCCTGCTGCTTATAGGAAAACTGATTGCCGGCATGCACCTTCGGCATGCCGTAATGGCCTCCGCCTTGGTCTATCTCAATATTCCCGCCGCCGCTTCCCCGGAACATGCAAGCAAACCATTCCGGCGAAGGAAGCAGATGAAAGCGACGAACATGGAAGCGGTGGCCGGCGCGACGCAACAATCCACCGCTAGCCGCAGCACGGGAAAGGTCACCATCACACTGCATGAAAATGAAATGCCGGCCTTTGCCGGGCCGGAGATCGACCGCCTGTATGGGCACCTGCTGAGTTCGCTGTCGCACTTCGAGGTGGCCAAGGGGCTGCGCAACGCGAGCACCTATGTCGCACGCCGCGACGGCGTTCCGCTGGCGGTCTTGCTGTATGAACGCGACCGGCATGAAGTGCGCATGATCAGCGAATTCGTCGCGCTCGACGACACCGAAATGCAGCGCTTCACCGATCACATCTTCGCGCGCTTTCCTTCAGTACGCGTGGTGAGCTTCAACAAAATACGAGCGCCGATGCAACAACTGCGGCGGCTGCATCGCCCGTTTCAGGCGGTCGCCTGCACCGAGGATGTGGTGATCGACCTGCCTCCGACAGTGGAGGAATACGAGGCACGGCTCGGCAAGAACACACGCCGCAATCTGAAGCGTTACGCCAGCCTGCTGCAACGGGATTTTCCCTCCTACCGCTATCAGGTGCGCATCGCGGACGAAGTGAACGAACGCCAGATCCGCGACATCGTGGAACTGAACCGGGCGCGCATGGAAGACAAGAGCATCGTGCCGCGCATCAACGAGGAAGAGACGCAATGGATCGTGCGCTTCGCGCAGCGTTGCGGTATCGTCGGCGTGGCGACCATCGACGGCCGGGTGTGTGCCGGCGCGATCGGCTTTCGCATCGGCGACAACTACTTCATGCATGTGATCGCGCACGATCCCGCCTATAACGGCTACAGCGTCGGACTGCTGTGCTACTACCGCACGATCTGCGAAGGCATTGCGCGCGGCGGCAAGGAGTTTCATTTGCTGCTGGGCCGCTACGAATACAAATACCGGCTGCTCGGCGAGACGAGGGAGATCGCGCATGTGGACGTCTATCGCAGCCGCCTGCAGGCGCTGCTGCACCTGCGGCGCATCGCGAAGACGGCGCTCGGCGCACGGCTGCTGCGCATGAAACTCTGGCTGCTGGAAGCGGAGCGCCGCGACGATGCCAGCTCACGCATCGCGACACGGCTGGTGCAGGCGCTGCGCAGCGTGAAGCGCTATCGCACACGAAAGAAAAATCCGTAAGTCGCACCCGGCGCCTGCCCAAGGGGTGATACGGGGGTTCCGCGCCAAACCTTCCACGCTCCGTGCGATTAATCCATCGCGCAACAGCTCCGTAGGGCGGGTCCCACCCGCCGGCCCGGCTGCCATGGCGGGTGGGATCCGCCCTACGCATTCCCGCTGACCCGCGCTTGCGGAATCAATGGCAATCCGGCACGTTCTGGTCGAGATAGACTTCGAACGCGATGTTGCGTACGGCCTTCGTCATCAACTCGCGCAGGACGCCCTTCGCCTGCCAATCGGCGGCCACCTTCCTGAGGAAGGCGGCGGTCTGCGCATCGCGCTCGGGCACGATGAAGGCGAGCGAGGTGCGCTCGCGCACCGGCAATGTTGCCGAAAACTTTTTCCATTCCGGCAGCTTCAGCATTTCTTCCAGCATCGCGCTGTCGTGCACGGCGGCGTCGCAGCCGCCGGTGCGCAGCGCGAGCAGCGCATCGGCCGGCGCCGGAAAACGCATTTCGATCGCGCCGTATTTCGCCGCCAGCGTGCCGGCGTACAGACCGCCTTCGGAGACGCAGACGGTGCGGCCTTTCAATTGCTCCCAGCGCTTGATGTCAGTGTCGGTGCGCATGATCGCCATCGGTCCGGCGACGTGGCCGGTGGCGATCACGTTGGCGGCGCGCAGCAACGGGTCGCCGGCGGACAGTGCGGCGAGCACGACGTCGGTCTTGAGATGCGCCTGCGCCGGCACAGTCATCGCCGGCACCTGCAGGCGCTTCGCGACGTCTTCCACCAGCGCGGTGTCGATGGCTTCCGGCGTGCGGAACTTGGCGCCGGCCTTGTACTCGGGCACCACGTACCGGACGCCCGCAACCAGTTGCCCGCGCTGCTTCGCCCGGTTCAGTCCGTCCTCTGCCGTCGCGGTGAGCGACAGCGCAAGCAGGACGATCGGGGCGAAGCTTTTCATGCTTACACGTACTGGTAACGCAATACGCGGTGCTTGAGGTTTTCCAGCAGGAGCTGGTCGATCAACGGCGCCAGGATCGCGATTGTCAGGATGTTGGTCATCACGCCCACCATGTCGGCGGTTTCGCCGGAATAGGCGAGCGTGCGTCCGAGGCCCTTGCCGAAGCCGATCAACATCTCGGCCGAGATCAGCGCGCGCCAGGCGTTGCCGAAGGCGAGTTGGGCGCCGGTGATCAGTTCCGGCATCACTGCCGGCAGGTACACGCGCCGCAGCAGGTCCCAGCGCGACGCGCCCATCACGCGCGCGGCTGACACGTGCACGTGCTGCACGCTCTCGGTCGCGTTCATCACTGACAGCGCGGCCGGGAAGAACGCGGCCAACGCCACCACCACGATGATCGGCAGGTTGCCGAAGCCCATCAGGATCAGGAACAGCGGCACCCAGGCGATCGACGGGATCGATTGCAGGATGATGATGGCGGACTTCAGCACTTCGCGGAAGAAGAACAGCACGCCGCCAATCAGCCCGAAGCCTATGCCGAACAGCAGCGCCGCGCCGTAGCCGCCGCCGAGGCGGACCAGGCTGCCCCACAGGGCGGCGCGGAAAGGCTCCGACTGGACTTCCTGGCCGAGGCGCACAAGCACGGTGGGCACGTCCGGCATCAGGAAGTCGGGCAGCGACCAGGCGGCAATTTGCCAGCCGAACAGGATCAGGAGGATGGCGAGGGCCATCGCGAGTTTCTGGTTGGTGCCGGAGAGGCGGGTTTTGGTGCTCATGGTGGGTTTCGGGTTTTCTTGGATGGCCGGACTATGTGATGGTGCTCCAATCGCCACTGTAGAATTCCCTCCCCCTTGCAGGGGAAGGGGGAGGGAGGAGGTAGTGAGGTTGAATCAACGCAGTCGATTGCTCGACCTCACTACCCCCATCCCAGCCTTCCCTCTGCAAAGGGGGAAGGAGCTCTATGGAGCGCGGCTCGCAGGACGGAGGATGTTCCTGGCGACAAAAAATGGCCGGACATTCCCGGCCATTTTCAACAAACAACGCCGCAACAACTTACAACTTCCGCTCTTTCTGCCAGCTCAAATCCAGGATGTTCTTCACTGCAAACGGCTTGCCGTCGCGCGTCTTCAGCGAACCCTGTGCCTGCAGGATGTCGGCGATCTCCTGCATGCGCGCTTCGTCCTTCGTGGTCAGCGCGGCGTTGAAGGTCTGGTTCTTGATCGCCGAGGTGATCACTTCTTCGCGCTGCACCTCGCCCTTCTTCATGGTCTTGAGCGTCGGCTCGGAAATGAAGTAGCCGGCGATCAGCTTCGATGCGTCTTCGGGCTTCTTCTGCAGCAGGTTGATCGCGTCGCGCTGCGCATCGAGCGATTTCCACACGGCGTCCTTCCTGTTCTTCAGCGTCTCGCCCGAGGTGATGACGACCATGCAGGGGAAGGGCCAGACTTCGCCGATCTCGTAGATCTGCTTCACCGGCGCGATCAGTTGCGCGATGGTGGCTTGCGGTTCGAACAGGAAGGCGGCGTCGACGCGCTTGCCGACCAGCGACTGCACCGCGACCTGCGGGCTGACGCCCATCACGTTGACGTCGTCCGCGCTCAGGCCGGCGTTCTTCAGCACCACGCCCTTGAGCACGGTGTCGGCGGTGCTGCCCTGCGCTTGCGAAGCCAGTGTGTGCCCCTTGAGATCGGCCACTTTCTTGATGCCGGTGTCCTCGCGCACCACGATCGCGTGGTAGCCGTTCTGCGCACCGCTCACCACTTTCAGGTCGGCGCCTTTCGAGGCCCATGCCACTGCATTGGTGAAGCCCAGCACGCCGGTGTCGAGCTGGCCGCCGACGATGGCCTTGATCAGGTCGGTGCCGGATTTGAACTCGACCAGTTCCACATCCAGGCCCTGCTTCTTGTAGAAGCCGCCTTCATAGGCGACGATCGCCTGCGCATCGTCCATCACGCGCAAATAGCCGACCTTGAACTTGTCGGCGGCATAGGCGTGGGTGCCGAACGTCAGTGCGGCCAATACAGCCATTGCGGGGATCAGTAGGCTCTTCAATTTCATATTCCAGCTCCTTCCAGTAATGTGCTTTCTTCGTGTTCGGCATGAATGCCGAGCAATCCCAAAATCTGCCGGCGCACATCGGCAAAGTTCGACAGGTCGTGCGTCTTTTCGTAGTGCTCCAGGTTGAATTCCTTCAGCACCGTCGCCGGCCGCGCGCTGAACACCAGGATGCGGTCGGCGAGGAACAGCGCCTCGTCGACGTCGTGCGTGACCAGCAGCACCGTCGGGCGCGCTTCGCGGATCAGGTCGCGCAGCGCATCCTGCAGCGTCATGCGCGTGAGCGCATCGAGCGCACCGAAGGGTTCGTCGAGCAGCAGCGCCTTCGGCTTCGAGATGAAGGCGCGTGCCAGTGCCGCGCGCTGGCGCATGCCGCCGGAGACCTGGTGCGGGTAGTAATCCTCGAACCCCTTCAGCTTGACCTTGTCCAGCCAGTCGAACGCCCGCTTGCGCGCCTCCGCCTTGTCCACTTTCTGGAACTCGAGCGCAAGCGCGACGTTCTGCACCAGCGTCAGCCACGGGTAGAGCGCGTTTTCCTGGAACATCAGCGTGCGTTCCGGATGCGGGCCGGTGATCGCCTTGCCGTCGCCAAGGATGCTGCCGCCGCTCGGCTTTTCCAGGCCGGCTGCGATGTGCAGCAGCGTCGACTTGCCGCAGCCGGACGGACCGACCAGCGCAACCAGTTGGCCAGTGTCGATCTCGCCGCTGAAATCTTCAATGACGTGCAGGCCGGAAAAACTTTTCTTGATATTCTTGAAAGACAGCTTCATCGGGAACCAATTCCTTTATCAGCTTACGGAATGTAGTGATTGCACCATCAAAGCACAAGGATTTTTCCCCTCTATGCTTATATGTCTATTGAATAAGGGAACGATCGTGCGAAAATCCTTATCCATTCGATAACGCCTCGGGAGAAATATTCATGCGCTACGAACTGTATTACTGGCCCGGCATCCAGGGCCGCGGCGAGTTCATCCGCCTCGCGCTGGAGGAAGCGGGTGCCGATTACGTCGACGTCACCCGCCGCCCGGAAAGCCGCGGCATGGGCATGCCGGCGATGCTGGATGTGCTGGAAAACCCGGACGTCGCGCGACCGCCGTTCGCGCCGCCTTTCCTGAAAGCCGGCGACCAGGTGATCGCGCAGACCGCCAACATCCTGCTGTTTCTCGGGCCGCGCCTCGGATTGACGCCGGAAGACGAGGCAGGCCGGCTATGGGTGCATCAATTGCAACTGACGATTGCCGACCTGGTGGCGGAGGTCCACGACACCCACCACCCGATCGCCAGCGGTTTGTACTACGAGGACCAGAAGCCGGAAGCCTTGCGGCGCGCGCAGGATTTCACCGTGGCGCGGTTGCCGAAATTTCTCGATTATTTCGAAGCGGTGCTGGAACACAATCCGGCCGGCGATACCTGGCTCGTCGGCGACACGCTGACCTACGCGGACTTGTCGATGTTCCAGGTCATCGACGGCTTGCGCTATGCGTTTCCGCGCACGATGAAGCGGCTGGAGCCGGGCATTCCGCGCCTGGTCGCGCTGCATGGCCGCGTCGCTGCGCGCAAGCGGATCGCCGCCTATCTGAAGTCGAAGCGGCGCGAGCCGTTCAACAATGAAGGGATCTTCCGGCATTACAAGGAGCTGGATATCTAGAGCGGTTTGATTGTTCGTGCAAGGGAGGTCAGGTCGGGCCGAGAAGCGCAGCCGTACGTGAGGTACGGCGAGCATCGCAGGCCTGAGATGGCCCCCTTGCACGGACAGGCAAATCGCTCTAATTACCGATACGGGTTTCATCACCCACCCAAAACGGCAATAATGCAGCCTTTGCAATGCCGCCGTTCCCGGCGCCCGGAAAATCTTTCCCACCATGACCGCCCCGTCCCGTACTCCCGCCGCGCAGTTCCTGTCCTGCACCAACACTGAAAAACAAGTCCTGCTGCTGTTCGCCCTCTACGGCGAGCCGCTCGGCAAGACAAGGCTGCTCACCTATGTGCGCGAAGCCCATATCGACAATGAGGGGCGCGCCTTCAACGCCGCGTCGCTGGCCGATACGGTATCGCATCTGCGCACCCGCGGCCTGCTCGAAGACGCCACCGGCACCGGCGCGTACTGCGCGCCGGCCATCGTCGACGAGGTGTTGCGCGCCGGCTTCGACATGGGCGTGTTCGAATCGTTTTGCCAGGTGATCGAATCGGACCAGCCCGCTGCCAACCCATGGGCCAAGGTGCCGGCGGTCCGCAATTTCCGTAACGGCGTCGCGCGCCTGCGCATGGCGTTGCTGCGCGGCCAGCCGCCGGCCAAGGTCTACCCCTGGTTCGACGCCTGCGAGATGTTTTCCGACCCGACCCGATCCACGCCCTTCGTCGAAGCCTGCGGCAAGCCGTTCTCGCCCGACCTGTACGCGCGCCTGCATCCGACGCTGCAGGACGAGGCGATGGTGCATCTGCTGTACCACACGCTGGAAGACCCGGCGAGCGCCGCGTCCTTGCACCAGTGGTTGGCACAGCACCCGCCGCACGACCGGGAAAGCATGCTCGTCCGCGTGCTAGCGGAACACTGGCTGGCCTGCGGACGACTGGACGAGGCGGAAAAACTGGTCGCCGGATCGCCGCACGGTTTTGCGCAAATGGTAGGTGCGTCGGTGCTGCAACTACGCGGCGACAATGCCGCCGCGCTCCCGCTATTCGAGTCCGGCATCAAGGCCGTGCGGCGCGAAACCGGCAAACGCAACATGACAGTGGGCGGCCTGCCGGGAGTCCTCTACCTGCTGGCGATGATGCGCTCGTCCGACCCGAAGCAGCGCAAGCAGGCGGAAACCTGGCTCGGACTGGCACTGCGCAATGCCAGCCGCATCGACTACCACATGCTGGCAGCGCTGGACGTGCTCCACCGCGTGCAGTCCGGCGTGCTGCCGCCCGACGCAGCATGCGAACTGCCGATCGGCAAGTGGCCGCTGGCGCAATTGTTCCACGCATTGTTGCTGTACTGGCTGGGACAGCCGCAGCCCGACTTTGCGCGGCGCGCGCTGGCCGATGTGGCGGCGCAGACGGAAGCCGCCGGCCTGCATTTCATCGCCGCGCAAGCCGCCGGCGTGCTGGGGCGCCTCGGCGACGCGGAACAGGCGGCGCGCGCTGCGACACTGCGCGCGCGGCACGGTTTTTCCGATCTGGCCGACTGGTTCGAGCGCCAGGAGACATGGCGCCGGCAGTTGTCGGCGCTGGTCAGCCTGCAGGCAGCGGCAGCGCCGGCGGAAAAGAAAGCCGAAAGCGAAGCCCGCCTGATCTGGCTGGTGCAGGTCGAGCCGCGCTACGGCTTCATCACGGTCGAGCCGCGCGAGCAAAAACGCGATGCGCGCGGCAACTGGACCAAGGGCCGGCCGGTGGCGCTCAAGCGCCTGCACGGCGCGGACCGGCCGGTCTGTGTCACCGAACAGGACATGCGCGTGTGCGCGGCGATCCGGGTCCTTTCGTACTACGACGGTGTGCGCTACGAAATCGATAGCGAGAAGGCACTGACGGCGCTGGTCGGCCATCCGCTGGTGTTCCGCCATGACCAGCCGGACGTGAAAATCGACGTGCTGGCCAGCGCGCCGCAATTGCTGGTGACGGAAAAGGCGGGCGAAGTGCTGCTCTCGCTGCAGCCGCCGGTGGAACCCGATGGCCGCGACGTAGTGGTGTCGCAGGAGACGCCAACGCGGCTGCGGGTGCTGCGCATCAATCCCGAGCACCGCCGCATCGCCGCCGTCGTCGGCAACGGCCTGACAGTGCCGCCGCAGGGCAAACAGGAAGTGCTGCAGGCCATCGGCGCGGTGTCATCGCTGATCACCGTACAGTCCGAGATCGGCGGAGCGAGCACGCAAGCCGAACAGGTGCCGGCCGACAGCCGCCCGCACGTGCACCTGCTGCCTTTCGAGGCGGGCCTGCGGATGCAGGTGCTGGTCCAGCCCTTCGCCGGCGGCGGACCGTGCTACGCGCCCGGCCAGGGCACGGAAAACGTGCTGGCCGACGTCGGCGGCAAACCGTTGCAGGCGCGCCGCGACCTCGCCGCCGAACGCGCGGCGGCGCAGCGTCTGATCGACGCCTGCACTATCCTCGCGGAAGCCGAACACGCGCATGGCGAATGGCTGCTGCCCGAGCCGCAGCAAAGCCTCGAACTGCTGCTGCAATTGCAAGCGCATCTGGAAGACAAGGTCATCGCCTGGCCCGAAGGCGAGAAATTCCGTGTCGGTGCGGTGCGCGCTGCATCCGACATGCGCCTGTCGGTCAAGAGCGAACGCGACTGGTTCGCCGCCGGCGGCGAATTGCGCGTCGATGCGGACACGGTGCTCGACCTGCGCCAACTGCTGGAACGGGTGCCGCAAGGCCGCGGCCGCTTCGTCCCGCTCGGCGACAACCGCTTTCTCGCATTGACGGAGGAGTTTCACCGCCGCTTATCGGAGCTGGCGACCTTCGGCCAACCCGCCGGCGACGGCGTGCGCGTGCATCCGCTCGCCTCGTTCGCACTGGAGGAACTGGCCGGCGAAGCCGGCACGTTCAAGGCCGACAAGAAGTGGAAGGAACACCTGGCGCGCCTGCGCGAACTCGACGCCTATGACCCGCAACTGCCCGGCACGCTACAAGCCGAACTGCGCGACTACCAGCACGCCGGCTTCCACTGGCTGGCGCGCCTCGCGCATTGGGGCGTCGGTGCCTGCCTGGCCGACGACATGGGGCTCGGCAAGACGGTACAGACGCTGGCGCTGCTGCTGTTGCGCGCGCCGCAGGGACCGGCGCTGGTGGTGGCGCCAACTTCGGTATGCACCAACTGGATCGCCGAAGCGACGCGCTTTGCGCCGACCCTGCGCGCGACGCTGTTCGGCGCCGGCGAGCGCAGCCTGACCGGCCTGCAGGCGTTCGACGTGGTGGTCGTCAGCTACGGCCTGCTGCAGCAGGAAGCCGAACTGTTCGCCGGCGTGCAATGGCACACTGTGGTGCTCGACGAAGCGCAGGCAATCAAGAATGCCGCCACCAAGCGTTCGCAGGCAGTGATGGCGCTGAACGCCGATTGCCGCATGGTCGTCACCGGCACGCCGCTGGAAAACCATCTCGGCGAATTGTGGAACCTGTTCCGCTTCATCAACCCCGGCCTGCTGGGTTCGCTGGAACAGTTCAACCAGCGCTTCGCGCAGCCGATCGAACGCCAGCAGGATGCCAAGGCGCGCGCTGCGCTGCGCCGCCTGATTCGGCCCTTCATCCTGCGTCGCACCAAGACCGGCGTGCTGGCCGAACTGCCGTCGCGCACCGAGATCCTGCGCGAAATCGACCTGTCGGCCGAGGAAGCGGCGTTGTACCAGGCGCTGCGCCAGAGCGCGCTGGCGAAGCTGGAACAGAACGACGCGCCGGCCGGCCAGAAGTCACTGCAGATCCTCGCCGAAATCATGAAACTGCGGCGCGCCTGCTGCAACCCGCAACTGGTCGCGCCCGAACTCGGCCTGTCCAGCAGCAAGCTCGCCGCCTTCGGCGAACTGCTCGACGAGTTGCTGGAGAACCGCCACAAGGCGCTGGTGTTCAGCCAGTTCGTCGACCACCTCGGCCTGATCCGCGCCTACCTCGACCAACGCGGCGTGCGCTACCAGTACCTCGACGGCGCAACACCGATGCAGGAACGCAAGAAGCGCGTCGACGCCTTCCAGGCCGGCGACGGCGACCTGTTCCTGATCAGTCTGAAAGCCGGCGGCACCGGCCTCAACCTGACCGCCGCCGACTACGTGATCCACATGGATCCGTGGTGGAACCCCGCGGTCGAAGACCAGGCGTCCGACCGCGCACACCGCATGGGTCAGCAACGGCCGGTCACCATCTACCGGCTGGTCGCGCGCGACACGATCGAGAAAACCATCGTCGATCTGCACACGCACAAGCGTGACTTGGCCGACAGTCTGCTGGAAGGCAGCGATGCGGCGGGGAAGATGTCGGCGCAGGACATGTTGCGCTTGTTGCAGGAGGGGTAGGCCGCATTCCTGCCGATGACACGATGCGTAGGGCGGGGGCCCCCCCCCCGGAACCGCGGGGTTGGGGGGGGGGGGCCCCCCACCCCCAAAAACGGCGGGCCCCCCCGCCCGCCCCCCCCCCCCCCACCCCCACCC